>NZ_JAMXMW010000027.1:0-120634 GCF_024055675.1 Actinoallomurus rhizosphaericola | reverse complement strand
CGCGCGAGCCATTCGTGAGAACGCCGGTGTTGAGGGTCATAAGACGGCTGGAGATGTCCGCGATCAGGCGATGAAGGCGGCTGAGCAGGTCGCTAAAGCCCATCTGGAAAAACGTCCGCCGCGTCGGATCTCGCCTGAACCCGTCAAGGCGGCAGAACAAAGACTCGACAAAGCCA
Source organism: Actinoallomurus rhizosphaericola (assembly GCF_024055675.1). NCBI lineage: Bacteria > Bacillati > Actinomycetota > Actinomycetes > Streptosporangiales > Thermomonosporaceae > Actinoallomurus > Actinoallomurus rhizosphaericola. Next base: position 120,458 of record NZ_JAMXMW010000027.1, on the reverse strand, counting down.
AAGAAGACCTCGCTAAAGCCAAGGAGGTTGCGAAGGCTGCGGGGCAGGAAGTTCTGGACCCGCGGCCGGCTTCCGCCTCGGGCAGGGGCGCGGGGTCGCGTGTGCTGCCGTCGAGGACCGACGGCTCCCGGACGCAGACCCAGAGCGGCACCGGAACGTCCATCGACGACGGTGCGACGAGCAACGGCGCCTCGAGGACTGAGCAGCCGGAGGAGGAACGGCCCACGCCTGGGCCGTCGCGTGCGAATCGGCAGTCGGCACCCGTTGCGTCTTCGGGGTCGAGCGACCGGGCTACGCCGGCATCTCCGGGGACGCAGCCTGCGGTGGACGGCGATCGGATCGTCGTAGTGGGAACAGTTCATCCGACCGACACCACGATCTCCATCACCGGCCGGCCGCGTGCGATGAGTCCGGCCGAGTTCGCGGAGTGGCTCCGGGACCAGCCCGGCTACGAGCCGGGTCTGCCCGTCGTCCTCCTGGCCGGGGACGCGCGTTCGTTCGCTCCGGCCGTCGCGCGTATTCTCGGCGCCCCGGTGACCGCGCCGTGGGGTGGCTTCGTCCCGTTGCCGTCCGGTGACCTGGTCGAAGGGCGGCTCGAGCTTGACCTGGTCGCAGGGCGGCTCGAGCTCGCGCCGGACGGCACGCCGCGATTGATCAGGGAGTGGTACGACGGCTGGCACACCTACGGGCCGGACGGCGGCGTCACCGACCTGGGCCCGGCCCTTCCGGATGCCAGGTCCCTACTGACCAGCGGCGAGGCGGCCGAAGCGGAGTCCGGGCATCCGCTCGTCTCCTGGCGCTCACCGGCCGGCCCGACGGGCGCCGACGACGGATCCGCGCCGAAGGCAGCCGGTCCCGCGGCCGAAAATTCTTCGACCGAGAATTCTTCGACCGAGGATGCGCCGACACCGGCGGAGGACGGCAGGCCGCGCACCTGGCAGCCGCCGGCCGACTCGACCAGCGTGAGCGACGGCTCCGCCGCTGAGGGAACCGGTGCTGTGGCGGATCACGGCAATGGTCCGGCCGCCGACCCGTCCGGCATGGACGGCGCCGGCATCGCTCGCAATCAGGGATCCCGCCCGGGTGACGGTTCGACGTCGTCACGGGCCGCGTCCGGTGGCAAGCGCGTCCGCTGGGCAGACCTGGAGGGCGACGGAGCGGCCACCGCCCGGCCCGCCGGGCCGCCCGAGGCGACCGAGGCGACCGAGGCGACTGAGGTGGGGCCGGAGGACAGTCTGTCGTCCGTATCGGGAGAGGTGGCGCTCGACGATTTCGGTCGGTGGCTTCTGCACTACGGGTACCGAACCGAAGTGCAGAAGCGCAATTGGTCAGGTCGCCCTGCGGGCATGGAGTGGCCTGGTCGCCAGTGGGACCGGAAGGGAGAATGGCCTTCCCGCCCGCTCGACCAAGAAGGAGTGGTGCGAAAGTATCTCGAGCTGTATTCGTCGTTGAAGCGGACTCCGCTGGAGACCGCGGGTGACCTGATCGCCCGGCTCCATATATTCGGGCGAATGGATCCGCCGGGCAAGGGGTCCGGCAAGGAAAAGGAGTACTGGAACCTCCTTTCGGTCCCGTACTTGGAGGCCGAAGCCGCCCGAGAGAACCTCGAAGACGGTCTTCTTGAATTCAACGGGATGGTGTTGGCGAATGGGCCGCATGGTGCGCAACTCGTCCTCGAGACCAAGAAGGTCTATCTAGGTCTCGGTGGCCGTTACTACACCAACGAGGATAGGGCGAGGTCCTCAGGCGGCACCGGCGAACGCAAGATCGTAGGGATCCCTGAGCTGGTCTACGGCGTGGTGGGAGAGCTCCCGGGAGAAAGCTACGTCGACCGGGACCTCATGTACGAGGTGGAGGCGCGTACTGAGGATTCGTTGGACAACATTCCCGGAAGCCCTGGCGCCGCTCCGACCATCCCTCTCCTCAAGGTTCTCGGACCGGGATGGTCGCTGACGGAAGAGGGGGAGGGTGCGCTCATCGGGCCGCCGCCGGTCGGCGCGCCATCCGGTGCTCGTGATCACTACAGCGAGGGTGTTCCCCTCGCCGTGGGGCATGATTACCTGAAGCAGGTACGCGCGAAAACCTGGCGTGACGGGCGCACCGGATTTTTCGCCGGTGACCATCTGGATGATGCCTTGGCATTCGCCGACCAGATCGCCGCCCGCTTCCTTTCTCAGGAACTCCTCGGCTATATCGTCGAGGACCCGCAGGTCATGTATCGGTTCCTTGATATACCCGACCTGGCGCTGCAGGAGTTGCGGTTCCATGTCGGCGCGCTTTACGTGCATGCGGCGACCTATCTCACCCAGTTCGTGCATTATTCCATTACGAAGGCCCATGCCGCCGTCCTGGTGCGACATGACCCCGCCGTCTTGTTCGCTTCACTTCCCGAGCGGGCGCGAGGGTTCCTGGTCGAAGATCGGGCCGCGTTCCTTGAGATCTTCGAGCGAACGCTTCTGAACAGGATTCCCGACTACGACGACCGTTTCGTCGAGCACCAGGGTGAGCCGCGTCCGGACGGGAATTTGGTGTCGTTCGCGGAAGACGGTGACGAGGTTTCACCAGAGCGTTTTTTGAACGCTGGTCTTGTCGGTGACAGAAGTGTCAAGCTGACAGATTTCATCGGTATGACCGTGCTCTCGAGACTTGACACCAGCGGCGGGGTGGCCAAGGCCGTTGTCGAGGCGCGTTACTACGGACAACAGGAGGCCGCCCGCGCGCAGAGGACCACGGCGTCGCAGTCGCGGCAGAACCAGCAGGACCTCGGGGATGGGGTGCGGCGGCTCTACCCCAGGGCGGAGCGGCTGAATCACCCTTCGGACGACGATCGCGTGGCCATCAACGCGGAGCTCGAGGCCGCCCGGGCGGAGGCGAGGCGGCTGGCGCCGCCGCGGGGCGAGGGACTGCCCGAGCCGTCCGTGCGTTTCGGTGCCATCTACCGGGACCCGCGGTGGCCTGGCCTCAGCCAGGCCTACGGAAGGGAGCTCGCGAAGCGGTTCAGTCAGACCGGGCTTCTTGTCGCGCGTCACGCTGTGACCCAGCTGCTCGACGCCTTCACCCGCAAGGCCCGAACCTTCACAGGCGAGCTGTCACCGGACGCCGTGATGGAGGAGATCAAATCCCTGCTTTCCGGGACCTCGACGTGGGGCTTGGACGAGACGATGACCGCCTTGTCCGCTGCGGCGCGGCGTGGTGCCGAGACGGGGCTGAGCGGCCTGTCGGCCCGCGAAGCCGGGCCGTACAGCGAGTGGTGGCGTGAGCGGATGCGGGCGCGCGGCTACCGTCCGGCCGCCGCGCCGCCCGACGGCGTTGAACTGGTGTTCTCGACGTACCGGGAGGTGATGCCGCAGTCTGATGACGGCCGGGGGATCCTCGCGGCGATGATCGCCTGGCGGGCGCCTGCCGGCGACTCGCTCTTCGACATCGTCCTCGCCTGGCAGCGGGCCGGGTATGGCGGCGCGTCGGTGCGCTCGGCGCTGCACGGCGAGGGCGCAGAGCTCGGCGAATGGGTCAGCCGGGCGTTCCCGTCGCCTCCTGGCATGACGGGCCCACAGGCGGTGATGCCCCGGCCGCCGCATCTGCTGATGTACGACCGCATGGTCAAGCCCACCGTCACCAGAGACGTCGCGGAGGCCGCCGGAGCGGAGCGCCTCACGCCGCGAGAGGCCGCCGCCCTGCTGGCCATCGAGCGGCTGCCGGCCGATGGCACCGATGAGCTGGCCGACCTGCAGTGGGAGGTCGCTCGGCGGGCGGTCGCCCGTCTTCCGCGCGTGGCGGAGGAGGACGCAGGGTTCTGGGCGGCGCGGTGGCGGCCGGGAACTGAGCCGCTCTCCGCCACCGGAGCGGATGCCGAGGTCGCGGCGCCTCCCGTCTGGCGGGTCTGGGGCTCGGCCGAGGAGGCTCTGGCCCACGTCGAGCGGGGGGAGGGGCCCGGCCGGGTGGAGTTGATCCCGGTGCCAGACCATGTGGAGGTGCGGGCTTCGGGCCGGTTCGGTGAGCGCACCGGTCAAGGCGAGCTGTATTACGTGCTGGACGGCGGCACGTTCGACGTCGCCGAGGTTCACCCTCGTCCCGACTTGAATCCGGACGGACTCGTCGTTGAACTGGAGTTGCAGTCGTACTCCGACGATGAATCCGGCTCCGAGCCGGTGTCGGTCGATGAGTCCGGTCACGACGGGTCGGACATGGACGTGGACACGGTCGAAGGGACGCCGGTCCGTACCCGCGGGGGAGCGCCGGATGCGGGGTTGGACCCGGTCGCGGCGGGTTGGCCGATCGGGCGGGCGGTGACGGTCGGTGAGCGGCGCGAGGGTGGTCTGCAGTTCGCGCCGGCCGACGAGGTGCCGGTGGTGGGTGAGGCGGTCGTCGTCTCCCGGGCGTTCACGTCGCGCTCCGGGAGCTGGGGTTATGCCATCGACGAGACGGGGGCGATCTCACTTCCTGACGGCCGGTGGCTGTCTCCGGAGGGGTGGAGACGGCTGGGTGGTGATTTCTTCCATGAGCCGGAGGGGATGCTGCTGCGCGGGGACAGCGGCTGGATCGGGACGGTCGTCAACGCCGAGGAGGTGCGCGACGGTCTTGGCGGGCCGTTCGGGCTGGAGCGCTACACGCTGATCGCGGACCGGTCGGGCGTCTATCTGAAGCCGGCCGGATCCGGGGGCGAGTCGGCGGCGGTCCGTGTCTCGCTCACCGATCACCTCGCTCCGGCCGCGCCGGTCACCGCCCGGCTCGCCGGGCCGCCCGAGGCGGAGTACGCCGACCGCCTCGCCGCCCTGCTGGCCGCGGATCCGGTGGATCACTCAGAGGTCCTGCGACAACTGCGTCTTCGCCGATCCCTCTTCGACGAGCGGACCCCCGAGTCGCTGGAGAGCGCCTTCCGCGCAGCGGCCGAGGGGATGTCACTCTTCGCGGCGATCAACTACGCGGTGGCGGAGGGGCGCGCGTCGGACGCCCTGGTCAAGGATGTCATGTGGCAACTCGGCCTGCTCTCCCATGCCGACCTCGGCGTCTCGTCTCCGGGACCCATCCCGTTCACCCCGGAGGTACGCCCGGCGGAACTGCGGGGAGTCGAGGCCTTCGTCCAGAATCTGCACGAGACGCTGACCGTGCGGGAGGACGCGGAGGGGGCGTTCGACCTGCTGCGCTCACTCGACGGGAACCTCCAGCAGGCCTGGGCCGTCGAGGAGGCGTACCAGGCCCGGTACCGCAAGTCGATCGAGTCGCACATCTCCGACGTGTGGCAGCGTCAGGGCGGCGGTGAGTCGCGGCACCGCTGGGAGCAGATCTGGCCTGGCACGGTTGCTGCCAGGAGCCTGTTCGCCGAGCCCCGGCCGGAGCCGGTCTCTTACGCCCAGGTCGAGCGCTGGTACGACCTGCTCACCGAGCTGCGGTTCCATCACGACAAATACGGTGACGTCCGCGTACCCCATGATCACTTGGATGGGGGCTGTTACCTGCGGGCTCATCTGGGCGTGCTGCAGTTGCTGCAAGGGGGCGCGCCCGCGGGGAAGATCGCCGTCTTTCGGGAGCGCACGGAAGAGGCGGCGTTGGGGCCGCAGAGCGAGCTATATGGCCGCTGGCGCTACCACATCCATGACGTGGTGTGGACCCTCATGGAGGGTGGACAGACCGAATGGATCGTCGTCGACCCGTCGCTCGGGAGGGGACCGCTGACGGCCGGTGAATGGCTGCGGCACATCGGGGTCGATCCCGAAAATCCCCGGAACCTCTTCCTGACCGGCCCCTTGGACAAGATCCGGACCCGCCTGTGGGAGGAGCTGGCCAAGGCCCCGGCCGACTGGGTGTTCGTGAACGAGCTGCCCCATCCGGTGGGCAGGGTGGTCGCCGCCATCACGGACGCACACATGTACGAGGGACCGATGTGGCCGCAGCGGTCCACGCTGCGCGACGTCGACGCGGTCGCGCGTCATTGGTCCGGGCAGCTGATCGAGCACGCGGTGGCGACGCGGCAAGAACGCTACGTCCAGCGCGCCGAAAAGATCCTGCGGGAGCTGCGGGAGGAGAAAGCGCCGACCGAGGTCGCGGCACGCAGGCTGATGGACGGGCTGGAAGGCCCCAGCCCGCTGTCCGATACGCCCAAAACCCGTCAGCGCCTCGACGGCTTGCTCCATGCCGTGCTCGGCGATCGCGATCACTACAAGGAGGTGGAGCGAGCCCTCTTCCCCCGCGCGCAGGACGGCAGGCAACTCAGTGAAGAAGAACGAGGCGAGGTGCTCCGCCGGCCGTCCTTGGAGGCGGAACCCGGCCGGGCGATCGCGTCGGCCGAGATCGCAGCGGTAGAGGCGTCACCGGTACCATCTCCGCCGCCGAACTGGCCGCGCTGGATCGGCGTACGCGGTTACGGACCCCGACTCGCGGCTACCGACGTCTCGCCCGAGACACCGGTCCGTTTCGGGCATCTCTACGGTCGCTCCTCCTGGGATTCGGCGCAGGAGGCGTACGAACGAGCCGTCGCGGGGATAGCGGAGGAACCGGCAGTCTCCCGAACCGCGCGGGAGGCCACCGCACGGCTGCTCACGCTGCTCGACTTCCGTCTCGGCACGGAGAAGGCCACGGCCGGATTCAAGAAGTTGCCGAAGGAGTGGCTGGCACGGCTGCTCGACGATCGACTCGAGTGGGATCTCGACCAGGTCATGGTCGCCTTCTTTGAGGCGGTCCATTACCACCAGGGGACCCTGACCGAGTTCTGGAACGAGACTCCCCACGATCGGGATGCGCGCGACGATGAGTGGCTCGCCGAGATGCGCGATGTCCGCGGCTACCGCGTCCGCTCCGAGCCGCCGGACGAGATCGAGTGGATGTTCCGCGTCTACCGGAAGCTCGGGTTCCCGCAAGAGAAAGCCCTACCGTTCCTCGTCGCGGTGATGTCCTGGGGCCTGGTCAGGTCCCAGCCGCTGTACGACATCCTGCTGGCATGGCGCTGGGCCGGCCTCGGTGATGACTCGGGCTTCGAGGTGCCTGAGCGGGTCCTGGCCAGTGAGGCGGCGGATCTGGACGCCTGGGTCGACGAGGTCTTCGACCCGAGTGATGGCGTCTTCGACGATGACCTCCTCGACGACCTGATCCCCCCGCATCTTCGCGAGGCCGGCGAACAGGCTCCTGCGCCCGTCGCCGAGCAGATGCCGGCTCCGGATGCTCAGACGCCGGCGAAGGCCTCCGGGCCGGGCCACGACGAGATTCTTCCGGCGGGAGCGATCGATGGATCGCAGGTCGGGCTGGGCGACGATCCGGTGGAGGCGCTGGCGTCGAAACTGGAGCTGGATCGACAGCGCCTGCTGGATCTGCTCAGGGGGATGGCCAGGACACTGAAACCGTCCGAGCGATCCGTCGATCCGCTGGTCGTGGTGGAGGAGTATGGCCACCAGGAAGTGGTGGAGGCGTACGGCCGGCTGAATCCGTACCAGAAGCAGGGACCGCCGCAGTCCGTTGGTGCGCGGGTCGCGGAGATCCTGATGGACCGGCAGGCCGGCGGCGCAGGTCGAGTAGCGGGGCTGGCCGGTGGCGGGTCCGGCAAGGAGGCCGGACCCGAATCGAAATCGGACGCCCAAATCGCGGCCGAGGCCACCGATTCCGGCACTGGCATGCCCCGGCAGAAACGGACCATTTACTGGGCCCCTGCCACCGCCTCCCGAGGGAGAGTCACGCGGGCGGACCTGGACACTCACGCCGCTGGTGGCAACCCCGTCGATACCGCTGGCCTACCAGGCACTTATCGGGCGGGAACGCTTCGGCTCCGTCGCATGGGAATGATGGCCGGCTTGTTGCTGGCTCAGTCTGCTGACCCGGTGTCAGCAGCGCAATTCCACCCGCAAAATCTGACCAGCGGTCGGCTGACCGGCCAGCCGGCCGACTACCCGCTGACAACCGGCTTGGGTCCTGCCCACCCCGCGGCTACGCCACCCATTGCCCCCGCTACCTTCCACGCCACCACCGAAGCGATCGCACCGGCGGGCATCACCCCGTGGGTTGACATTCCCCTGGCTTCCCTGACATCAACTCCGAGGACCGCACCTGGCCACGCGCCGGCCACGCCGGACCCCACCCGGCCGGCCAGTCCCCCCGCGTCCCTGGCCTTCGCCGCGCAGCGGAATGCTGAGCTCCAGAGCGCATCCAATGCGCAGGTGAAGGACTACAGGGAGCTCGACGTCATTCCCCACTTGGACGTATGGGGCGAGGGGCTAATCGACATGGAAGGGGGCAAGATTAGAACAGGCTTCAAGGGGGCGTATAACGTAAACTTTAAGAACAGTGAGCGCGAGCAGAAGATCAGCAATGGTCCGGATCGGGGAAAAACGATCCCTAATCTTGTCCCCGTAGAAGATTACGACAACCCGGTCTTCCCGCTCTCGGACGACAGTGTCCTCGTCGTAACCTTGATGGGCGCGCCGATAACCAGGGGGACTGCGAGAGAAATACTGCGCGTTCTTAAGAAACCTGAGGGCAGGGTGATCCTATACGGTCCGAACCCCGAGGATCTTAGGAATTTCGAGGATGTGGTCACAGGAGGCGGGGAAGGACTCGTTCGCCTAGAGAATGAGGTCCTCCGTCCACCTTTTGACGAGATCTCAGATCTCGGGGAAGTTTACATCTACGGCCCCGTCCGATACAGCAATTCCCCGGACCGCGGCGGGCAAGCCGGCCCGGGCGGGCAGACCGGCACTGCGGGGCCGGATCACGATGAGATTCTTCCGGCTGGCGATCTTGGCATCAGTACGGTGTCGGATGGGTCGGTCGCGGATCATTCAGATCCCTTGCCGCACAGGGGTGGGCTTCGGGGTGGAGCGCCTGAGTGGGTGCGGTATGAGGAAGACCCGGTCGCGTCTGGTGTGGTCAGGCCCCGGGTTGATGCCGACACCGCGTTGGGGCGGATCGTGGCGATGGCGCGGAGTGAGTTCTCCATCGCAGAGGTGCGGGGGGAGGAGGATCTGGAGCCGCTGCTGGTCGGTCTGTTCGGGGAGGACCACGACTGGAGTGTCTGGGATCTGGTGGAGCTCGCCCAACGTACGACGGTGGGGCCGGAGGGCGAGCTCACCGCCGATGCCCTGTTCCGTCAGTGGGAGGTGGAGGGACTTTTCGAGGAGCTGCAGGCGGGTTTCGGTGCGGTTTCGGCCGTTGGTGACCCGCAGGGGCGCCTTATGGAGTTGGTTGCGTTGTTCCGCGCGACGTGGCCGGAGGAGGCCGCGGAGCTGGCCGGGCCGGTCACGGTCGAGGATCTGCTGCCGCTCGTGCGGGGGACGCTCGATGCGACGGCGGACCGGGTGACCGCTGCTCAGGTGGTGGCCCTGATGGGGGCGGCGGAGGCGGTCGCGCGGAACGGTCACCGGTTGACGGTGGCGGCGTTGGAGCAGCATGCGTCGCGAAGCGAGGTCGCCGAGGCGTACGCCAGGGCGCGCACCGAGTTCCGGCTGCCCGGCACGTACCGGTTCACCTCGTCACACGCCGTCGCGATGCGCGAACTGCTGCGGCTGGCCGGGGCGGAGCAGGATCCGAACGCCCGCCCGGACTGGATCGCCCTGGCCACCCGGGTGAACCGCGGCTGGCAGCCGAACGCGGTCACCGACGCGGTGAGCGCGGTCCTGCCGGCGGACCTGCCGGGGCTCCTCTCGGCGGCCAGGCTCGCGCTGGACGTGCACGGCCCCGGCTTCACCCTCGACCAGCTGCGGAACGCCCGGCGGCTCGCCGACGCGATGCGGGCCGACCCGGCAACGCTGGCCGACGTCCTGCAGCGGCCCCGCCGGGAGCCCGGGGACGAGGTCAGGATCTCCGACCTGCGCGAGCTGATCCACTCGTTCGGTGGCTACGGGCCGCTCGAGTATCCGACCGCCGACGACGTGCGGATGGTCGCCGCCCTGGTCGCCGAGGCGTTCGGCTCGGTGCCGTTGACGGTCGCCGGGCTCCGTACGGTCTGGCAGGACGCCGCCGAAGTGTCACGCTCGGAGGCCGCGGCCCTGTTGAGCGAGGCCGGCCTGGCGGTGGCCCAGCTCGAACTGTCGTTCTCGCTGATCGGCGCGGACGCGGCCGCCGCACACCGCACCGAGCTGGAGGAGCGGCTGGGGCGGCTGCGCGCGCTCGCCGACGCTCCGTGGCGGCCGAACCAGCGCGTACGCGTCGACCGGCTGCGGGACGCCCTGCGGGAGGTCGACGAACGGATCGCCGAGATCCACGCCGCCGCTGTGCACAGCCTCGAAGACCAGGTCAGGACCGAGCTGGCCGGTCCGCTCCGGGACGCGGACGCCGCCGAGGCCCTCCGCCAGACGCTGGAGAACCGCACACCGGACACCGGCCCGGCGGCCGTACAGGAGTTGCTGGCGATCCGGTCCGAAGCCGCGCGCCTGGCGACGCCGGAACCGAGCCCGGACCCCGAGGGCCATACGGAACCGGGCACCGAGGCCGCGCCGCGACCGCTCGTCCGGCGGCTGCCCGGACGGATCCGGTACGCGGCGGAGGAGAACGCCCGTCGTGGAGTCGACCGGTGGGCCCTGCCGTGGGGCGAGTGGGGACACGTCTCCCGGGTCGGTGACGTGCGGCTGGGCGAGGACCGGCAGCTGGCCGCGTGGATCGCCGAGCCGCTGCCCGCGGAGCTGCGGGGGCCGGTAGAGGACGGTGTCGTCGCCGCCTTCACCCGTCTGGGCAGCAAGGAGGCGTGGCGCCGGCTGGCGTCACCGACCGGGATACGGGTGCCGACGCCGAAGGGGCCGGTGATGGTACGGCTGGCCCTGGGGCCGCTGATCGGCGAGCACGGCCCGCGCTACCGCCGTCCGCAGGAGGTGCAGTCGGTACAGATCGGCGCGCGCCCGTCGCAGGCCCTGGACCTTCCGCAGATCGTCAAGCCGTCCACCTTCACCGACGTCAACGACAACCGGTCGATCGCGCCGGAGTCGACGGGCGACGGCCCGATCTCCATCACGACCGGCTGGAACATCCTGCCGGGCGTCGGCGTCATGCCCACCGTCACCGGCCGTGGCTCGCGGGGCTTCGGCGCGTACGAGGGTGCGGTCATCCAGACGGTCCAACAGAGCTGGCGCGAGCAGTACGCCTACTTCGAGCTCCCCGCGAACCACGACGACCCGGCGAGCGGCAGCCGCGTGTCCGTGACGTTCCCCGGCGAGGCCGGGAGGGAGACCGTCGTACGGCCGGTCGACGTGCTCCTGGCCTTCGCCGAGGACGAGTCCCCGCCGGAGGAGGACGCACCGCCGGCCTTCGGCCCGGAGCGCGCGCTGCCCGACGAGGCCCCCGCGACGATGGCCGAAGAGTTCCACGGCGTGCTCTGGCGGGTGACCCCGATCGGCGAGTCGTTCGTCGTGGACCGGGGTCCGGAGGCCGTCGCCGCGCGGATCGCACTCCGCTTCCCCGACGCCGACGCCGCCTTCATCTCCGCGGTGACCGAGCTGTTCACCGAGTCCGCGCTGTTCCGGGTGCACAAGGACGTCCTGGGCTACGGTTACCTGTCCGAAGAGTTCCGGGTGAACCAGGGCACCGAGGACTGGGCGGCCTTCCGGCTGCGGGGCCGGATGACGGCCTTCCGGCAGGTCGACACCGCCGAGGGATACGTTCAGCAGGACGCGCGGCACCTGTTCTGGTCGGGCGAGTCGAGTTCGATGAGCGGTGGTGTCACCTCGGACCTGACCCTGAAGCTGTCGCTGCCGACGTTCACCGTGCGGGACACGCCGGTGCAGATCGGCCCGACCGGCGGCGCCAAGGCGTCCGGATCGGCCACCCGCAGCCTGGCGGCCTCGATGGGCGCCGGCGACTGGCACACCGTCGGCTATACCTCCGGCCGGCGGATCTACCGGCTCACGATGGCCCTCGAGGTCGACATCCGCTCCTCCCGGCCGGCGGCGGCACGGCCCGCGCGGTTCGCGATGACCGGGCACGTCTGGGTGCCGGAACGCGAGGCGGACCGGTTCGAGCGGGAGCTGAACGACGTGCTCTCGGGCGTGGCCCTGGACCGGCTCGGGGACGACGGCCGGATGATCCTGCCTGCCGACGGCCCTCACCTGACCGACCGCATGCCACCGCTCGGCATCCTGAAGGGCCGCAGCCGCGGACCGTCGGTCCCCGACATGCTCGGCGGGTTCGAGAAGGTCGTGCCCCGGGCGATGGAGCTGATCGACCAGGCGTTCGGCGACCCGCAACTGACGAGCTTCGCCCCGCGTCTCACCGCACGACAGCGACACCGGCTCGAACGGGCGATCAACCAAAGATTCTCGGTCACCACCGCCCTGCCGTACACGAGTCAGCTCATCAGCCACCGGGTGCCGTTCACCCGGCTCTACCAGGCGCCCGGCGGCCGGGTGCGGCTCAAGGTATGGGTGCGGTCGCAGCAGGGCGAGGACTGGACCGGCGCCCGGCTGGAGAAGGGCCGCATCGACCACAGCCCGATCTATTACGACGACCTGGGCGCGACCGAGCAGGTGGCGGACCAGCTCGGCTACCGCGGCGGTGGTCAGCTCAAACTGAGCCCCCTGCACAGCGCCCTGCGCAGGCTGAGCTTCCCCGCGCAGTTCAGCTACGCCCGAGCCCACTCGGCCGCGCTGACCGCGCGTTCCGGTGTGTGGTCCTCACTCGGCTTCATCTACGAGGGCCCGCTCCGTGCCTTCCTGTTCGGTACCCGCTATCACCTCGACGTCGAGCTGACCTTCGAGCCGGAGGCCGCGTCCGGTGGCACGCTCGCCGGGCTGGCCGCCGGTGCCGCCCGCCAGTCCGTCGGTCTCATCACCGGCACGCCGCCGCAGGGCCTCCCGACCCGTACGATCCGCCGCCACGACGACTGGCCCGGGCTCATCCGCTACCTGGTCCCGGAGGGGCTCAGTCCGTTGACCGGCGGTCATTCGATCCCACGCTCGCCGGTCCCCGACCTGGGCCGGGCGCTGCGACGGCAGCCGCCCGTCGCGCCGGTGACCGCCCAGGACCTGTGGGGATGGGCCGCCGGGGAACCCGAGCGCCTGCGGCCCGACGACCAGCCCATGGAGGTCCTCGGCGTCAGAGAGCTGGGGCAGGCGACCGGTGAGCTGCTGGAGGCCGCCGGGATTCCGCCCGAGACCTACCACGACACGCTGGACGTGGCGATCAACGAGGACCAGATCCTCGGACGGATGCTGTGGGGCGGCCCGACCGTGCACACGTTCGGGATCAGGCACAGCGGGTCGGTCGGGAACCGGCACGCGGTGGTCTCGCTGCGCGGCACGGTGCTCCGGCTGCGTCCCCAGGTCGGTGAGGTCGGCATGCGCGAGGCCGCCCAGGCCGACTCCGAACCGGCGGTGATCTTCACCGGCCGGCGCTCCACGTCCCATGTCCTGTCCGGTGGCGCCGACCTGGCCGGCGAGTCCGAGGACGGCGGCCCGTCCGGGAGCTGGACGCTGCGCAACGTCACCCCGACGAACATCGACTCCAACGAGGTGCTGTCCGGCCGCTGGCTCACCCAGGAGAACCGCGAGTACCGGCCGCACCGCGGCACGATGCTGTGGGACGTCACGGTGACGAGCTGGAGCGCGAACGCCCTCGGTAGCTGGTCGCCCAGGACCGATCGAGTGCAAATGCTCGTCGTCGGCGGCGTCTCCCTGCTGCGGCCGGCGCCTCAGCCGCCGATCGAGCGTCCCCTCGGCGTGCCGAAATGGCTGTCCCTGGAGCGGCTACCGCTGGCGGCCGCCTCCGACCGTATGGAGTGGCCGCAGCCGGACCACACGCCCGACGGCCCGAACCCCGTGCTGACCATGGTCCGGGGCGTTCTGCGCGCGGTCGACGAACAGCTGCTGTACCGGCAGTGGCGCATCGTGAACGGCGAACCGAGGGCGGTGCGCTCGGGTGTGCCGACCACCCTGCAGTCGCTCCTGCAGAACGCCGCGCTGCTCGGGCACCGCGACACCCTCCTGGGCCCCGGCCTGATCCTCCACCTGGCCCGTTCGCTGCCCGGCGCCGGCAAACAGTTCACCCTCGTCCTGCGCGCGGAAGCGCTGGAGGAGCACGAGTACGAGTACGGCGACACCCGCGCCCGCGACTTCGCGCTGTACCGGATCAACACCCAGCGCCAGGTCGGCCGGCGCGGCACGACCTCGGCGCACAGCGTGGGCGCGAACTTCGGTAGCACCCGGATCCCCGCCACCGGCCGGGCGGTCAGCGGCACGTACCTCGAAGGCACGGCCGAGGGCGACCACTACGAGCAGGCGACGATCGGGCGGGGCGAGATCCTCCGCACCCGCGACGTGCTGACGGTCCTCGGCGACACGCACGCCTACACCGGCAGGCTACGGATCATCGCGATCCTCTACCGTGGCTACAACGCGTCCAAGCCATTCCAGGTGCTCACGCTCGGACTGGCGGACTCGGGGCTGGCGTTCTTCTTCGATCCCAACAAACCCGTGCCGGTCGCCGTGACCGATTTCGTGGACATCGTCGAACGCGTCCAGTTCCCCGCCTCGATGCTGCCGGGCCGGCCGCCGAACCTCGCGCCGGTGGCCGACCGGGTGCGCCGGCTGACCGCGGCCACGACGCCCGAGGAGGTGCTGACCGGCGCCGGACTCACGCCGTTCGCGGTCGGGCGGGCGGACATCCTGCGCCGTGCGGTCGTCCCGGTCGGCATCGACCCGTTCGCGCTACGGACCCTGTTCGACGCCTCGATCGCGATCTTCTCCGGCACGGACCCCGGCAGCGACGCGCCCGCCGTGGTGCGGAGCCTGATGACCGCCACGGGAATGCCGTGGGAGGCGTATGCGGCGCTGCTCAGCCGGCACCAGTTCATCACCAGCTTCCACCTGACGCTCGACGACGGACACACCTTCCCGCCGCTCGTACGGGAGGACGGCCCGGCCACCGACGCGCGGGGCAAGGCGTTCATCCAGACCCGCCTGCACGGCCCGAAGCCTCTCCGCTGGGTCGACGGCCGGCTGACCTCCGAGACGCTCCACGAGGCCGAGAACGAGCTGCTGGACGCAGCGGGCACGACGTTCAGCGCCTCCCTGGACGGCGGACCGGCGCTGGCCCCGCCGAGCGGCAACCCGGTGGTGCCCGTCGAGCCGTCCGTCTCGCTCGGGCAGAGCCACGACCACGGGCTCACCTCCGGCGAACGGCTCGTCCGGCCGATCGCCTTCCGGCGCCACGCGTACTACCTGCGCGTGGAGGCCGGCGTGCTGGTCGGCCTGCGGATCAGCGCGGTAAACGAACGCCGCGACATCCGGTACGGAGCCGGCGAGTCCCTGCTCTGGTACAGCATGGACGACTCGGTGGAAGTACTGCTGGACCCGGAGACCGCACTGGCCAAGCGGATGCTGTCCGGATCGGAGGGCATCCCCGGCCTGGACGGCCGCCGCTACCTGCCGCACGTCCCGCCCGTCGCCCCGCCGCGCGGCAGCGAGGCCGCCGCCGAGGAGCTGAACCGGCTGCGCGCCGCCCTCGCCCTGCCCCGCTACGGCGACTGGTACATCCTCGCCGGACACTATGACCCGGCCGCCGGGCAAGTGGTCCTGAACGCGATGCGGGACGAGGCCGACGGCGACCCGGCATTCGTCGTCGAACGGCACGGCGTCGCCGGTTTCGCCGAGCTCCTCACCGGCTTCGACGACCTCGGTGACCGGCCCATCGTGCTGGTCATGGGTGGGATGGACGTCGACTTCGCCTCGGCCGTCGCCCAGCGGATCAAGCACGACCTGCTGATCAGCTCCGACGACATACGGCAGGACCACGCCGTCCAGGCCGTCCGCGGAGACGGTCCGGGGAACTGGCTCCTGGTGCGGCGCGACGGCTCGGAGCCGATCACGTACGGCGCGGACCTGGACGAGGTGCTGACCAGCCAGATCGTTCCCGAGCTGCGCGGCGCGCGCCTCGACGACGAACCCGGCACGATGTACCCGAACCCGGCGGTCACCTGGTCGGCCTACCGGGCCGCGACCGTTGAGGCACAGGACGCCCCGGCCCAGGATCCAGCCGAGCCGCAGGTCGGGGGCGTGCCGGGGCTTGACTCGCACGACGAGCAGACGCTGTGGGCGGAGGTGCACACCGAGCTCAAGACGCTCAAGGTGCGGCTCGGCGCGGAGGAGGCGGCCGAGCTGCGGAGGCGGTTGCCCGAGCTGCATCGGCAGCTGAATCCGCAGCTGAATCCGCAGGGGAAGCGCACGCTGCGGCAGATCGGTGAGAGCATCGCGCAGATTTACCGGAACGGGCAGCTGGCCGGTGGGGAGACCTTTGAGGAGATCTTCCGGCTCGGGCGGCCGGTGGCCCTGCCCGGTGGTGCGCCCGGTGGCGGGTCATCCTCGGTGCAGGTTTCAGGCGTTGTTGCGGAGGGCTCTGCCGGTTCGTCAGCGGTGTCCGCGGCGGCCACGGCGTCCTCTTCGGCGGCCTCGGAGGTCTTCAAGCGGGTTGGTCGCCGGGGTGTCGTTCTCGGGGGTGTGGACTTCTTCCTGCAGCCGATGGCCGGGTTCGATGAGGCGTTGGTGGAGTCGTTGCGTGCTGCGGGAGTGGAGGGTGCGCCTGGCACTGTGAATGCCTTGAATGGGTTTGTGGCCGAGAGGGCGACGGCGGAAGATGTGCCGGCTGAGTTGTCGTCGGTGGAGAATTTCAAGGACCTGTTGGCGGATGGGGCTCGTGGCGGCTGGGTCGATCACGGGAAGGCGATGGTGGTCGGGTGGAATCTGGTGCCGGTCACCCTGGTGGGTGTGAATGGTGTGGTCCGCCGGTATGGGCCTGATTCGCCGGGGGGCGTGTTGGTGGTCGAGGATGAGGGAGGGAAGTTCCTCGCCGGGGTGCGGTTGCTGCGGGTCGGGGATCTGGAGATCGATCTGGCCGCCGGTGGCGAGGTCCGCAGGAACGGGGAACGGATTTGGCTGCCCTTGTTTGAGCGCAGAATGTTGATGGTATTGGCCAACAATCACGGTCATCCCGTGCCGCGAGCCGAAATCATCCGGGCAGTCTGGGGCAACTCTAAGCATCGTTATGCCAAAGTCCTCAATAATCTCCGTAAGGAGATCAAGGACGTTCCGGGTGCATCTCAGCTGATTGTCGCAACCCGCACAAATGCAGGCCCGGCGTTGCTTCTTGGGCCGAGTGAACCGCATGCGTCGGGCGCGGTTCAGTCGGTGCGGATCCAAGATCTCACGATCGATCTGGTTGGTGGTGAGATCTGGACGGTCCAAAAGGGCGGGCAGCGGATCGAGCTGACCGGGCGCGAGCGGCAAATGTTGGAGTACTTCGTCAAGCGTCGCGGGAAATTCGTGAGGAAAGCCGAGGTGATGCAGGCGGTCTGGGGAAAATCGGTTTCCAATGCGACGTTCGAGGAGATCCTTCATCGCCTTCGTCGAAAGATCGGTGACGGCCTGATCGATTCAGTTCACATCAGTCGTTATGAATTTGGCTATGTTTTCGGGTCGGCGGGGTCGGCGGGGTCGGCGGGGTCGGCGGAAGGGGCTGGTATTGAGGGTCAGGAAGGCCCGGCCGGCGTAGGGGCTGGTTCTGGTTCGCCCGCTGTGCGACAGGATTCGCCAGGTGCTGGATCTGCTGTTCCGGACTTTAGTGGCGTTGATTTCGGGGGAGTAGGGGGATCGTCGGGCCTCGGAGATCCTCAGCGGGACAACTCCTATGACGACATGGACCTTTCCACTCTGGATGTCGATGCGGAGTTCGCGGGTGCGGGGGGCGACGAGTGGTCCGGTGGGTCGCCGGGCGACCTTCGTGGGGAAGTGCCGGCTTCTGGTAGTGGATTCGCGGGTGAGGCTGGGGCCGATGATGTGGCGGCGGGCCGGGCGCGTCCGGAATCGGTGGCCGGTTCGGAAACTCCGGTGCCCGGAGTAGCCAGTGCGCCTGGTGGTGCTGTGGAGGGTGTGGCCCGTATTCCTGACGTGCCGTTCGGTCAGGCGGTATCGGTCGTGCCCGCGGTGGCTCCGGGTGTTTTTGAGCGGGTTGGCCGGCGGGGCGTTGTGTTCGAGGGGGTGAAGTTCTTCCTGAAGCCGACCTCGGGGTTTGGGGTGGGTGGTGGTTTTGATGAGGCGTTGGTGATGTCGTTGGGTTTTGCTGCGCCGGGTGCGCTTGACACGGTGGATGCGTTGCATGAGTGGGTGGGAAGGTACATAGCGGCGGCGGAGCTGCCGGCCGGGGTGTCGTCGGTGGATGAGTTCCGTGCGCGTGTGGCCGACCGGGTTCGTGGTGGTGAGTTCAACATTGCGATGGCGAAGGTCGTGGGGCGTGTGGGTGGTGTGCCGGTGACGCTGGTGGATGCGGGGGGTGTGGTTCACCGGTATGGGCCGGATTCGCCGGGGGGTGTGTTGGTGTTGGAGGAGGAGGGGAGGTTCCTCGCCGGGGTGCGGTTGCTGGAGGTCGGGGATCTGAAGATCGATCTGGCCGCCGGTGGCGAGGTCCGCAGGAACGGGGAACAGGTCAGGCTGTCCCGCCTCGAGCGCGAGATGTTGATGTTCTTCGCCAACAATCACGGTCTTGGCGTGTCGAGAGCCGAGATCATCCAGGCGCTCTGGGGCGATCAGGGTTCCATTAACAGCTTCGTCCAGGTTCGCCGAAGTCTCCAACGCAAGCTTGAGGACGATCCGGGGGAATCTCAGCTGATTATTCCGGTTAACACGGATGAGGGCCCGGTCTTGCGTTTTGGGCCGCGTGAACTGGGTGCGTCGGAGGCCGCGGTTAAGTGGGTGGAGGTCGGAGATCTCAAGATCGATGTGGTCGGCGGCGAGCTCCGTAAGGACAAGAAAGCGATCGAGCTGCTGGCCGGCGTGCAGTGGAAGCTTTTGAAGCATCTCGTCAGAAATCTGGGGAACTGGGTGACGAGAACCGACCTGATTCAAGCGGTCTGGGGCGAGAACATCCAAAATATCACTTTCAGGCGAGCTCTTGAGGGCTTGCGTGAGAAGATCGAAGATGACCCGAATAACCCTCAGCTGATCAAAACCGACAAGATAGGCAGGTTTACGGCGTTCCGTCTGGGATCGCCCGGGTCGGTTGCCGTGGCTAGGCCGGAGGAGCCGGAACGCCGGGCCGGTGTAGGGGCTGGCTCTGGCAGTGCCGTGGACGGTGGACCGGTGGGGGAGTCTGGCGATGCTCCGTCTTCCCCCGCTGTGCGACAGGATTCGCCAGGTGCTGGATCTGCTGTTCCGGACTTCGATGGCGCTGCTCTCATGGAGACAGAGGAATCGCCGGACTTCGATCCCTGGTGGAACTCCTATGCCGACGATGAGGTGAACCTCTCTACTCCCGATTTGATGGATTGGGTGCCGGGTTCGGGCGAGGTGGACGCGGACCCGGTCAGTGCCTCGCCGGAAACCTCGGCGCCGGCTCCCCACCAGGCCGAGCCGCAGGTCGGGGGCGTGCCGCGGCTCGACTCGCACGACGAGCAGACGCTGTGGGCGGAGGTGCACACCGAGCTCAAGACGCTGAAGGTGCGGCTCGGCGCGGAGGAGGCGGCCGAGCTCCGGAGGCGGTTGCCCGAGCTGCATCAGCAGCTGAATCCGCAGGGGAAGCGCACGCTGCGGCAGATCGGTGAGAGCATCGCGCAGCTCTACCAAACCGGGCAGCTGGCCGGTGGAGAGAACCTGTATGCAGGCGGTCTGGGGATAGAGGGTCAGGAAGGCCCGGCTGGCATAGGGGCTGGTTCTGGTAGTGCCGTGGACGGTGGATCGGCGGGGGAGTCCGGTGATGCTCCGTCTTCCCCTGCTGTGCGACAGGATTCGCCAGGTTCTGGGTCTGCTGTTCCGGGCTTTGATGGCGTTGATTTCGGGGGGGTAGGGGGATCGCTGGACCTCGGAGATCCTTGGTGGGACAACCCCTATGACGACATGGACCTTTTCACTCCGGATGTCGATGCTTGGCGGCCGGCGATGGGTTGGGGGGATGCGGAGGATTCAGAGGATTCGGAGTTTGCGGGTGCGGGGATCGGCGAGCGGTCCGGTGGGTCGCCGGGCGACCTTCGTGGGGAAGTGCCGGATTCTGGTAGTGGATTCGCGGGTGAGGCTGGGGCTGAAGATGTGGCGGCGGGCCGGGAGCGTCCGGAATCGGTGGCCGGTTCGGAAACTCCGGTGCCCGGAGTAGCCACTGCGCCTGGCGGTGCTGTGGAGGGTGTGGCCCGTACTCCTGAGGTGGCGTTCGGTCAGGCGGTATCGGTCGTGCCCGCGGCGGCTCCGGGTGTTTTTGAGCGGGTTGGCCGGCGGGGCGTTGTGTACGAGGGGGTGAAGTTCTTCCTGAAGCCGAGCTCGGGGGGTGTAGGTGGTGGTTTCGATGAGGCGTTGGTGATGTCGTTGGTTTTTGCTGCGCCGGGTGCGATTGACACGGTGGATGCGTTGCGTGAGTGGGTGGGAGGTTCCATAGCGGCGGAGGAGTTGCCGGCCGGGGTGTCGTCGGTGGAGGAGTTCCGTGCGCGTGTGGCCGACGGGGTTCGTGGTGGTGAGTTCAACATTGCGGTGGCGAAGGTCGTGGGTCGTGCGGGTGGTGTGCCGGTGACGCTGGTGGATGCGGGGGGTGTGGTCCACCGGTATGGGCCTGATTCGCCGGGGGGCGTGTTGGTGCTGGAGGAGGAGGGGAGGTTCCTCGCCGGGGTGCGGTTGCTGAGCGTCGGGGATCTGGAGATCGATCTGGCCGCCGGTGGCGAGGTCCGCAGGAAACGGGAATGGGTCTCGCTGTCCGGCCGCGAGCGCGAGATGTTGATGTTCTTCGCCAACAATCACGGTCTTGGCGTGTCGAGAGACACGATCATCCAGGCGCTCTGGGGCGATCAGGGTTCCATTGAAAACTTCGCCCTGGTTCGCCGAAGTCTCCAACGCAAGCTTGAGGACGATCCGGGGGAATCTCAGCTGATTATTCCGGTTAACACGGATGAGGGCCCGGTCTTGCGTTTTGGGCCGCGTGAACTGGGTGCGTCGGAAACCGCGGTTGAGTGGGTGGAGGTCGGAGATCTCAAGATCGATGTGGTCGGCGGCGAGGTCCGTAAGGACAAGAAAGCGATCGAGCTGGGCAAGGTGCAGTGGAGGCTTCTGAAGCATCTCGCCATAAATCTGGGGAACTATGTGCCGAAGGCCGACCTGATTCAAGCGGTCTGGGGCGAGGACATCGAAGGAAGAACTTTCTACAAGGTTTATCGCGGCCTCCTCAAGAGGATCGAGGATGACCCGCGTAACCCTCAGCTGATCAATAAGCGCAGGATAGGCGGGCGTACGGCGTTCCGTCTGGGATCGGCCGGGTCGGTTGCCGTGGCTAGGCCGGAGGAGCCGGAACGCCGGGCCGGTGTAGGGGCTGGCTCTGGTAGTGCCGTGGACGGTGGACCGGTAGGGGAGCCCGGTAATGCTCCGTCTTCCCCCGCTGTGCGACCGGATTCGCCAGGTTTTGGATCTGCTGTTCCGGACTTTGATGGCGCTGCTCTCATGGAGACAGACTTTGATGGCGCTGCTCTCATGGGGACAGAGGGGTCGATGGACTTCGATCCCAGGTGGGACTCCTATGCCGACTATGAGGAGAACCTCTCTACTTCCGATTTGTCGGATTTGATGGATTTGGTGCCGGGTTCGGGCGAGGTGGACCCCGTCAGTGCCTCGCCGGTCGGTTCTCGTGGTGGGGCGCCGGATGCCGGCATCGATCCGATCGCGGAGGGCTGGCCGATCGGGCGGGAGGTGACGGTCGGCGGGCTGCGTGAGGGTGGTCGGCGGGACGCGTCGGCCTTCGAGGCGCCGGTGGTCGGTGAGCGGGTCGTGTTGTCCCGGGCGTTCGAGTCTCGGTCCGCCCGGTGGGGTTATGTGATCGATGAGGACGGGGGGATCTGGCTCTCCGACGACCTGAGGCTGTCTCCGGATGGGTGGAGGGCGCTGGGTGATGACTTCTTCCATGAGCCGGAGGGGATGCTGCTGCGCGGGGACAGCGGCTGGATCGGGACGGTCGTCAACGCGGATGAGGTGCGTGCGGGTCTGGGTGGGCCCTTGGGGCCGGGACAGCGTTACACCCTGATCGCGGACCGTTCGGGTGTGTACCTGAGGCAGGCCGGAGCCGAGCATGGAACGGCCGTCCGGATCCCGTTGTCCGATCAGGTGGCTCAGCCGGTGTCCTCGGATGTGGAGGTCGACGAGCGCCCGGCGACCGAACTCTCCCCGGCGTCCGAGCACCACGCCGGGCCGAACGCGCCGGCAGATCTGCGTCCCGGGGAAGGCGTTTCGCCGGCGGAGGCGTTTCCGCTCGGGGAGACGGTTCACGACTGGACGGACCGCGTGGCGCGGGCCGCGCAAGAGTCGATCGGCTTCTTCCACTGGGTGAACTCGGGGCCCGATCAGGAGGACTCCTGGAGGATCGCCGAAGTCACAGCCGGCGTGCCGAACGATTTCGCGCGCTGGATTCGCGGCGACGGACCCGTTCCGAACAAGTCCAGCAGGATGGGCGTTCTCGAGATGCTCCAGTTCATCGCCTACTGGGCGGGCGCCGTCGACAAGGCGTGGCTGCAGAGCATCCACGAGAAGGCGGCGCGGGCCGCGCGGAAGGCATACCAGAAGGCGTTCGATCCAGAGCAGGATGATGATGACGATGATGCGGTCATCGAAGGGGAGGACGCTTACGTCCGTGCTCTCAAACGCCACATGACCGTCGGCTTGCCCACCAGGCATTCCATCGACCCCGAGACCGGCTCGGTGAAACCCGAGATCCCGGTCGGCCGTCTGGTGTTCGGCGACGGCACGACCGTGGTGGCTCTGAGCACCCGCGACGAGAACGGTGCTCCCCGGCTCGTCGGCCACTGGGGTATCGGCCACTGGGGTACGAACTCAGAGCAGGACTCGGACTCGGACGAGGAGCAGGGCGAGAAGCCCGCTCGTTCTACGGCCGTCG
Organism: Actinoallomurus rhizosphaericola; assembly: GCF_024055675.1. Classification (NCBI taxonomy): domain Bacteria; kingdom Bacillati; phylum Actinomycetota; class Actinomycetes; order Streptosporangiales; family Thermomonosporaceae; genus Actinoallomurus; species Actinoallomurus rhizosphaericola. Next base: position 97,649 of record NZ_JAMXMW010000027.1, on the reverse strand, counting down.
GCTCGGTCACCCACCCGGACGAAGGCTCGGAAGCGGGTACGGAGCCGGAGCCCGCTGACGACCTTACAGCCGCCGATTCCCTGCAGGACATCTCGCCGAAGGACCTGATCGAATGGTTCGACGGAGATCTGACCCTCAGCTCCGCGGCGCCGGCGTGGTCGGTCTCGGGCGCCCCACTGACGGGCCTCCCCGCGGAGTTCGATCGAGCCTTCGGAGAAGAGATTCCCCCGACTGGCTTGAGAACTCGGGAGTTGGATGATCGGGATGACGTGCGGGTGGATCCCGTGTGGTCCCTGCTGGAGGACGTACCGCCCTCGTTGCTGACGAAGAACCGGAACGCGGTCTGGCTGTACACGGTGCGTCCCGACGGCCGGGTGATAGTCGGGAGTGAGCAGCCGGGGCAGCTCCTGGAACCCGAGCAGTTGGCCGACCTGCGTGCGTCGGATCCGGCTCTCGCCGGGCTGAACGACGACGAGATCAGGGCGGAACTCGATAGGCGTTGGGGTGGAACCGGTCACGCGGCGATCGGCGTGGACTTCGCGGGCGATGGCCGTACCATGGCCGGCTCGTCCAGGGTCTCGGGCGAGTTCCGGTGGGATGAGCAGCGCCGGCAGTGGGTGGTCAACGACAACTCCGGTCGTTACATGTCCCAGCGTGGTGACGCCGAGCAGCGCGATAAGCGGCACTGGGTCTGGAACGTAGCGGCGCTGTTCAGCGCGCATACCGGGCAGGAGATCGGCTTCGACCTGTTCCAGTGGCCCGGATGGGGGCGCCCGGCCGGCGCCGGTCGTGCGGCGGAACCGGCCGCGGCGGATCCGATCAAGGCGCGGTGGCCCAGGCCGCTGACCACGGATGACTACGGCATCATCGACAAGCGCGGCACGGGCGTGCTGTTCCGCAGACCCGGCACGGTGACTCCTCGCCTGCAGACGCCACAAGCGCTGACAGACGAAGCCCGCCGCCCGAAGTTCTACGTGCTCACGCAGGAATACCATGAGGTGGCCACCTACGCTCGGCCGCGACTGGCCATCTCCGAGGACCGCACACTGGCCGTGGAGGTCGGCGCCCCAGGACAGCAGGCCTTCGCGACGGCCGAGGCGATCGCACGCTCATCGGCCGAACTGGCGGCGGCGGGTGCCGGGGTGCGGTTGGAGGCCGACGAGGACCTGTCCATCGTTCTTCCCACCGAGGACGGGGCGGTCCGCAGGCTGTTCAGGGTCACTGTGATCTTCCCGACGAAATCCGGGCGGTCCACCGCGCAGGACAGCTGGGAGTTCTTCGACCTGGCGACCGGCGGTGACGGCCCGCCGTCCATGGCGTTCCGCGACCCGCGGAGCGGCCGGGTGGAGAGCGCGCCGATCAATGCGTCCGATGGTGCGGAGGTCACCGGTACCCACCACCTGGCCGAGGCCCTGGCCCGGGTGGCCGACGGAGAGATCCGGCCCGAGGAGGTGGCGCCGGAGTGGGCGGCGGCGCAGGTGCGCCGAGACCCCCGACCGGCCGGTGGGGTTGGTGGTCCGCTCCCCGGTGAGCGATACGGCAGCGCGCTGGCCGTCGGCGAGACCGAGAACCCGCGACACGACGCCCTTACGGAGGCCGCACGCCGTATCGGCGTCAATGAGTACGCGTGGGCCGGAGTGGGCGAGGGGTATGTGGCGCAGTCCATCGCCGCGCCCGACGCGCACGGACGGCCGAGTCTGAAGCGAAACTTCGCTAAGCCGGGCGCCGCGGCCGTCAGTGCGGTCCGTCGCCACTTCGCGACGGTGGTGCTCGCAAGCGAGGACGGCGCCCACCAGATCGTCGTGGAGAACTTCCCGCGTGACTGGGACGGCATCACGCGCAACATCGTCCAGCGCATCCTGCAGAAACACTCGCCGGCCCAGTTGCAGGCGATAACGGCGGATCTGCGCGCGCAGATCGACGCGCGGCAGGACGCAGGTCCCGATGCACACCTTTCGGAGCTACGCGCCTACCTCGACCTGGCCGAGGCCCTGGCCCGGGCCAAACAGGAGCTGCCGCACCCGCCCTCCGGCCCCGATGAGCAGGCGCAGAAGGCACGAGAGGACGCCATCGACAGCGCCGTGGCCCACATGAGACGCCTCGAACGTGTGGTCCCGGGCGAACACCAGTGGGGTATGCGGATGCTCTCCCAGCATCCCGGCGAGAGCTTCCACGACACTTTCGCGCAGCTGCTGGGATCCCGACCCGCGCTCATGGCCAACCTGCTCAGCGGCGTGGTCGTTCCTGGCCGCCGGACCCGTCCGATCGGGTTCGAGGAGCAGGCGCTGTGGGCGGAGGTGCGGAGGGAGCTGCGTCGTCTGCACCGGGAGGCCGAGGGTACGGCGGATGGGCTGCGGGGGTTGTTGCCGGACCTGTACCTGCGGTTGAACCCGGCGGGAAGATTGACGCTGCGTCAGGTCGGTGAGCGGATCGCACAGACCTACGTGGTGGCAAGGCTGAACGGCGCGAAGACGCCGGAGGACATCCTCCGCCTCGGCCGGCCCCTCCACCTGCTCGACTCGGCCGAGGACGCGATGTCGGTCGACGAGCCGGAGGAAGGATCCTCGCCGGCGTCGTCGGGCGACGGGGAATCGACGCTCGGCGTTGAGCCGGTGGTGGGTCTCCGCGGGGGAGCGGCCCCCTCCCAGGCGGATCGATGGTTCCGCGTGCCGGGCATCCGCGTCTTGAGGCCCTGGCGGATCCGGGCGCGGAACACTTCCCCCGCTCCGGCCCCGTCCGAAGGGGACAGCCCGTGGACCCGCGGCCTCATCCGCCGGGCCTCGGAGCTGTTCGCGTCGCGTCCCGGCGCTCGGAGCGGTTCGGCCGCCGCCAGTACGACTGGGCTCAGGGGCCGGTCGGCGACGTCGCTGCCGTCGGAAGAGCCGGTGCGACAGCACGATGCCGTGACCGGCTCGGCACCCGTGCTCCCTCGGCTGCGGCTGACGGGCGCGGAGGGGGACGTCGCGACGATCGCAGAGCCGGAGGACGTCACCGCTTCCCGCAGGTCCGGTGAGTCGATGGGCGAACCACGTAAGGGGTCGCCGGAGAACGGCGGCGACCCGGTCCACAGTGGTGCGACCGGGGCGGAACCCGCTCCGCCCAAGCTGGAGCTGCCGCCGGACATCGGGGACTTCGTGCCCGACCTCATGGACACCATCAGGAGGAGCGTGCCGACCGTGCCCCGGCGTATCGCCGGGCGGTTGCCTTCTCTGCGGCCGACCGACGGCGAGGCGCTGACGCCGGAGCGCCTGGTCGGTGAGTTCGGGATCCCCGAGACCCACCAGGTGGCCATCCAAGACATCGCAGACCGCTTCAACCTCGTGCTGGACGCGCGGCCGACGAATCCGGACTCGATCCCCTGGCTGGAGCGCGGCGCGCTTCCCAAGCCTCAGGAGATCAAGGCCAAGACGATCGGGAAGGCGGACGTCCACCTCGGCGCGTCGGAACACCACATCGGCCTCGTCGGCTATTTCCAGCCCCGAATGCCGTCCGAGGACCACCTCAACCGTCTCTCGACACGCGAGCGCCAAGAGGTCCTGCGCCGCTTCGACCAGAGACAGAACGAGTTCTCGTCCTTGGCCGCAGAGATGGCCGAGCGTGTCCAGAGCGGAAGGTTCCAGGTTCGCGACGGGCTCGTCGAGGAACGCGGCCCGGATGGCAAGTTCCATCTCCTGACCGGTGACCTCGACCTGTACCACGTCAGGCTGCCCGACGATGGCGCCTCCCTCTCGGAAGAGGACTACGAGAGGGCGATCTGGTTGCTGACCCGCCTGAACATCGGGGTCCGGCACGGCGCGCACATGTACTGGCGGACGAAGAGCGCCTTCGAGGAGAAGATCCGCGCCGAGATCGTCTCGAGGCATCGGTGGGACAGCGACGATGCCGTGCCGCTGATCCGGTTCGCGCCAGGGGAGCCTCCCATCCTGGTGTTCGCCGACGACCAGCCCGGGCCGAGCACGATGTCCACGACGGCGTCCGGCGCTCAGGCCCAGGCGGTCGCCCGGTTGAAGGCCTGGACGTGGCTCTCCCCGGCCGATGCCCGTACGCACGCCGACAGGCGGGAGCCCGGACTCTCGCCGCATTCCTCGGTCGAACGGTTGCGGTCTGCCTCACCTGGTCCTCGGGGGGAGACGAGTCGTCTCCGTGGGGAGGCTCCGCCGACCGGCGTTCACGCGTCCCCGTCCGCGCCCGAAGACCTGCGGCCCGCTGAGAGCGTCGAGGACGAGGACGTTCATCCGCTCATTTCTGCCACGGACCTCGACGGGAAGCAGCGGGTGCTGGAGGCCACCTCCGAACAGAACCTGCGGTCGGAGGTGCTCGCCGCGCTACGAGAGAACAACATCCGCCACGACGATGTTCGGGCGGAGCGGCTCTTGGCCGACCTGTCTCGGTACTACGAGGAACTGGATCGTTCGGACCGGAGGACCCTCCGGGACGCGGGCCTCGCTCTCGTACAGGAACACGTCCTCGGGCAGCGTGGCCTGCGCGGCGGGGCGCCGGCGAACGTCGTGCCGGCCGCGCCGCCGTGGGCGGCCACCGGGAACGCCACAGCGGGTCCGTCGCAGGCTGCGGGAACCCGTCCGCGACCCGGTGGCGAGGTCGACGCAGCCGAGATTCTCGTACCGCCCGCAGTGGGCCACGCGTTCCTCAAGCAGGTTCTCGAGCAGGTCCAGCCGGGTGAAGGCTACGCGGACCTGCTTCGTGCCCATCTCGCCGAAGCCGTGGGCTTCGGCGACACGATCGCCGCGTACTTCCTCAGCCACGAGCTGACCGGGGTCGTCGCCGACGATCTGGTGTTCCGACGGCTACTCGATCTTCCCGATCGTGCGGCGCAGGAGATCCGGTTCCACGCGGCGATGCTCTACCTGCGCGGAGCCATGTCCTTCAGTGCGCACTTCGGGGCCGACGCCGGGATGGAGAGCTCCGCGGCCGCCTGGTCCTACGACCCTGTCGAGGGCCTGCGGAACCTCTCGGAACGGGTGCGAAACTTCTTGGAGGAGTTCCGCGAGGAGTTCTGGATCGAATACCGGCGGGCGCTCGTGTCCGGGAGCTTCAGTGAGCAGAGGCACCGCGTCTTCGACCTGGGCGTGGGGCTGCCCGTCGGAGATGGTCTGTCCCTTCGGGACTACCTGTTCGGCGGGCTCGTCGAGGACGCCCTTCCCCATCCGAGCGGGGCGTCCGGCCCGTCCGCCGGTGGAAGGTTCCTCGGTGGCGATGGCGACCTGCCGAAGGTCGAGCTGAGAGTTCCCTACTTCGGGGACGCGCACCACACAGCCCTCGCGTCCATGGTGGAGCAGCTCGGTTCCCAGGCCGTGCGGCTGTATGAGCCCACTGCGGACGGTCTCGCGGAGATCGCGGCGGAGCGGGACCTGCTGCGGCAGATGAACGTGGCCGGGGAACCGATTCCGTTCCACCCGCCCGTACGTCTCGCCCCCCTGTACGCCGACGAGAGCTGGCCCGCCGCGCGGGATCAGTTCGAGGCGGACGTCGCCTCGTGGCTGGCCTCGGCTCCGGACGTGCTGAACGCCGCGAATGCCGCTGCGGGCCTGCTGAACCTGCGGCCCTCGCCGACTCTCAGCGAGGCCATGAACGCGTTCGCCGCCGGAGCCTCGGAGCGGTATCCCCTCGACGGCTTCGAGAGGCTGCGCGGACCTCGTAGCGCGGTGTGGATCCAGCGGATGGCAGAGCGCGGCCATCGGGTGGCCGACGCGCCGCTCGCTCACGTCGAGGCGCTGTTCTCCGTCTACCGGGTGTACTGGGAACTGGCCCCGGACACCGATGACGGCGAGGGGATCCTCGCGGCGATGATCGCCTGGCGGGTGCCGCTGGGCGACCCGTTGTTCGACATCGTGCTGGCGTGGCGGCGGGTCGGATTCGGCTCGGCGGCGGTGCGCGCCGTGCTGCGCGGCGAGGCCGGAGACCTGCACGAGTGGATCGAGCAGACGTTCCAGGAGGCGGCGCTGACGGCGCCGCATGTCGGTCTCTACGAGGAGCTGTTCGGCTCTTACATCTCCACGGAGGTCGCCGAGGCGGCCCATGAGGTGGGCCTCACCCCGGTGGAGGCCGCCACCTTGCACGACATCGGGGATCTGACGGAGCAGGAGACCGGCGACCCGGTCGACGTGCTCCGTGCGGACATCGCCCGGCGGGCGGCCTTGAGACTGGCGCAGGACCGGCGGGAGGTGTGGGCCGCGATCTGGCGGTCGGCCGATCCCGCGGACTTCCCCGATCACGAGCGGAGCTCGTCGGACTGGCGGCGGCTGCGGATCTGGAAGGTGTTCGGCTCGGCCGAGGAGGCGTTGGCCTCTGTCACGCGGGGCGCCGGGCCCGGCTGGGTGGAGCTGCGGCACTTCGTGGGGAACGTGCGGCTCGCGGGGCCGCTCGGTGAGGTGTCCGACGACGGCGAGCTGGGCTACACCCTGGACACCGGATCCCTCCGATCGGTCGAGACCCGCTGGGGCTTCGACCGATCGACGCGCGGAACCATCGCCTACTGGGAGATGGAGGAAGCGTCCGCGCAGGGGTCCGGCGAGCCCGTACGCCTGAGTGCGATCCAGCGCAACAGGCTCGCGGTCGCGGAGGGACGCGCGCCGGGGGCGTCGTGGTCGCCGACCGTGAGCCGGCGAATCTTCATCGCCCCGCAGGGTGAGAACCCGTTGCAGCGCTTCACGGACTCTGACGGGAACTTCCTCGGGTTTCACTTCTTCCCTTCGCCTGCCTGGTCCCTCCGCGCGCCGTCCTACGGTCGGCTGCGCGAGATGACCGGCGTCATCTGGCGTTGGCGGTCGTCAGAGGGGAGGCCGGAGGGAGCGCGGTTCACGCCACCGATCCGGAATGCGGCACTGACCGCGTTCACCGGGGGCCACGGTGATCACCCGGCGCGCACCGCCCACATCAGGGCGGCGGCGCGGTGGATCGCGAGCCTGGGCTACTCCGAGAACGTGGTCCTCGTCTGCACTCCCGTACGACCGGGCGAGAACGGCCTCGGCCCGACGGCGCGTGAGACCGGCATGGTCATGCACTGGGTGACCACCGACCTCGCGGTGACGCCGTCGGGGCACTTCCACCTCGCGCCGCAGGCCGGCGGTCGGCCCGGCGCGTGGCTGATCGGCCATCCCGACGGCCATGAGGAGGCGTCCCCCGCCCAGGAGACGCTGATCTGGGATGTACCGGCGTCGGACTATCCGGACGCGCGTTACTTCAACATGGACGGCGGCGTACGCGAGCCGGCGTCCGAGTCACTGGGCGAGTCCTCCCGGTCGCAGGTCGCCGAGGCCGCTCCCGCCGCGAGCGAACACTGGATATTCGGCGCGACGAGGGGCCGAGGCGGAGGGGCTCGACGTGCCTTGGGCCCCGGGCACATGGCGGACACCGCGCTGGTCCCCGAGACGTTCCTGACGGACCACGAGGGCGGTGCCATCGGGCGGAACTGGATCGGCACGGGGAACGAGCCATTCGACCTGCACTCCTACGTCGTGATGGACGCCGGCGGGCGGATGAGCACGAGGCGGGTCCCCTGGCGCAACCCGTACCTGTTCCTGCTGGGAGAGGGCGGTCACGGCTGGTCCCTGATCACGCCGAGCGGGCGGCTCGACGTGACGGAGCCCGAGCTCGTCTGGCTGATCACACAGGACCCGGAGCGTCCCGAGGGAGCCGAGATCGTCTTGGCACTCGGCAGGGTCGGGCCGTCGCTGGCGGCACGGGTCGCCGGGCTGGCGGCACGGGTCGCTGCTTTGACGGGCGCCCGCACGTGGTACGTCGACCATGACGTTCGCTCGGTCGTCGATCCGATGACGGGTGTGGAGCGGCTCGCGGTGGGCCCGGGTCCCGACGGCGCCGGCGCGGAATGGTCGGTGGCCGAACCGGACGACGCGGGAGCCACTTCCAGCATCGTCGACATGTACGGGGACGCGGAGAGCGCCGTGGGATCCTCTCTCAACGTCGTCGACATGTACGGCGGCGCGGAGAGCGACGCGGAGGACGGCGCGCGGTCCGCAGGCGACGCCGGCGGCCCGGCGGTGACCTTGACCGAGCCGACCGGTCCGATGGAGACGCGGCGGGCCAGGCCGCTGACCACGGACCAGTACGAGGTGATCGACGAGCGCGGTGACGGTGTGCTGTTCCGCCGGCCTGGGGAGCCTGTTCTGGCGCGGCGCTCCCCGGGGGCGTGGGAGGGGGCGTCTGCCGCGCCGGAGTTCACCATGCTGGCGCAGGAGTATGTGGAGACGTCGGTCTCCGACCGGCCGCGGTTGAGGATTTCTGCGGACCGTACGCTCGCCGTCGAGGATGGCGTGGCGGGGCAACGGGTTTTCGCGACGGAGGCGGCCGTCGCGGAGTCGAACGCGAAGTTGAGGCGTGCGGGTCACATCGTCGCCCTCAAGGTCGATCGCAAGAAGGCCATCGTCCTGCCTGCCGAAGACGGGGAGAGCCGGCGCCTGTTCCTCGTCGAACCGGAGTTCAAGCCCCTCCCCGGGCAGTCCCAGGATGACGGCTCTCGGCAGTTCACCGAATACTTGAACGCCACCGGCCGGGTGTCGCACCTGGTCTTCGGCGACCGGGAGCGCGGTCCGGTGACCACCGCGCCGGTCAACGCGGCCGACCCGATCGAGATCCTCGGTACCCATTACCTCGCCGAGGCTCTGACGCGAATGGCCGACGGGAAGATCCCGCCGCAGAACGTGACCCCGGGGTGGGCGGCCGAGCAGATCCGCCAGGACGTCCGGCCGAGCGGTGGGGGCGGTGGCCCGCTCCCCGGCGAGGGGTACGGCAGTGCGCTCGCCCTGTCCGACACCCCGAGCCCGCGCCGTGGCGCCCTGTCCTACGCGGCACGCCTTCTCGGCATCAACGAGCACGCGTGGGCCGATGTGGGCGAAAGCTATGCGGTCCAGTCCGTCGCCGCGCCGGGGGACGGGGGAGGGCCGGATCTGACGCGTAACTTCGCCAAGCCCGGTTCCGACCCGGCCAAGCATGTCGGTTACCACTTCGCGACCGTCGTGCTCCAGAGCGAGGATGGTAAGAACCAGATCACCCTGGAGAACCACGCGCGGAAGGCGTCGCCGGCGTGGGAGGCCGTGCGCCGGGAAACGGTCGAGGCGAATCTGAGCAACTACACGCTCGACGAGTTGAAGCAGATCAGGGAGGCTCTAGAGGAAAGACGCGCACAGCACGGCGGGGACAGCACCGACCCTGTCCGCAAGGAGCTGAACGGCTACTTCTATGCGGCGGGGGCGTTGGTCAGGGCCAAAGAGGCCCAGGAGCGGGTGCTGAGCACGGCCGAGGGGTCCGCGGAACGCGCGGCGGCCGAAGCGGCGCTGGACAAGCAGATCCGGGGTGTCATCAGTGGTCTGGAGCATCTCGAGGAGGTGCTCGGTCAGCTCATCCCGGTCAAACGCCAGTGGTACATGCGGATGCTCTCCAAGCGTCCCGGTGAGAGCATGCACGACGTCAGCGCGGGACTGCTGGAACCGGGACCCGCGTCCGTCGCCAACCCGCTCACCTCCGTCGTTCTGCTCGGTCACTACCTTTCGCCCGTGCCCGTCAGGTTCATGGCGGGCGCCGAAGTCGACAAGAATCACTTGATCTCCTTCGTCAGGGTGGTGGCCAAGGTCGGCTTGTGGAACCACGACCACAGGATCGACCTGCCGTCCGTCACCATCACCGGCCCCGCCACGGCGCGCGGCCGTTGGAGCGAACAGACGGAGGCCGCCGAGACTGCCTTCCTCGAGCTTCTGGACGGCGAACTGCAGCAGCGTCAGGCCGGCAGCGAGGGGCCGCACCTCACCGCCGGGCACTTCACGATCACGAAGACCACCGGCGACACGGTCACGGTCTCGTTCGATGATCACCGCGGTGGGCCGCCCCGGGTGGACACCCGCGGCGCCCAGCGCAAGGACCGCGCCGAGCCCGACCCGCAGACACGGCGCCGTCGTTGGCTCGATCGCCTGGTGCGCAGGCCTGGCCGTCAGAGTAGGAGTCCGCTTCCGGATGCGGGGTTGCGGAACGGGCGAGGGATTGCTGGGGGGAGTGGTGGTGAGCCGCGGTGGCATGGGGTCGTGTCGCCGGAGGGGCGTCATGTGGGAGATGTGTACTTCCCGGCTGCCGATGCGGAACCGCGGTCGTTCTATGGAGGTTTTCAGGGTGCGGGGTTCCGGTTCTGGCGGGGGGCGCCGGGCCGTGAGGTGAGCGTGCGGCTGGAGTTGCCGGTCAGTGATCGTTCCAGTGCATCCTCCCGGCCCGGCCGCCAGCCGGGCGGATCCCCGGATCAGGGGAGGAATCCGCTGGAGGAGGGGTGGCCGGTCGGCCGCCGGCTGACGGTCATGAAACCGCGTTCCGGCGACCTCGCCGATCTGGACCTGGTGCCGCTGCACGAGGTGCCGGGTATCGGTGAGACCTCCGGGGAACCGTTCGTCTGGGAGCGCTCGCATCCGTCTCGCTCGGCGCCGTTCACGTACGAGATCGACCGCACCGGTGTGATCAGGCTCCTCGGAGGACTGTCACCCGATGACTGGACGAGCTTCGGACACGACTTCGTCCACGAGCCGACCGGCGCCTACCTGCGGGGGGACAACGGCTGGATCGGTCACATCGGCAATCACGGCGCGCTGCTGGGGCAGCTGTACTCCCTGGACCCGGCGGCCCGGCCCCACCGGCTCGTGGTGAATGAGACCGCCATGTACCTCGTGCCGCTCGAGGAGAGCGGTATGGCCGTCCGCATCCCGTTGCGAGACGGCACCGGGGAGGCGTCAGGCTCGGACGCGACACCGCTCGTGCCGTGGTATGTGGCGAACGGCGCACTCGGTGACGGTTACGTGTCGTCGGTCGACGACGAGGTGGACGCGGCCGGAATCCTCGTGCCGCCCGCCGCGCCGGACCAGGGATCCGCTCCGGGCGAAGACGTGCCCATCGGATCTCCGGGCTCGACGCCGTCCCCGGCCGAGACCACCGTGACGGATGCCGGGAGTTCGACGGCGGCGGGGCCGGCCGGTGGTGCCGGGCCGAGCGGGAAGCGCGTCCGCTGGGCCGACGAAGAGGGCGGCGATCTGGTGACGGAGGTGATCGCCAGTCCCGTACCGGCCGTTCCCGCCCAGACCGTGTGGTCGCCGACCAGGCCCGGCGAGGTGCGCGACCACGGCCTCGGGAGCCGGCGCATGGACCAGGCCGGCCCGGCCGACCCGGTGAGGAGTCTGCCCGAACGGCTGGAGCAGAGGCTCACGGAGATGGGCGTCGACCGGCGCGTGCACGCCCTGAGCACCGGCAACCTGATCCGGATCGTGCAGACGCCCGACATGTGGGGCCAGCCCATGACGAGGGAGGACGTCTCGGCGTTCGGCGACCGGGCCGTGGGGCAACTGGCCGGCGCCGTGCGCGCGATCATCGGCGGTGGTACGCGGCTGGTCGACGTCACCAGCCTCTCACCGCCGACCGGCCGGATCCGCGAAGAGGTGAAGAACGCGCTTCGCGACATCGCGTCAAGAGAGGCCTCCGGGCCTGTACTCGTGCGTTTCCTGTTCGCGAACATCTCGCTGCGTGACACGGTCCTCTCCGGGTTCGTCAGGGATTTGGCGAAGTTCCTCAAGGACAATGAGGTGCCGATGAGGGGGATGACCGTCCTGGTCGGGCAGTTGTCCAACATCGTCAAGGGTTTCTGGAACCATTCGAAGATCGTTGCAGCCGATGGCGCGGTGGCCCTGGTCGGTGGTCACAACCTCTGGACGGATACGTACGGTGGTTATCCTCCGGTCCACGACGTCTCCATCGAGATGGTCGGCGATGGTGTCCGGCACGCGCACGACTTCGCCGACTATTTGTGGATGAGAGGTGGCCGAGATCTGAAGGTCGAGCAGATCACCGCGGATTACGAGGTGAAGACCTTGCCTCCGGGCCCGGCCCGGGACGAGCTCGCCCTGGTCGACCCGGCGGAGCTGCCTCGCACCGAGCCGGTGCCGCCCCATGGTGCTCCGGAGCAGTGGCACAGTGGCCGGGCGCTGTCGCTCGGCCGGGCGGCGTTCCTCGGCGACCAGGCCAGTGACACCGCCAAGGAAGAGGTGATCAAGAGCGCGCGTCATAGCTTGAAGATCAGCCAGCAGGACCTGGCCTTCACCGGCTTTACCGCGGAGAAGGACCATCAGGTCATCCGGTGGATCGCCGAGGCACTGGTGAACAAGCCGGAGCTCACGGTCGACATCGTCGTGTCATCGGCCAGGGCCGGCGCGGTGAACGGCGCGTACACCTGGGGGTTCGGCGCGCCTGGGACGTATGCGATGATCAAGCGTTTCGTTCGGAGGGTGGCCGATCCCCAGGCGCGGGGAGACCGCGATGAGGTCATCGAGAATGCCCTGCGGAGGGTGAAGGTCGCGCCCTTCGTCTTCACCGATCGTGATGGAAGCGAAAGTGGATTCGCGTGGCCGGACCCGCCCGCGAACACCATCGCGCGGCGGTACAAGCCAGACGCGAAGATCGCCATTTCGAAGAAGACCCTTCCGGAGCCGGCGAACCACGCGAAGGTCTACATCGCCGATGATGCCCTCTACTACGTCGGATCGGACAATCTGTATCCGCACAAGCTCGCGGAGTTCGGTTACCTCATCGAGGGTGAGGCGGTCCAGGACCTTGTCACCAACTACTGGGACAAGCTGTGGCGTTACTCGGGGCCGCACGCCACGGACGTGCACCGGGACATCATCGAGGACTGGAAGGTCGAATCGAGCCTGGGAGCGCTGTACACGCGTTCAGCGGTCCTGAATGGGATCGACCAGGCGCTCGACCGTTGGAAGCAGGGGGGTCGCCTGAACCCGTCCTCGCTGGACCAGAACGAACGGCAGCTCAAGGACGTCCTGCGGGCGATCGACCGGTGGCGGGACATCGAGTACGGGCAGTCCGGCAAACGGAGTAAGGCCGTGGACCGGCTGCAGGCGAGCATCGAGCGGGAGCTCGGCTCCGTGGTGGCCCGGCGACGGACGACGGGCGAATCCCCCGCGGAGGGCTTCACCGGCGAGGGCGAGGCGCCGACCGCTTTGGACCGCACCGAAGCGGAGACGACCGGCACCGTGGCCGGCGCCGTCGGCGATGTGGCGGCATCCGGAACGGACCCGGCTCATGAGCCGACCCTGTCCTTGCGCGGTGGCGGTCTCGATGTTGATTCCTCGGTGCGACGCGGGTGGAGGCGCGTGACCACGAGACTCCGGGGGCTCGGCTCGGCCCTCACGCCGCAGCGGTCGGCCACGTGGGACAGGATGCTCTTGGCGACGGGATTCCGGCGTCTCGACGCGGGTTCCGCGGAAGGCGGTGCCGCGCCGGACCAGGGGTCCGCTCCGGGCGAAGACGTGCCCACCGGATCTCTGGGCTCGACGCCGTCCCCGGCCGACATCGACGGCGGTGACCGGCACGAGCAGGTCATGGCACAGTCGGCTCAGGCTTCGGCGTCCCGGGTCGCGTCGGCTGAGAACCGCATCCGGTCGCAGGACGGCACCGGGGAGGCGTCAGGCTCGGACGCGACACCGCTCGTGCCGTGGTACGTGGCGAAGGGCGGACTCGGTGACGGTTCCGTGTCGTCGGCCACCGACGTGGTGGACAGGTCACTGCCGGGCGGCCGGCCCGACGAGGCGGTCAGCCGCTGGATCGACGCCGTCACCTCGGGCATGGCGTCATCCGTCGCGCGTGCGGTCCGTAAGAAGATCCTCGCGGTGCTGGCGGAGAAGGAGCCCGCGCGATGGGAGCGGCTGCTCCTCCACGGTAAGTTGATCGTCGAGAAGAACACGCGGGTCAGGCTGTCCTTCTCCGTGGAGGAGACGAAGTTCGCGCCGCCCGAGGAGGCGGGGACCGACCCGGGCTACCAGACGTACTTCAGCAAGTACGGCGACACGACGTACGCCGAGCAGGTCTCGCGCGAACGCCGGAGCGCCAAGCACGGGCAGATCGAACCGATGCTGTTCCTCCCGGTGGCGGTTCAGGCGGCTCTGGCGCACGTGTCGCCGGTGTTCAAGGCGGGATCGGAGCGCGGCTACGGTTCCTGGCAGACCATCTTGATGGAGGTCCAGTCGGGGAACCGGGTCATCGCCAACGCCACGCACGGTTACACGGCACGAATCCGGGTGCGGGCCACCGTCGACCGGGCCGAGCGGCCGGATCTCCTGCTCCCCGGCGAGGCGCGACTGGCGTTCCCCAAGGTCTACTCGTCCACCGCCGAGGCCGCCGTTCTCATGGCGCGGCCCGGGCACCCGGTCGTGCCGGTCGTGGACCCGGACGTGCTGCACGGCATCGACCATGCGGTCACCGCGATTATCCCAGAGCCGCTGCTGGCGGGGCTGCGCAGCGTCCTCGACTTCCTCGGGCTCCCCGCGAAGAGCGTCGACGAGATCGTGCAGGAGATCGCCGAGGAGTACGTCAACGAGAAGACGTTCAAGGATCGCAGCCAGTGGTGGCTGACCGACAGCTGGGTGACAAGCCTGATCGCCACAAAGCTGTCCGCTCTGTCCACGTTCCAGGGGCACCTGGAGTTCAGCGGACGGCCGCACACCGTGCGCTACGTGACGACCACCGATGAGGAGGTGCTGCTCCGCAACGACATCGCGGACACGGTGCGGATCGCCGGCGGTCAGAAGCACAGCACCGGGGCGAGTGCCACTCCGGGCGTCGCCTTCGGCATCGAGCTGGGCCGCCATCTGGCCACGCCCAGCGTCGATCTGCCGAAGCTGGGCTCCTCTCACGAGTACGGGCGCACCCTGACCACCGGAGGCCAGCTCAAGAACGCCACCATGCGCAAGGACCGTCTGGCCCGCTACGAGACCGAGTTCCTGCTGACGGTCCGGGTCAAATCCGACCACGGCGACGTCTCGTTCACGCTCCTGGTCACCGGCGAACTGGGGGTCGGTCTCGCGCACGCCAAGGAGTTCGAGCGTAAGGCCCTCGGCGGAGCGCTTACCGGCTCCGGGCTCATCCCCGCGGAGGAGCCGAAGGCTCCCGAGACAGCGCAGAACCTCGAAACGCCGGCCGGGTCCACGACGCTCGAGAAGCGGTCGCCGGCGGAGCCGGCGACGATCGGCGAGAGCGCGCCGGTCCAGGCCGAGACGACCGGTGCGGACGTGGCGGCCGCGCCGGAACCGCAGGCGCCGACGACGGTCGCCGGTGAGGCCTCCACCGCGCCGGAGCCCGAAATTGGGCGTTCGGCGCCGTCTTGGGCCGGCTTCGCGCAGTGGCTGAGGTCGCGGTTCACGGACGGACGCCCGCCCGAGCCCTTCCCCGACGGCGGCGTACGGGACACCGGTGACCTCGTCGCGCTGGCCGACCGAGGGCCGATCGAGATCGTCCTTCCCCCCGCGCTGCACGATGCGTACGTCCCCCACTGGCTCGACGCGCAGGGCGGTTGGCAGGCGCTGTACGCGCATCCCCGCGTCACCTGGGTGCTGCCGACGGAGGAGCACGCGTTCCTGGTCTCGCGTGAGGACTCCGGTGGCCCCGGCCCGGTGTGGCGGTACGTGCTGGACGAGGACGCCCGGGTGGTCGGCGCGCTCCTCATGGACGACCTGGAGGGCGAGCGGCAGCCGCGCTGGTACGTCCCCAATCCGGCGGCCGGAGAGCCCATCACGGCCGAGGCGCCGCGCCCGTGGTATGAGGACCTGCTGCCGCCACTGCACGCGGCGGGGCTGACGGCCGTCATCGACTTCCTGAACGCAGGGGGGACACCGCAGATCCAGTTGACCGAGGCGCTGCAGAGCCGGCTGCGGGAGCCGGGCGAGGACCGGACCCTGCACGAGGCCGTCGACGCGCTGCTGGCGGAGCCGCGGATCCAGGTGCTGGCCCCCGACGGCAGGCGAGTGCCGGAGCAGGCGGGCGGAGAGCAGGCCGGAGAACGACGCTTCGTTCTCGACGAGCGCGGCCAGGCCCACGGTCCGCTGCGGACCTGGCACCATGTGGTGCACCCCCGCGAGCCGCTCGCGCTGGCCGCCCGTACCGGCCTGGGCCGTGGCATCGTGCGGGAGATGCCGGGCCGGGAGAAGGTCTACCGGGAGATCGTCGACGAGCTCGACCGGCAGATGCGCACGGCCGGCGTCGAGGGCAAGGTGTCCGCCACCGTGCGTCAGCATCTGGCGCGGGCGCTGGCCATGAAGTTCGGGGTGCCCGGTGGCCGCGGCACCATCGCGGACGGCGTCGACGGCGACATCAGCCATGAGGTGACGATCGGCGGATATACGTTCACCGTGGCGCTCAACACCGAACTGCGGGCGCTGCGCCGGGACCCGGTGGCCGAGGTGAACGTCAGCCTGGACACCCAGCGTAAGAACGTCGCGGGGTTGGACACCGAGGACAAAAAGGGCCGCACCGTCGGCGCCGGGGGCAAGCTCAGCGCCCGGGTCAGGATCAAGGGCCTGTTCAGCCTCGACGTGCACCTGCTCGAACTGCATGGTGAACGCGCCTGGCACCACAAGATCGGTAACGCCACCGGGGTCAAGGAGTACCGCCGCGCGCGGACGAACGGAGACGCCACCCGTTTCGAATACGACACCGTGTACAGGCCGGCGGTCACGACCAGGCGTGCGTCCGGGGAGCCGGTCGCGGCCCGGGTGTGGGAGCGGTCCGGTGACGAGTACTGGACCGCCGTCACCGTCTCCGACGAGCACCTGCCCGCCAAGCCGCTCCCCGCCGACGAGATCCTGACCTACGGCGAGGCCACGGTGAAGACCGGGCCGATGGACGAAGAGGGGTTCCGGCGGCTGGCCGCCCGGCCGGGGAAGGACAGGGGCGAGGAGTTCCATCTCAGAAGCCTGACCGGTGTCCATGTCGACCTGACCGGCGCGAACGAGATCTCGGCGAATATCGCCGAGCTGGTGGGCGCACACAACAAGGTGCGCGGGGTCAGACCGCAGGACGACGCGTTCAAGCAGGTGCTCGCCGCGCTCGTGCCGTCCGGCCGCCGGTACGGTGCCGCAGAGCAGATCCTGCGTACCGGAACGCGCACGTTCCTGGAGTCGAACGCCCGGCGCCTGCTCCTGCCGAGCCACCGTGGCCTGCGGATTCCGCTGCCTTCGCTCCCCCACGGATGGCGGCAGGAGGTCAGGGTCTGGGGTCGGACGTTCAACGTCCGCCACGAGCAGACGGTCAAGGGCACCACCCTGGAGCAGTACAGCGAGTCCGACCTGCGGTTCGGTGAGGAGAACGCGACCAGCTACGGTGTCGAAGCCTCCACCGGCCCGGCCGGTGTGTTCCAGTACCGCCCCGCCGGGGTGAGCGACGACGCAGGGCACGAGCCGACGAGCGATGACGCAGGGCACGAGCCGACGAGTAATAAGGCGGCCAGCGGGGCTTCGATCGGCCTCGTCGGCGGCGGTGATGCGTCCCGTGGCCGCAGCGAGAAGGAGATGGGCGGTGCGCTGGACCTGAACCTGGGCACCTACTCGGGTGACGGCGAGCAACTCGGCGCGGATGTCGTCTACACCATCGAGTACCGGCGCTGGCGCGATGTGCGCGGCAAGCGCAAGGTCCTTAACGCCTTCCGCAGGGGCGAGGGGGAGGATGTGCGCGGGGCGCGCAGGCTCCTTAACGCCTTCCGCAGGGGCGCGGGGAAGCGGGTCTCCTACCGTGCCCAACGGCACGTGAAGATCACTCGGGGGGTCGAGCTCCTGGTCCCGTACGTCCTTGCCGCCGACCATGGCCTGCCCGTGCCGGCCCGAGACGACCTGCCGTCCGCGAAGGGCGAACGTCACTACCTTCACGACGACCTGGCCATGGCCGCCGCGCATATCGAGGAGGTCGACGCGGCGGACGTCGTCGACACGATCGAGGCCCTGCTCGGCGGGGACGTGGACCCGGACCTGCTCGCCGCGATCGAGACGGCCTACGACGAGGAGGCGATCCGCAGCCAGTACAAGACCGCGCGCCGAGGCGGAATCCCCCGCATCTTCACCACCCCCGCCCCGATGTGGGGTGAGGGGCACCGTATCTGGGACTACCTGAAGATGGACGCCCGCACCGGTGGCACCCTGCACATCGGGACCCGCGTGACCGCCATCGAGGACTCGGTCACCTACCGGCGGCCCAGGCCCGATGTGAAGCTGACGACCGGCGGACAGGCGTTCGACCAGATCGGTAGGGACCGGAGCAGGGGTCACGGCTGGCACGTCGAAGGATTCGGCGACGGCCGGTGGGCGACCGCGCCGTTCGGTCTGCGACCCGCTGGTGGTGCAAGCGCGACGTACGAGCGCAGAGACGCGGTGAAGACCGGCCTCGAATCCACGGCGCGGGACGTCCGGCGTGCCACGGCCAAGGACACCGCACAGGAGTTCTCGCACGGTCTCCGGTACCGCGTTGAAGTGTTCTTCCGGTACTCGTCGAGCGAGTTCGCCCAGCGAACCGGGCAGGTGGCGAAGCTCCTGCCCGGGCTCGTGGACGTCCTCTCTCGGGGAGAGGCCCACCGGATGTGGCGGCGCCTGTTCCCCGCCGACACTCCGGCGGCCGCCAGCCGGGATGTAGACGGCCGGGCCAAGGTCCTCGTGCCCACCCACCTGACCACTGCCGGCCCGAGGCCGGACGCGGCCGGGACGCCGGTCGAGATATCGCCGGCGCTCACGCGCACGCCGGCGCCGGCTCCCACCGCACTGGCCACCTCGCTCGCCGAACACGTGCACGCCATGACGCTGCCCGGAATCGAGCACCTGGCACGCTGGGCACCGGCCGCCGCGATGCCCCGGCGCCGGATCGACGACGCGGCAGTGGCGCGGGGTGTCGCACCGACCACCAAGGAGTTCGGCCCCGCCCACGAGAACACCCTGACCGTCGATATCGCACTCGACGAACGCGATGCCGCCGCCAACATCGACAAGTTGCTGCGCGGCACCTACCGCATCCCGCTCGTCGGCGGTGACGACCTCACCGTTCAAATGGTGCCCACCCGGGGACGATGGAAGACGCGGGGCGGTTTCACCGGGCTCAACTTCCCCGAGCACTCCCAGGAGCCGGCGCGGGAACACGAAGCCGAACGGGGATGGACCTTCGTCGGCGAAACCAACGTCGGCCACGCGTTCGCCCGGCCGGTGCAGGAGGGCGCCGACCAGCCCATAATCGATCCCGGGGGGTCATACAGCAAGGACAAGCGGAAAGCTCGCATGTACAAGAACTCGGCGGGCGACTACGTCGAGTCCAACCGGCAGCGCGATGACGACTATGACTACTACGTCTTCGACGCCCGGTTCTACGTCAGCGGCCCGCGCGGGCACCACGTCGTCCTGGACGTTCCCGACGGCTTCATCGGCATGCTCCCGGCCACGGTGGCCCACCGGCTGATCAACGACCTCGGCCTGGATCTGGAACGGCCGCCGCTGGGCGATGCGGAGCTACCGGCCTCCTGGGCCGAGAGCGGCACCCTCCCTCCCGAGGTCACCGCCGAGATCATCGACCGGGCGGCGGCGTTCCAGGGCCGGACCCTGCGGCTGTGGACCCGCACCGACCACCTGGCGACGGCCGCCGTGACGGCCAAGCGGATCACCACCCAGACCGGCATACCGGTCGAACTGCTCACCCGCGACACCGACGGAACGATCAGCCGGTACCCGCAGAGCGCACCGACGTCAGGTCCCCCGGTCCTCCCGGACCTCCCGGCAGGGCTGGGCGACTTCGAGCTCGAGTGGCCGGACGGGTGGACGGACGTCCTCACCGGTGCGCCGGCCGGTGAATCGACCGGGCACGAGACGTCGGCGGACCAGAACGCGTCCGATGTCACCGACACGCGGCCGCGCACTCACCCGGTGGCGGGCGAGCCGGCCGCCGAGCCCGGTCCCACGTCGCCGCGCGAGCAGCCCGCCCCGCCCGTGGCCGGATCGCCGGCCGCGACGCCGGCCGTGATGGATGGCGGGCCGGGGTCCGCAGCGGCTGCCGGTGGCGTCGACGGCAGCGGGCTCACGAGGCCGCAGGCGGCGGCGCTCGAGCGGATGGGGTTGCGCCCGGTGCTGGTTCTCGCGACCGGCGACCCTGTCGTATCCGCCCTGCAGGCGGTGGCACCGGCCGAGACGTCCGTGGCCGCCGGTGGACGGCCGGCGTCCCCGGTGGAGCTCCGGGCGTACCTGGCGGACGTGCTCGCCACCGACCTGAACAGCGGCGCACCGCGGTTCTGGCCCGCCGTGCGCATGCCCGACGGTGCCACGGACGACCAGAGGCGTGCCCTCATCGCCGCGCTGACCTCGCCGCAGGGCGGAGCCGACGCGGACGAGGCGTTCCTGGCCGCGGCCGCCGCCGTCCTCGGGTTGCGCGTCGCCGTTCTGGGACCCGACGGCGGCACGGTCGAGTCCGGTTCACCGTCGGGCCGGCCGGTCGTGCTGCTGCGGCTGCAGGCGCCCGGCCGGTACACCGCCGCCTGGGCCGGCACGGAGCCGGACACGGACGGCGGATCGCCGGCGACCCCGCCCGCACGTCCCGCGCCGCGTCCACCGGTACGGCCCGCGCCGTCCACCGGCGACCTGGGCGCCGTACCACCGCCGGTGCGGAACGCCGCGTCCGCGGAGGCCGCGGCCCGGGCACCGATCGCCAATCTCGACGCCGACCCCTTCCAGGGGAGCGCCGGCGGCGGCGCCGTACGGCGGCCGGTGCAGGCCGCTCAGACCGGTGACGACCCGGCGCACACGGCAGGAGGCACGGCCCCCGGGGCCGCCCTGGACGGGCCATCGCACGGCCCCGGCCGATCACCGGACACCGCGCGGCGGGCGCCGCAGCGCGCCGCCTTCTTCGATCGGCTGACCGCCGAGTGGGCCGTCTCGGAGCCCGAGGCCCCTCGACCGGGTGACGAGGACGTGGCCGGCGCCGTCGGCGATGTGGCGGCCTCCGGCACGGACCCGGCCCACTCGACGCCGTACCCGGCCAGCGACGATCGCTTCTACCACGGGCTCATCGCGCTCGCCGGTCCGCACCTCACCCGGGAGATACCCGAGCTGACGAATATCTCGCCGGGCGGTCGTGAGGCCGCGCAGGTGGTGCGGAACTGGCTCGCGGACCGGCTGGAGGCGGACGTCGCGGTGGCGAGCCAGGGGCTGCTCTCGCGGTACGCACGCTTCTTCCACGGGTCAGGCGACGAGACCTCCTTCGCGGACTGGGGACGTGCCATGACCGGCCGGATCCGCGGCTTGGACGGCCGGCACGAGGAGACGGACGACCTCGTCGCCCACCTGCTGGCGAAGGAACTCGGCCTGCCCCTCACCCTGGTCCGGGACGGGGACGTCACCCGGCTCGGGCCCGCCGGCAGCGCCCGGATCCGCGTCGACCGTACGCCGGACGGGTTGGAGGTCGCCGAGAACACGCACGAGGCCGCGCAGAAGATCCGGTGGGAACTGCTCCGGCCGGCGCCGCCGACGCCCGCCGATCGGTCCGCCCACCAGTTCACGCTGCTGGCCGGGTCCCTGGAACGGCGCCTCCTGCGCGCGCTCGCCGACCATCGGGACCTGCGGGAGCGCTTCGGCCCGGACGACAGGAACGCGATCGACGCGCGGACGCGCGCGATGACCGACCGTTTCTGGGGCGCCCGAATGGCGGGTGGCCTCGCCGACGTGCCGGCGCACCGCCGTGCGCCGGCACGGCTCGACGCCATGCGGGGAGCGGTGGCCGACCTCGAAGCCCTGATCCGCAACCTCCACGAGCAGCTCGGGGACCGCCCTGAACCGCCGGCCCAGCGCGTACGGGCCGACACCCCCGTGTCGGAAGAGCTCGTGAGCGAGGTCAACCTCCAGCTGACCCGTCTCGGCGCCGCGTGGCTCGGCGGCCGGGTCGGCCGCGGGGAGGTCGAACAGGCGCTGCGCGACATCCCGCTGGAAGGCCCCACGGACCCCCGGGGACTGGCCACCGACCTCGCCCATCAGATCGCCTTCGACGAGGTGACCCGGGTGCCCGGGGGCGGACAGGGCAGCGAGCATGAGCGGCCCATCATCATCCACGTGCACCGGGGTGAGCCATTCGGCGGTAACAGGGAGCTCCTCGTCTACAACCGGAGGACCGGCGTCGGAGTCTGGACCGACACCGGCGGGATCTACATGGCCGGTGGCCGTTACTTCGCTTCGGAGGAGTCGGCGGAGGCGTCGAGGTTGGGACGGGTCACGGAGGTGAACGTCACGATCCCCGAGCTGGTCACCTCGGTCACGAGGACGCTGCCGGGCGAGGGGAACCGTTTCGACCCCGAGGTCGCGGACGCCGGCCTCCGCGACACCGAGCGGCGGCTGAACAACGCGCCGCGCCTCCGGGACGGCGAAAGCGGGCGCGAGGCGCGCGGCATGACCCCGAGGGAGCTGTTCGGCGACGACCCCGACCACGAGTTCGGGCCCCGGGCGGACGACGTGACCATCCTCCGGCCACCCGGATTCATAAGGAGGGCCCCCATGCACCTCACCGAGGGAGTACCGGTCCCGTTCGTTGCCGCCTTCCTGGCCGAGACCCAGAGGTTCGTCAGGATGAGCGACGTGCGGCAATGGTTCCGAGCCGGGTCACGGTTCGGCGCGGACGTGACGCGGGAGTACTTCGACGGATGGCTGGGGCTGCGCGTGGGCCGATTCGCCGTTCCGGCGATGGAGTACGTGCCGAGCGTCGCCGAGGTGCGGACGGCGGCGACACTGCTGAACACGCACACGTACGCCGTGGCCCACGTGTTCGCTAACGACGCCGAACTGGCGAAGAACCTCGTGCACGGGACTCTGCGCACGTCTTTCGCCGGCATCCGTGAGAGTTTGCAGGCCGACGTCCAGGAGTTCCTCGAGAACAGCCGTGATTGGATCCGGGACCGGCTGGAGACGGACCTGCGGGAGCGGCTCGGCTCGGCCATCCGCCGCTACGAGCAGCGCGTGCGTGAGAACGATGAGGAGCCGCTCGACCTGTTCGAGTACACGATGAACCACGACACGATGACCCTCGGCGACTACGCCGACAACATGCTGCTGCCGCCGAGCCGGGTCCGTGGCATCGTCGATCAGTACGACGCGATGAACGTCCGCACGCACTTCGCCGGAACGGACGACAACGAGGGCGCCCTCGCGTTCGATCTGGCCGTGCTGGAGCTGCGCGATGTCGTTCCGGAGGGGCGGAGCCTCGGGAGGGAGATGCGCACCACCCGCACGTTCGCCGATATCGCACGGCGGTTCTATGCCTGGGCGGAGCGGGTGGACGCCAACAACCGGACCAGCGAGGGCCGTGCCTTCAACGAGAGCCTGGCCGAGGCGGTGCGAGCGATCAGCGCTCACGACCCCTCCGGCGGAGACCTGGTGACCTTGGTTCGCCGCCTCCTCGACTCGGTCGCGTGGCGAGCGCCCGACGTCGTCCGTGAGCCGATCTTCCGCGGGCACGTGACCAGCAACCTGCAGGCCGACGCGGTCATGGCGCTGTACGACCTCCTCCGGTCCCCCGACGCCGAGGCCGCCCGCGCCGTACGGCGCGCGGTCAGCGCGATCCGGACCGCTCTCGTCTACGAGCGGAACGCGGCCTCGCAGCGCGTCGGCAGCCGCAACCTCGACCACGTGCGCCTGATCGCAGACCGGGTCATCGAGGAACTGCGCGCGTACGAAACGTCGGCACCGCGGCCCGCGCCGGGAGTACACGAACGATGAAAGAACAGATCAAGGAAGCACACGTGGACGTCAGAACCCGACCGGGCGGCAGCACCGGCGACGTGTGGCCCTTCTCCTGACCCGACCCCTGTCCGGAGGCGCCGGCACGGCGAGATCCGCCGGCACCTCACTTCATCACCCCGTTTGATCCGCTCTGTCACATTGAGGAGACAACAGTTGAGCGACCTGAAGGAGAACGAACGCCGGCGCCAGGAACGCGCCGAGCTCGTCAACGCCTTCACCCGAACGGCCTGGCAGCCGAGTTCGCGGCCGCAGCTGGGCCCGCGGGTCCTGGCGGGCGGGGCCGCGTTGATCGTGGTCGCCGGAGCGGCCTTCGGCCTCGGCGCGATGGCCTCGTACCACCACAAGCAGGATGCCTCCGAGCACACGCGTCAGCTGGCCCTGGCCGCGCAGAACGGCCGTGCGAACCCGTCCGTGCAGGCGCCGGGGTCCGCCATCGGCGTCACGATCAGTCCGGGAGCGCCGACCCCGGGCTCATCGGCTCCGGGTAACGCCGCCGGGCAGCCCGTCGTCCCGGGAAGGATCGCGCCGCGCACGAAGGGGCCGAATGGCAAGACGACACCGCCCGTGTCCGCCCAGCCCCAGGTGACCGGCGGGCAGCAGGTCCCGGCCTCGCCGCCGGCCGGCGTCAACGCGGCCGCCGCCGGCGGCACGGTTCACACCCAGAAGAAGGCGGGCGCGGCGCGATCCGCGTCTCCGAGGCGGATGACTCCCGCCGAGGTGGCGGCGCAGCAGGGCGGCGAGACGGCGCCCTACATCGTGCCGGTGACGCCGACGGCATCACCGGCAGCGACGGCGACACCCTCGCCGACCCGCCGCTTCGTCCGGAGCGTGCGGCCGACCAAGAGCCCCACGTCCGGATCCTCTGGCGATAAGGCGCCCGCGAGGGGCGGACGCAGCGCCTACAGCACGATCCAGGCCGAGTCGTTCGCCCGGCGGTCGAAGCACCTGAGCACCGAGAACTCGAAAGACATCGGCGGCGGCCGGAACATCGCCTCGGCGGCCAGCGGTGACTGGGCGCTGTACAAGAGGATCGACTTCGGGTCCACGCCCGCGACGCAGCTCTACGCCCGCATCGCGACCGACAAGCCCGAGGGATACGGGCGGGTCGAGGTGGTGCTGGACGATCCGGGAAGCGCGCCCATCGCCACCCTCTACACCGTCAACACCGGGGGATGGCAGAACTGGTCGACGGTCTCGGTCGGCGCGAGCGGGGTCACGGGAGTGCACAACGTGTACCTGAGGTTCAAGAGCGACCAGATCTGGGACTTCATCAACATCAACTGGTTCTGCTTCGGCCACTGACGTCGAGCCGGTGGTGAGGGAACGAGTCGTTGAGGGGCGGGGCACGCCGCCTCCGTCCTGAACGCAGGGTGGTCCCCGGATCGTCGTCCGGGGACCACTGGCCGTGACCGAGACCACGATGGTGTGCAGGTCCTCGATGGAACAGGAGGACGGCCGGAGGCGCGGAGGCGGCCGGCCAGGTTGCTCGCTTCGTCTGTCGGTGGTAGTGTGACAGAGTTGCAGTTGTGGTTCCCATAGACTTTATGTGCGCCTGCTGGTTCTAACCTCAGGCGCATTTTTGTTGCACCGGAGTCATCCGGGTGGGGTCATTACGGCGACGCGAGGCTCGCAAGGTGCGGGCTCCGTCAAGACCCCGGAAGGAAACAGATATGGCTACCGGCACCGTGAAGTGGTTCAACGCGGAAAAGGGCTTCGGCTTCATCGAGCAGGACGGCGGCGGCTCCGACGTCTTCGCCCACTACTCCAACATCGCGGCTCAGGGCTTCCGTGAGCTGCAGGAGGGCCAGAAGGTCCAGTTCGACATCACGCAGGGCCAGAAGGGCCTCCAGGCGGAGAACATCGTTCCCGCCTGAGATGACGCGGTGTGTCGCAGGGCCCGTACGTAATGGTTCGGGCCCTGCTCACCGGTCTCGATTTCTTCTTTTCCCACGGTAACGACGGTTGCCGTTCCAGGGCGCGGCCCTTTGGCGGAGATCCGCCGCCCGGCCCCCTGTCCCCGGCCGCCGGCCGGTGTGCAGCACGATCTGAGTTCGGCCCTCAGCCGCCCTTCCGCGAGGGGCATCGGCCGTCTTGACGCCCGCGCCTCTTCGGCTTCGGCGCTGTTTCGCGGCTCACTTTGGTTCGTTCTTGCGATTGCTTCAGGCCAGGGGCTGAGGAGCCTTCCTCGAAACGTGCCGCTTTCAGGAAGGTTCAGCATGACCCATCACACCCGTCCGTCCCACAGTCGCTCCCCGCACTCCCGTACCGGGGCTCCGCGCCGACCGGCCGCCCGGCAGAGCGACTTCGCGCGCACCGTGAGCTCGACGCCGCCCCTCCCCCCGGTCGCGTCGTTCGCCGAGCTGGAGATGCCGGCGGCCCTGCTGTCCACTTTGGCCCGGCAAGGCGTGACGGAACCGTTCCCCATCCAGGCCGCGACCCTTCCGGACGCCCTGAACGGCCGCGATGTCCTCGGCCGTGGCCGTACCGGCTCCGGAAAGACCCTCGCGTTCGGCCTGGCGATGCTCGCTCGAAGCGCCGGTCGGCGCGCTGAGCCGCGTAAGCCGCTGGCCTTGGTGCTCGTTCCCACCCGGGAACTGGCCCAGCAGGTCACCGAAGCCCTCACCCCCTACGCCAGGTCCGTCGACCTTCGATCGGCCACCGTCGTCGGGGGCGTGTCGATCTCACGGCAGGCCGCCGCCCTCAACCGGGGCGCGGAGATCCTGGTCGCCACTCCGGGGCGGCTCGCGGATCTGATCAACCGAGGCGCCTGCCGTCTGGACCACGTACGCGTCACCGTCTTGGACGAGGCGGATCAAATGGCCGACATGGGTTTCCTGCCGCAGGTCACCGCGCTGCTGGAGCAGGTGGCCCCGGGAGGCCAGCGGATGTTGTTCTCCGCGACCCTCGACCGCAACGTCGACCGTCTGGTCCGCCGCTTCCTCACCGATCCGGTGACCCACTCGGTCGACCCGTCGGCGGGGGCGGTGACCACCATGGAGCACCACCTGCTGCACGTCACGGAGGCGGACAAGCACGACACGACCGCACACATCGCCGCCCGCGATGGCCGCGTCATCATGTTCGTCGACATGAAGCACGCCGCGGACCGGCTGACCCGCAAGCTCCTCAGCGGAGGTGTACGCGCCGCGGCGCTGCACGGCGGCAAGTCCCAGCCGCAGCGTAATCGCACGCTGGAGCAGTTCCGCACCGGAGACGTCACCGTCCTGGTCGCCACCAACGTCGCCGCGCGCGGCATCCACATCGACGGACTGGATCTGGTCGTCAACGTCGATCCGCCCAACGACCACAAGGACTACCTGCACCGGGGCGGCCGCACCGCCCGCGCCGGCGAATCCGGCACCGTGGTCACCTTGGTCCTGCCCGGCCAGCGCCGCGACATGGACCGGCTGATGGCCACCGCCGGCATCACGCCGCAGTCCACGCGTGTGCGGTCCGGCGATGCCGAACTCAGTCGCATCACCGGTGCCCGCACGCCCTCCGGCATCCCCGTGACGCTTCCCTCTCCGGCCCCCACGGGCTCCCGAAACGGCGACTCTGCGCCGGGCCGCCGCCGCCCGCGGAACCGCCGCTCCCCGCGCCCCGCGGCGATGCGCACGGCCGGCGCGTGAAGCGGGCGTCGTTGTCCTGACCCGGTGTGCCGCCGCCACGTCACCGAGGTGGCGGCCGCCACGGCCGCGCGACATTTCCCATGCACTTTTCTGTGCGTCGGCTCCTGCGCGAGGGCGTGGGCCCCGTCCATGCGGTCTCACCACGGTCCCCGGCCGCGTCCCAGGTCATAGACTGTGCTCAGAGGCGACTGCGGGGTTGAGATGCCTGTTTCCAAGCCCATGACCGAGCTTCATCTGCGGGTGGTGGGACAGACGACGGATTGGAAGCTGCTACTCCACGACGAGCCCCCTACGGAAGATCAGCTGGTGGGCTGGATGCAGGATGGAGCGGTGGCGCGGCTGTTGGTCGCCGAGCAGGGGAGCAATCAGCCTCACGTGCTGCTCGTCAACTTCTCCCTCGTCGTCTCCGCCCGCGTTGTCGCCACGGTCCGAGGAAGAGGCGTCACTTTCTGACTCGAGGTCGTGGTCGCTCTCAAGCGGGCCGAGAGGCAAGCGCGCGGGAACGATCGAGCGAATGCGGCACAGGTGAGAGTGCTGACGATGTGCTCGTCACCGCTGGGCGGTGCCGGCCTCGAGGTCGAGCAGGGCCAGGTCGGCGCGGGTCGGCAGGCCCTCCCAGTCGCCGGCCGAGGCCACGGCGAACGCCCCGCAGGCGACCGCCCGCTCGAGCCGGGCGGACACGTCGAGGTCGTCGAGCGTCGCGGACAGCAGCCCCGCGACGAACGCGTCGCCCGCGCCGATCGTGTCGGCGACCTGCACCGTACGGGCCGGGCGGTCGACCCGGCCGCCGGCGCCGTACAGTGACGCGCCGCGCGCTCCGCGCTTGACGACGACCTCGGCGACGCCGGCGTCGAGCAGCGCGGCGACCCGGTCCTCCTCGGTACGGGCGCCGGCCGGCGCCGCCAGGTGCAGTTCGTCCTCAGAGGCGATCAGCAGGCGCGTCCGGGGCGCCAGCCGGCGCAGGCACTCCGCGGCCGCGTCCTCCGTCCACAGCCGGCGCCGGAAGTTCACATCGAGGCTGACCGGTACGCCGGTGTCGCGCGCCCGGGCGACGGCGGCGTCGACGGCTCCCCGTGCCGGCTCGCCGAGCGCGGGCGTGATCCCGGTCAGGTGCACCCAGGACGGCGGTACGCGGAAGCCGGCCGCGACGTCCTCGGCGGACACGGTCGAGCCGGCGGACCCGGAGCGGTGGTAGATGACGCTGCTCAGGTCGCCGATGCGGCGTTCGACGACCATCACACCCGTCGGGCGGTCCGGATCGACGCGGGCCGCCTCCAGCGTGACGCCCTCGGCGCGCAGCGTCCGGAGTACGAGCGTGCCGAGCTCGTCGGCGCCGACGACGCCCACCCAGCCGGCGCCGTGGCCGAGCCGGGCGAGGCCGATGGCGACGTTGCTCTCCGCGCCCGCGATCGACAGCGACATCGGCCCGCCGAGCCGCAGGGGCGCGCCCGCCCGCATCGAGGCCATGGTCTCGCCGACGGTGAGGACGTCGGTCATGGGCGGCGCGCCTCGTCGACGGCGGTGCGGAAGCGCGCCGCCCGCGCGGCGAGCGCCGTCAGGTCCCCGCCGTGCGGCGCGTCGCCGAGCAGGGGCGACCCGGCGCCCACGGCGATCGCCCCGCAGGACAGGTACTCCCGCGCGGTGTCCAGGTCGACCCCGCCGACCGGTACGACGTCGGTGTGCGGCAACGGGTCGCGCAGTGCGCGCAGGTACGACGGGCCGTACGTCGACGCGGGGAACAGCTTGACGATGTGGCCGGCCTGGTCCGCCGCGATCACCTCGCTCGGGGTGAGGCATCCCGCGAGGACCGGCAGGCCGAGCCGGGCCGCCTCGGCGACGCCGGGCGAGGCGCCGGGCGTGACGACGAACGCGGCGCCGGCGTCCTGGACGCGGCGGGCGTCGGCCGCGGTGAGCACGGTTCCGGCGCCGAGGGTGATCCCGAGCCCGGCGGCCGCCAGCCGCTCGATGACCTTCACGGCGTCAGTGCTGGTGAGGGACACCTCGACCAGCCGGATACCTGCATCGGCGAGCACCTGGACCGAGGCGAAGCACGCCTCGGGGTCGGTGCCGCGGACGATCGCCAGCAGCCCGTCGCGCCGGAGCAGCGATCGGAATTCGTCGGTGGCTACCATGCGGTGAACGCTCCGTCCTTGTCGCGCCAGATCGGGTTGCGCCAGGCGTGGCCGTTCTCGTCGGCACGCCGGACGCTCGCCTCGTCGATCTCGACGCCGAGGCCGGGACCGGTGGGCAGCGACGCGTAACCGCCCGTGAAGTCGAACGGGCTGCGGTCGGTGACGTAGTCGAGCAGGTCGGCGCCCTGGTTGTAGTGGATGCCGGCGCTCTGCTCCTGGATCAGGAAGTTCGGCGTCGTGAACGCCACCTGCAGGCTCGCCGCCAGCGCGATCGGCCCGAGCGGGCAGTGCGGGGCGAGCAGCACGTCGAACGTCTCGGCCAGGGCCGCGATCCGGCGGACCTCGGTGATGCCGCCGGCGTGCGACAGGTCCGGCTGCGCCACCGCGATGCCCGCCTGGAGCGGCCCCAGGAACTCCGACCGCGAGTAGAGCCGCTCCCCGCACGCGACGGGCACGCTGCTGGACGCGACGACCTCGGCGAGCCGCCCGCCGTGCTCGGGCAGCACGGGCTCCTCGACGAACAGCGGGTGCAACGGCTCGAGCGCGACGAGCAGCCGCTTGGCGTCGGCGACGCTGACCCGGCCGTGGAAGTCCAGGGCCATGTCGCGCTCCGGCCCGAGGACCGCGCGGACCGTCTCCGCGCGCTCGATCACCGCCCGGGTGTCGGCCGGCGAGGCCGCGGACGGGAACCGGCCGGAGGCGTTCATCTTGACCGCGGTGAAGCCGTGCTCGATCTGTTCCTGGACCGCGTCGCGGAGCTCCGCGGGCTCGTCGCCGCCGACCCAGGAGTACATCCGGACCCGGTCGCGGACATGACCGCCGAGCAGGGCGTGCACCGGCAGGCCGAGCGACTTCCCGGCGATGTCCCACAGGGCCTGGTCCAGCCCGGCCACCGCGCTGGAGAGCTCAGGGCCGCCGTGGTAGAAGCCGCCCTTGGTCATCACCTGCCAGTGGTCCTGGATGCGCATGGGATCGCGGCCGACCAGGTACTCCGCGAAGAGCTCCACCGCGGTGCGGACGACCTCCGCGCGCCCCTCGACGACGGGCTCGCCCCAGCCGACGAGGCCGTCGTCGGTCTCGACGCGGCAGAACAGCCACCGAGGCGGGACGAGGAAGGTCTCGATCCGGTCAATCTTCACGCGGCACCCTCCCGTGCTGTCGCGATGCCGCGGCCCGCTGCGAGTCGACCTGCGCCTTGGTCAGCAGGTCCCGTACGGCCCGCTCGGCCGCGACGGGGTCACCGGCGCGAACCGCCTCCAGCACCGCCGTGTGGCTGGGGATCGCGTCGTCGATGTGGCCGGCCGCATGCACGATCTGGTCACGTCGGGCGAGGCCGACCTCCAGCACGATCTCCATCTGTTCCAGTAGTTCGTTCTGCGCCGCGACCAGCAGCGCCCGGTGGAAGGCCAGGTCCGCGGAGACCGCCTGCTCGGGGCCGTCGGCCGCCACCATCGCGTTCAGCGCGCGCTCCAGCCGTTCGAGGTCGGCGTCGGTGCGGCGTTCGGCGGCGAGCCGCGCCGCCGCCGGCTCGATGATCTCGCGCACCTCGTCGAGCTGCGCCAGGAACCGGTGGTCGACGCCGTCGGCGAACCGCCACCGGATGACGTCCGCGTCCAGCATGTGCCAGTTGGCGCGCGGCTGGACGAACGTGCCCCGCTTCTGCCGCGCGTACACGAGTCCCTTTGCGCCCAGCACTTTCAACGCCTCCCGCACCGCCGTCAGGCTGATGTCGAGTTCTTCCTCGAGCGCGTTGACGTTGATGGTGGCGCCTTCGGGCAGCTCGCCGCTCACGATGCGATGGCCGATGATCTCGACGACCTCGGCGTGCACTCCACGACGGCGGCTCATCGAGGCGCGGGTCGATGACCCGTCGTCCGGCTCGGACGCCGGCTCGACCCGGGCGCTCATGCGCCCTCCTTCGTCGGAGGAGTGACCAGAGGCGCTGTGCTCACGATTCGCTCGCTCCGCTCACTCATGCCGAGTCCTTCACGATGCTCCAGCCGCCGTCGACGGTCAGGGTCGTACCGGTGACGAAGGCGGCCCGGGTGGACGCCAGGAACCCGATCGCCTCGGCGACCTCCTCGGGCCGTCCGAACCGGCGCAGGACGGTGGCCTCGATGCTCGCCTGACGGTCCGGTTCGGAGACCCGGTCCCACGCCTGGGTCAGGATCGGGCCGGGCAGTACGCAGTTGACCCGCACCTCGGGCCCGTACTCGACCGCGAGCTGCCGGGTGAGCGCGGTGAGCCCGCCCTTGGCCGCCGCGTAGGCGGGGTGGCCGGGCAGGCCGACGACGGCGTGCACCGAGGAGACGACGACGACATTGCCGCGCCTCTCGCGCAGGCACGGCAGGCAGGCCCGGACGCCGAGGAAGGTCCCGGTCAGGTTCACGGCGAGCTGCCGGTCCCACGACGCCAGGCTCATCCGGTCCGCGGGTGCCACCTCGACGGTGGCCGCGTTGCTGACCAGGACGTCGAGACCGCCGAACCGGTCGGCCGCGAGGTCGGCGACCCGCTGCCAGTCGGCCTCCGAGGCGGCGTCGGCGGCGATGTGGGCGGCGGTGCCGCCGGCGGCGGCGATCTCGGCGACGACCTGTTCACCGCGCGGATCGATGTCGCACACCAGCACCGCCGCACCCTGCGCGGCGACGTGCCGGGCGGTCGCCGCTCCGATGCCGGCGGCCGCGCCGGTCACGGCGACGACGCGCCGGTCGAAATCCGAAGCTGTCACGATGAGGTACTCCCAGAGTCTCGCAGCGTCGGCCTGATCATCGCAGTATCGAGTGCCGACGCGGGGCCGTCCGGACGCGCCACCCGGAGCTCGACGGCGTGCGCTCCGGCCGGGGCCGCGAGGCGCACGTCGAGCGACAGCTCCTCACCGGCACGGGCGGTCGCGACGGGATGCTCGGCGAGCGGCCGGCCGTCGGCGCCGAGGAGCCGGCAGACCACGTCGCCGTCGGCGAAGGCGGCGAAGTCACCGGTGAGCCGCAGGCCGTTGCCGGTGTCCTCCGCGGTGAGCCCGCGCAGCACGACGCCGGCCGGGCGGACGCGGCGCGGCGTACCGGCGCCGCGGCACACCGACAGACGTACCGTCAGCTCGGTGTGCTCGCCGGGCGCGAGGTCCGCGAGCCGGCCCACCACCTCGCTCTCCAGGATCCGGGCGGTGGGGCGCAGGCCGCCGAGCGACTCGATGCCCCGCTCCTGCGGGCACTCCAGCCACACCTCGGCGCGCGCCCCCTCGTCGGGGTACCGCCCCGCCGGGTCGACGGCGAAGTGCTGGGTGACGGTGTGCCCGTCACGGACCGTGGCGAGCCAGCCGGACGCCCCGGGCAGCGCCAGCTTCCCGACGACGTCCTGACCGGCGACGTGGGCGACGCCCGCGTCGACCGTCCACGTCGGCAGGCCGGTGCCGGCGAGCAGCCCGCGCACCGGTACCGCGCCGTCGTCCACCCCGGCGAACCAGCCGTCGCCGGTGCCGGCCTCCGGTCCCGGCAACTGGAGCACGTTCCACGGCGCCCAGCGCACCGGGCGGTCACCGGTGTTGACCAGCCGGTGGGTGACCGTGACCGTGCTGGTGCCGGTCTCGACGTCGACCTCGCGTACGACGGTCAGCCCGCTGCGTAGATCGGCGCCGCTGGTCATGGTGAGCCGTGCGCGCTCGCCGTACTCGGCGACCGTCCAGTCGTAGGGGCCCGAGTCCAGTACGGGGTCGGGCGGGCCGGCCCACTGCCCGGGACCGTCCCAGCCCTGCGGGGCCGGCCAGGTCTTGTCGCCGCCGTAGTTGCGCCAGGTGGCCATCGTGCCGTCGGGCTCCGGGCCGTGGTCGGGGCGGCGGTGCAGGCGTTCGTCGAGCAGCGCGTCGTTGCGGTAGAGCGTCTCGTGGCCGGCGAGGCGGAGCGCGAGGATGCGCCCGCCCAGCGCGGGTACGGCGCCGACCTCGATCGCTCCGGCGCGCAGCCAGACGACCTCGTCGGGCCCGGACCTGTCGACGGCGACCTCGACGGACCCGGATGGGACGTCAGTCATGAGCCTGGTACCCCGGGATCAGCACGACCTTGCCCCGGCTCTCTCCCGCCGCGAGCCGGTACGCGTCGTCGGCCCGGTCGAGGTCGAAGCGGTCGCTGACGACCGCCTCCGGGCGCAGGCCCCAGCGCACCAGGTCGGCGGTGATCCGCTCCATCCCCTGCACCGAGGTGACCCACGACGCGTACAGCGTGAGCTGCTTGTGCAGCAGGGCGTCGGACACCTCGGTCTCCAGCGTCCCGCCCTCACCGACCAGCGACACCCGGCCCCACTCGGCCGCCGACTCGATCGCGGTGCTGCGGCCGGCCCGGCTGCCCGAGCAGTCGATGACGGCCTGGGCGCCGACTCCGGAGGTCGCCTGGGCGACCGCCTCGGCGGCGTCGTCCGGGTGGGCGGTCGCGTCGAACAGGTCCAGGCCGTCGGCCCAGCCGCGCCGTACGGCGCTGGGCTCGACGCCGATGACACGCCGCGCGCCCATGCCCCGGGCGATCATCGCCGCCGCCAGGCCGACCGGGCCGAGACCCACCACGACCACGTCGTCGGCACCGGTGACGCCCAGCCGGTGCAGCCCCTCGTACGCGGTGCCGAAGCCACAGGCGATCAGCGCGCCGTCGACGAACGACAGCTCGTCCGGAAGCGCGATCGCGGTGCGTTCGTCCACGAGGATGTAGTCGGCGTGGCCGCCGTCGCGCTGCCAGCCGTAGGCCGCGCGGGCCGCTCCGGTGCAGCTGATCATCCAGCCGCCCCGGCAGTTGTGGCACACCCCGCACCCGACGATGTGGTACGCCAGGACCCGGTCGCCGGCGCCGAAGCGCCGCGTCTGCGGGCCGGCGGCGACGACGGTCCCGGCCGGCTCGTGCCCGGCCACCACGCCGCGGTACGCCGCGCCCTCCTCACCGCGATGGCCCTTGTAGCCGCGGTAGATGTAGCCGATGTCGCTGCCGCAGATGCCGGACGCGCCGACACGTACCAGCAGCTCGCCCGGGCCCGGCTCGGGGACCTCGACGTCGCGGACGACCGCGGTGGAGTCGCCGGGCAGGTATACGCCGCGCATGCGCTGCGGAATATCGGACACGATCACACCTTCATGTCGATGTCGATGGTGGTTGTCATCAGGAGGTCAATCGGTTGCGGCGGCCGAGCAGGACGTTGACGAGCACGGCGAGCACGATGATCACGCCGCGTACGACGTCCTGGAGGAACTGGTTGACGCCCAGCAGGACCAGGCCGTTGCCGATCAGCGTGATGAAGATGACGCCCAGAGCGGTGGCCAGGATCGAGCCCGAACCACCGGCCAGCGCCGTGCCGCCGATGACGACCGCCGCGATGACGTCGAACTCCAGGCCCATCGCCGACCCGCCGTTGCCCGAGCCGAGGCGGGCGGCGAGCAGCACACCGGTGATGGCGGCGAGGAGACCGTTCACGGCGAACAGCGAGATCCGGATCCGCTTGACCGGGATGCCGGCCAGCTCGGCGGCGCGGGGGTTGCCGCCCAGCGCGTAGACCGCCCGGCCGTACGGCGTCTTCAACGCGATGAGGAGGAAGACGACCAGAAGCAGGATCATCACCACGGCCGGGGTCGGCACCCCGGCGATCGATCCGGCCAGGAAGTCGAAGAACCCCGAGTTCGGCAGCGGGACCGGCAGCGCGTTGCTGATGAACTGGGCGAGGCCGCGCAGGGCGCTGTACACGCCCAGCGTGGCGATGAAGGACGGCACGTTGAACCGCGCCCGCAGGAAGCCGGCGAACGCGCCGATCGCGGTGCCGATCAGCAGCGTCACGACGACGGCCAGCGGCACCCCGAGCCCCCAGCCCGTGGCGCCCTTGGCCACCATGACCGACCCGAACGCCACCGCCGGGCCGATCGAGATGTCGATGTCACCGGCGATGATGACCAGGGTCATGCCCCAGGCGGCGATCCCGATCTGGGCGGCGTCGCGCAGGATGCCCAGCTGGTTGCCGCTGGTGAGGAAGCCGCCCGCCTTCGCGCCCAGCACGATGTACAGCAGGATGATGGCGGCGAGCAGGCCGAGCTCATTGACGCCCCGGCTGAGGCTCAGCCGGCGTACCTGCCGCTGCGCCTCGGCGGGCGCCGTCTGCGTCTGCGCGGTCGAACTCACATTGACTCCCCGGTGGTGGACGCGGCCGCGCTCCCGGTTCCATCGGCCAGGGTGGCGGCGAAGATTGCCGATTCGGTGATGTCGGCGCCGGTCAGCTCCGCGGCGATCGCACCGTCGCGCAGCACGACGACGCGGCTGCAGACCAGCGGCAGTTCCTCGAGCTCGTTCGAGACGAACACGATGCTGACGCCGTCGCCGGCCAGTTCGCGCACCAGGTCGTAGATCTGGGCCTTGGCCTGCACGTCGACGCCGCGGGTCGGCTCGTCGAGCAGCAGGACGCGACTGCCGCGGTGCAGCCACCGGGCGATCACGGCCTTCTGCTGGTTGCCGCCCGACAGCGCGCCGATCGGCACGCCGACGTCCGGGGTGCGGACCGACAGCGCGGAGACCAGCTTCGCGGCCGCCGCCCGCTGACGCCGGCCGGACAGCAGCGGTCCCCGGCGCACCGAGCGGCGATCGGCGAGGACGATGTTCTCGTCGACGCCGAGCAGCGGGACGATGCCGTCGGTCTTGCGCTCCTCCGGGGTGAACCCGACCCCGCGGCGGATCATGTCCCGGACCGACCAGCGGCGAAGCTCCTCACCGAAGACCGTGAGGGTGCCGGACGCGGGCGGCAGGAGACCGGCGATCGACCGGAGCAGCTCACTGCGGCCCGATCCCAGCACGCCGGCGATGCCGAGGATCTCGCCCTCATGCAGGTCGAAGGTGACCTCGCGCACCTTGGGCGGCACCGCGAGTTCGCGCACCGACAGCACGACGGGCCGGTCCGTCGCCGGCGCGGACGTGTGGCGGGCCGTCGCCTCGGTGGCGCCCGCGGCGTCGCCGAGCATCAGCGACACGATGTCGTCGCTGCTGGCGCCCTTCGTACCGACGGTCTCGACGAGACGGCCGTCGCGCATGACCGACGCGGAGTCCGCGATCTGCCTGATCTCGTTCAGCCGGTGGCTGACGTAGATGATGGCCACGCCCGACGCGGCGATCCGGGTCACCGCCTGCAGCACCACGTCGACCGCGGCGGCGGCCAGCGAGCTGGTCGGCTCGTCGAGGATCAGCAGCTTCGGCGATCCGCGGAGCGCCCGGGCGATCTCCACCATCTGCTGCTCGGCCACGGGCAGCGCGCCCACGGGCATGCCCGGGTCGACCCGTACGCCGAGCTCGGCCAGCGCGGCGTCCGCGGCGTCCTTCATGTGCGCGGTCCGCACGAGACCGCCCCGGCCGGTCGGCAGCGCGCCGAGGTGGTAGTTCTCGGCCACACTGAGCTGCGGGATGAGGCTGAGCTCCTGGTACACGGTGGCGACGCCGAGCTGGCTCGCCTCGCGGCTGCCGCCGCCGGTGAGCACCGTGCCGGCGATCTCGACCGTGCCCTCGTCGGCCTTCTCGACCCCGGACAGCAGCCGGATCAGCGTCGACTTGCCGGCGCCGTTCTTGCCGAGCAGCGCGCGCACCTCACCGGGACGCACCTCGAAGTCGACGTGATCGAGCGCGAGGACGCCGGGGTACCGGCGGACCGCCCCCCGGGTCCGGGCCACCGGGTCGGAGCCGTGCTCCGACCCGGCGCCCCGGGCCACAGGTCGATCGTTGATCGGCGCCATGGTTACGGCAGCCCGTCCGCGTGCGCCGTCAGCCACTGCTGCACGGCCGGCTTGTCGTCCGCGGTGTACCCGGTGATCGGGTCGTCCACGGTCTTGCCCAGCGAGTGGTCGCCCTGGAGGACCCGCTGGACCTGCTCCCAGGCCAGCTTGCCGGTGACCTTGCCGGAGATGTCGGTGATGCTCTTGATCACCTTGCCGTCCGCGAGCGCCTTGGCGATGTCGGTGGTCATGTCGCTGCCGAACACGACGACCTTTCCGGCCTTGTTCGCCGACTGGATCGCCTTGTAGGCGCCGTAGGTGGCCCCGCCGGACTCGCCGTAGAACGCGTCGAGGTCCGGGTGGGCCTGCATCTGGTTGGTCGCCACGCTGACGGACTTGTCCTCGGTCGTACCGGCCTGGTTCGACACGAGCTGGTAGCCGGGCACCTTGGCCTTCAGCGCCTCTTCGAAGCCCTGCCGGCGCTGCGTGCACACCTGGACGAACTCGCAGTTGACGACGGCGATCTTGGGGTGCGTGATGCCGGCCTTCAGGAAGTACCGGGCCGCCGCCTCGCCGGTGTTCCTGCCGAAGGCGACCGGGTCGCCCTGGACGTAGGCCGACACGTACTTAGTGAGGTCGGCCTGGTCGATGCAGGTGTTGTAACAGATGACCGGGATGCCGGCCTTGGCCGCGGACCGGATGGCCGGCACCGAGCCGGTCTGGGAACTGGCCGAGATGATCAGGGCGTCCACGCGGGAGCTGACCAGCGTGGAGACGAACGACGCCTCCTTGGACGCGTCGTCGCCGGGGTTGCTCTCGATCAGCTTGAGCTTGGCGCCGGAGGCCGAGGCGGCGGACTTGAAACCGGCCTTGACCCCGCCGTAGAAGCCCTGCGAGTCGAGGAACACCGCGCCGACGCGCAGCGACTTGCCCTTCACCGACCCGCCGGAACCGGAGGAACCGCCGCTCGCCGTGCCACTGCTGCACGCCGAGACGCCGAGTACAAGTGCGGCGGCGGCCGCGACAAGCGCGGCCCAGCGCCGGGGACGTCTATCCAACCCAACCTCCAACACACGACGGAGCCCATCGGCCTGCCGACCACCTCGATCGAGGTGGTCATCAGTGTTAACCTGCGCGATACGGCCCGTCAACATAAATTATGAAAATATCCCGGAGGTGCTGGTGGAGGCCCTGACCGTGACCGCACCCGTCGCCCGGCACGGCGAGGGACCGGTCTGGTGGCCCGACGGCCGCCTGCGATGGGTGGACATGCTGGCCGGCGACGTGCTGAGCCTGGAGCCGGACGGACGGGTCGATCGCCACCACGTCGGCGACGTCGCCGCGGCGCTGCGGCCGCGGATCGGCGGTGGCGCGGTCATCGGGGTCGAGCGCGGCTTCGCGCTGCGCGACCCGGACGGGTCGGTACGGCCGCTGGAGCCGGTCTGGGCCGACCCGGGCGTACGCATGAACGAGGGCGCATGTGCCCCGGACGGCAGCTTCTGGTGCGGGTCGATGGCCTACGACGCCGGCCCCGGGCGCGGCGCGCTGTACCGGCTGGCCCCCGACCTGTCGGTGACCCGTGAGCTGACCGAGGTGACGATCTCGAACGGACTGGACTGGCACCCCGACGGCACCACCGCCTACTACGTGGACACTCCGACGGGTCGCATCGACGTGTTCGACTGGTCGCCCGACGGTGGGCTGACCCGCCGGCGGACCTTCGCGGAGATCGCGCCGGCCGATGGCACCCCGGACGGGCTGACCGTCGACGGTGAGGGCGGCGTCTGGGTCGCGCTGTGGGGTGGCTCGGCCGTACGCCGCTACGCCCCCGACGGCCGGCTCGACGAGGTCGTCACCGTCGCGGCGCGGCAGGTCACCGCCTGCGCCCTGGGCGGCCCGGACGGCGACGAGCTGTTCATCACCACCTCACGCGAGGGCCTGGCGCCCGGTGACGACCCGCTGGCCGGCTGCGTCTTCCACGCGAGGGTCGGCGTCCGAGGACAGGCCGTACGGCGGTTCGCCGGGTGACGCGCGCGCCGATACGAGACGAGCGTGGCCGCTCGGCGCCGAGCGGCCACACGCCCCGGCCCTCTGCCCGTGGTCGGCGGGTCAGGACATGAGGGTGGTCGCCGTGAACGGTCGCCGGCTGTTCCGGATGTGGGCCCAGCCGATGAGCGCGAACAGGACGGCGAGCAGGACGGTGGATGAGCCGGCGGTGCCGAGCGCGAGGCCGCCCTTCGCGGTCGGCTTGGTGAGGAGATCACCGGCCGTGGCGCCGAACGGGCGGGTCAGGACGAAGGCGATCCAGAACAGCAGCACGTTCGGCACCGCGGGCACGTATCTGAGCGCGAGGAGCGCGGCGAGCAACCCGGTGATGAGCAGGACGCCGCCGCCGTAGCCGAGGCCTGAGCTGTCCGACAGGAAGTCGCCCATCGAGGTGCCGAGCGTGTTGGAGACGAGGATCGCCGACCAGAACAGCGTTTCGCCGCGGAAGGTGTCGATGTCGCGGATCGCGAAGGTCAGTCCCGTGAACTTCCAGATGATGAAGACGGCGATCAGGATCGAGACCAGGATCGCGGCGCCGGTCGGGTAGTCCAGGCCGAGCCCCTGGGGCCCCCAGCCGAGCGATTTCGCCCCTTCGGGAAGGTACTTGGTGCTCGCGTCGCGGTTGATGAAGTCCGACGTCGTGGTGCCGACCGTGCTCGTGGACAGGATGACCGTCCAGTAGAACAAGGGGTTGTACCGCTTCGAAGCGAGCTGGATCACCAGCGTGACGAGGAAGATGAGGAACAGGGCGATCGTCGTGAGGAAGTAGCCCAGTTTCAGCGTCTGGGCGAACAGGTCGCCCGCGGTCTCGCCGAGCGTCGTCGCAGCGATCTTCATTATCCAGAAGGCCAGAGTGACCTCTGGCAGCTTCTTCACCGTGTATCGGCCGGCGCCGGCGATGTCGGCTTCGGTGAAGGCTTCCGGCTTCGTCATCCGTTCTCCAGGTTTCGGCTGGTCGGCATGGAGGCGACCGCGCCTCTCCGCAGTCGATCGCCTACTCTCGGATAAACTACTACACGGATAGTAGTGAAGTCCGGGAGAACCGCCGCCGACCCGCCGGGAGACGCTTCCCGGCGAGTCGGCTCGTTCGGTCGCCGATCGCGGCGCGAGCGTCGGTCCGCCCCCTCTGCCGACCACTACGTCGTGACGCAGGCGGCCGGTGAAAGCCGGTGAAAGGCCGCAGGATGCCCGGTTGCCGCGAATGGCCCTCCGACCAGGGCGAATTCGGTCCTTTCGTCGCGGCCGTCGGTGGCGCGCGGGCGGACGTTGACCCTCTCCGATCCCGGTCATAGCATCCCGGCCATTCCTTTCGAATCGGTTCGACATTCGCTTCCACCGTCCGCACCGGACGGCTGGATCGGCGGGGCCCCGCCATCGGCGACGAGCGAGACGACGAAGCGGGAGAGACGATGCGACGATCGCGGATCCGTTCGTTCCTTTCGGCGGCCGTACCGCTGGCCGTCGCCGTGTCCACCGGCACCGTGGCGCTCACGCCCGCGCGGGCGGCCTCCGGTTGTGCGGTGACGTACTCGATCAGCAGTCAGTGGGCGGGCGGTTTCGGGGCGAACGTGTCGCTGACCAACCTGGGTGATCCCGTCTCGAACTGGACGGTGACGTGGTCGTTCGACGACGGCCAGCAGGTCACGCAGGCGTGGAACGCCGCCGTGACCCAGAGCGGGCCGAACGTCACGGCCGAGAACGTCTCCTACAACGGCTCGCTGGCCACCGGGAGCAGCACGAGCTTCGGCTTCAACGGGTCGTGGACCGGCGGCAACCCGGTGCCGGCGAGTTTCGCGATGAACGGCGTCACCTGCACCGGCGGCACGACGACCTCCCCGACACCGACACCGACTCCCACGCCGACGCCTCGGCCCGGCGGGGGACTGCCGTCGAGCCTGCACTGGACGGACCAGGGTCCGCTGATGAGCGCGAAGCCCATGGCGGGGCACGACATCGTGTCGGTGAAGGACCCGAGCATCGTGCGCTACAACGGGCAGTGGCTGGTGTACGCGACGACCGCCGACACCTCGGGCGCCTGGAGCGTGGAGTACACGCACTTCTCCGACTTCTCCCAGGCGGCGTCGGCGCCGCAGTACCACCTGAGCGACAACCCGAACCTCGGCACCCGGTACATGGCCGCGCCCCAGCTGTTCTACTTCGCGCCGAAGAACACGTGGTTCCTGGTGTTCCAGCAGGGCCCGCCCGCGTACTCGACCACGAACGATCCGACCCGGCCACAGACGTGGAGCGCGCCGACGAACTTCTTCGCCGGTGACCCGCCGGTGGTGACTCAGCGCGGGAAGGGCTGGCTGGACTTCTTCGTCATCTGCGACACGGCGAACTGCTACCTGTTCGGCGCCGACGACGCGGGCGACATCTTCCGGTCCCAGACCACGCTCGCGAACTTCCCCAACGGGTTCGGCAACACGACGGTGGTGCTGCACGACGACAACGCGGGCAACGTGTTCGAGGGCACCGCGGTGTACAAGGTCAAGGGATCGAACACCTACCTGATGCTGGTGGAGGGTTTCGACTCCGGCGGCCACCGGGTCTACCGGGCCTGGACGTCGAACAGCCTGGCCGGCTCGTGGACGCCGTACCCGGCCTCGAGCACGAGCCCGTTCGCCGGAGCCGTCAACACCACCTTCCCCGGCGGCCAGTGGACCAATGACATCAGTCACGGGGAGCTGATCCGCACCGGATACGACCAGAATCTCGAGATCGACCCGTGCCACCTGCAGTTCTTCTACCAGGGCGTCGACCCGGGGAGCACCAACGTGCCCTACTCGCAGATCCCGTGGAAGCTCGGCCTGCTCACCCAGACCGACCCCTGCTGACCGTGGACGTAGAAAGCGAGACCCCCGTGAACCTGCCCATTCCGCGTGGCGGCGTACGGCCGCGGCGGCTCGCCGCGAGCATGGCCCTGACCGTGGCCGCGGCCCTCACCTGCGGCGCGACGGCTGGTACGACGGCCCGGGCCGCGACCCCGGCCGTGAACGTCACGGTCAACGCCCGCGAGGGCCTGGGCACCGTGCCTGACACGGCCTACGGCGCGAACCAGGCGGTCTGGGACGGGCA
Source organism: Actinoallomurus rhizosphaericola (assembly GCF_024055675.1). Taxonomy (NCBI): domain Bacteria; kingdom Bacillati; phylum Actinomycetota; class Actinomycetes; order Streptosporangiales; family Thermomonosporaceae; genus Actinoallomurus; species Actinoallomurus rhizosphaericola. The sequence continues at coordinate 55,465 of NZ_JAMXMW010000027.1, read as the reverse complement.
GATGAACTCCCCGGCGACGGCGAAACTCCTCGGACAGGCCGGCGTGCGGATGATGCGTTATCCCGGTGGCTCGTACGGCGACGGCTACCACTGGCAGACCAACACCGTCTCCGGGGGCGGATACGTGGCGCCGGGAACGGACTTCGACTCCTTCATGGGCACGGTCAAGGCGATGGACGCGCAGGCCATCCTCATCGCCAACTACGGCACCGGAACGCCGCAGGAGGCGGCCGGGTGGGTCAGGTACGCCAACGTCACCAAGGGCTACGGCGTGAAGTACTGGGAGATCGGCAACGAGCTCTACGGCAACGGCCACTACGGTGCCGACTGGGAGCTGGACGACCACGCCGACAAGAGCCCGGCCGCGTACGCGCACAATCTCGTGGAGTACGCCAAAGCGATGAAGGCGGTCGACCCCACGATCAAGGTCGGCGCGGTGCTCACGCTGCCGGGCGGCTGGCCGGACGGCAGCGTGGCCTCTGGAGACGGCGGCGACTGGAACCAGACGGTCCTGCCGATCGTCGGCTCGTACGCCGACTTCGTGATCGTGCACTACTACCCGAACGGCCCCACCTCGGCCGCCGACTCCCTGCGGCAGACGCAGCTGCTGCCCGCCCAGCTCGCGCAGGTACGGCAGGAGATCGACCAGTACGCCGGGCCGAACGGGCGGCACCTCGGCATCGCGGTGACCGAAACGGAGAACACCTACCAGCCCGACACCCAGCCCGGCGCGCTCTACAACGCCGACGTCTACTTCACCGCGCTCGAGAACGGCGCCTTCACCGTGGACTACTGGGACACCCGGAACGGCATGGGCAACGTCACCACCGCACCCGACGGGGCCACGGACTACGGAGACGGGGGCCTGCTGTCCAGCGGCCAGTGCAACGGCGACGGAGTCTGCGAACCACCCCTGAACACGCCGTTCCCCGCGTACTACGGCATCCAGATGCTGAGCACGGTCGCCCGACCCGGAGACACGCTGATCAGGGCCGGTACGGACGACCCACTGGTCTCGGCGCACGCGGCCCGCAACGCCGACGGCGGCCTCAGCGTCGAACTCGTCAACAAGGACCCCGACCACGCCCGCACCGTCGACCTCGACTACGCCGGCTGGACCCCCGGCGGCGACACCCCGACCGTCTACACCTACGGCGCCGAGGCCACCTCCATCACCACCGCGCGCGAAGGCACCGCGACCACGCAGGTCATCCCGCCGTACTCGATCGTGACGCTCAAGCTGACCCCCTCACCGGACAACCCGATCGGCACCACGTCGGCCGCGCCCGGCGACCCCGCGGCGACCGACGTCACGGCGGACAGCGCGACGATCTCCTGGCAGCCGGTCGCCGGCGGTGACGTCACCCGCTACGAGGTCTACCGGCAGTTCGGAACCGACAGCGAACTGCTCGGGGAGTCGACCTCCACCTCCTACACCGTGCGGAACCTGCGACCCGGCACCTCGTACACGCTCAACGTGCTGGCCGTGGACCAGAAGGGCCACCTGTCGATGCCCTCACCGCCGGTCAGGTTCATCACCGGCACGCCCGGAACGAGCACCTGTGCCGTGACCTACGACGTCGCCACGAGCTGGGGCAGCGGCTTCGTGGCGAACATCAGCATCACGAACACCGGGCCCGACCCCATCACCGGGTGGACGCTGGCGTTCACCTTCCCCACCGACACCGAGTCGGTCTCGGGCAGCACCTGGAACGGTGACTATTCGCAGGACGGCCGGCATGTCATCGTCACCCCGGCCGGCTCCGACGCCTACCTCGCCGCGGGCGCCGGCAACACCGTGACCACCGGATTCGTGGGAGACCAGTCCGGCCCGGACCCGTCACCTACCTCCTTCACGCTCAACGGCACCGTCTGCACGACCACCTACTCCTCCTGACGCGTGATCCACGGGACCGGCTGAAGGGAAGAACGATCACAGCGTCGACGCGCGTCAGTCCGTGATCCACGGCCGGAGCTTGTCGGGGTTGCGCACCGCCCAGATGTGCTTGATCCGCCCCTCCGCGACCTCGAACGCGTACACCGTGACGATGACGCCGTCCTGCTGGGCGACCAGGCCGGGCTGGCCGTTGACGGTGCGTTCCACGAGCGTCAGGCCGGTCGCCCGGCCGGCGATGGTGACGCAGGCGTGCGCGATCTGCTCGCCGCCCTCGATCGGCTCGAGCACGGTCAGGACCTGGCCGCCGCCGTCCGCGGTGAAGGTGGCGCCAGGATCCAGGAGGCCGACGAGGGCGTCGATGTCCCGGGCCTCCCACGCCTGCTTGAAGTCCCTGACCAGGCCGGCCTGGTGGGTGGCCGGGGCCGCGGGCCGCCCGGAGGCACGGACGCGGCGGCGGGCCGAGGAGGCCAGCTCGCGGCATGCCGCCGGGGTGCGGCCGGTGATGTCGGCGATCTCGGCGAAGGAGTAACCGAAGACGTCGTGCAGGATGAGCGCGACGCGCTGGGCCGGGGTCATCGCCTCGAGCGCGACGAGGAAGGCCATGCTGACCGACTCGTCCAGGGTGACCCGGTCGGCGGGGTCGGCCGGGTCGGCGGTGGCGGCGCCCGGCCGTACGCTGATCCACTCGGTTCGGCCGGGCAGCGGCTCGGGGATCCACTCACCCACGTAGCGTTCGCGCCGGGCCCGCGCCGAGCCGAGCAGGTCCAGGCAGATGCGGCTGGCGACCCTCGTCAGCCAGGCGCCGGGCGAGGCGATGGCGTCCTGCTGCTGCCGGGACATGGCGTACCAGCGGGCGTAGGTCTCCTGGACGGCGTCCTCGGCCTCGGCCAGAGAGCCAAGGAGCCGGTAGGCGAGATTGATCAGTTGACGCCGCTCGCTGATGATCGCGGTCAGGCCCGCGTCGGACCGGTCGTGTCCCGTCTCTGCGTGGTCGGTCATGGTTCCGGATGCTCCTTGGGTCGGATCTGCCCTCACCGGTCCGACGAGATGACGCACCGGAATGTCAGGCCGCCGCGCCTCCTGACATTCCGGCGGGCCGTGTCGTCGGACTTGCAGAGACGCACTCGTCAACTCGCGAGCGAGGAGGCCCGGCGAGGTCATCACCGGTGTGGTGACCGCGCTGGGCGCCTCGATGCGTTCGACGTGACAAGGAGATGATCGTGGCAGCACGCAATGCGGTCCCGGTGCCCGGGCCGGGTCCAGAGGCGGCCGGGACGACGGCCGCAGATCCGAGACGGTGGCTGATCCTGGCCGTCATCGCCGCCGCCCAGCTCATGGTCGTCCTCGACCTGACCGTGATGAACCTCGCGTTGCCGTCGGCGCAGCGCGCGCTGAAGTTCACGGCCGCCGACCGGCAGTGGGTCGTGACCGCGTACGCCCTGTCGTTCGGCGGCCTGCTGCTGTTCTGCGGGCGGCTCGCCGACCTGATCGGCCGCAAGGTGACCTTCCTGACGGGGCTCATCGGCTTCGCGGCCGCCTCCGCCGTCGGCGGTGCCTCGGTCGACTTCTCGATGCTGGTGACGGCGCGCGCCTGCCAGGGGGTCTTCGGCGCCCTGCTGGCGCCGTCCGCCCTGTCGCTGCTGGCCACGACCTTCAAGGACCCGAAGGAGCGGGCCAAGGCGTTCGGCGTCTACGGCGCGGTCGCGGCCGCCGGCGGGGGCCTGGGGCTGCTGCTCGGCGGTGCGCTGACCTCCTACCTGTCCTGGCGCTGGTGCATGTACGTCAACCTGGTCTTCGCCGCGATCGCGATCACGGGGGGCGTGCTGCTGGTGGGCCGGCAGCAGCGGACGCCGGGCGGCCGGCTGGACGTCCCGGGCGTGGTGGCGGTGTCCGGCGGGATGTTCTGCCTGGTCTACGGCTTCTCCAACGCCGCGTCGCACGGCTGGCACACGCCCTCGGCCTGGGGATTCCTCGTGGCCGGCGTCGCACTGCTGATCGTCTTCGCCGCCTGGCAGTCGCGCGCCGCACAGCCGCTGCTGCCACCCCGCGTCGTGCTCGACCGTAACCGCGCCGGCGCGTACCTCACCGTTCTGATCAGCGGGGCCGGTATGTTCGGCGTCTTCCTGTTCCTCGTGTACTACATGCAGGTGACCCTGGGGTACTCGGCGGTCACCTCGGGCCTGGCCATGCTGCCCATGGTGGCGTTCAGCGGCCTCATGGCCACCCTGGGCAACACCCGGCTGATGCCGCGGATCGGGCCCAAGCCGATGGTCATCGCCGGCATGCTGCTCAACGCGGCCGGCATGGTCTGGCTCACGAGGATCGGCGCGCACTCGGGCTACGCGTCGGCGCTGCTCGGGCCGCTCATGGTCACCGGCGCCGGCATGGGTCTCATCTTCGGCATGGTGGCCGCCACCGGCACCTTCGGCGTGGCACCGCGCGACGCCGGGGTGGCCTCGGCGAGCATCAACACCGGGCAGCAGCTCGGCGGCTCGATCGGCACCGCGCTGCTCAACACCATCGCGGCCGGCGCCACCACCGGCTACCTGGCCGACCACCTGCACGGCCGGCCGACCCCGCAGGTGCTCCGGCTCGCGGCGCTCCACGGGTACACCACGGTGTTCTGGTGGTGCGCCGGCATCTTCGCCGCCGGCGCCGTCCTCTGCGGCGCGCTGCTGCGCTCCGGCCCGCTGACCCGGCCCGCGGACACCCCCGCCCGGCAGGCCACTCCCGCCCGGGAGCCGTCCCCGCAGATCACGCCGGCCCGGTAGTGACACCTCGCCGACCCCGGGGAATCCCGGCGCCGCACCGGCGCCGGGACCCCGCCACGTCGACGGCGATGATCGCCTCACCGGGCGAGACCGGCGCGAATCCGCGTACCTGCAGACGGCTTCTCGCCCCGGATGGTCACGGCGAGTCCGGCGGCCGGCGTCTCCGGTCCCCCCGGGTTTCGGCGGGGCCGCAAACCGGCCGGGTGGTAAAAGGGGCGGTGTAAGATTGGAATAGTGAATTCGCCAAGGACCCTGGACACAACGACGGGCGACGGGGCTGCGAAGCCGAAGGCCGTCATTCTGCTCAGCGGGGGCTTGGACTCCGCGACGGTGCTCGCGATCGCGGTCGCCGAGGGCTACGAGCCCTACGCTCTGAGCTTCCGCTACGGACAGCGGCACAGCGTCGAACTCGAGGCGGCACGTGCGGTCGCCGAGTCGCTGGGCGCCCGTCGGCACGTCATCGCCGACATCGACCTGCGGACGTTCGGCGGCTCGGCGCTGACCGACGACGCGATCGGCGTGCCGCACCACGACAGCACCGAGGACCTGGGCGAGGAGATCCCGGTCACGTACGTGCCGGCCCGCAACACCATCTTCCTGTCCTTCGCGCTCGCCTGGGCCGAGACGCTCGGCGCGCAGGACGTCTTCCTCGGCGTCAGCGCCGTGGACTACAGCGGCTATCCCGACTGCCGGCCCGAGTACATCGAGGCGTTCGAGCGGATGGCCAACCTCGCCACCAAGGCCGGCGTGGAGGGCCGCCAGCGGCTGCGCATCCACACCCCGCTGATCGACCTCAGCAAGGCCCAGACGATCGCGCGTGGCCTGGAGCTCGGCGTCGACTACTCCCTCAGCCACAGCTGCTACGACCCGGTCGACGGCCGGCCGTGCGGCACGTGCGACTCCTGCCTGCTGCGCAACCGCGGGTTCGCGGAGCTGGGCATGACCGATCCGGCACTCACCGCGAAAGTCGGCTAGACGACGGTGTACCGGATCAAGGAGATCTTCTACACCCTGCAGGGCGAAGGGATGCAGGCCGGGCGGGCGGCGGTGTTCTGCCGGTTCACCAGCTGCAACCTGTGGACGGGCCGGGAGAAGGACCGGCACCGCGCGATCTGCCAGTTCTGCGACACCGACTTCGTCGGCACCGACGGGCCTGGGGGCGGTCGGTTCCGTACCGCCGCCGAGCTGGCCGCCGCCGTCGCCAAGATGTGGCGCGGCGCGGCGCACCCGCTCAGCCGGCCGTACGTCGTGTGCACCGGCGGTGAGCCGCTGCTGCAGCTGGACCGGGAGGCCGTCGACGCCCTGCACGCCGAGGGGTTCGAGGTCGCGGTCGAGACCAACGGCACCCGGCCGGCACCTGAGGGCCTCGACTGGATCTGCGTGAGCCCGAAGGCGAACACCGAGCTGGTCCTCACCAGCGGCAACGAGCTCAAGCTGGTGTACCCCCAGGAGACCGCGCCGCCGGAGCGCTTCGAGCGGCTGGCCTTCGATCACTTCCTCATCCAGCCGATGGACGGCCCGGATCGCGATGCCAACACCAGCGCGGCCGTCGAGTACTGCCTGCGGCATCCGCAGTGGCGGCTGAGCCTGCAGACGCACAAGTACATTGGGATCGCCTGACATGGAAATCTTCCGCGAGTTCACGTTCGAGGCTGCCCACCGGCTGCCGAACGTGCCGCCCGGCCACAAGTGCAGCCGCCTGCACGGCCACTCCTACCGCGTCACCGTTCACGTGCGCGGCGACGTCGATCCCGTCACCGGGTGGGTGATGGACTTCGGCGACGTGAAGAAGGCGTTCCAGCCGCTGCTCGACCAACTCGACCACTACTACCTCAACGAGGTGCCGGGGCTGGAGAACCCGACCAGCGAGGTGCTGGCCCGCTGGATCTGGGACCGGCTCGGCGACACCCTGCCGCTGTCGGCGGTCGCGGTGCACGAGACGTGCACGTCCGGCTGCGTCTACCGGGGCGAGTGAGCCACTCCGCCGCCGGCTATCCCGCCGCCGTCACCGCGGACCGCTCCGGAGCGCCGCCGAGAACGATGACGAACTCGCCGCGCGGCTCCTGCCCGGCGACCGCGTCGCGGACCTGACCCAGGCTGCCGCGCCAGGCCCGCTCGTACAGCTTGGTGAGGTCGTTCAGCACCGCGGCGGGCCGCTCCCCGCCGACGGCGGAGACCAGGTCGTCGAGGGTGCGCAGCAGCCGGTGCGGCGCCTCGAACAGCACCGTCGTACGCCGCTCGGCGGCCACCGCCGCGAGCCGCCGGGTCCGCTCGCCGCCCTTGGCGGGCAGGAACCCCTCGAAGCACCACCGCGCGGCGGGCAGCCCGGACAGCATCAGCGCGGTGGTCGCCGCGTCGGGGCCCGGCGCCACACGCAGCTCACCCCCGGCGTCGAGAACGTGCCGGGCAAGCCGCTCGCCCGGGTCGGACAGCATCGGCATGCCCGCGTCGCTGACCATCGCCACCTGCCGGCCCTCGCGCAGCCGGGCCATCACCCACGCGCCCGAGCGCTCCTCGTTGTGCTTGCGCACCGAGACCAGCTGCGCCGGGTGCAGGTCATAGGCGCTCAGCAGCTTGCGCGTACGGCGGGTGTCCTCGGCGCAGACCACGTCGGCGCGGCGCAGCGCCGCCAGCGCCCCGTCGGTCAGGTCCCCGAGGTTGCCGATGGGAGTCCCCACGAGGGTGAGCACCCCGCCCGCGGGATCCGTCTCGTCCGCCGGCTGCGCCGTGTTCGTCGCGTCCGCCGACCGCGCCGGGACCGTGCCGCCCGCCGACTGCGTCGGCGCTCCTTCCGCCGGGGTCTCCTCGGCCGCCGGGTTCGCGGCGCCCTGGGCCGTGGCGGTGCGTGCGGTGCCGCCGGTCACCGGTACGAGGTGGTACAGCGCCTCGTCGCCGAACGCCGCCTCGTCCACGACCGCGTACCCGGTGCCCTCGATCGCCCGGCGGACGATCGCGTCGGCGTCGTCGGCGTAGTTGCGCTTCCCGGACAGGCTGCGCCGGGGCAGGCTCACCACGATGTGACGGCAGTCGAGCGCGGCGATGAGCCGCTGCGCGGCACCGGCGCGCTGCTGCTCGACGGTGGTGAGGGTCTTGAGGACGAGCGCGACGTCGGCCTGGGCCGACAGCGGCGCCCCCACCAGGTCGGCGGCGGCGGCGCTGACACGCACCGGGAACACGGTGCCGAGCCCGGGCAGCGCCTCGGCCAGCGTACGGTCGACGTCGTAGCAGGCGTAGTCGGCGTCGGGGGCGAGGGCCATCCACGGCATGGCCAGCGGGTTGAGCCCGCAGGCGAGATCGATCACGGAGGAGGGCGTACCGCACCACTCGGCGACCCGCTCGTAGAACGGCTCCAGCCAGTCGACCCGTTCGGCCGAGGAGGCGTGCGCGCGCATCGCCTCCCGGCCCGCCTCCCGCGGATCGGCCCCGGCCGCGATCTTCGCGACACAGTCGGAGACCGCCCGCGCCGGCGTGCCCGTCAGGAACGCCCCGAACGCCTGGTGCAGCTTGCGCTTGGCGTACTTGACCGCCTGGTTCCGGTCGCGGAAGCGCTGCGCCGCCTCCTGCGCCAACCGGTCGACGAACGCCGGGTCCAGGTTGCGGTACTTCGCCGCCGCGAGCACCTGCCGGGCCACCTCTGCGGCCAGGTCGGCCTGCGTTCCACTACTGCGCGCCATCGTGCTCCTTGTCGATGACCACGAGCTCCTCGGTGCTCAGCCGGGCCCGGCGCACCGCCCAGCCCCGCTCGTCGGCGAGGCGCGACAACGCGTCGATGTGCGGGCGGGTGAACACCGCGGCCCGGCCGTTCATCGCGCGCAACGGGAAGGAGACGACCACCCGGTCGGCCGCGACCTCGGCCACGAGGCGCAGCCCCGCGCCGGACAGCCGGTCCTCCACGCAGTGGTACGTCTTGAGTAGCAGCGCCACGTCGGCCCTGATCGGCTCCGGCGAGAGCAGCACGTCGCAGTGGCGCACCTCGGCCGCCCGGTCGACCCGCTCGGCGAACGCTCCGGTGGCCGCGACGAGTGCCCGGTTGAAGTCGTAGCCGACGTACGGCGCGTCGGTGACGTCGCGCAGCCACGGCAACGTGAAGGGGTTCAGCGCACAGGCCAGGTCGGCCACGCTCGCCGGCGGGCCGGTCAGCGAGACGATCGCCGGGTAGAACTCGTCGAGGTCGGGCAGCCGCTCGGCGGTGGAGAAGTGCCGGGTCAGGACGTCGCGGCACCAGGCCCGTACGGCGTCCGGCCCGTCCGCGACGGCCTCGTCCAGCCCGCGCAGCAGCCGCGCCGGGCGGGCGCTGAGCAGGTAGTCGGCGACGACCTTGTGCAGGCGCAGCCTCGCCCGCCGCTCCAGGTCGGCGTCGTTCGCCGCGTGCTCCGCCTCATGCCGCACGACGTCCGCGATCGTGTCCGGGTGGACGGCGGAGTACTTCGCGGCGGCGCTGAGCCGTCGCACCATGAGGTCGGCGTCAGGGCGGGACGGCCGGCCGCGCGAAGGCCGCCCACCCACCCTGGTGCCGTCGCTCATGCCTCGGCGCCCAGCCGGTGCAGCGCCTCGGTCAGCCGCGTGTAGAAGCGCAGGTTGTGCATTGACGCGAGGGTCCCGGCCAGTGCGTCCTCGATGCGGAACAGGTGCGCCACGGCGCCGCCCGGCAGCGTCGTGCACATCGGGCAGTCGCAGTCCGGGTCGATGGGGCCCTTCTCCCGTACCCAGCGCTCGTCGTTCAGCCGCGCGATGCGGTACGGGCGGCCGCTGCCGATGGCGTCGACGTCGAGGCGGGTGTAGAGGACGCCGCGTCGGGCGTTGCGGGTCGGCAGCGTGCAGTCGAAGATGCCGTATCCCGCCTGCCACGACTCGATGAGGTTCTCCGGGGTGCCGATGCCGAGGCCGTGCAGCGGCGTACCCGCCGGCAGCAGCTCGCCGACCAGGCGGACCTCGTCGACCAGGCGGCCGTCCGCGATCGGGTACCCGCCGAAGCCGTACCCGTCGAAGCCGATGTCGACCAGCGCCTCCGCGCACCGGGCGCGGAGCTCCTCGTCGGGTCCTCCCTGGACGACGGCGAAGAGCAGCGGGCGATCCTCCACCGGGCGGTCGGCGACCAGCCGGTCGAACGCCTCGCGGCACTCGGCCGCCCACCGCAGCGTCAGCTCGACGCTGCGCCGCTGCTCCTCGGCCGGCGCGGACGGGCTGGTGCAGTAGTCCAGGCAGTAGACGATGTCCGCGCCGAGACGCAGCTGCGTCTGGATGCAGCTCTGCGGGGTGAGCTGGCGGTACTTCTGCTTCGGGGAGAACCGGTAGGTCAGGCCCGCGTCGGTCACCTCCGCCAGCCCCTGCTGGCTCGAGAGCAGCGAGAACGCCTGGAAGCCGCCGGAGTCGGAGATCATCGGGCCGGACCAGCCCATGAACCGATGCACCCCGCCGAGCGCGCCGACGACCGAGGCACCCGGCTGCGTCGCCAGGTGCGCGGTGCTCACCAGCAGTGCGGAGACGTGCGCGTCGGACAGCCGGTCGGTGGGCACCCCGCGCACCACGGCGCGCGTGGCGTCGGGCACGAACACCGGCAGGGTCAGTTCACCCCGCCGGGTCCGCAGGCTGGTCGGGGCGTCGGTCGGCACCCGCAGGGTGTTGGTCGCGGGCGCGCCGCGGGCACGTGCCACGGGCGCCGCCTACAGCTCGGCGGTGGCTTCGGTCACGATGCCGCCCCGCGCGTGCTGCGTGATCACGACACGAACGGACACCGGGTCGGTCGCCCGCTTCACCTCCGTGGCGATCTCCACGGCGAGCGCCTCGGCGAAGACCGCCCGGTCCCGGAAGGACCACAGGTAGAGCTTGAGGGACTTGGACTCGATGCAGCGCTCACGCGGCACGTACTCGATCTCGACGCTGGAGAGGTCGGGCTGGCCGGTCACGGGGCACAGCGAGGCCACCTCGTCCGTGGTGAACCGCACCTTCGTGCAGTGCTGTGGCGCCGGGAAGGACTCCACGTGCTCGACGGGGCCCCGTACCTGCGAGCCGAGCAGCGTCAAACCGGACAGATTCTCAGACACACCGTCGAGCATAGCGCAGCGATAACGTGCCTCTGCCGGGCGGCAATCGCATACGCCCGCGTCACCGATGACCGCTCCGAGAATGACTTTTCCCCGGCTCGGGCGAGCGGACGCTCTGGACACCGACTCCTCCTCGCGAGACCATGCAATCAGCCGCCCCATTAATGGGGTGAGTCGGGGCCGTGGTCGGCAAAACGCCGCGCCGGACGGGGGACGCGGGTTTCCGGCCACCGGAGTACTGCCGGAGAACGGCCCGCCAGACCCGGTGAATCCCCGCGAAGGAGACGCTGTGACCGCCGAGGGCGTGCCAATCTGGGATCGTTTCCCGAGCCACCAACGTCTGTGCATCAACTTCACGCTGACCTGCAACATCGCCTGTGACCACTGCATCGTGGAGTCGAGCCCGCACCGGCGGGAACGACTCGACACGGACGAGGTGCGGGCGGCCCTTTCCGAGGCATGGGAGAACGGTCGCCGACACGTCACGTTCAGTGGCGGCGAAGTGTTCCTGTACCCCCGCGAAATGTGCGAGGTGATCACCTGGGCGCGGCAACTGGGATACGTCGTCGACGTCGAGTCGAACGCATTCTGGGCGCGGTCGGACCAATTGGCGAGAGAAAAGCTCGCGCCATTCGTGGAGGCCGGCATCTCGGGTCTCGCTTTGAGCGCCGACATCTACCACATGAAGTACTTCCCGGTGGAGCGGCCGATCACCGCCGCGCGCACCGCGCGGTCCTTCGGGCTGGCGACGGAGATCCAGTTCTGCCGCTCCCACTACCGGGAGCGGGACGACGAGATCATCGCCGCGCTCGCCGCGGCCGGTGAGCCCTACGTCGTGCTGGAGCTGCTGGACCGGGGGCGCGCGCGGGAGATGCTGCAGGTCTGGCGGGGCCACCGGGTCGAGGAGCTCTCGGAGTGCGATGACCTCACGACCACGCTCCACGCCACCGGCGACGTGTACGCCTGCTGCCAGCTCGACATCGGCGCCGACCAGATGAAGCGCACGCCGGTCTTCCTCGGATCGATCCGCTCCGCCGCCTCCGGCGCGGCGGAGCGCGACCGGCGGGAGCAGCTGGTCCGCGCGTTCTACGACCCGGAGTCGCCGATCTACTTCCGCACGATGGTCCGGGAGCACCCGCTGTTCCAGCCGCTGAACGAGGAGAGGTTCTCCAACATCTGCACTTTCTGCATGCACGCCCTGGGTGATCCGGCCCGGGTCGCGGCACTGGAGGAGCGGCTGCGCCCGGCACCGACCGCGACCTCCTGAGCCGGCCGGGCGGCGGTGCGGCACCGGCCCACACCGCCGCCCGGCCGCGTACGGTCGGGACCGCCGCCCGGCCGCGGGCCGTCAGGACGACCGCCCGGCCGCGTACGGTCGGGACCGCCGCCCGGCCGCGGGCCGTCAGGACGACCGCCCGGCCGCGTACGGTCGGGACCGCCGCCCGGGCGCGTCCGGTCAGGACGAGCGCCTGACCGCGTGCGGCCGGGAACGCGCGGCTTCCGTGGAGCGAGCGCACCGCTTATTCGGCGGGCCGGCGCAGCACCAGCAGGACGTCCCGGGCCCCGACCCGGGTGGGCCGGCCGCGCCGGGCGGTCCAGTCGGCCGCCAGCTCGGCCGGTGTCACGTGCCGCAGGTGCCCCGGATCGAACGCGGGCAACCGCAGCTCGTAGTCGAGATGGTGCGAGGCCCGCAGCTCCACCAGGTCGAGTCCGCTGTGGAGGGCGGCCTCGACGTAGTCCTCGAAGAACAGCCGGTTCACCGTGGGGCTGTCGTACACGTGCCATACCAGCAGGTCGGCGAGGTCGTCCGGCAGCGCGGTGCCCAGCAGCCGCCGCAGCTGCGTCCGGTCGTAGGCCAGGTGCGCCCACGGCGGCAACAGCGTGTCCTTCCAGAAGACGAGGTCGCGGCCCTCGTACGAGACGTACTCGAGCTGGTGGCCGTCGACGGCGCTCCAGATCGGGCCGAAGTGCGCGTACAGGATGCCGCCCGGCCGGAGTACCCGGCGTACCTGGGCCAGCGCCGCGGTGACGTCGATGAACTGGAAGGCGTTGCTGGAGAACATGGCGTCGGCGCACGCGTCGGGCAGCGGCATCTCCTCCGCCCGCGCCCGTACCACCTCGGTGCGGCCGGACGGGCCGATCCCGGCGGGGCGGTTCGGGTCCACCGACGTCCAGCGCGCGACACCGTGCGACTCCGCGTGGGCCTCCGACAGTGAGCCCCCGATCTCCACGACGCGCGCGCCGGCGAGCCGTACCCGCGTGGCGAAGTCGGTGAAGACCGCGTCCTCGGACAGCGCCAGGCCACCGGCCGGGTCACCGCCCGCCGGCGTCGTGCCGGCGAGCATCGTCTCGGCGGACGCCGAGCCGGTGGACGTCGTGCCGCCGGGTGTCGCGTCGGTGGGTGTGGTCTCGGCGGAGGCCGAGCCGGGGGACGTGGTCGCGGCGGGTGCCGTGCCGACGGGTGCCGTGCCGGAGGGAGTGGCCTCGGCGGGTGTCGTGCCGGTGGGCTCGGCCGCCGGGTTCGCCGCGCTCATCGGGCCACCGTCCCGGCCGGCACCGTGTCGGCGCGGACCTCCGCCAGGCGGACCGGGCGTCGCTCGCGGCGGGACAGCGAGGCCGCCTCGGCGATGAGCAGCGCCTGCAACGCGTCGTCGACGGTGGCGTGTCCGGCGAGGCCACCGGACGTCCCCGAGGGGCCGCCGGCGGACGGCGCCACGACCAGGCCGAGGAAGGCGGCGACCTCCGCCCGGTAGGCGGCGGCGAACCGGTCCAGGAATCCCGACCAGGCCGCTTCGGCGAGCGGCGGCGCCTCCGGCTCGGCCGAGCGCAGCGGCACCCTGGTGTCGAGCCCGACCGCCACGGTCGCGCGGCTGCCGGCCAGCTCCATCCGTACGTCGTAGCCCGCCCCGTTGTAGCGCGACGCCTGCATCGTGGCGAGCGTGCCGTCGTCGAGGGTCAGCACGGCGGCGGCCTCGTCGACGTCCCCCGCGGCGGCGATGTAGTCGGCGCCGCGGTTGGCGCCGGTCGCGTAGACCTCGACGACCTCGCGCCCGCTGACCCAGCGCAGCACGTCGAAGTCGTGGATCTGGCAGTCGCGGTGGATGCCGCCGGAGACGGCGACGTAGGCCGCCGGGGGCGGCTCCGGGTCGGCGGTCAGCAGATGCACGCGGCACAGCCGCCCGATGGCGCCGGAGCGCACGGCGTCGTGACCGCGCAGGTAGCCGGGGTCGAAGCGGCGCTGGAACCCGACACAGACCGGCGTGGTGGTCGCGCGGACCTGCGCGGCGACCCGGCGCGCGGTCGCCGGATCGGCGAAGACGGGCTTCTCGCACAACACCGGGACGCCCCGGGCGGCGCAGCGTACGACCAGATCGGCGTGCGTGTGCGTCGGGGTGGCGACGACGACCGCGTCCGGTGCCGTGTCCAGGAGTGTGTCGACGTCGTCGGCGACCTGGCCGCCGATCGACTCCGCCACCTGACGGGCGCGGTCCGGGTCGGTGTCGACCACGTGGACCCGGCCGACGCGCGGATCCTCGGCCAGCGACCGGGCGTGCACCGCGCCGATCCGGCCGGCGCCGATCAGCCCGACCCGCATGTCAGACGTACCCATCGGCCAGGTGCTCGCTGTCAGGGCTCATCGCGGTGCTCGCGCTCACGCCACGGGCCACGGGTGCGCGGTGCCGGCGATGCGGTTCCACACGTTGATGACGGCGATCGACCACAGCAGCTCCGCCTGTTCCGTCTCGGTGAAGTGCGCGCCGACCTCGGCCCACACCTCGTCGGTGACGGCCGCCTGGCTCATGAGGGTGACCGCCTCGGTCAGCAGCAGCGCGGCGCGCTCGCGTTCGGAGAAGAACGGCGCCTCCCGCCACGTCATGAGCGTCGCCAGCTGCTTGGGCGTCGCACCCGCCTCGGCGGCGGCCTGGGTGTGCGCGTTGACGCAGAACGCGCACGCGTTGATCTGCGACGCGCGCGTACGGACCAGTTCGAGCAGGCGCTGGTCGAGGCTCACCTTGTCGGCGGCCGCGTCGAAGGCCTCCATCGCCTGCATGATGTGCGGGGCGAGACGGTCCACCGGCAACCGGAAGTTGGACATACCCGATGGATTGGCAGCGGTCATCGTCGCTCCTGTCTACACGCCGGCAGCGTGTCGAGTCTGCGAATACGTTCTGGGTCCACAGGGCAACGACGCGCGCACTGCTGCGCGCGCACGAGTGGTTGAGATTTCAAGTCTGGATCCCCGTTCCCCCGATATGCCCCTTCCTACTCGAAGAACGGCGCCCGACGCAACGGGCACCGGCTGCGGCGCAATCATCCGGGCATTAACCGGTGACCGTACGGAGCGCATTCCTGCCGTTACATCCGCCGTGCGGAGCGACATCTGACGAGCCGTTCTGAGCTGCCAATACGCGCGTGCCGAAGACCGCCGGCCGCCGGTCGGCGGAGGACCGATTCCGGTGTTCGCCCAGCGGCCGAGCGGATGCCGAATCCACTGCGGACAACGGCCGTACATCGCTCATTCGGTCGATCCGACGGTGTCGACCTGCCCATATCACGGTCGATTTCCCCGGCGATCGCGTCGATCTCGCTCCGGGGGCGACCGGCGGCGCGGAGCGGAGCGGGGCCGGCCGATCGGGGGCCTGACCTCTGCGTCATCTGACGCAGACGGCGTGCCGGGACGGGCGGCAGGGTCGGACGCATGCGTGCGCGAAACCGTCTCCGGGCACGGCCGGAACCCCCCTGTCCCGGCCCGGCCTCCGGACCACGGCCGGACCTCGATGTCCGCTTTTTGCCAGGTAATTGGGTATTCCCTTCAAAAACTTCCGGCGCTATGGTGATCATCATTCGGCCCTCCGCCCACGGGAAAGGGGACCCCGGCGGCGGCATCGCAGAGCAGGGCCGAACAGGTCGAGACATCATGGGGGAGCGCCATGGGGGAGAAGATCGGCCGGGGAGCACTCCCCGATCTCATTCCGCTTATTCCAGACTGATTCCGGAAAAGCATTTCTCTTGACGCTCGGCGCCTGCGGGTGCTGATCGAGTCAGAGTTTCAACGACTTCATTACGAAGTATTCGAGCCCATCCCTGAGGACAGGTTCACCATGCCCACTCGCGCCATCGCGGTGTGGGCCGACCTCGGCAAGGCCTGACTCCCACTGCCACCGGAGCCGGGCCACACGGAATCGTGCGATCGAGATGGTGTTTACGTGGTTGATGCTGCCCTGAATTACGACGTCGTCGTCGCCGGCAACGGCGCACTCGGATTGTCCCTCGGGCTCGTCCTGGCCCGACGCGGACTGCGGGTGGCGGTGGTCGGCCGGGCCGACCGGCCGTACGCCGCGTCCGCCGCCGCGGGCGCGATGAACGGTTGCTTCGGCGAGGTGACCCCGCACCTGCTGCGCAGCCCGCACGGCCGGCTGAAGCTGGCCATGGACTTCCAGGCCACCGGCCTCTGGGACGCCTGGCAGGAGGGCCTGCTGGAGGAGTCCGACGAGACCGCGATCCGTACCGCCGACGGCACCGTGGTCATCCTGAACACCGTCGGCATCCACGAGATCGACACCGAGGGCTTCCGGGCCATCCGCTCGGCGCTCGACGAGTACAAGGAGCCCTACGAGGACCTCGACCCGGCCGACGTGCCGTGGCTGCACCCGGCGCCGACCGCCCGGCCGCTGCAGGCCATGTTCATCCCGGGGGAGCACGCGGTCGACGCGCCGGCGCTGCTGCGGGCGCTGTCCACGGCGTTCACCCGCAACGGCGGCACGCTCGTCGACGACCTCGTCGCGGAGGTGCGGCTGGCCGACGGCCGGGCCGACGGAGTACGGCTCGAATCCGGGACGACCCTGTCCGCCGGGCACGTCGCGCTCGCCACCGGGGCGGCCACCACGAAGCTGCTGGAGTGCCTGCCGGAGGAGATCCGCCATCGGATCCCGGCGATCGTCGCGGGCCGGGGCGTGGCCCTCATGGTCCGCACCATGGACGGCACCATCCCCCGCACCGTGATCCGTACGCCCAACCGGGCTTTCGCCTGCGGCCTGCACGTGGTGCCGCGCCAGGACGGGGTGCTCTATCTGGGCGCCACCAACGAGGTGGAGTCCCAGGTCGGGACGACCGCCGCCATCGGCGAGCTGAACCTGCTGCTCAGCGGCGCCAGCCAGATGCACGACGACCTGGTCAACGGCTGGGTCGAGCGGATCATGGTCGGCAACCGGCCGGTACCCCTGGACGGCTTCCCGCTGCTGGGGGAGGTCGGGATCGACGGTCTGTGGCTCATGACGGGCACGTACCGCGACGGCCTGCACCAGTCGCCGCTGCTGGCCGCCGAGATGGCCGCGCGGATCCTCGGCGAGCCGCGCGACAAGGAGCTGGACGTCTTCACGCCGGTGCGCCCGCCGATCCAGTCGATGACGCGCGAGGAGTGCCTGGAGATGGCGGTACGGCACACCCTCGGCAGTGGCTACGAGCACGAGTGGCGGTTGCCGGACGACTGGCCGCCGATGATCGAAAAACACTTCCGGAGCGCGTTCGGCCGGTCGCTGGAGGAGGTCGACCCCGAGTTCGTTCCGCCGCCGGAGATGTTCATCTTCGCCGACGACCACATCCATGCCGCGCTGCGCACGTACTACGCGGCGCACCGCGGCGCGTCCGGACGGTAGAGCCGATGTCGGAAGGGGCCGCAGGTGTGTCGACCAGGACGGACACCGGCGTGACGCGGGTACTGCTGATCAAACCGCCGATCCGCGCGTGCATGATCGAGATCGGCCGGCACATGCCGATCGGGCTCGCCTACCTCGCCTCCCAGCTGCGAGAGAGCGGCATGGAGGTCGACATCTTCGACTCTCTGGCGTTCAGCGACGACAACCACGTCGTACCGCCGGAGCAGTACACGGACGCCGACCGGGCGAAGGTGGCGGCGCACCCGCGCTGGGACCACCTGGTGCACTGGGGCGCCGACTGGGAGCGCATCGAGCGGCAACTGCGGCGTGGCTACGACGTGGTCGGGGTGTCGTGCATGTTCACCCCCTACTACGAGCCCGCGTACGAGCTGGGCCGCCTCGCCAAGCGGCTCCTGCCGGACGCGAAGGTGATCCTCGGCGGGCAGCATCCGACGGTCGCGCACCCGCACGCGCTGGCCGAGGAGGCGTTCGACGCGCTGGTCCTCGGCGAGGCGGAGGCCAACGTGGTGGAGGTCGTCGAGGCGCTCGCCGCCGGACGGAGCCTGGAGGGCCTCCCCGGCCTCGCGTTCCGCTGCGGCACCGGGCTGTGCGACTGCGAGCGTCCCAAGGGCGTCCACCTGCAGCCGCGCGCCGAGTTCCTCCAGGACCTCGACGGCCTGGCGCTGCCGGCCGTCGACCTGCTCGACATGACGAGCTACGACGCGACGGCGACGCTCATCACCAGCCGCGGCTGCCCGTTCTCCTGCTCGTTCTGCACCGTGCACGCCACGGTGGGCAAGAAGTTCCGCGCCCGTACGCCGGAGAACGTGGTCGACGAGATCGAGCACTACGTGACCCGGCACGGCATCCGCCGGTTCTTCATCGAGGACGACAACTTCACCTTCGACATCCCGCGGGTCCACGAGATCTGCCAGGCCATCACGCGCCGGGGCCTCGACGTGGAGTTGCACCTGCCCAACGGCATGACGGTGGTGAAGCTGGACAAGCCGCTCGTCGACGACATGGCCGCCGCCGGATTCTCCAGCCTCTTCCTGGGGCTGGAGACCACGGACGTCAAGCGGCTGCGGCAGATCCGGAAGGGCTTCACCTCGCTGGAGAAGGTGAACGCCGGCGCCGGGCTGTTCACCGACCACGGCATCGACGTCGGCGCGTCGCTCATCGTCGGGCTGCTCGGGCAGACCACGGCCGAGGTCGCCCGGGACTCGATCAACCTGATGCTCGCCGGCATCAGCTTCTGGACCAACCCGTTCTATCCGATTCCGGGATCGCCGGACTTCCAGCAGTGCCTCGCCAACGGGCTCATCACACCGCAGACCGAACTGGCCCTGTACGACCAGTTCAACTTCGCGATCGGGTCCGACAACCTGTCGCCCGCCGAGCTGTACTGGTCGGTCGTCATCACGCAGGCCATGGCGCACTGGCCGGACTACGTGGTGGAAGGCGCGCGGGTGCGCCGCGAACGCGGACCGGTCGGCCTCGACGAGGCGTTGCGGCGGCTGGTCGCCCACAGCGGCGACCTGTTCGGGCCGAACGGCGAGCTGGAGGTCCCCGCTGTGCCGGCGGCGATCGACGGCCACGTCGTGCACGCGCATCCGGACGGCTGCTTCCACGCGGCACAGCGCATCGATCCACGGCGGCTCCCCGGCGAGGTGTGCACCTTCACCGGCGACGTCTTCGCCGCCGCGGTGAGCCTCTACACCGGCGTGGCGTACCGCTCCGACCAGCTGCCGCGCAGCCTCGGTGACGGCTGCGCCTTCGCCCTCGACAACACCCACGTGGACGGCGTCTTCGACGACGTCCGCAAGACCGTGCTCGACGAGCTCGACGACGCCATGACCGCGACCGAGAGGGAGGCCGTATGACCAGCGAGGCCACGCAGACCATGGTGAACAACCTGGAGACCATCGACCGGGCGCGGCGGGTCACCGCCGCCGAGCAGTACGACATCGGCACCCGGTTCCCGTCGGTCATCGTGAAGGCCCAGGGATCCTGGATGGAGGACGTCGAGGGGCGGCGCATCCTCGACGTCACCGCCGCCAGCGGCGCCCTGCTCCTGGGCAACCGGCACCCGGCCGTGGTGGAGGCGATCACCAAGTGCATCAGCGAGCACGGCACGGTGTTCGCGAGCACGATCTCGCTGCCGCGCATCGAGCTGGCCGAGCGGCTGTGCGAGCGCTACCCGGCCGGTGAGAAGGCGGTGTTCAACAAGAGCGGCTCCGAGGCGACCACCGCCGCCATCCGGATGGCGCGCGCCGCCAGCGGCCGGGACATCATCGTGACCTCCGGCTACCACGGCTGGTACGACTGGCACCTCAACTACCTCAGCATCGGGTTCGACCCGGGGACGCGCATCGCCTGTTACGGCTACAACGAGACGGCGCTGCGGCGGCTGCTGCACGAGTTCGCCGGCGAGATCGCCGCGGTGATCGTGACGCCCGAGCCGGCGTGGTTCGACGAGGAGTACTACCGCCGCGTCTCGCAGCTGTGCGCCGAGTACGGCGTGTACTTCATCATCGACGAGGTGATCACCGGCTTCCGGTGGGGCCACCGGGGCCTCAACGGCACCGGCCAGGTGCCGGCCGACGCGATCACGCTGAGCAAGGGCCTGGGGAACGGCCACTCCATCTCCTCCGTCGTCGGGCGCCGCGAGATCCTCGACGCCTACGACAAGGCCGGGGTCGCCGGCACCTACACCCGCGAGGTGCCGCCGATGGCCGCGGCCCTGGCGGTGCTCGACGTCACCGAGGACGGCTCGGTGCACGAGCACACCCAGCGGATGGGTACGGCGCTGCGCGACGGGATGCGCGGCATCCTCGCGGACGTGGGCATCCCGGCCTTCGTCAGCGGGCCGCCGATGATGTTCGACGTCGTGGTGCCGTCCGAGCAGCTGTCGTGGGACATCTACCGGGCCGCCTTCGACCACGGCGCCTACTTCGAGGACAGCGGCACGCACATGGTGACCGCCGCGTACGGGCAGGCCGAGGTCGACCACGCGCTGGAGGCGTTCGAGAAGGGCGCCCGCGAGGTCGCCAAGACCACGTCGTTCGACTTCGACGCGCTGCCGGAGTGGCGGATGCGCCAGTTCGCCGCCGAGGCGTTCGGCGGGGCACTGGAGGACGACGAGGCGGCCCTGCGCCGCATCGACGAGACCGTCCACGCGATCGCGAACCGCGACCGGTCGCTGGCACGCGCCCTCGACCCGTCCTGCGGCTGAGATGCCCCGGTCATCCCCGGAGCCGACCGCGCTCGCCGGCCGGCTCGGGCTCCATGGTGCGTGGACGCACGTGGCGAGCCGCTCGTACGGCACGGTGATCCATCGGGTCGACGGCCGGCGCCACGCGTTCTACGTCAAGACGACGCCGCCCCGGCGCGACGACGACCTGCGGTTCCACCCCGGCGGCGAGGCCGAGCGCCTGCAGTGGCTCGCCGCCCGGGGGTTCCCGGTGGCCGAGGTGGTCGACGTCGGCGGTGACGACGACCTGATGTGGCTGGTCACCACGGCCGTCGAGGGCCGTTCGGCGGCCGGGCGGTGGGCGGCGCACGAGCGGCCCGCGGTGGTCGACGTCGTCGCCGACGCCCTCCGCGCCCTGCACGAGCTGCCGGTCGCCGACTGCCCGTTCGACGGGACGCTGGCGGTGACCCTGCCGCTGGCCCGGCTGGCGACCGAGATGGGCTGGATCGACCTCGACGACCTCGACCCGCGGCACCACGGGTGGTCGGCGCGGCAGTTGCTCGACGAGCTGACCGCCACGCCGCCGCCCGCGACCGAGGACCTGGTCGTATGCCACGGGGACCCGTGCCTGGACAACTTCCTCGTCGCGCCGGACACGCCGACGCTCACCGGCATCCTCGACGTGGGACGGCTCGGCGTGGCCGACCGCTGGAAGGACCTGGCCATCGCCTCGCGCGACGTGGCCGAACAGCCGCCCGGCGACGGGGCGGCCGTGGCGCGCCTCCTGGCGCGGTACGGCGCCCGCCACGACGCCGGCAAGGACCACTTCTACCGACTCCTGGACGAGTTCGTCTGATGAACGTACTCCTGCTGTCCCCCCACCCCGACGACATCGCCTGGTCACTGGGCGGCACCGTCGCGCGGCTCGCCGACGCCGGGGCGTCCCTGTCAGTGCTGACGGTCTTCGGCCGCACCACGTACGCGCCCGGCTCGCCGGTGCACGGCACGAGCGCGGCCGGCCCGGTGCGCGCCGCCGAGGACGCCACGTGGGCGGCCTTCGCCGGCGCACGCCTGTTCGGTGCCGACCTGCCCGACGCGAGCCTGCGCGGCTACGACGACGACACGGAGATGGGCGCGCCGCCCGAGCCGGAGATCGTGTCCGACACGGCCGAGACGCTCGCCTCGGTGCTGCTCGCGGCCCGCCCCGACCTGCTGCTCGTGCCGCTGGCCGTCGGCGGGCACGTCGACCACCGGGCCGCCCGGTCGGCCGCGGAGCGCGTGGTCGCCGACGAGGCGCCCGGCCGCGCGCTGATCTACTACGAGGACCTGCCCTACGCCGCCGGCGTGCACCGCCCGCACACCGGGCACCCGGTGCTGGTCGACGTCGCCGGCTGCCACGCGCGGCGTGAGGCGGGAGCGCGCTGCTACCCGTCCCAGGAGCCGCACCTCATCCTGCCCGTCATCGCCGCGCACACGTCCGCGGCGGGCGGCGAACGGCTCTGGGCCGCCACCGCGGCCGCCGCTCAAGGGCTCGCCCTGTTCCTCGCCGGCGCCCAGGTCGACCAGAACGCGCCGGCGGGCCGGAACGCCCTGCCGGACCACGCTCCGGCGGGCCGGAACACGGACGCGCCGCTGCCCAGAATGGAGTTCCAACCATGGTGATGCAGCCACTGCCGGTCATCCCGACGACGATCCCGGTGGTGCCGCGCCACGTCACGGTGTTCGTGAACTGGTCGTGCAACCTGACCTGCCGGGAATGCTGGATGTACGGCGATTCGGCGGCGGAGAGCACATGGCTCGCCGACGTCAAGCGCGACCAGATGAGCGTCGAGATGTGGACGGCCCTGGTCGACGAGCTGGCCGAGGGCAACAGCGAGAAGGTCTACCTGACGATCATGGGCGGCGAGCCGCTCATGCACAACGACGTCGTCGAGCTGATCCGCATCGCCAAGACGCGGATGCCGGACTGCAACCTCGACATGAGCACCAACGCCACGCTGCTGCCGCGGTTCGCCGAGGACATCGTGGCCGCCGGCATCGACGACGTGTACATCTCCATCGACGGCCCCAACACGGAGGTCAACGACCCGATCCGCGGCCGCAAGGCCTTCGAGCGGGCCGTCGCCGGGCTCAAGGCGCTGCAGGACGCCAAGGAGCGGGCCGGCCGCGGCCCGAACATCGCCCTGAACTTCGTCGTCACCGGCATGAACTACACGCACCTGGTCGACATGGTCCACCTGTGCGAGGAGCTCGGCGTCGAGGAGATCACCGTCGGGCTGTCGAGCTTCTTCACCCGCGAGGAGGGCAAGGGGTCGCGCGCCGCGTTCGAGGCGGTGACCGGCCGGCCGTTCATGTCCTGGGCCGGTTACTGCAACGAGCACCAGCACGCCGACATCGACCCGGCACGGCTGGAGGAGCTGCTCGACGAGGCCGACCGGCTCACCGACCGGGTCCGCGTGCTGGTCGCGCCGACCCGCTACAGCAACCGCGAGAAGAGCCGGTTCTTCGCCAAGGACTGGAGCCGGATCGTACGAGAGACGACCTGCGTGAAGCTCTGGGCTCAGACCACCGTGCTGCCCGACGGCCAGGTCGTCAGCTGCACCACGTTCGCCGACACGGTCATGGGCTCCATCCGGGACAGGTCACTGAGCGAGGTGTTCCACGGCGACACCTACACCCGTATGCGGCAGATGATCCGCGAAGGGCTGCAGCCCATCTGCTACCGCTGCTGCGAACTCAACATGGACATCGACGTCGATCCCGCCCTCTACGACGCCGCCACCGTGAAGGAGTGAATTCGCGATTCGTACCTCCGAGCAAGTCACCAATGCCACGTACCTCGATCAGCAGCGGGCCGCCAAAATCTACGGCGACGCATTCCGCACCGTCTTCGAATACGTCTACGGCTCGCATATTCCCGGCGCCGTCGCCGAATTCGGCTGCTTCGAAGGGTTCAGCTCGCTTCTGCTGGCGGACCTCATCGTCGAGTTCGACGCGCTGACCGAGTTCTACGCCACGCTGCACCCGCGCCACATGTACGTCTACGACTCCTTCGCCGGATTCCCGAAGAGCACCAACAACGTCGACGCGATCTCGTACGAGGTCGTCGACACCGGCTACTGGCGGGAGAGCGAGGACGCGTCGCCGCCGGGCACCGAGGAGATGCTGCGGCGGGAGTTCACCCGCCGATTCGGCGAGACCGGCTGGACGATCGTGCGGGGCATGTTCGAGCAGTCGCTGGTGTCCGACCCGCTGCGGCGGGAGGTCGCCATCGCCAACCTGGACTGCGACCTGTACGCCTCCACGGTCCAGGTGCTCGACCACCTGCTGGGGAACCGCCTGTTCCCCGACGGCGCCGTCATCCTGCTCGACGACTACAACTGCAACCGGGCCAACCCGCGGTTCGGGATGCGCCGGGCGCTGCGCGAGTGCTTCGCCCGCACCGACGGGTTCTACGACTACAGCGAGTTCATCAACTACGGCTGGCACGGCCGCGCGTTCTTCGTGCACCGCCTCGGCGACAGCCCGAACCCCGACGCCGGAAACCTCGACGCCGGGTACCTCACGGAAGGCGGGGCGCGATGAGCGAAACGGACATGCTCGCGCTCGTGGTCCGCGGGCCCAAGGAGCACGCCGTCGAGCGCGTGCCCCGGCCGGTCCCCGCACCGGGCGAGGCACTGGTCGCCGTCACGCACGTGGCGATGTGCGGCACCGACCTGCGGCTGCTGCGCGGCACCCTCCACGACGCGGAGTACCCGGTGATCCCGGGGCACGAGTGGGCGGGCCGGGTCGTGTCGGCGCCGACCCGCCCGGAGCTGGTCGGCCGGGCGGTCGTGGCGGACAACATCCTGCCGTGCCGGAACTGCCCGCAGTGCGCGGCGGGCCGGTTCAACCTCTGCGGCCACTGCGACGAACTGGGATTCACCCGGCCCGGGGCGTTCGCCGAGCTGCTCACGATCCCGGCGCAGCAGCTGGAGCCGCTGCCCGAGGAGCTGTCCGGCGCGCAGGCGTGCCTGCTGGAGCCGCTGGGCGTGGCGCTGCACGCCTGCGAGCGGGGCCCCGACGTACGGGACCGGCTCGTGGGCGTCATCGGCGGCGGCGCGATCGGGCTGCTCGTGGCGCAGCTGGCCGCGTCGGCCGGCGCGGCACGGGTGAGCGTGGTCGACCCGATGCCGGCCCGCCGGCAGCTGGCCACGACGCTCGGGCTGGACGCGCGGGCGTCCCTCGGCGACTGGGACGACGAGCAGCCCGAGGTGGTGTTCGACGCCACCGGCGTGGCCGACGTCTTCCCCGACGGGCTGCGCGCCACCCGCCCCGGCGGCGCCTACGTCCTCGTCGGCTACTCCGGCGAGGAGGCGACCCGCTTCGAACCCAGCACGGTGATGCTCCGTGAGCTGACGCTGTACGGCGTCCTGTCCGGCCAGGGCCAGCTGCGCAACGCGCTGGCCGCGGCCACGTCCGGCGCGGTACGGCTCGCGCCCCTGGTGAGCGATCCGCTGCCGCTCAGCCGGTACCGGGCGGTCCTCGAGGACAGCGGTGAGACCGCACCGTTGCGCCGGTTCTTCGAGATCGAGCAGGAAGGTGGACAGTCATGAGCGCACTCGCCGTCTCCGGGGGCACCCCCGTACGCCAGGGCCGTCCATGGCCGGCGTGGCCGCAGTACGACGGGGCCACCGAGCAGGAGCTGATCGCCGCGCTCCGGTCCCGCCGATGGGCGATCAGCTGGCCCAGCGACGGCGAGCGCGCGCGGGAACGGCGCTTCGCCGAGGAGTTCGCCCGCTACAACGGAGCGCCGTACTGCGTCAGCGTCGACCACGGATCGAGCGCCCTGCTCGTCGCCCTGGAGGCGCTGAACATCGGCCCCGGCGACGAGGTCATCGTGCCCGCCATGACGTGGGTCGCGCCGGTCACCGCCGTGCTGCGCGTCGGCGCGCTGCCCGTACTGGTCGACTCCGACCCGCGCACCGGCTGCATCACCCCGGACACCATCCGCGCCGGACTGAGCGACCGCACGCGCGCCGTCATCCTCGTCCACCTGGCCTGCACCGTCGCCGACCTCGACGGCATCACCGCGCTCACCCGCGAGGCGGGCGTCCCGCTGGTCGAGGACTGCGCACAGGCGCACGGCGCCCGGTGGCGCGGCCGCGCCGTGGGCACGTACGGCGACGTCGGCGTGTTCAGCTTCCAGAACGGCAAGGTGCTCACCGGCGGCGAGGGCGGCGCGGTCATCACGAGCGACGAGGGCATCTACCGGCGGGTCCAGCAGCTGCGCGCCGACTCGCGCTGGTACCCGGAGGGCGGCTCGGCCGCCGGCGAGATGGAACTGGTCGAGGCCGGCGAGATCATGGGCGCCAACTACTGCATGTCGGAGCTGTCCGCAGCCGTCCTGATCGACCAACTGCCCCGGCTCGACGCGCAGCACCAGCACCGGGAGAAGATCGCCGGTGAGCTGGAGCGGCGCCTGGCCGAGCTGGGCGGTTTCGCGCCCGTACCGCTGCCGGAGGAGGCCGACGCCCGGTCGATCTACGAGTACGGCATCCAGGTGGAGCCGGGCACGTTCGGCGACGTGCCGCTGGGCCGGGTCGCCGAGGCGCTCATCGCCGAGCTGGGCATGACCTGGTACCCGGCCGACGCGCCGCTGCACCGCAGCATCATGCTGCGGCCGGAGACCAAGCGGCGCTTCGCGGCGCTGTGGGACGACCACGGCCGGGACCGCGCCCTGGGCCGGGACTACAGCGGCGCCGAACGGTACTGCGACACCACGCTGCTGTTCCACCACTCGGCGCTGCTCGGCGACGCCTCCGACGTCGACGACATCGTCCGGGCGCTGGACAAGGTCCGCACGCACCATGCGGAGCTGTGACGAGGCCGATCTGCACGTCCTGCGGCTGACGCCGTACTACTACCTGGGCGGGCGCGAGCTGACCCACCGGGAGCTGCAGTACGAGCCGATCGGCGGCATGCAGGTGCAGATCATGCAGACGACCGAGCAACTGTCCGAGCTGGGTACCCGCCAGACGGTGGTGTTCCCCCGGCGACCGGGCATGCCGCGCACGGTACGGCGGGACGAGCGCACCCGCTTCGAGCTGCTGTCCCCGCCGGTGGCACCGATCCCCACCCGCTCGAAGGGCTACGTGGGGCTCCTGGTGTCGTGGGGGCTCGCGCTCGTCGCCTGGTGCGCGGGCCAGCGGCTGCGCGGACGGCACCGGCGGTACTCGCTGATCCACATGCACTGCAGCGAGCTGCCGTGGACGTTCCTGTTCGCGGTGCTCGCCCGGCGGCTGCTGCGGCGGCCGCTCGTGCTCACGGTGCACTGCAGCGCACTGGTGACGTTCCACCCGGAGACGCTGGGCGGCCGGCTGCTCATCGAACCGGCGCGGTACTTCGAGCGGATCGCGATACGCCGGGCGGAGGCGGTCGTGGTGCTCACGCAGCGGGTCCGCGACGCCTACCTCGGCCTCGGCCTCACCGACCCCGACCGGGTCCACGTGGTGCCGGACGGCGTACGACTGGCCGACTTCCGCCCGGACCCCGCCGCCCCCGCCGACACCACCGAGGCCGAGCCGACGGCCAGAGCCGAGCGGGCCACCAGGGCCGAGCCGGTCGTGGAAACCGAGCCGGTGGCGGAGGTTGAGCCGGTCGCCGGGGCGGCGCCGATCACGGCGGCGGAGCCGGTGGCCGGGGCGGGGCCGGCGGCCGAGGCGGAGCCGATGGTGCTCTACTGCGGACGGTTCGCGCCGGAGAAGGGCTGGGCCGACTACGTCGACGCCGCCGCCCTCCTGATCGCCGAGGGTGTACGCGCGCGGTTCGTGATGTGCGGAGACGGCAACGAGCTGGTCCGGTGCCGGGCCCAGCTGCGGCGGCTGGGCATCGAGGACCGGGTGGAGCTGCGCGGCCACCTGGACCGTCCGGACATCGCGCGAACGATGCGGCGCGCCGCCGTCGTGGTGATCCCGTCGCGGCACGAGGAGATGGGCGGCACCGTCCTGGAGGCGCTCACCGCGGGCCGTCCGGTGGTCGTCACCGACGTGGGCGGGCTGCCCACCGTCGTCGGGCACGGCGCCGCCGGGCTCATCGTGCCGCCCTGCGACCCGCCCGCCCTCGCCGAGGCGATCCAGCGGTGCCTGGACTCGCCGGAGCTGGCGGCGCGGCTGGGCGAGGCCGGCGCGCAGCGCGCCGCGGGCTACGACCTGGAGAGCGTCACCCGGCGCCTGCTGGACGTCTACACCGCCGTCACCGACGTCGCCGCACCGCAACGAGTGCCGGCCGCCGGTGTGGGCGCCGGCTGACCTGGCGCCGGGCGGTACGGGGTGCCGGCCGTCGGAGTGGGCGCCGGCCGATGAGGCGACCGGAAGGGGACGGGTGGAGACGGCGATGCGGCAGCGGCCGGACCTGGCGGTGCTCGGCGGGGGCGGCGCGGGCGCGATGGCGATCCTGTGGACGCTCGCGGCGGGCCGGTCCGCGGTGTGGGTGCCCGGTGCCGGTCCGCCCGGCGACCCGCTGCTCGGTCCGGGCGCCATGTGGTGCCTGCCGGTCGGCGTGCACCGGCATCTGGCGCTGCTCGACCGGCTTCTGCTGCGCCGCTACGGTCCCGGCGGCCTGCCGACCCGCGCCGATGGGTCCCCCTGGCGGCTCGCGGACGCGCTGCGGTGGGATACCACCCGGGCGGGCGGCGCGGTCGAGGTGCACGAGGAATGGACGGACGGCGGGCCACGCGCCACCGTCACCGCCACCTGGCCGGCGGTGCTGCGGGTGCCCGCCGCCCTGCTCGTCGCCGAGCTGTGGGAATACCTCGCCGCGGTGGAGGCGATGGACCGGCGCGCCGGGCACCCACCGCGGGTGCGGTTCCGGCCCGCCGATGCCGCCGAGCCGGGCACGCCCGGTACGCCTGGTACGCCGGGTACGCCTGGTCAGCGCGGCGGGCCTGGTGATCGCGGCTTGCCTGGTTATACCGGCGAACCGGGCGCTCCCGGCGAGTGGGCCGATTCCGATGCCACGGTCGGCCTCGGCCGGCCGGAACTGGTGCTGCTCGACGACGACCCGGCGGGTAGCACGGCGCGGGCCTGCGGCATCAGGACCGCGCCGCTCGTGGTCGACCACGGTGACGGGCGCGGCCCCACCGAGGCCCGCGCGCATCTCATCGTGGGCGCCCTGGACCTAGAGGTGGGCACGCGGTGCCGCCGCCGCATCGCGCCCGCGTTCGACGAGGACCACGACGAGTACCGGGTACGGCAGGTGGCGGTGGGCCGCGGTCCGGCCGGCGCGCCCGCCTGGCTGGCGGTACAGGTGCCCGAGCACCACGTCTTCGATCCGGTGGAGGCGGGGCTGGCTCCGCCCGGCTCCGCGCCCGGTTCGCCCGGTCACCTCGACGCCGTCCGGCTGCTGGTACGCCGCCTGTTCGTCGCCGCCGCGGCCGAGCTGCTCCAACGGCCGGGATCGGCGGTGGACGGCGCGGTCCGCGACGGTCCCGACCGACCCCGCCTGGTGTCGGCCACCGCGTGGCGTCCGGCCGACCCGCCCTCGGCTGGCTTCTTCTCGGCCGCCTTGTTCTCGGCCGGCGTGCCCGCCGACCCGCCCTCGGCCGGGCCGCCCTTGGGCGGTTCCGGTCAGGGAGCCGGGCGGATCATCGCGGTGGGTGACGCGGCGGGGGGCGGGCATCCCCTGCATCCCTTGCGTGCCCTAGCGCCGTTCCGCCACGGCAACCGGGTGCGCCGCTACTGGAGACGACGCGCGGCCGGCATCACGGCCGAGCGGGCCGCGGCGGCCCTGACCGCCGAGGTGGCGGCCGACACCACCGCGTGGATCGAGGCGAGCGTCGCCGACTTCGCCGAGCCGCCGCAGTTCCACTTCAACGCCGACTGCTTCGCCGAACTCGCCTACGCCCGGGCGCACCGAGAACATTTCGCCGCGCTGGAGGCCGGGCGGGCGGCGCCGGCGCATCCGACGCCGATGGACGGAGCACTGCGGTGACCGACACGATGCCGACACCGGCCAACGCGACACCAGCTGAGATCACGCTGGCCGGGGCCACGCCGAGCGACGCGACGTCGGCCGACGCGACGCCGGCCGCGACGGCGACAGCGAGCGGGACGCCGGCCCGCGCCAGGCCGGTCGAGACGATGTCGGCCGGCTCGACGCCGGCCGGTGCGGGCTCGGCGTCGGTCGGTGCGCGGTGCGAGACGCGGCCGGACGTCGACGCGGGGGCGGCCGCGCCGGATGAGTTCTACCGGCGCTGGGTCGCCGAGAATCCGTTGCTGGGGGAGCGGCGGGCGTTGCTGGCGCGGTGGCTGGACGATCCGGCGCCGCGGGAGGAGATCGCCGAGGAGCTCGGGCTGCCGCTGGGGGTGCTGCTGCGCTCGTTCAACGACACGGCCCCGATCGGCGCGCCGGTGCCGTTCGGCTACCGGGGCGTCCGGTTCGCCGTCACCGCCATGACGGGGGTCTGCGACGACATCGTCGGTGACCGGTTCCCGCGCTTCGGCACGCCGGTGACGCTGCGCTGCCACCTCGACGAGCCGGACCTGCTGCCGCAGGGCATGTTCGAGGCGGCGGACTGGAACTTCATGGACGCCGGCCGCCCCGGGTTCCTCGGGTACGCGTACGGCGTGCGGGAGGGCGACACGGTGTACCTGGCCGGCCTGCAGAGTGATCTCGCGGTCCGGTACGGCTACCTGTTCCAGGGCCGCGGCGAGGGCACCGACGTGCGTACGGGGGACGAGGTGGTGTTCCGTACGACGGAGGACCTGGTCGCCCGGTTCGGCGACCGGGTGCCGGTGCTGCGGCGTACGTTCCAGCGGTACTGGATCGACGTGCTGCTCGGCGCGGTGGCCGCGTGGGCCGCCACCGAGCCGGCGCTGCGCACCCTGGGCCTGCTGTGGTTCGACCTCGAGCCGCAGGAGGACGCGCGCGGGCACCTGGTCCACC
Source organism: Actinoallomurus rhizosphaericola (assembly GCF_024055675.1). Classification (NCBI taxonomy): domain Bacteria; kingdom Bacillati; phylum Actinomycetota; class Actinomycetes; order Streptosporangiales; family Thermomonosporaceae; genus Actinoallomurus; species Actinoallomurus rhizosphaericola. The sequence goes on along the minus strand of NZ_JAMXMW010000027.1, from coordinate 24,980 downwards.
GGGTGTACCGGCAGCTGCCGGAGCGGCTCGCCGCCGACGTGCGGCACGTGCACGTCGGCGGACGTTGTCACACGTATCGGACGGCGCCGTTCAGCCGCGTGGCGACACTGCTGGGTGAGCGCTGGAGCGCCGTTCCGGCACCGCGGGCGCCGGCGGACCGACCAGCTCGGTGATGGGCGTCGCCGGTGCGGCGAACCGGTCGACGAGGAGCCGGTGCGCCACCCGCAGCGCCACGGCCTGGATGGTCAGCGTCGGGTTGACCGCGCCGGGGAACGGCAGCAGCGCGCCGTCCGCGACGTAGACGTTGTCGGCGTCGTGGAGGCGCCCGTCCGGGTCGGTGACGCTGGTCGCCGGGTCGGTGCCCATGCGGCAGGTGCCGTGCAGGTGGCCGCTGCCGAGCTCCCAGCCGGACGGCTCGCGCACCACGACGCCGCACCCGGCGGCGCGCAGCAGCTCCTCGCCGCGGCCCAGCATGTACTCCAGCCGGGCCAGGTCCCGTGGGTGCGCCTGGTAGTCCATGACGATGTCGGTGACGCCGTGACAGTCGGTGCCGGGCCCCAGGCGTACCCGGTTGGTCGGCTGCGGCTCGTCGGGCACCAGCGCCTCGATGCGCAGCAGCTGTTCGTTGGTGCGCACGCGGTACGTCCGCTCGGGGCGTACCTCGTACAGCACGCCACCGAGCCCGCCGGGGGCGGCCGGGTCCTCGTACAGGTCGGTGACGGCGGCCGTGGAGACCGGGCCGAGACCCATGACCTCGCTGCGCGGCGGCTCGTCGCCGCCGCGGTGGCCGTAGCCGACGAGGTACTCGCTGAGCTTGAAACACAGGCCACGGCCGACGAGGTCGTGGGAGTTGCCCAGCCCCTGCGGGTGGCGCGGGGTGGTGGAGCGCAGCAGCAGCGCCGCGCTCTGCACCGCGTTCCCGGCGATGACGAAGTGCCGGGCGCGGAACTCATGCCATCGGCCCGTGTCGACGCGTACGCAGCGGAGCGTGTGGGCGTCGCGGCGTTCGTCGCCGAGGAGCGCGACCGCCTTGAGGCCGGCGAACAGCCGTACGCCGGAGCGCAGCGCGGGGGTGAGGAAGCGGTTGACCGCGTCGCCCTTGGCGCCGACGGGGCAGGTGCGCGAGATGCACGGCGCGTCGGCGACGCAGGCGTGATGGCCCTGGTAGGCGTCGGTGAGCACGCCCAGCGGCGTCGGGAACGGGTTCCAGCCGAGCGTCTTGGCCGCCCCGGCGATCGTGGCGCCCTCCGGGGAGGTCGGTACCGGCACGAGGGGGTACGGCGCGGAGCGGGCCGGGATGCTGGGGTCGGCCCCGGCGAGCCCGGCCACGCCGACGAGGTCCTCGATGGCGGTGTAGTAGGGGTCGAGCTCGTCGAAGCCCCACGGCCACCGCAGCGGCAGGTCGGCCTGGCCGAGCACCCGTTCGGCGTCGAAGTCGATCGGGCGGTGGCGGAACAGCACGCCGCCGTAGAAGACGGTGCCGCCGCCGACGTTGCAGGTGGTCCACGGGGAGCCGACCTTGCCCCACGTGCCGTTCGACTGCCGGACCCAGGCCGACTCGGCGGCGGCGAGGATGTCGTCGTAGCTGGTGTCGGCGGTGACGTGGCCGCCCTGCTCGATGACGGCGACGGACAGGCCGGCGCGACCGAGCAGCCACGCGACGGTCGCGCCGGCCGCCCCGCTGCCGACGACGCACACGTCGTACTCGGTGCGCACGTCGTCCTCGGTCGGTTCGGGGCCGTATCCCGCTTCGGTGCTCGTTGTCACGCCGTCCTCCCCTGTTCGCGCGGCCGCCCGCGGCCGGGCGGCCGCGGGCGGTGGGACCGGCGGCGGACGCAAGGCCCGCCGCCGGCCTGGGTCACATCGTGGTGGCGTCGGCCATGCGGTCCGCCTCCATGCCGGGAGCCGTCATGGCGTCCGCCGTCATGGCGTCCGCCCCGGTCTCGCGCAGCGCGGGCGGGACCGGGTCGATCGCCGGCAGGTTGAACGCGTAGATCCGGCCGGTGCGCAGCTGGATCCGGCTCCACTCGTCCGGGTAGTTCTGCGGCACGATGGAGCGGCGGTACCGGGTGGCCTCGGCGAGGGCCCGCTGACGCTCCATCTCCTGCGGCTGCGTGACCGTGGCCGTCGGCGCCGGCCGGGCGAACAGCGGGGCGCTGTGCGCCACCCAGTCGTCCGTGTCGGCCTTGATCTCGTCGGCCAGCCGCCGGATCGCCGTACGCTCGTCGGTCCCGGCGTCGACGGCCTGCCAGTAGCGCAGCACCCGCCAGGCGTGCCCGACGAGTCCGGTGATGACCCCGCCGCTGTGCAGGAAGTGGCCGTTGCCGAACGAGTCGCCCGCCACCACGCCGTTGGGCGCGACGAGGGCGTCCTGCCCGACCCGCTCGGTGATGGTGAACAGCTTCGGCCCGTACGACAGCTGGTTCCGCTCCATCTCGTCGCGCGGGATCTCGGTGATGAGCGAGATCTGGTCGAGGAAGTACTTCCGGAGCAGGAACTGGTGCCCGGCGAAGAACCGCTTGGACCCCTTCGGCGTGCCCGGCGGGACCAGCCCGGCCAGGATCGGGTCGAAGGTCACGTACTCCGGCACCTCGGCGAGGACCCAGCCGATCTGGGCGTCGCCCTCGTGCCCGATGGCGACCTGGCGCACCCAGTACTCGTTGCCGTCGGCGTCGAAGTCGGAGGCCACCCGGTGCCGGATGCGGTCACCGAGGTAGATGTCGACGTTGCCGGCCAGGTAGTCGCTCTCGGCCGGAACCGGGCCGCGCCCGTCGCCGTGGTCGATGAGCACGGGCCGCTGCTCGAAACCGAGCCGGCGGGCGTCACGGCTGTCCGCTCCCTGCGCGATCATGAACAGGCGCGGGGTGCCGAGGTCCACGATCTCGCTGTTGGGGACCCGGACCCGGCGGAAGCTGCCCTTGTAGTCCAGCTCGCGCACCGCCTCGACCCGGATGCGGACCCGGCCGTCGGGTCCGGCGACGAAGGGCTCCTCGTCACGCACCCGCCGCCGCGGCAGCACGCGCCGCCAGCCCGACCGCTCGCCCCTCTCGGCCGGCGCGACCGCCCGGTGGTAGGACAGGATGCGCACCCGCGGCGGCACACCGCGCGCCAGGTCCATCGCCTCGATGCCCTCGAGGTAGCGGCGCAGCACCACCAGCAGCTCCTCGGCGCCGACCTGGAAGCTCGACGGGCTGTCGAGCACCTCCCGTATCGGGCGGCCCTGCAGCGCCGGGTCGACCGCCGTGGGCGGGTTGATCTGCTCCGGCATCGACACCTCGCGGTGCGGCCGGCCGTCGCGCCACCGGTCGTCGATGTGCTCGTGGTGACGGGCGACACCGCCGATGTGCGAGTCGGCGGCGAAGCCGGTGACGATCTCGTCGCCGCGCACCGAGCCCGGGTCCGTGTACGGCGTGTAGAAGCAGTCGGCCAGCTTGAGCAGCACCCCGTCGCCGCGACGCGGGACGCCCTCCTCGCCGTACCGCTCCAGCATCATCTGGTCGATCAGGGCGAGGTGGTGGTAGACGTCCTCGGACACCGTCCAGCGCATGACCGAGACGTACGGCGAGCCGCGCAGCTCCACGCCGACGGCACGGCGGCCCATGGCGACCGACCACAGCATCGCCATCATGCCGGTGCCGCCCATGCCGAGGGTCAGGAAGTCGGGGTCGGTGACGCCCACGTACTCCAGCTCGTTGGCCTGCCGGGTGCGCGTGGCGTCGAGCACGTTCGGCGCGCTGCGCGGCACGGCGGGCTTGACCAGGAGCAGGGTCAGGACGATGCCGGCCGCCGCGAAGCCGGCGCCGACGAGGAACGCCAGGTGGTACCCGGAGGTGAGCGCCTCGGCGACGGTGTGCCCGTGGCCCGTCAGCGAGCCCGTGCGGTTCGCCGCCACGGTGGCCAGGATCGCCAGCCCGATCGCCGGGCCGATCTGCTGGGTGGTGTTGACCAGACCGGAGCGCAGGCCACGGTCGCTGGTCGTCGCGTCGACGAGCACGATGGTGAGCGCCGACGGGTAGCCGATGCCGGCGCCGACGCCGAGCAGCAGCATGGCCGGCAGCACGTCGGTGAAGTAGTCGCCGTCGGCCGGAGCCAGGCTGAGCAGCAGCAGGCCCGCCGTGATGCACAGCAGGCCGGGCAGCAGCACGGTGCGCGCGTCGACCTTCTTCATGAGCTTCGGCGCGACCTTGATCGAGCAGATCGCCACCAGGGTGGCGGTCGGCACGAACGCGAAGCCGACCTCGAGCACGCTGAGGCGGAGCACCTGCTGGAGGTAGAGCGCCCCGAGGAAGAACATGCCGCTCATCCCGGCGACCATGAGCGCCTGGACCAGGTTGGCCGCCGACACGTTGCGCGCCCGGAAGATCCCCAGCGGGACCAGCGGGTTGCGGGCCGTGGCCTGCCGTACGACGAACGCCGCGAGCAGCAGCACCGAGACGCCGGCCAGCACCCAGGTGCGGGTGGCGCTGCCACCCGGGCCGGAGCTCTGCACGATCGTGTACACGGCGAGCATGAGGCAGGCGGTGATGAGCACGGCGCCGATCGCGTCGATGCCGCGCTCGCCCGCCTCCCGCTCGTCGTCGAGCAGCCGCAGGCCGAGCACGATGGCCAGCACGCCGATCGGCAGGTTGATGAAGAACACCCAGTGCCAGTCGATCGCCTCGGTCATGGCGGCCCCGACGACGAGGCCGAGGGCGGCGCCGACCGAGGAGATCAGCGAGTACATCCCGATCGCCTTGGCCTGCTCGCCCGGCTTGGGGAACATCGCCACGACGATGCTCAGCACGACCGCCGCGGCGAGCGCCCCGCCGACGCCCTGCGCGAACCGGGCGGCGATCAGCATCTCGCGGGTCTGCGCCAGCCCGCAGGCCAGCGACGCCGCGGTGAACAGCGCGATGCCGCCGATGAACAGCCGTTTCGGCCCGATGAGGTCGCCGAGGCGTCCGGCGAACAGTTGCAGGCCGCCGAACGGGATGACGTAGGCGTTGACCACCCAGGACAGGTCCGAGGCGGAGAACCGCAGGTCCTTGCCGAGGAACGGCAGGGCGACGTTCACCACGGAGGTGTCGATGACGATGGCGAGCGCGCCCGCGCAGACGACGAGCAGCGCCAGCTGACGTTCCCGCAGGGTGCGGTAGCGGCCGACGATGAGCCGGCGGGGCTGGACGGTCTCGGCCAGGCTGCCGAACGAGTCGCCCTTCGGTTGCCCGAGCTTCATCGACCCATGACCTCCATGTCGGTCATCCCGGCCGGCATCGCGTCGGCCGGCATCGCGTCGCCGGGCATGGCGTCGCCGGCCATCCCGTCGGCGGGCATCATGTCCGGGCCGCGCAGGTCGGGATGGGTCTCCGGGATCGGCGGCAGCGCCAGGGCGTGCATGCGGCCACTGCGCACGAGCAGCCGCCGCCAGTCGGACGGGTCCAGCGGCACCAGCGAGTGGCGGTGCCGGCGGGTGGCGTCGATGGTGGTCGCACGCGCCATCGAGTCGCCGCCGGCCGCGGCCTCGATCTTGGCGATGCGCTCGGCACCGAAGTTGATCGGCACGGCCTGGCTGAACTCCTGGGCGCTGACCTGGAACCACCAGTCGGTGTCCTGCTTGATGCCGTCGGCGAGCTGCCGCATCGCCACGTCGTGCTCGACGCCGGCGTCGATCGCCTCCCAGTACTTCAGCACCCGGTAGGCGTGCCCCACCATGCCGGTGATGGCGCCGCCGCTGGTGAGGAAGTGCCCGTTGCCGAAGGTGTCACCGCCGACGACGCCGTTGACCGCCACCCGGGCGTCGACGCCGGCCCTCTCCACGAGGCTGAACAGCTTCGGCCCGTACGGCATCTGGACCTTCTCCAGCTCCTCGACGGGCATCTCGATGATCAGCGAGACCTGCTCCAGGTAGAACTCGCGCATGAGCTGCTGGACGCCGGCGCGGTACTCCTTGGACTTCTTGTGCGTGCCCGGCGCCACGATGCCGGCCAGGATCGGGTCGAAGGTCTTGTAGTCGGGCACCTGCACCAGGATCCAGCCGACCTCGGCGTCGTCCTGGTGGCCGACGGCGATCTGGCGGACCCAGTACTCGTTGCCCTCCTTGTCGAACTCCGAGGCGATACGGCGGCGCAGCCGCCCGTCGACGAGGATCTCCAGCAGCCCGGCGAGGTAGTCGGCCTGGGCGACGGTGGGGCCACGGCCGTCGTGGTGATCGACCTTGACGTCCTCCTGCTTGAACCCGAGCCGCTCCGCGTCGGTGCTGTTGAACCCCTGCGCGATCATGAACAGCTTCGGTACGCCGAGGTCGATGACCTTGCTGCCCGGCACCCGGACCCGGCGGAACTTGCCGTTGTAGTCCAGCTCGCGCACGGCCTCGATCTGGATACGCTTGCGCCCGTCGGGGCAGTCGACGAAGCCCTCCTCGCGCCGCAGCCAGCTGAGGTAGCCGGCATCCTCGTCGGTGCCGGTCGACACGACCCGGTGCGAGGTGAACAGGCGCACCCGCGGCGTGACCCCGCGCTCGAGGTCCATCTGCTCGATCATTTCGAGGTAGCGGCGCATGAGCACCATGACCTCGGACGCCGCGCACTGGAACGTCGACGGGCCCTCCAGCGCCTCCAGGGCGGTACGGCCCACCTTGGACAGGTCGGGCTCGCTCGGCGGCTCCGGGGGCTGCAGGACGGTGACGACCCGGTTGGGCTTGCCGTCCTTGTAACGGTCGTCGATGAACTCGGTGTGGAAGATACGGCCGCCGATGTGCGACGGCTCGCCGATGAGCGTGTCGAGGAAGCCCGTCACCACCTCGTCGGCGGTGACCGCGCCGGCGGCGGTGGTCGGGTCGTAGAAGCACTCCGCGAGGCTGAAGAGGCGGCCGTCACCGCGGTGCGGGAGGTTCTCCTCGCCGTAGCGCTCCAGCATGAGCTTGTCGATGAGGCCCCAGTGGTGGAACAGGTCCTCGCGGATGTTCCAGTGGACGCCCAGCGAGGGGTCGCCGCGCATCTCCACGCCCACGACCCGCCGGCCGAGGGCCAGCGACCACAGCATCGCCATCATGTTCGTCGCGCCCATGCCGAGCGCGAGGAAGTCGGGGTCCTTGACCCCGTCGAGGTTCTCCTCCGGGGCGGCACCATCGCGGGTGCCGTCGAGCGTCGCCCACTGCCGGCGCACGCGCCGGTTCCGGACACGCAGGAAGTCGAGGGTCATGCGCTCCTCCAGGAAACAACCGTGTGGTTGTGAAGAGAGCGCGGAGCGTGCATCCGCCACCAGGCCACCTAGCGGGAATGGTGCGGAGCGCGAAGCCGCCAAGCCGGTCCGCTCTTTCACCGTTGCGGTTTAAGACTTTACCTACCGCGGCGCGGTAATGCCACTAATTAATTGGCTCGGGAGACGATTGGGTTCGGTGGTCGCCGGGCGTACGGCACGCCCTCTCTAATGGCCAATCACCATTAGACGACTGCGGGCGAAGTTTGGTTCCTTCAATTTTCGTCTCGGCTTCGCAACGATTACTAGGCGGTCGCCTAGGGATACGGCTCCGGTGTGGATTACGACCCGAGCGCCCCTGACCGTAGGATCGCGTTCGCGTACTTCACGAGGGCGGGAGCGTATGGCCAAGACCTACCGTGTCGGAGCGGGCGCGAGGCTCGTCAATCTCGTGTTCCGGGTGATGACCCGCCTCGGGCTGGGCAAGGACTACCGGCACATCCTGACCGTGCGGGGCAGGAAGACGGGTGCGCCCTACTCGATCCCGGTCGACGTGATGCGGAACGGCGACCAACGGTGGCTGGTGGCCGCGTACGGCATCACCAACTGGGTGCACAACGCCCGTGCCGCGGGGGAGGTCCAGATCGCCCGCGGACGTTACCGGGAGACCCTGCGCGTCGCCGAGGTGGCACCCGAGGACGGCGTTCCGGTCCTTCGGCAGTACCTGCGGGAGGTCCCGGTCACCCGGGCGTACTTCGACGTCACACTCGACTCGCCCGACGAGCGGTTCGTCGCCGAGGCCGAGCGCCATCCGGTGTTCCGGTTGATCCCCGGCACCGGGGACGCGCAGGCCGTCGGCGGGTGACGGCCGGTCCGGCCGCCGGTCGAGCCGGCGCCGTCGCCGCCGCGGGCCGACCTACCGGGAGGAGTTCGGGGACACGGCGGCGCGGGTGAGGGTCGTCGCCGTGTGGACGATGCTGGCGATGGCCTCCTCGGGGTCGAGGCCCTGGAGGTCGGTGAGGCTGAACAGGGCCTCGGCGCTCACGACGACCGCCAGGTCGCGCTTGAGTTGCGCCAGGGCCGCGGGGTCGGTGGCGCCGAGGGTGTCGTCCAGCGGAGCGAGGGCGCCGTCGATCAGGCCGAACCGCAGGCCGGGGCGGGGGTGCGGCGTGCCGGACCCGGTGATCGTCGCGGCGATCAGGGCCCGGACCACGCCCTGCCGGCTCAGGACGTGCCGTAGCAGGAACTCGGTGACGGCGGCGACGCGCGCCACCGGGTCGTCCGAGTCGGCCACCGGTGCGAGCGCCTCGGCCGGGCCGGGCAACTGGTCGGCGATGGCCTCGCTCAGCAGGCTGGCGAGGTCGGGGAAGTAGCGGTAGGCCGTGGCCTCGGAGACCAGCGCCGCCTTGGCGATCTCGGGCATGGTGACCTCGCGGCCCGTGCTGCTCAGCTCGGCCGCGGCTCGGACGATCGCATTGCGCGTACGGAGCTTCTGGTTGACGCGGCCCGCCGTCTTCTGCGCTGGCACGGGTTTCCGCCTTTCCTCGCCGGGCCTTCTTTGGTGGGAGTCTACTATGGTCACGCGAACGCACTCTCATGAAGGAGCCGACGATGAACGACGTCTCCGTGGTCGGCCCGGAGGCCGGCGAGGTCGTCGACCTGGGCCCTGCCCGGGTCCGCATCCTGGAGGACGGCCGTACGACCGGGCACCGGCTGGGGATGGCGGAGATCACGCTCGCCCCGCACAGCGCCGGCCCGCCGCAGCACCGGCACGCGCGGCACGACGAGGGGTTCTACGTGGTGTCGGGCACCGCGCGGTTCACGGTGGGGACGACCGAGCACGACGCGCCGGCGGGCACGCTGGTGATGGTGCCGCCCGGTGCTCCGCACACCTTCGCCAACCCGGGCGATGAGCCGCTCGTCATGGTCAACACGTTCACCCCGGACCTGTACGTGCAGTACTTCAGGGACCTGCGCGACGCCGCCGCGGGCGGGCAGGCGATGACGGAGCAGGCCACCGCCGAGGTGATGGAGCGTTACGACACCGTCGTGACCACCGAGTTCGCCTGACGCCGCCGGGCGGGACCCGTCAGGCGACGCCGGGCCCGGCCGCGGCGCCGGCGAAGTCCCCGATGGCGTTCAGCACCGTGTCCGGCCGCTCGATGTGGGGGAAGTGCCCGGCCTCCGGGATGGGGTGGTAGCGGCCGTTCGGGAAGGCGGCCGCGTAGGCGCGGCCGTACTCGGCGGTGAGGATGCCGTCCTCCTCGCCCCAGACGACCAGCGCCGGCACGGTGACGCGGTGCAGGCGACGGCGCAGCTTCGGCCCGAACAGGAAGTGCTCGCCCGAGTACAGCGCGAGGGCCTGCTGATTCGCGGCCGACGCCGCGCGCTCCTCCTCGCTCAGTGCGGCGGGGTCGGGGCGGTGGGCCGGGTCGTGGAACGCCAGCCGGCCGATCTCCGCCGGTGCCAGGCCGCGGATGTCGGTGACCTGGGTCCCGTCGTCGGGGCGGATGCCGGTCGCGTTGAGCAGCACCAGCGCCTCGACTCTTCCGCCGATGTCGCGCAGCGCCATCTCGGACGCGACCCAGCCGCCCATGGAGTTCCCGATCACCGTCACCGTCTCCAGGCCGAGCTCTTCGAGCAGGTCCAGGTAGGCGTCGGCGAGGTCGGCGGCCGAGTCGAGCCACGGCACCCGAGGGGTGCCGTCGAAGCCCGGATGGGTCGGGGTCACCACGTAGGTCCGCTCGGAGAGCGCGGCCGCCAGCCCGGCCACCGACCGCGGTCCGGCGCCGCCGTGCAGGAGCAGCACGCCGGTGCCGGGGGATCCGGCGGCGTCGCCGCGCTCGTCGATGGTGACCTTCAGTCCGTTCCCCAGGTCGAGGGTGCGGGTGGCGGTAGTGGTCATAGCCATGAGAGTTACTTCCCTTCATGAGAGCTTGCTCGCACAAAGGTAGCCATCGAAGGCACCTTCATGCAAGTGGACTCTCATGAAGAGACTTGTCGCTCGTCAGGGTCGCGTGGTGCACACCCAGGTGATCCAGTGGCCGCCGCCCGCGTTCGAGATGGCGTCCTTCTCGGCCGCGGTCCTCGTGGCGCCCTGCCCGCCCCAGTACCTGTTGGTGCGGGAGTTGTACGCGACGGCGCCGCAGCTGTTGACGAAGGTCGTGAGGACCTTGCAGCCGGACCGGGGGCACTCGTTCAGCGCGCGCCGTTTGGCGGCGGACGCCGACGAGTAGTCCCAGGATTTGCCGACACTGCCGTCGGGCGCCACGGCGATGGCCCCGTAGTGCAGCGTCGGCGGTGTGTACGGGTCGGACGGGGTGTCCGGCGGGAAGCTGGGCAGCGGCGGCGGGCTGTAGCTCGGCATCGACGGCGGGCTGTAGGTGGGCGGCGTCGGGAGGTCGGGGAGCGTGGGCGCCGCGGCCGCCCGCTTCGCCTGCTCGACGCCGACCCCGAAGCCCCACACCAGGACGGCGCCGCCGCCGACCAGCAGCACGAGGGCCGCGACGATGACGATGACGACCGCCGCGCCGTTGTTGTTCGGCCGCCTCGGGGGCGGCGGCCCCCAGCCCGGCGGCCCGGGCGGCATCGGCGGCCCGGGTGGGCCGGGTGGCGGCCCGTACATCGGCGGCTGGCCACCGTAGGGCGGCTGCGGCGGCTGCGGGGGTTGCACAGTGACCCACTCCCCAGAGGCGTCGAGGTTCGGAAGATCGTAACGGCTGCCCCATCACTCAAGGCAGACCTAAGACGTCATCTCCGGCGGATCGGTTCAGGCCGCCCTCAGAGGCGAGCCGCGACGCGGATCGGCGGGCCGGCCTCAGAGGCGGGTCGCGGCGCGGATCAGCCCGGCGAGCGCCAGGGACCGGCTGTGCGGCGGCCACGCGATCACGGTCGTCACCGCCGGCGCGTCCAGCACCGGCACGGCGGCGAGACCCTCGCCCAGGTGGACGCGGGCCGACTCCGGCAGGACCGCCATGGCCCGGCCGAGCGTGATCAGCTGCAACAGCTGCGCATGGTCCCGGACCTCCGGACCGGGGCCGTCCGGGTACGTGCCGTCGAGGCGGGGCCAGCGCGGCATCGGCAGGCCGGGCAGGGCGGTGACGTCGGCCATGCGCAGGTGGGCCCGCTCGGTGAGGGCGTGCCCGGCCGGCAGGACCACGACCTGCGTCTCCGTGCGCAGCTCCTCGGCGTCGAAGCCGGCGATCGAGTCGAACGGCAGGTGCAGCAGCGCCACGTCGGCCCGTCCGTCCCGCAGCACCCGTTCCTGCTCGCCCGGTCCGCACAGAATCACGTCGACGGCGACCGCGCCGGGTTCGGCGGCGTACGCGTCGAGCAGTTTCGACAGCAGTTCGGTGGTGGCTCCGGCCTTCGTGACGAGGACCAGACCGGGCCGGCCGGTCGCGGCCAGGGCGGCGCGGCGGGTCCGGCGGTCGGCGGCGTCGACCGCGTCGAGGGCCGCCCGGCCCTCGCGCAGGAGTACCGACCCGGCCTCGGTGAGCGTGACGGCGCGGCTGGTGCGTTCGAGCAGCTTCGCCCCGAGCCGTCGTTCGAGCCGCTGGATCGCCCGGGACAGCGGCGGCTGCGCGATCCCGAGCCGCTCCGCGGCGCGCCCGAAGTGCAGCTCCTCGGCGACGGCGATGAAGTACCGCAGCTCCCGCGTCTCCATGCCGCCACGGTACCGGCGGGCCCGCTCGTACGGCGCCGCCCGAGTCCGGCACCCGGAGGGAGCCGGTGTTCCTGGAACGATACCCGCGCGGTATCGCCCCCTACCCGAACGGTGTTGGAGGTGCCGCCGGGGGCGCGCGCAGGATGGGACGCATGAGCGAACAGACGATCGCGCTGGTCACCGGCGCGAACAAGGGGATCGGGTACGAGATCGCGGCCGGCCTGGGCGCCCTCGGCTGGAGCGTCGGCGTCGGCGCGCGGGACGACCGGCGCCGTGAGGCCGCCGTGGAGAAACTGCGCGCGGCGGGCGTCGACGCGTTCGGCGTTCCGCTCGACGTGACCGACGACGCGAGCGTGGCCGCCGCCGCCGGGTTGATCGAGGGGCGCGCCGGCCGGCTCGACGTGCTCGTCAACAACGCCGCCGTGACCGGGGGCATGCCGCAGGAGCCCACCAGGGTCGATCCCGCGACCGTGCGGACGGTCGTGGAGACCAACGTGATCGGCGTCATCCGCGTCACCAACGCGATGCTGCCGCTGCTGCGCCGCTCGGCGTCGCCGCGGATCGTGAACATGTCCAGCAGCGTCGGCTCCCTCACCCGGCAGTCCGACACGGACGACCCGCTCAAGACGGGTCCGATCGCCGTCGCGTACCCGCCGTCGAAGACGTTCCTCAACGCCGTCACCGTCCAGTACGCCAAGGAGCTGCGCGACACGAACATCCTGATCAACGTCGCCTGCCCCGGCTACTGCGCGACCGACCTCAACGGCCACCGCGGCGTCCGAACCCCCGAGCAGGGCGCGGCGATCGCGATCCGGCTCGCGACCCTGCCCGACGACGGCCCGACCGGCGGCTTCTTCGAGGACGAGGGAGTGGTCCCCTGGTGACACCTCTTCGATCACGGCGTGCTCAGGAACTTTAATGATTTGCTCTCTTGAATCGTTCGTGTTTGTGGCTGTAAGTTGATCCCCATGACCGCATCCCAGACTCCGACCGCCGCCGATGAGCTGCGCGGAGTCGGCCTGCGGGTGACGGCCGCTCGCGTCGCACTGCTCGAGACCGTACGGGCCGGTGACCACCTCGGCGTCGAAGCGATCGCGTCCGGAGTGCGCGACCGCGTCGGCCACGTCTCCCTCCAAGCCGTGTACGAGGGCCTCCACGCGCTCACCGCGGCGGGACTCGTACGCCGCATCGAGCCGGCCGGCAGCCCGGCCCGGTTCGAGGGACGCGTCGGGGACAACCACCACCACGTGGTGTGCCGGTCGTGCGGTGTCGTCGCCGACGTGGAGTGCGCGGTCGGCGAGGCGCCGTGCCTGGTCCCGTCCGAGGACCACGGCTTCTCGATCGACGAGGCCGAGGTCGTTTTCTGGGGCCTGTGCCCCGGCTGTTCCACCGCTCGCAGTTCCTGAACACCGTGATCTGTCCGGGAGGACTCCCATGCCTGAGAACGAAGACGCGATCACCGCGGACGCCAAGACGGAGGGCGAAGGCGGCTGCCCGGTCGCGCACGGCCGTACCCGGGCCCTGCACCCGACCCAGGGTGGCGGCAACCGCGGCTGGTGGCCGGATCGGCTGAACCTGAAGCTGCTGGTCAAGAACCCGCCGATGGCCAACCCCTTCGGTGAGGACTTCGACTACGCCGCGGAGTTCAAGAGCCTTGACCTCGCCGCCGTGAAGCAGGACATCGCGCGGGTGCTCACGGACTCGCAGGACTGGTGGCCGGCCGACTTCGGCAACTACGGGCCGCTGATCATCCGCATGGCGTGGCACAGCGCGGGCACCTACCGCGTCAGTGACGGCCGGGGTGGCGCCGGGGCGGGCCAGCAGCGCTTCGCGCCCCTCAACAGCTGGCCGGACAACGCGAGCCTCGACAAGGCCCGCCGTGTGCTGTGGCCCGTCAAGCAGAAGTACGGCCGGAAGATTTCGTGGGCCGACCTGATGATCCTGGCCGGCAACGTAGCCCTGGAGACGATGGGCCTGAAGACCTTCGGCTTCGGCGGTGGCCGCGAGGACGCCTGGGAGGCGGACGAGGACGTCTTCTGGGGCCCCGAGACCGCCTGGCTGGACGACGAGCGCTACAGCGGTGAGCGCGACCTGGAGAAGCCCCTGGCCGCGGTGCAGATGGGCCTCATCTACGTCAACCCCGAGGGCCCGAACGGCAACCCGGACCCGGTCGCCGCGGCGCGCGACATCCGCGAGACGTTCGGCCGCATGGGGATGAACGACGAGGAGACCGTCGCCCTGATCGCCGGTGGCCACACCTTCGGCAAGACGCACGGCGCGGCCCCGGCCGACGCCATCGGGCCCGAGCCCGAGGGCGCCCCGCTGGAGGACCAGGGTCTCGGCTGGAAGAACTCCTACGGCACCGGCAAGGGCCGCGACTCCCACACGAGCGGTCTCGAGGTCACCTGGACGCCCACCCCGACCACGTGGGACAACAGCTTCTTCGAGGTGCTCTTCGGTAACGAGTGGGAGCTGACCGAGAGCCCGTCCGGCGCCAAGCAGTGGCGGCCGAAGGACGGCGCCGGAGCCAACACCGTGCCCGACCCCGAGGACGGCACGCTGAACCGCGCCCCGGGGATGCTCACGACCGACCTCTCGCTGCGCTTCGACCCGATCTACGAGCCGATCTCGCGGCGCTTCATGGAGAACCCCGACGAGTTCGCGGACGCGTTCGCCCGCGCCTGGTTCAAGCTGACCCACCGCGACATGGGCCCGAAGGCGCGCTACCTCGGCCCGGAGGTGCCGGCCGAGACGCTGATCTGGCAGGACCCGATCCCGCCGGTCGACCACGAGCTGGTCGACGCCGATGACATCGCCGCCCTCAAGGCCCGGCTCCTGGACTCCGGTCTGTCGATCTCTCAGCTGGTCACGACCGCGTGGGCGTCGGCCGCGTCGTTCCGCGGCACCGACAAGCGCGGCGGCGCCAACGGCGCGCGCATCCGGCTGGAGCCGCAGAAGAACTGGGAGGTCAACAACCCCAACGAGCTGACGACCGTGCTGCGCACCCTGGAGCAGGTCCAGGAGGCGTTCAACGCCGAGCAGACCGGTGGTAAGCGGATCTCCCTGGCCGACCTGATCGTGCTCGGTGGATGCGCGGCCGTCGAGAAGGCCGCGAAGGACGCCGGCCACGACATCGTGGTGCCCTTCACCCCGGGACGCACCGACGCGTCGCAGGAGGAGACCGACGTCGAGTCGTTCGAGGTGATGGAGCCGTCGCACGACGGGTTCCGCAACTACCTCATGAAGGGCAACATGCTGCCCGGCGAGTTCCTCCTGATCGACCGGGCGAACCTGCTCACGCTGAGCGCGCCCGAGATGACGGTCCTCGTCGGTGGTCTGCGCGTGCTGGGCGCCAACCACCAGGGGTCCTCCCTGGGCGTCTTCACCGACCGCCCCGGGACGCTGACCAACGACTTCTTCGTGAACCTGCTCGACATGGGCACGGTGTGGAAGCCGGTGTCGGAGGAGTCCGAGACCTACGAGGGGCGCGACGCCTCGGGCGAGGTCAAGTGGACCGCCAGCCGTGTCGACCTGGTCTTCGGCGCCAACTCCGAGCTGCGCGCGGTCGCCGAGGTCTACGCGAGCGACGACGCGAAGGAGAAGTTCGTGACGGACTTCGTCGCGGCCTGGGACAAGGTCATGAACCTCGACCGGTTCGACCTGCGCTGACCACGACGCCCAGGTCGGCCCGCACCGGGCCGACCTGGGCTCTCTCGGTTTCAGGCGGTCAGCGTACGTCGACGACCCGCGGCGCCTGGACTTTCAAGCCCCTCACGACGCGGGCGTGTTCCAGAACGCGTCCCAGGCAGCCTCGTCGGACACCGCCTCCCAGTGCTCAGCGAGTTGGCCCGGTCCGCTGAAACGCCAGAAACCGGCAACCTTCATCTCCAGGTCCCGACCGTTGCGGGAGGCGGTCATCGTTTGTTCGACGACGGCCCACTGGTCGTCGGCGCAGTACTCGATGGAGGTGCGTCGCAGCGTTCCGCCGCTGAGCTCCCGTAGAAGCCCGATGTGACCCTTGAACGCGTCCAAGCCGACGAAGGTGCCGCCGATGGGCCCGTGCCCGGCAGTGTGCGCGACGAAGGGTTCCGTGATCGCTTCGTCGAGCAAGGCGGGACCCTCGCCATCCTTCGTCGGACCGTAGATTCGCTCGAACAGCTTGGCGTGTGGGTGGTCGGTGGTCAGCATGATGTGCTCCTCGGCAGGGTTCCGCTCTCGGCCAGTTCCTCGATGAGCAGCGGGTTCGGGTGTTCCGCCTCGAGCCCGCCGCTGCCGTAGGGGCGAGTGATGATTTCGAGCTCATGACCGCTGGGGTCGTTGAAGTACACGCCACGGCCGTCATCAAGCCGGTTGATACCGCCCTCGTCGTGGTGTCCGGGATCCGACCAGTAGGTGAGCCCGCGCTCTTGGACGCGGGTGAAGATCACGTCGAACTCTTCCTCGGTGACCAGGAAGGCGTAGTGCTGAGCCATGATCTCGCGGTCGGTGCTCATGAAGTCGAACGTGATGTCGGGGGCCACGCGGACCATGACGAAATGGCCGAGCTTCACGGGAGGGTCGAGACCCATCAGCTGGGTGAGGAAGTCGGCGGAGACCTGTGCGTCCCGGGACCAGACGATGTGGTGGTTGAGCAGTGGCATGCCTCTAGTCTTCGCAGCCCACAGTGGGAGTGCCACCGTTCGCGCTCGCCCTGTACGAAACTTCCCTGTACGCCGCGCGTAGGCCATAAACTTCCAGCAATGGACGTGATGGACCAGCGGATCCTCCAATGTCTCATGATCGACGGCCGTGCCCCGATGCGACGCATCGCTGAGGTGGTCGGCGTTTCCGAGCAGACCGCCGCCCGCCGTTACCGGGCGATGAAGCAGGCCGGGGTACTGCGAGTGCTGGTCCGCGAGACCTCGGTACGGGCCGATCAACGGCTGTGGCTGCTCCGGCTGCAGTGTCGTCCCGATGCGGCTGCCGAGCTCGGGGCCGTGCTCGCCGCACGTGAGGACGTCGCATGGGTCGCCCTGCACTCCGGCGGCGCGGAGCTGATGTGCACCACCACCCTGCCGGCCGACGCCGCATGCGGCACCGGGGTTCTGCCGAAGCTCTCGAACACTTCAGCGGTCCTGTCGTTCGCGGCGTACTCGGTGCTGCACTCCTATTCGGGCGGACCCGCCGAATGGTCGGGTTTCGACCGTCCGCTGACCGAGGCCGAACAGCGGCGGCTCCTCGACGGACGAGAAGCACAGCCGAGGGCGGTCACCTACGACTCAGCACCCAGCGAGGACCGGATACTGCTGCGCGAGCTGGCCCTCGATGGACGCGCCACGGCCGCTGCTCTGAGCCGCGCACTCGGTTGGCCGGTTTCACGCGTCGCGGCGCACCTGCGCAGCCTCATCGACAACGGGTCCGTTGATGTGGACGTCGACGTGCTGCTGGAGCATTTCGGGCATACAGCATCGGCGACCCTTCTCATCCAGGTCGCACCCAGCCTGATCGGCGACGTCGGCGAGGCGCTGTCACGTCATCCCCAGACCAGTTGGGTCGCCGCAATCACCGGGTCGGCGAACATCGCCGCGGCAGTCACCTGCCGTAACTCGCATGAACTGTTCCACTACGTGACCGGTGATGTCGGTCCCCTGACCGGCGTCATCCATGTCGAGATTCTTCCGGTACTCAACCGTCTCAAACAGGCCGCGACCCGCGTCATCAACGGCCGACTCGAATGGCCTGCCGCTCCCGCGCTCACGAACCCCCTCGGCCGGCGTGGCGGCGGACGAGGTAGCCGTGGTTGAGAGCGGCCTTGACGCCGCCGACGATCGCGCCCTGCAGCGCGGCGGCGGCCAGGACCTCGACCCAGCCGCGCTCCACGTCCCCGGCGTCGGGGGCGTCGTCCTGGCCGGAGACGAGCTTCCAGGTCTGCTTGAACAGCGCTCCGGCGATCAGGCCGCCGGCCAGGCCGAGGACCGCGGACACCGGACGGGAGATCGAGTCGGGTTTGCTCATGGTCGGCTGCGGTACCCGGTGAGCACGCGGGCTAACGCCGTACGTGAGGTCAGGCGCCGAGATCCCACAGGAGGCGGTAGTAGCGGATCCGGTCGGGGTCGGGACGGACGCCGTACGCGTCGAGGAGGAGGCCCTCCCAGCCGGGGCCGTAGTTCCACTCGGTGCTCCAGGCGGCGACGGTGAGATCGGCCCATCGGTCGGCGAGGCCGAGCCGGCCGAGGTCGACATGGGCCGACCAGTGCCCGTCTGCGCCGATCAGGGTGTTGGGCGCGCAGGCGTCGCCGTGACAGACGACGAGCCGGTCGTGCGGCGGGATGTCCGCGGCGAGTGCGAGCGCTCCGTCGACGCCCAGCGAGCGGTGCGCCGGGTCCCACTTGGACGGGTCGAGCAGGCCCTGCGCGGCGCGTCGGCGTGCGATGGCGAGCCGGTCCTCGGCCGCCCAGGAGAACGGGCAGTCGGCGACGGGAAGCGCCTCGTGCAGCGCCCGCAGGCCCTCGCCGACGGCCGTCACGGCCGTACGGGGCTCGGCCTTCCACCGGTCGGAGACGGCGCTCTGGCCGGGCAGCGCGGCGGTGACGAGCCAGGACCCCTCATCGTCGGCGCCCTGGTCGAGCACGCGCGGCACCGGAGTGAACGGCACCGCCCAGGACAGCCGGACGGCCTCGTGGTCGAGGTCGAGCGCGAGCCCGCTGTCCGGGGGAGCCCACTTGACGAAGCACCGGTCCGAGTCGGCGCCGACCTCGAAGGTCAGCCCGCCCAGTTCGTTCTCCCACACGGCGCGCACCGGCCGGCCCGCCGCGAGGGCCGTCACGTGTGCGGGCACCGCCACTTCCGATCGCGGGGGTCCGGCAACCATCGCTCAATCCTGCCAGGAGACGGTGCCGGACGGCACTCTTGACGGCGACGCGCTCCGTCGGGTTATATTCGGCCCGGAATCTTTTAGGAAACCTTCCTACTCTTTGAGGTCGTTCCGGCCTCTCGGAGGCGATGGCAGGGAGGAGGTTCGGTCCGCCCTCTTATTTCGAGTCTTGGTCGAAGCTCTGATCATTCCTGAGAGGACCCCCGCCATGAATCAGGAACGCTTCTCCCGTCTCCGGCTCCGCCTGCTGGCCGGCGCCGCGGTGCTCGCGCTGCCGCCGATCGTCGCCGCCGCCTCTCCCGCCTGGGCCGCCACCGGGCAGATCACCGGGTACGGCGGCAAGTGCGTCGACGTCGCCGCCGCCAACAGCGCCAACGGCACCCAGATCCAGCTCTACACCTGCAACGGCACCAACGCGCAGCAGTGGACGGTCGGGACCGACGGCACGATCCGCGCCCTCGGTAAGTGTCTCGACGTCGCCGCGGCCAACAGCGCCAACGGCACCAAGGTCCAGCTCTACGACTGCAACGGAACGGCGGCCCAGTCGTGGACCGCCGCCTCCGACGGCAGCCTCCGCGCCCTCGGCAAGTGCCTCGACGCCACCGGTCCCAGCTCGGCCGACGGCACTCCGCTGCAGATCTGGGACTGCGCCGGCAGCGCGAACCAGAAGTGGACGCTGCCCGGGACGAGCACCTCGCCCGGCTCCGGACGGATGCCCGGAGCCCCGTACCTCTACATGGGCTGGGGCAACCCGCCCGACCCCGCCACGGTCATGAGCGCGACCGGCGTCAAGTCCTTCACCATGGCGTTCGTGCTCTCCAGCGGCGGATGCACGCCCGCGTGGGACGGCTCCAGGCCGCTCACCGGCGGCGTCGACGCCCAGGCGATCTCGGCCATCAAGAACGCCGGCGGCAGCGTCGAGGTCTCCTTCGGCGGCTGGCAGGGCAACAAGCTCGGCCCGAACTGCTCGTCCTCCTCGGCGTACGCCGGAGCGGTCCAGCAGGTCATCAACGCGGTCGGCCCGGCCGTGGTCGACTTCGACATCGAGAACACCGACGAGTTCTCGAACTACACGGTGCAGGACCGCATCCTCGGCGGCCTGAAGATCGTCAAGCAGAACAACCCGAACGTCAAGATCGCCGTGACGTTCGGCACGACCACGTCCGGCCCCGGCGCCGACGGCGTCAGGCTCATCAACCAGTCGAAGGCGCTGAACGTGCCGATCGACAGCTACACGATCATGCCGTTCGACTTCGGCGGCGGATCGGACATGTACCAGAGCACCGTCAACGCGGCCGAGGGGCTGAAGACCGACCTCAAGAACGCGTGGGGCTGGAGCGACGCCCAGGCCTACGCCCACATGGGGATCTCCGGCATGAACGGCCTGTCCGACCAGCAGGAGACCACCTCGACGGCGACCTGGACCCAGATCCGCGACTGGGCGGTGTCCAAGGGCCTGAACCGCCTCGCGTACTGGGCGGTCAACCGCGACCACTCCTGCCCCGGCGGGGGAGTGCAGTCGACCTGCAGCGGCATCTCCCAGAACGACTGGGACTTCACCCGGATCACGGCCGGCTTCTGACCGAGGCCCGCAGCGGCTCTTCGTCCGGCAGCGGGTCGATGTGCGGTGCGGTCATCGCGCCGGCGCTTCTTGGGACACCAGGACCGGGCCGTTGTCCACGTAGACGGACGCGGGCGAAAAGTGCCCCTTGAGCAGCATGGTCGGGATCTCCCCGATCCCGACCATGCTGCTCAAGGAGCGCCCTTCTCAGGTGGGCGCGGCATCACCGCAGCTCGAAGGGCGCGAGCACCATCAGTTCACCAGGAGTGCAGCTCGTACTTGCTGTTGTCCCAGGAAGCCGGGATGCAGGAGTACCCGTATAGCAGGCCCATCTGAGCCCAGGTGTTACCGGTGTATACGCACTCTGTGTACGACGCAAAGGTCGGGTAGAGCCGGCTGACGTCCGCGGAAGCGGCTGTTGCGCCCGAGAGGGAGAGCGCCGCCGCTGCAGCGGCCACGCCGCCGGCAATGCCCAGTTTCGCAAGAACACTTCGTCGCATGAGTCCTCCTTGTTCTTGACGCTCGCCGGATTCCTGCTGAGAAGCCGACTCGGATGGCCGACTAGTGCGAGCAGGGTGAGAAGCGTGGGCAAGTCTGGCATCGCCGTAGTCGAACGAGACATCGGCAATGTTGCCTATTTCGCTCCTATCGGCAGAGCCCGTCGCTGACATTTGGGAGGACCGAAGGTGCCGAGGACGTCCTAATCTCTCGTTCAGGCGTGTTGCCCGGACAGGTTCGCCGAGCATGATGGGGTGGCTCGGCCTCATCGCGACGCCGTCCGTCCCGTACTGGCAGCTGATCGCGCCGATGCTCATCGCGGGGGCCGGCGTGAGCATGGCGATGCCCGCGGCGCAGGCCGCCGTCCTCAACGCGGTCGCGCCCGAGCAGATCGGCATGGCCAGCGGCGTGTTCAACACCGGGCGGCAACTGGGCGGGGCGTTCGGGGTCGCGGCGCTGGCCATCCCGGGCCGCCGGATCACCCCGGCCCCGGAGCCCGCCGCACCGGCCCTCACGCCGAGCCGCTGACCGCCGGGCCCCACCGATTCCTTTCGGCGGATCGCCAAGTCGATAGGTCTGAGGGAACATCAGGGAGAAGGAGCGATGATGACGGAGAAGACGGAGATCCGGCTGGGCGGCCTGGTCCTGGGCGGTGACGACCCGGACCGGCTGAGTGCCTGGTACCGCGCGGTGTTCGTGCCGTCGGCCGAGCCGGGGACCGTCCTGATGGTGGGCGGCAATCGGCTGATCTTCGACCGGCGTGACGATTTGGAGAAGAGCGCACGGGAGCCCGGCCGGATCCTGATCAACTTCTATGTCGAGGACATCGAGGCAGTCGTCGCCCGTCTGAAGGCGATGGACGGCACGCGGTGGATCCGCCCGGTCGAGGAGTTCGGCCCGGGCCTGATCGCGACGGTGGAGGACCCGGACGGGAACTACGCGCAGATCGTCGAGTTCGCCCGGGCCGGTGCCGGGCGGTGACGCAGACGACCGACGCCCGCGTCGACGTCGGTGGCCTGAGCGATGGCCCCGACGTCTTCGCGCGGCTGACCTCCCCGTACCGCCAGGAGCTCCTGGCCTACTGCTACCGGATGCTCGGCTCGATCCACGACGCCGAGGACCTGGTCCAGGAGATCTACCTGCGGGCGTGGCGTGCGCACGAGACGTTCGAAGGCCGGTCGTCGCTGCGGACCTGGCTGTACCGGATCGCGACCAACGCGTGCCTCACCGCGTTGGAGAACCGCAAGCGCCGGCCACTGCCCTCGGGCCTGGGCGGTCCCGCCGAGGACCCCGAGGGCCCGATGGCGCCACCGCCGGAGGTGACGTGGCTCCAGCCCTTCCCCGACCGGGCGGCCGACACCGGCTCCGAGGATCCCGCCGCCATCGTGGCGGCGCGGTCGAGCCTGCGGCTCGCCCTGATCGCCGCCCTGCAGTACCTGCCCCCGCGCCAGCGCGCCGTCCTCATCCTGCGCGAGGTGCTGGCGCTGCGCGCGACGGAGGTCGCCGACCTGCTCGGCGTCTCCGTCCCGGCGGTCAAGAGCCTCCTGCAGCGCGCCCGCGCCCAGCTGGACCAGGCGGCGCCGTACGAGGACCGGACGAGCGAGACCTCCGACGCCCGCCGGCGCGAACTGCTGGATCGCTATGCCACGGCGTTCGAGAACGCCGACGTCACCGCCCTGATCGGGCTGCTGACCGAGGACGCCGTCCTGGAGATGCCGCCCACGCCGACCTGGTTCGCCGGCCGCGAGTCCATCGGGCGGTTCTTCGCCTCCCGGGTCCTGACCGAGCCGAGCCTGTTCCGTACGGTGCCGACCGCGGCCAACGGGCAACCCGCGGTCGCCCTGTACCGGCGCGGCCCGGACGGTGTCCATCACCCACACGCGGTGATGGTCCTCTCCGCCCACGAGGCGGGGATCACGCGGATCGTCGCGTTCCGCGACCCGGACCTGTTCGACCTCTTCGGCCTCCCCCGGGCACTCGGCCCCGCCCCGGCCGGGACCGGCCGATCGGGCGGCGGCTCGCCCGCGCCGGACGAGCCCGCCTCATGACGACCCGTACCGGCGAAGCGACGGCGGTCAGCGCGTGCGCGCGACCGCCGTCCAGCCGGCCGTCAGCGGCTTCTCGACGCGGGTGGGCCGCCACTCGCGCAGGTGGACCACGCCGGGTTCGATGACGTCCATCCCGTCGAGGAACGCGGCGACCTGGTCACGGGTCCGTGCGATGAAGCGGGCGTTCGCGCCGCGGTAGGCGGTCGAGACGTCCAGGTTGCGCTGTTCCTCGATGGCGGCGTGGGAGAGGATGACGTGGCTGCCGGGCGCAAGGACGTCCCGGTATCGCCGTACGAGACCGGCGGGGTCCTCTTCGTCGGGGACGAAGTGCAGCACGGCGACGATCAGCAGCCCGACCGGACGGTCGAAGTCGATGAGCCGCCGGGTGCGGGGGTCGTTCAGGACGGCCTCCGGATCGCGCAGGTCGGCGCGTACGGTGGCGGTGCGCTCGTCGGACGACAACAGTGCCTGCCCGTGGGCCACCACGACCGGGTCGTGGTCCACGTAGACGACACGGGCGTGCGGGTGGACGGCCCGCGCGATCTCGTGGACGTTGCCCTGGGTCGGCAGGCCGGATCCGAGATCGAGGAACTGGTCGACGCCGGCTTCGGCGACGTACCGGACGGCCCGCTGGAGGAACTCCCGGTTCGTTCGCGCCACCGCGGCGACGTCCGGGAGGACCTCCGCGACCTTCGCGGCGGCCTGGCGGTCGGCGCGGAAGTTGTCCTTGCCACCGAGGAAGAAGTCGTACATCCGTGCGACGTTCGGTGTCGTGGGATCGAGATCGGCCAACGCGTCCGCGGCGGGATCGCCCGTCCTGTCACCCACCGGCCGCAACCCCGCACCGATCATGGTGAACCATGATCGAATAGTAACCGCGCGACCGCCCGCGCCGCCGCCGATCCCGCCGATCTAGCCTCGAACGACGAAGCCCCCGCCGAGGCGGGGGCTCAGCGCGAAGGTCAGGCTCATTCGATCTCGTCGCGGCTACCGGCCGCGACCTCGACGCAGTCCGTGTTGGATCCGCCGCTGTACGTCGATTTGCGGAAGTCGATCATCCGATCTCCTCCATGACTCGCTTGATCAGCTCTCGGGATGCCGACCGTGACAGGGCATCCGCCCCAATCTCGTCGAACCGTACAACGAATCGCTTGACGCCCGCACCGTCCAGCACGAGCCTTCCTCCCTCGGCCGCCTCCGTGTAAGCGATGTCGCCTTCGGGGTCGCAGGTCATGATTTTGAAGGCTCCCATGAGCCCACGGTGATAACCGGCGCTGCGAGGTACCACGCGAAGGGTCACCGGGCCTCCAGGCTCAGAAATCGTCAGCAGGTGGGCCAGTTGGTCGCGCATGATGCCGGGTCCGCCCACCTGACGATCGATGACGCCTTCATCGAGTAGTACGTGAACCCGGGGCGGGTTCTTGCGATTCAGAATCTCTTGACGCGCGAAACGGACCTGTAGGTCAGCGGCGATGTCTTCGGCGTCCTCTGCCATGAGGACCGTGCGCGCGTAGTCCTCCGTTTGGAGAAGGCCGGGAATGACCAGCGGCTCGAAGACGCGCAGCATGTAGGCGCGCGCCTCATAGAACAGGTGCTCTTTGAACCAGTTCGGGTCATGGTTGAGCCGGGCGAATGTCAGGAGCCGTAGGAAGTGGCCGCCCGTACGCCAGGTCGCGTCGAGGCGTTTCAAGTGATCCACATCGGGCCGCCGACGCATGGCCTCGAAGTTCGAAACGCTCGTGCGTGCAACGCCCATGATGCGTCCGACCTCGGTGACCGACTGCTTCCGGGCCTGACGGTATCGCCGCAGGTCGAAGGCGAGCCAGTGCCAAAGAGATGCGTCGGGGTTGATGCTGTCCGCAGTGCCCATCGCGGCTCTCCTGACCGTTTCAATGTTCCCGGATACATACTCACCGTAGTGAACCGTTGACAAACTGTCAGCTAATCGCGACAGGTCATCGGGAGATCGGGTGAGAGATGGACGTACTGGACCTGGAGAAGCCGGGGGCGTGGGTGGCGCCCACTGATACCGGCGAATTGCGGATCTATCGGGCTTAGAGGTCCTAACAAAATGATCACTTTGGTCCCACGGTGGCTGCCGGGCAGCTTTGATCATCTTCCGTGAAGAAGGGCGAGCAGCCTCCGTGGATCGTGCGGGACAGCCTGTGGGAGCGGATC
>NZ_JAMXMW010000026.1:0-126404 GCF_024055675.1 Actinoallomurus rhizosphaericola | reverse complement strand
GAGCCGTTGCCGCCGCCTCCTCCGTCACCGCCGCCGATGGTGAACACGGCGAACTCCCAGAGCGAGTAGCCGTACGCGGTCGCGCGGGCGGTGCCGTACATCCGCACGTAGCGGCCGGTCCCGGAGATGTTCAGCGTCTGGGTGCCGCCGGTGCCCGTGGTGGTCGAGTAGATCGTCGTCCAGTTCGTCCCGTCCCCGGAGACCTGGATCTGGAACGCCGTCGCGTACGCGGCCTCCCAGGTCAGCTGCGCCCCGCAGACCTGCTGCGACGACCCGAGGTCCACCTGGAGCCACTGGGGGTCGCTGAACGCCGAGGACCAGCGGGTGCCGGTGTCGTCGTCGGTGGCGGCCGACGCGGGGGTCCCGGCGTTCTCGGTAGAGGAGGCCGTGGTCGGCTTGTGCGCGGCGGAGTCGGCGGTGCCGCACGACGCCGAGCCTCCCGACCCGTAGACCTGGAACTCCCACAGCGAGTAGCCGTACTGAGTCGCGCGGGCGGTGCCGTACATGCGCACGTAGCGGCCGGTCCCGGAGACGTTCAGCGTCTGGGTGCCGCCGGTGCCGGTCGTCGTCGAGTAGACGGTGGTCCAGGTGTTCCCGTCGGCGGAGGTCTGGATCTGGAAGGCGCTCGCGTACGCGGTCTCCCACGTCAGGACGACCTGGCTGATGGCGGCACTGGAGCCGAGGTCGACGCGCAGCCACTGGGGGTCGCTGAACGCCGAGGACCAGCGGGTGCCGGTGTCGCCGTCGGTGGCGGCCGACGCGGGCGTGCCGGCGTTCTCGGTCGAGGAGGCGGTGGTCGGCCTGCCCTGGGAGAGCAGGACCGCCGCCGCGCGGCCGGGCGGTGCCACGGCCGTCGAGGCGGCGATGAGCCCGATGAGGGCGACGAGCACGACGAACAGTGAGCGTGGCGAGTGGAGGACGCGTCTGGGGCGAGCGCGGAACATCGAGGCTCCTCGGCCGGTGGGAGGCGTGTCGCCTGGCGGGGCGGGCGGAGGGGGAGAGCAGGGGCTCTCGACGCTGAGAGCGCTCTCAGGCAGAGTGACGCCGATCACATGACCTGTCAAGAGCACTCGAACTCGGCATCACTTGACAGAACAGGGAAAAGAAGTGATAAGTCGCCGAAAAATAAGAACAGCGGCCGATCGGAGTCCGCGATGAGAAGACCTCTGCTCAGAACCGTCGCCGTCATCGGAGCGCTCATCGCAGGACTGCTGGCCGGTGCGCCCGCGCACGCCACGGCACGGCACGGCCGTGACTGAACACCGCCCTCGCCCCGGTCGTGCCAGTGAGAACCGGACGGCTCGGCACGAGCGAGGAATGGGGCTTGAGCGGCAACCACTAGGCCGGCCGCGTTAGACAGGCCCGCGGAACAATGGAACCAAATCCGTCGGAGTGCGACGCGCCGGTGCCCAGAGGCGAGGAGCGCCTGCAGGTGGTGCCAGAACAGTTCGACGGTCGCGTAGTCCAGCTCGCCGGCCAGGTGCATGACGATCCCGCCGGCCTGGGGCCGGTCGGTGATGGTCAACAGCTCATCGGCGGTCACGGTCTTTGCCCCCGGAGCGCGGTACGGCTTTACCCTGCGGCGGGCGATCTATTGCCCCGTGTCTCCCGTGGGGGGCGAAGAGGGTGCCGAAGGCTTCGGCGAGCCCGTCGTGGGTGGGGGGTTGAGTGAGGGTGTAGTGGTTGCGGCGGCCGAGACGGGTGCGGTGAGGTGGCCGCCGGTCTCCAGGTCGTGATGATGGCGTGGGTGGTGCGCTGCGTGATGCCCAATTCGGGGGCGAGGTTACCGAGCCGCACGTCGGGGTTGCGGGCGATGGCGATCAGGACGCGGGGTGTGAGGGCGTGAGAGTGAAAGGGGCCGGGCGAGATAGCCCGGCCCCTTTCGCCCGTCGAGTGCTGTTACGGATGGATTGTGGCGAAGTATTCGTCTTGCTGGTTGTCGGGGATCGGATGGGTCTGGGTGAACAGGGCCGTGAAGGTGCCGCCCGCGTGGTCGAGGCCGGTGTAGTCGCCGAGGAAGTATCCGCGTGCGACCGCCGCCAGCGTGACGTCGAAGGATCCACCGACGTGCTGTTCGTGCCAGGCTCGCGGGTCGCCGGCGGCGCGGCGGGGACTGGTCACGATCCAGAAGTCGGTGAGGGCGCCGGGCGCGGGAGTGTTGCGCCGGAAGTCGTAGTAGGTCACTCCGACGGTTCCGTCGTCGGCCACGTCGACCACCGGGGTGAACGCCTGGCCGTTGCCCTGAGCGGCCGAGTCCGGGGTCTTGCTGACCTTGATCGGCTCGGTCCAAGTACGGCCGTTGGCCGAGGAGGACAACAGGATGGCCGACCCGCTCTCGGTGACGGAGGCGTCCTGCCAGGCGACGTAGAGCCTGCCGGTCTTGTGATCGACGGCGATGTCGGGGACGACGTCGCCGGTGCGCAGCGGCTGGTGCTGGTCTGGGTCGACGATCTCCGATGGGTCGACGTCGGCGACCGTGCTGGGCTTCGACCAGGTCTTTCCGTGGTCGGTGGAGCGGATCACCCGGATCCGCGACGGCTCGGTCTCGGCGAGCCGGGACAGCCGTGCCCGCCGGGCATCGGGGTCATGGGACCCGGCCGCGATGCCGTCGGGACCCTCATCGCTGTCCCCTGATCCCTCGAAGAACATGTCGACGAGGGTGCCGTCGGGCTGGACGACGATCTGGTTGGCGATGGTCCACGTGCCGTCGGCGGTCGGGTCATAGATGGCGTGCGGCTTCTCCCAGGTGCGGCCGCCGTCGGTGGTCCGGGAGAAGAAGATCGGCTGTCCGCCCTGGGGGTTGCTGCGGTCCCAGACCGCGTAGACGCGCTTGGAACTGGTCGGGTCTGCCGTGATCAGTTCCTTGTCGTTGAAGTAGTTGCCGTCGGTGTCCTGCTGGATGAAGATCGGCTTGCTCCAGGTGTCACCGCCGTCGGTCGACTTCGACACCCCGATCGCGCTGGTGGTGGTGTCGGAGTTGTCGGGAGCCCAGCTGATCGGCAGCGAGATCGCGTACGCGTCGCCGTTGGGCGCGAAGCTCACACCCGGGTCGGACACCCGGTCGTAGGGGCCGCCCGCGGCCTTGGAAACCCCGGGCAGGACGACCTGTTTCCAGTGTCTGCCGTGGTCATGGGTGACGCTGAAGGTGAGGGTGTGGGCACCGCCGTTGTTCCAACGGTCCTGCTGGTAGAAGCCGATGATGTTGCCGTGATCCTGAGGGTTGACCGCGATCCAGGGTTCGACCTCGGCGCCGGGGTAGTTGACGCTGCTCGCGGGCCCCTGGCCTGCGGTTGTCCCCGGTGTCGGGCTCTTGCCCGACACCGCGATCGGATGGGATACGTGATCTGGGGCGGGGTTCGCTGACGCCGTGGGGGCCGCTGCGAGCGTTGCACCGGCCGCTGTACCGAGCGCGAGGAGTCGCAGGAGTCGTCGCCGCATCGACTGCCGCCTTTCCGGACCCGCGTGCTGGGAGAGTCACGCTGGGGTTCGAGGGGGTTGACTGAGCGGCGGCTAGTCGATCACCCTTCGAGGCCGCTGACCAGATCAATGGCCGCATGCGGCAAGCTCTTGACATCGCATCAGTGTGGCCACGTCAGGATGCTGTCGTCGCCGGTGTCGGCGGTGGCTCCGTGCTCGTGTGCCGCCGTAGGCCGGTCCGTTAATGGCATCCGAGCAACCGACGAGCAACCTCGACCGTCGGCGGCCTCCGCCGATGCCGCGCATGAGGCATGGCGCCGGACCGGCCGAACCTGAGCTGACGTCCCATCGGTCCGGGCGGAAGCCGTCGAACGCCATGCCCCAGACGAGTGATCCGGCGATGAAGACGTCGCCGTAGGCGGTGAGCAGGAAAGAAATCTCCGCAGCGGCTGGGCTTCCGCTCTACGAGCCGTTGGCAATGCACGGCCAATGGTCCTCCCGTGACATCCGCCTCATCGGCCGGGTCGACGTGTCCGCGCCGGCGACCTGCGCGATCACCCTGCGGACGCAGGCGAACCGCCAGTACGTGACCGCGGAGAACGCCGGTGCCGCGCCCCTGATCGCGAACCGGGCCCCGATCGGCCCCTGGGAGGAGTTCGACCTCATCAACGACTGAGGCGGGGCTGGGTAGCATGCCACCATGCCGCCCACCCGCGAGAACACCGAGCTGAAGCTGCAGCCGTTGACGCACCCGTCGCGGTCGCTGGCCGAGCAGGTGATCTCCGAGGTGCGGCGGGCGGTGCACACGGGCGTGATGGTGCCGGGCCGGCTCTACTCGGTGTACCAGGTGGCCGAGCAGCTCAACGTGTCCCGCAGCCCGGTCCGCGAGGCGCTGCTGCGGCTCGCGGACGCGGGCCTGGTGCAGGTCGAGCGCAACCGGGGCTTCCGTGTCGTGCTGCCGCATCCGAGGGAGATCGTCGAGATCTTCGGCGTACGGCTGGCGCTGGAGCTGCCCGCCGTGCGACGGGTGGCCGGTGGGGACTCCGCCGACCTGGGCGAGGCCCTGCGGACGACCATGGCGGAGATGGCGGCGGCGGTCGAGGCCGGTGACGAGACGCTGTTCTTCCACCTGGACCAGGCCCTGCACGACCAGATCCTCGTCGCGGCGGGCAACGGCCGGGCGCGGACGATCGTCGGCGGCCTGCGCGACACCATGCGGATCCTTGGCACGTCCACCGACGACCGGTCCCGTACGCTCCGCCAGGTGCACGAGGAGCACGAGCCGATCGTGGCGGCCGTCGCCGCCGCGGACGCCGAGGGTGCCGTACGGGCGATGCGGGCGCACCTGACCAACACCGGCCTGATCCTGGCCCGGCAGGCCGCGCGGGCCCAGGGCGAGCCGGTCGACGTGGACGCCCTGTGGGCGTCCATCGTCGCCGAGGGCTAAGAGGTCGCGGGCAGGGCGATCTCGCGGTCGAGGCCGAGCTCGTCGCGGACCCGGGCCAGCGAGGCCGCCCGGATCGAGGCGTACAGCTCGTACGGATCGTGCAGCGGCCGGCCGAGCACTCCGGCCAGCGCGTCCGCGCCGAAGTCCGCGCCCGCCCGCGTCGCGTCCTTGGACCCGTCGGAGGTCAGGTTCGACTGGAAGATGCCGGCGGCCGAGCGGGGCAGGAAGTCCTCGTACACGATCGGCCGCGCCGTGACCCAGCCCTCCGCCAGAAGGGCGGCGAGGTCGGCCGGGGGAGCGGAGCCGGGCCGCGCGCCCGTCACGTGGCCCGTGGTATGGAAGGTGAAGTAGGCGAGGTCGCCGGTCACGAGCTCGGCCTCGGTGGACGGCACGCGGCCCTCCCACAGCTTCGCCGCGACGGCGTTGCGCTCCTCGGCGGTCACGCGCTGCCCCGCGAGCGCGGCGTCCAGTGCCGCGGACAGCTCGTCGTACAGCGCGCGTCCCGCCGGCGTCACGGCGATGCCCCGCGCCTCGACCTCGCCGAACCGTACGCGCAGGTCGTCCTCCACGACGCGGCCGTCGTCCTCCCGGAACACCCGGGGCTCGGCCAGCGCGCGGAAGGAGGTCTGGCGCAGCAGCAGGTCGGGACCGTTCCAACGGGGTGGCCCCTGGATCGCGTCGATCATCGTGATGCCGCGCTCGCTCATCCGCGTGTAGAGGGCGTCGATGTCGAGGACGCGCGGCGTCAGGTGGTTGACGTGCGTGCTCGGCACCCCGCCGATGTCGGCGGCGACGGAGGAGACCCGCTCCAGTTCGGTGTACCAGCTGCGGGAGACCGGCTCGCGGGACAGCTCGAACGCCTGCGTCGCGAGGGCGAGGAACTCCTCGGCCTCCCGGTCGTCCAGGCCGCCCTCGGCCTCGGCCCGGTCGGCCAGCTCCAGCAGCCGCGGCGGGAAGAGCCGGCGCGCTCCGAGGAACTCGCCGAGCCTGCGCTCCAGGTCCTCGTCGAAGAACCGCCGGTCGC
Organism: Actinoallomurus rhizosphaericola; assembly: GCF_024055675.1. Classification (NCBI taxonomy): domain Bacteria; kingdom Bacillati; phylum Actinomycetota; class Actinomycetes; order Streptosporangiales; family Thermomonosporaceae; genus Actinoallomurus; species Actinoallomurus rhizosphaericola. Next base: position 120,516 of record NZ_JAMXMW010000026.1, on the reverse strand, counting down.
CCGTCACCAGCATCGAGGTGAACACGCGGAAGGGGTTCGCGGCCAGTTCGGCCTCGTCGACGGGACGGAACGCCGTCGAGACGACCGGCACCGAGCTGCTCGCGGCCTCGCGCAGGTCGTAGTAGCCCACGGGGTACATGCCCATCGCGCCGAAGATCCGGGCGACCTGCGCCATCTCGGCGGGCGTGCCCACGCGGATCGCGCCGTGCCGCTCGGCGGTCACGCGGTCGATGGAGCCGAGCCGTTCCGCGTCGGCGCCCATCCGCTCCAGCACCTCGCGGTTGACCTCTTGCGCGACGTCGACCAGCGTGTTGTACGCGGGCACCTCCGTGCCGTACATCGCTGACAGCCGTCGGGCGAAAGCCGCCCGGAGTGCGGTCGAGTCGACCATCTGCCCCTCTCCCTTGCCGCCGGATCGTCGCTTGTGTCACGGAAGGGTACGGAGAATGTGGGCGGAGCGCCAGAGGTCGCATGTAACATGCTACTTATGGACCGGGTTGCCGACCTCGCCAACGACCTGCGCCGACGCGGTGTCACCGACCTGCTGACCGACTCGATGTCGCGGTCGTTGTTCTCCTCCGACGCCTCCCTGTACCGGGTGCCGCCCCTCCTCGTGGCGCGCCCCCGTTCCGCCGAGGACGTGGCCGCCGCGGTCGAGCTGTGCGCGCGCCATGAGATCCCGCTCACCGCGCGCGGCGCCGGTACGTCGGTCGCCGGGAACGCGGTCGGCCCCGGGCTCGTCCTCGACTTCAGCCGACACATGCGGAAGGTCCTGAAGGTCGATCCCGAGACCCGGACCGCGGTGGTCCAGCCCGGCGTCGTCCAGGCCGAGCTGCAGCGGGCGGCGGCCCCGCACGGGCTGAGGTTCGGCCCCGACCCGTCCACGCACACCCGCTGCACGATCGGCGGCATGATCGGGAACAACGCGTGCGGGTCACGAACGCTCGGCTACGGCCGTACCAGCGACAACGTCGCCGGCCTCAAGGCCGTCACCGGCAACGGCACCGCGCTGGACCTGACCTCCCCGCTCGGCGCGCCGGCGCCCGGCGGCCCCGCCGAGGTGACCGCGCTGCACGAGCTCGCCGCCGCGAACCTCGCCACGATCAGGACGGAGTTCGCCCGGTTCGGGCGGCAGGTGTCCGGATACGCGCTGGAGCATCTGCTGCCGGAGCGCCGGTTCGACGTCGTCCGCCTGCTGGTCGGCAGCGAGGGCACCCTCGCCGTGCTGACCGAGGCGACGGTGAACCTGGTCACCGACCCGGCGCACCGGGTCCTGATCGTGCTCGGTTACGAGGACATCGCCGCGGCCGGGGACGCCGCGCCCGCCCTGCTGGAGCACCTGCCCACCGCCTGCGAGGGCATCGACGCGCGCATCGTCGACGTGGTGCGCAGGCGGAAGGGCCCGGACGCGGTGCCGCCGCTGCCGAGCGGGGCCGCGTGGCTGTTCGTCGAGGTCGCCGGGGACGACGAGACCGAGGTCCTCGACCGGGCCCGGCGGGTCGCCGCCGGCTGCGAGGACGCGCTGATCGTCGCCGACCCGGCGCAGGCGGCGCCGCTGTGGCGCATCCGCGAGGACGGCGCGGGACTGGCCGGCCGCAGTCCCGCCGGGCTGCCCGCCCACGGCGGCTGGGAGGACGCCGCGGTGCCCCCGGCGATGCTCGGCCGCTACCTGCGCGACTTCGAGGCGCTGCTGGGCGAGTTCGACGTGACCGGCCTGCCGTACGGGCACTTCGGCGACGGCTGCCTGCACATCCGGATCGACTGGCCGCTGGACCGCGCCGACGGGACGAAGCGGTTCCGCGGCTTCCTGGAGTCCGCGGCCACGCTGGTCGCCGGCTACGGCGGCTCGCTGTCCGGCGAGCACGGCGACGGCCGGGCCCGCAGCGAGCTGCTGCCAAGGATGTACTCCGAGTCGGCGATCGGCCTGTTCGAGCAGGTCAAGGGCATCTTCGATCCGAATGACGTGCTCAACCCCGGCGTGCTGGTGCGGCCCCGCCCGGTCGACGCCGACCTGCGGGTCCCGGCCGCCCGGCCGGTGCGCAAGAGCCTCGCGCTGGCGTACCGCCACGACGGCGGCGACTTCAACCAGTCCGTGCATCGGTGCACCGGCGTGGGCAAGTGCCGCGCCGACAACACCGGGTCCGGCGGCGTCATGTGCCCGTCCTACCTGGCGACCCGTGAGGAGAAGGACTCGACCCGTGGGCGGGCCCGCGTCCTGCAGGAGATGGTCAACGGCTCCCTCGTCTCCGGCGGATGGCGCTCGCCCGAGGTTCACGAGGCCCTCGACCTGTGCCTCTCCTGCAAGGGCTGCGCCTCGGACTGCCCGACCGGGATCGACATGGCCGCGTACAAGTCCGAGGTGCTCCACCAGAGCTACCGGGGGCGGCTGCGCCCCGCCGCGCACTACTCGCTGGGCCGGCTGCCCCTGTGGGCGCGGCTGGCCGGTCGCATGCCGCGCCTCGTCAACGCGACCCTGCGGGTGCCGGGGCTGCGGCGGGCGGCGCTGGCGATCGCCGGAGTCGACCGGCGGCGGAACCTGCCGGAGTTCGCGCCGCGGACGTTCCGCGAATGGTTCGAGCGGACCCGCGACGAGCGCCCGGCGGAGGGCCGGCCGGTCATGCTGTTCGTCGACACCTTCACCGACCACTTCACGCCCGAGGTCGGCCGGGCGACGGTGGCCGTGCTGGAGGCCGCGGGGTATCGGCCACAGATCAGCGAGCGCCGTCAGTGCTGCGCGCTGACCTGGATCTCCACCGGCCAGCTCGACGCGGCCAAGAAGATCCTCGGCCGTACGGTCGCCGAGCTGGCCGAGGCCGCCGAGGCGGGCGTGCCGATCGTGGGCATGGAGCCGTCCTGCACCGCCGTACTGCGCTCCGACGCGCTGGAGCTGCTGGACGAGGAGGTCGCGGCGCCGGTGGCGGAGCGGACCCGCACACTGGCCGAGCTGCTGGCCGAGACCCCGGACTGGCGGCCGCCCTCGTTCGAGGGCACGACGGTGGTCGCCCAGCCGCACTGCCACCACCACGCCGTCATGGGCTGGGGCAAGGACGCCGAGATGCTCAAGAAGGCCGGTGCGGACGTCCAGCGGCTGGGCGGCTGCTGCGGCCTGGCGGGCAACTTCGGCGTGGAGAAGGGGCACTACGACGTGTCCGTCGCCATCGCCGAGCACCAGCTGCTGCCCGCGCTGCGCGAGGCCGACGAGGAGACCGTCGTCCTCGCCGACGGCTTCTCCTGCCGCACGCAGATCGCCGACCTGTCGCCCCGTCAGGGCGTCCACCTGGCCCAGCTCCTCGCCGAGCGGCTCGACCCGTAACGCCGAATGCTCAACCCGGTCCACCTGAGGACACTGACCGCCGTCGTGGACGCCGGGTCGTTCGCCGACGCGGCGAGGCGGCTCGGCTACACCGCCTCGGCGGTATCCCAGCAGGTCGCGGCGTTGGAGCGGGCGGTACGGATGCCGCTGTTCGAGCGCGGCGCCCACGCGATCAGGCCCACTCCGGCGGCGCTCTACCTCGTACGGCGGGCCGCCGACGCGCTGTCCGCGCTGGACGCGCTCGAAGAGGACGCGCGCGGCATGGCGGAGGGGCGGATCGGCCGGCTCCGGCTCGGCAGCTTCCCCACGGCCAGCCAGCGGCTCCTGCCGATCGGCCTGGCCTCCTACGCACGGGCGTACCCGTCGGTGGAGATCCTCCTCGACGAGGGCGAGCCCGACGAGCTCATCCCGCTCGTACGCGCCGGGGAGCTCGACCTGGCCCTCGTCTACCGGTACGACCTGGTGCCGCGGGCCTGGCCGGGCGACCTGGAGGAGACCCCGCTGCTGGCGGAGGACCTGCTGCTCCTACTGCCTGAACGCCACCCGCTCGCCATCGCCGGGGCGGTCGCGCCCGGCGACCTCGGCCACGAGACCTGGGTGGCCCCTCGGGAGGGCACCGCCGGGGCGTCCTGCCTGCGCCGGCTGTGCGCCGAGGCGGGCTTCGAACCGCAGCTGGACTACCGCAGCAACGACTACGGGGTCATCCACGGCTTCGTGCGGTCCGGTCTCGGCGTCGCGCTCGTCCCGGCGCTCGCGCACCTGCCCGGCGAGGGCGTGGTCGCGACCCGGCTCGACGGGGTGGCGGCCCGCAGGCACGTCCTCGCCGCGCACCGCCCGGCGGCCGTGAACCCGGCGGTGACCGGCGCGGTACAGACCCTGCGTCAGGCCGCGGCCCGGCTCGCGGACGACATTCCCGGCGTCGTCGCCGCAGCGTAAGCAGCATAAGAAGTTCTTCGGCCATGCCCAGAGATGGCGGGGCTCGGCCGCTTCCTCCGGTATCGCCCGGTCCCCGATGCTGGACGCACCGAGCGAACCGAGAGGTGGGCAGCGCTGTCGTGAGCGATGACGTCTTCGCACTCATGGACGAGTGGGGACCCGAGAAGGTCGTCTGCGTGTCCGACCGCAGAACCGGGATGCGGGGGGTCCTCGTGCTGGACAACACCGCCCGCGGGATGGGCAAGGGCGGCACCCGGATGAGCACCGGCGTGACCGTCGGGCAGATCGCGCGGCTCGCGCGCACGATGACCTGGAAGTGGGCCGCCGTCGACCTGTTCCACGGCGGCGCCAAGGCCGGCATCGTCGCCGACCCGGCGGCGCCGAACAAGGAGGAGATCCTGCGGGCGTTCGCCCGCGCGCTGGCGAACGAGGTGCCGAAGGAGTACGTGTTCGGCCTCGACATGGGCCTGACCGAGAACGACGCCGCCGTCCTCCTCGACGAGCTCGGCGACCGCGGGGCGGCCGTCGGCCTGCCCGGCGCGCTCGGCGGCTTCCCGTACGACCAGCTCGGCGTCACCGGGTACGGCGTCGCCGAGGCGGCCGACGCGGCCGCCGCCGAGCTCGGCCTCGAGCTGCGCGGTGCCCGCGTCGCCATTCAGGGACTCGGCGCGGTGGGCCGGGCCGCCGTCCGCAGGCTGGCCGAGCTCGGCGCCGTCGTGGTGGCCGCGTCCACGGTGACGGGCTGCGCGCACGACCCCGACGGCCTCGACGTGGACCGGCTCCTGGCGCTCAGCGCGGAGCTCGGCGACGACTGCGTCCGCGAGTACGGATCGCCGGCGCCGCCCGAGCGCGCCCTGACGGTGGAGACCGACATCCTCGTGCCCGCCGCCCGCGAGGACGTCATCGACGTCGACGTCGCCGGATCGACCACCGCCAGGCTGGTCGTCGAGGGCGCGAACCTCCCGGCGACCCCCGACGCCCGCGCGATCCTGCACAAGCGGGGTGTCGCGGTGGTGCCCGACTTCATCGCCAACGCCGGCGGCATCGTCGCCGCCGCCCACTCGATGGACGCCCGGTACTCGCCGTTCCAGGTGGAGCCCGGTGACGTCTTCTCCATGATCTCCACCAAGCTGCGCGCCAACGCGGTGGCCGTGCTGCGCGAGTCCCGCCGCGCGGAGATCACCCCCCACGAGGCGGCGTACGCGCTGGCCCAGAGCCGCGTCCGCGAGGCCATGGTCCTGCGCCGCCGCGTGCCCGAGCACGTCTGAAAGGAGCCTGTTCGATGAGTCGTGAGCTGCCCGCCCGCGCGTCCGCGGTCGTCATCGGTGGCGGTTGCATGGGCGTCGCCGCAGCGTACGAGCTGGCCGCGGCGGGCGTGACCGACGTGGTCCTGATCGACAAGGGGCCGCTGGGCTCCGGCTCGACCTCCAAGGCCGCCGGGGGAGTGCGCGCGCAGTTCTCCGACCGCGTCAACATCGAGCTCGCCATCCGCAGCCTGCAGACGTTCGAGACCTTCACCGAGCGGTTCGGGCAGGAGATCGACCTGCACAAGCCCGGGTACCTCTTCTTGCTCGACACGCCCGAGGCCGTCGCGGAGTTCGAGCGGAACGTCGCGGTCCAGAACGATTTCGGCGTCCCCAGCCGGATCATCACGCCGCGCGAGGCCGCGGAGCTGTCCCCGCTGATCGACACCGATGGGCTGCTCGCCGCGGCGTACTCGCCCACCGACGGCCACTGTACGCCCGAGTCCGTGGTCCTCGGCTACGCCGGCGCGGCCCGCCGGCACGGCGCGACGCTGCTCCCGAACTGCGCGGCGACCGGCATCGAGACGGCCGGCGGCCGCATCGTCGCGGTGCAGACCGAGGGCGGCCGCATCGAGACCGACACCGTGATCTGCGCGGCCGGCGCCTGGTCGCGGGAGGTCGGCGAATGGGTCGGCGTCGACCTGCCGGTGACCCCGCTGCGCCGGCAGATCCTGGTCACCGAGCCGATCCCCGACCTGCCGCCGACGGCGTTCACCATCGACTTCGCCACCTCCTTCTACTTCCATCGAGAAGGGCGCGGCCTGCTGATCGGAATGTCCGACCCCGAGGAGACGCCCGGTTTCAAGCTGGACCGCTCCGACGCCTGGCTGCCCCGCCTGGGGGAGGCCATGGCCCACCGCGCGCCCGCCCTGCTGGACGTCGGCTTCGGCACCGGATGGGCGGGCCTGTACGAGGTGACGCCCGACCACAACGCGCTGATCGGGACCGCGGAGGGCGTCGACCGGTTCATCTACGCCACCGGCTTCTCCGGCCACGGCTTCCTGATGAGCCCGGCCGTCGGGGAGGTCGTCCGCGACCTGTACCTCGGCCGTACGCCGTTCGCCGACGTCAGCGGCCTCGACGCCCGGCGTTTCGCCCTGGCCGGGGCACGCCCCGAGCTGAATATCGTCTGAGACAACCGACTACCCGAGGGAGAACCCTGATGGTGACCACGCTGCCCGGCACCGACGAGCTGGCCGCGCTGGCGCGAGAGACCGCGAAGCGCTGCGGTGTGGACGTGGACGCGCTCGGCACCGGAGTCGCGACCACCTCGCCGATCAACGGCGAGCGCCTGGCCGCCGTCCGGTGGGTCGACGCCGACGCCGGCGCCGTCGACGACGCCGTCGCCCGGGCCCGGGAGGCGTTCCTCGCATGGCGCCGGGTCCCCGCGCCCGTCCGGGGCGCGCTGGTCAAGCGGTTCGGCCGGCTGCTCACCGAGCACAAGGAGGACCTCGCCACACTGATCACCCTGGAGGTCGGGAAGATCACCTCCGAGGCGCTCGGCGAGGTCCAGGAGATGATCGACATCTGCGACTACGCGCTCGGCCTGTCCCGCCAGCTGTACGGGCGCACGATCAGCTCCGAGCGGCCGGGCCACCGGCTCATGGAGACCTGGCACCCACTGGGCGTCGTCGGAGTGATCAGCGCGTTCAACTTCCCGGCGGCGGTCTGGTCCTGGAACACCGCGATCGCCCTCGTCTGCGGCGACCCGGTCGTCTGGAAGCCGTCCGAACTCGCCCCGCTCACCGCCCTGGCGTGCGCGGCGATCCTGGACCGCGCCGCGGCTGAGGAGGGCGCCCCCGAGAACCTGAGCCAGGTCCTCATCGGCGGCCCCGAGGTCGGCGAGGCCCTGGTCGACCACCCGGGGATCGCCCTGGTCAGCGCCACCGGCTCGACCCGCATGGGCCGCGCGGTCGGCCCGCGCGTCGCGGAGCGCTTCGGGCGCTCCCTGCTCGAACTCGGCGGCAACAACGCCGCCATCGTGTGCCCCTCGGCCGACCTGGACCTCACCGTGCGCGGCATCGTGTTCTCCGCCGCCGGTACGGCGGGCCAGCGCTGCACGACCATGCGCCGCGTCATCGCCCATACCGACGTCGTCGGTGAGCTCGTCGGCCGCCTCGCCGACGCGTACGGCCGCCTCCCGATCGGCAACCCGCTCACGGCCGGCACCCTGGTCGGACCGCTCATCGGCGAGCGCGCGTACGAGGCGATGCGCGGCGCGCTGGACGCGGCCGTCGCCCAGGGCGGCACGGTCGTGGCCGGCGGCGGGCGCAGGTTCGAGGACCAGGCCCCGGGCGCGTACTACGCCGAGCCGGCGCTGGTCCGGATGCCGGAGCAGACCGAGATCGTCACGCGGGAGACGTTCGCCCCGATCCTGTACGTCATGCCGTACGAGAGCCTGGAGGAGGCGATCGCGCTCAACAACGCGGTGCCCCAGGGCCTGTCGTCCAGCATCTTCACCCGCGACCAGGCCGAGGCGGAGCTGTTCGTCTCACCGGAGGGCTCCGACTGCGGCATCGTCAACGTCAACATCGGTACCTCCGGCGCCGAGATCGGCGGCGCGTTCGGCGGCGAGAAGGAGACCGGCGGCGGCCGCGAGTCCGGCTCCGACGCCTGGCGCGGCTACATGCGCCGCGCCACGAACACCATCAACTACTCCGGCGAACTCCCCTTGGCCCAGGGCGTCGAATTCACCGTCTGACCGAGTGCCCGGCCCGCCCAGGCCTGGCGGGCCGGACGTCGGGCCGGTCCCGCGAGCCGTCGGACAGCGCAGCCCGGCCGGGCGCGTCGTACGAAGGGGGGTGCAAGGCCGCCCTGCGCGACGCGCGAAGTCCCTGAGCCGGGTCGGTCGGCCACTGTGACGCCGGTGTTGACGTCACAGGCCCGGCGAACCGGTCATTGATTCGTCAGCGTCGACGGCAAGGAGACCACAACGGCGGCACCGTGACCACGGCGACGGCGACGCCCCCGCGCGCAGGAGGCGGCTGCCTTAGAGCGCGGATAAGGGTCGCGCGCCATGGGTGTTCTCGTCGACTACTGCTCGATGCGTTCGAACTCGAACGCATCACGGACCTGCGGAACCTGGCCGCGAGGCCATGTGACTCAGACAGGGGATGTATCGCTGGATGTGCGTCTGAGCGCCTCGAACAGCTCCCTGCGAAGCGGCGCCGGCAGCTTGCGGCCCATGTCGTTCGGGCTCACCAGCGCCTGGTCGCCGGTCCGACCCCGCGCTGTGAGAACGAGCCACTTCAGGCTCGAGCGTGCCTCCTCCCGGTACTGCGCGTCCGGCCAGCGCTCCACCAACGGCAGCACCGCCGCCACCCGCTCGCTGATCCGGTCGACGAGCGCGTAGTCGGGCGGGCCGGGCCAACGCTGAGCCCGCAGGTCGATGTCGTGGAAGGCGATGTAGTCGAGCTCGGCGCCGGTGAAGTCGTTACCGGCGAAGTCGTTGTGGCTCCTGCCCAGCGCGGCCTGATGCTGGGCCGGACGGCCCCAGAAGTTGATGTTCTTCACCGGGCCGAGGAAGGCGCAGTCGACGAACTCGGCGCTGGAGGTGAACACCTGGTCCCTGAGACGGGAACGGTCGAACACGCAACCTTCGAACCGGACGTTGCCGAAGAAGACCTTCCTCGCGAAGCGTGTACGCCGGAACACGCAGGCCCGGAAGACCGACTGCGGCCAGCTCGATCGATCCCACGGCCCGCGTACGCAGGTGGCGCCCATCGACAATCGGTCGAAGGCGGTGCCGGAGAAGTCGCATCGCTCGAATTCACTGCCGTGGACCATGAAGTCGGTGAACTCCATGGCGGAGAAGCTCACGTCCACCATCCGTGCCCGGTCGAAGATCACGGCGGACACTCCGTCGGGCAGGTCGAAACGCCGGTCGCGGAGCTCTCCGCCGACGATCCACGCGCGATCATGCATGAGCCGAGTCTCGCAGTCCGCCCCGACAGAAGGACCGGGCGTCAGCGGGCCGGGACGACGGTGTGGCGGCCGCGAGTCCGGCTCGGACGCTGGGCGCGCCAGGAACACCATCAACTATTCCGGCGACCTGCCGTTGGCCCAGGGCGTCGAGTTCACCGTCTGACCGAATGTCCGGCCCGCCGCAACACGGCGGGCCGGACGTGGGGGCGCCCTCTCAGGTCGCGCAGTGCCCCGGCGGGGTGGAAGACGCCGCGAATCCTGGGTCGCCGATGGACCGTCCGATGGCGAGCTCGCGGTGCTCTGCCCGTCCCCCGCGAATCACTGGCGATCGCTGCGCTCTACCGTCACCATCCGCCAGGGATCAGGTATCGACTCAGGTCCCGCGGCCGGGCTCGCACAGGAAAGCCGCACAACCCGACTTTGGCGCATGGCCATCCGGGCCGGGGCGCGAGGAAATGCGTCAGGAGAAGGCGCGGAATGCCCTGGAATTCGAGGCAGATCTCCTCCTGGCACTCGCGTATCGCCGTGTCGAAGGGCGTGACGTCACCATGCTCGACGTTGCCGCCGGGGAACTGCCACGCTTCCACGGACCGCGCCGACCGCAGCGCGAAAGGGTTGCCGTCGACATCGGTGAAGTACAAAGCCGCATACATCGTGGCGTTCGGGAGCGTCCGGATGTACTGCTCGGGAGGGAGTCAACTCACGAAGGTTCTCCGAGCCTCGCTGGTGTCGCCGACGCCGCGTGCGGCCGTGTGCGCATCGGGGTTCAGCGTACGTCGGAAGAGAGAACGAATGAGGCGGATCGGAGCCGAGGTCAGGGGGCTGCCGCGACGCTGTCGCGTTCCAGGAAGCGGGCCGGGACGACGGTGCGGCGGCCGCGGGCGTCGGTGCCCGGGGCGCCGTTCCGGGCGATCTGGGCGAACAGCTGCTCGGCGGCGGCGCGGCCCATCTCGTACGACGGCTGCACGACGACGGAGATCCGGGGGCGGACCAGGGTGGTCCACTCCAGGTCGTCGAAGCCGAGCAGCGAGATGTCGCCGGGGATCGCGATGCCCCGCTCGGAGAGCAGTGAGAACGCGCTCTTGGTCATGTAGCTGTCGGCCGTGAACAGCGCGGTCGGCGGGTCCTCGAGCTCGAGCATCGTCTGCACCGCGTGCATGCGGCGTTTCGGCTCGTCGTGCGGGACGAGGGCGATGAGGTCGCGGTCGGGGTGGATGCCCGCCGCGGACAGGGCCCGCAGGTAGCCGCGCACCCGGTCGTGGGAGGGCCGGGACGGGCCGGCGACGCTCGCGCGTACCTTGCCGATGCGCAGCGCGGGGGGCTCCTCGGGCTGGACGGAGCAGAGGAGGGCGATGCGGCGGTGGCCGAGGCCGATGAGGTGGCCGATCGCGGCGGCGGTCGCGGCCTCGTTGTCGGCGACGACGCTGTCGATGCCGCTGTCGCTGAGCTGGCGGTCGAGGGAGACGACGGGGACCCCGGCGCGGGTGACGGCGTCGATGTGGCCGTGTTCGCGCACCGCGATCGGGGTGATGATGATGCCGTCGACCTTGTGCGACAGCAGGACCTTGGTGGCCTGCCGTTCCTGGCTCGCCCGGTCGTCGGTGTTCATCACGATGACCTGGGAGCCCTCGCGCAGCGCGACGTCGCAGATGCCGCGCATGGCGGCGGAGAAGAACGCGTCGGAGATGTCGGCGCAGACGAAGCCGATGACGTCGGACTTTCCGCTGCGCATCGTGCGGGCGATGCGGTCCGGCTCGTAGCCGAGCTCGCGGACCGCCTGGTTCACCCGCTCGATGACCTCCTGGCTGGAGTAACCGTATCCGCCGAGCACGCGGGAGGCGGTAGCCCGTGAGACGCCGGCGCGCTTCGCGACGTCGTTGATGTTGGGCCGCGACCGCTTGGGGCGTTCCCGGGATCCGGGTTCAGTCGCCACGTTGAGTTCCTTCTGTGTCGTACGGAGGCGGCGTGTTCACAGGTCGACCCGGGTGCCGATGCCGTTCGCGCGGGCGGCGGTGTACGCCCGCCACGCCAGCACGGCGTCCTGAACACCCAGGCCGTTGCTGTGGAACACTACAGTTTCCGCTTCGCCGGCGTGTTCTGGATGATCACCGCGCAGCACCTCGGCGAGCGGACGCACCGCCTCCTCCTCGAGCACCCCCGCCCGTACGGCCTCCAGCACCGGCCCGGTCGACCGTAGCGCCTGCTCGGGCAGGTCGGTGAAGGTCAGGGCGGCCTTCGCGGAGCAGGCGACGTCGATCTCGCACCGGTCGGGGGCGTACGAGCCCATCGTCAGTACGGTCGTACCCGCACTGAGCCAGGCTCCCTCGACCACCGGCGTACGGCTGAGGGTGCAGGCGGCGATCGTACGGCTGCGCTCGCACAGGTCCCGTGGTGAGGCCGCGACCTCGACCGGCAGGTCCGACAGGCGCGCGTCGAGGTGCGCCCGGCCGAGGGCGTGCAGCCGGGGGCTCCACATGAGGAAGCGGTCGACCGGCAGCAGCGCGTGCGCCAGGAGGGCGAACTCGGTGGCCTGCGCGCCGGCGCCCAGCACGCCGACGGTGTGCGGCCGGCCGGGGGACAGGGCCCGCGCCGCCGAGACCAGACCGCCCGCGGTGCGCAGCGCGGTGATCGTCGCGCCGTTCAGCACGCCGACGGTCCGGCCGGAGTCGGGATCGTGCACGGTCACGGTCGCGTGGACGGTCGGCAGGCCGTGGTCCGCGTTGCGGGGATGCTGGGTGCCGGTCTTGAAGACGACGCCGGTCTCCCCGTCGGCGGCGGCGCTGTGCACGAACGCCATGCCGTCCGGCGCGAACGTCGTGTAGTGCGTCTGCGCCGACCGTACGCGCCCGCGCTCGGCGGCCAGGAGGAAGGCGCGATCCTGGGAGTCCACCACGTCGGCGGCGCCGACGGCGGCCCGGATCTGCGCGTCCGACAGGATCAGGGTCGCCACCTCAGAGCACCCGGGCCAGGAACGAGCGGGTGCGCTCGTGCTCGGGCGCGCCGAAGATGTGCCCCGGCGGGCCGGCCTCCACGACGCATCCGCCGTCCATGAAGACCACGTGGTCGGCGACGTCGCGCGCGAAGCCCATCTCGTGGGTGACCACGACCATCGTCATCCCCTCGTCGGCCAGGTCCCGCATGACGGCGAGGACGTCACCGACGAGTTCGGGGTCGAGCGCCGAGGTGGGCTCGTCGAAGAGCATGAGCTTCGGCCGCATGGCCAGGGAGCGGGCGATCGCGACGCGCTGCTGCTGCCCGCCCGACAGCGAGTCGGGGTACGCGTCGGCCTTGTCGGCCAGGCCCACCTTGGACAGCAGCTCCATCGCCCGTTCGCGCGCGGTCGCCCGGTCAACGCCGCTCACCACGACCGGGCCCTCGATGACGTTCTCGATGACCCGGCGGTGCGGGAACAGGTGGAAGCCCTGGAAGACCATGCCCATCTGGCGGCGCTGCGCCGCGAGCTGGGACGAGGTCATCTCGCGGAGGGCGTCGCCCTTCCAGCGGAAGCCCATCGGCTGCCCGTCGAGATAGACGTGCCCGCTGTCGGGGACCTCCAGCCGGTTGACGCAGCGCAGCAGTGTGCTCTTGCCGGAACCGGACGGGCCGATGACGCACTGCACCTGACCGGCGTGGACGTCCAGCGACACGTCCCGCAGGACGTGGTTCGCGCCGAACGCCTTGTTGACCTTCTCGATTCGCAGGAGAGGGACCATGACCGGCTCACGCCTTTCCGAACGAGGGGAGGAACCGCAGCCGCTTGACGTTCTTCATCGCGCCGGACCGGTGGTGCGTCGTCTTCAGCCGCTTCTCGACCTGCTGCTGGGCCACGGTGAGCAGCGTGGTCAGCACGAGGTACCAGATGGTGGCCACGAGCAGGAGCGGGATGGTCTTGTAGTTGCGGGAGTAGATCATCTGTGCGCTGTAGAGCAGGTCCGGAGTGGCGAGGACGCTCACCAGCGAGGTGAACTTCAGCATCGAGATGAGGTCGTTGCCGATCGGCGGCACGACGATGCGCAGCGCCTGCGGCAGCACGACCCGCCGCATCACCTGGAACCGTGACATCCCGATCGACAGCGCCGCCTCGGTCTGCCCCTTCGACACCGCCTGGATGCCGGCGCGGATCATCTCCGCGGCGTACGCGCTCTCGGTGAGGGACAGGCCGAGGATGGCCGCCGTGAACGCCGAGATCACGGTGTTGGTGTCCCAGGACGCCAGCACGGGCCCGTACGGGATGCCGAGCTTGAGCTTCGGGAGCAACGTCGCCAGGTTGAACCAGAAGACCATCTGCACCAGGGGCGGCACGCCGCGGAAGAACCACAGCCACAGCCAGCTGACGGCCCGGAACAGGGGGTTGGCCGACAGCCGCATCACCGCCAGCAGGATGCCGAGGGCCAGGCCGATCACCATGGCGAGGACGGTCAGCTCCAGGGTCCTGAGCAGCCCCTTGAGGATCTCGCCGTCGAACAGGAACGTCAGGACCGTCGACCAGTCCATGTTCTTGTTGGTGACGAGGAGCTGCACGAACATCCCGATGACCAGGATGAGCAGGGCCCCTCCGACCCACCACCACGGATGCCGGAGCGGAACCTTGCGCGCCCCCTCCGCACTGCGGAACCCGCCGTCCTGCGCGGCCTGGTCGGCGGGGCTGCCCGCGATCGTCATCGTCGACTCCTTCTGGTCAGAGGGGTCCCGGGCGGCTCAGCCCTCGGGGTGGGCCTTGGTGATGAGGACGGCGGTCTTGAGGTCGCCCTGGCTGCTGACGCCCCACTTGGAGCGGATCCTGGCGTAGGTGCCGTCGGCGATGACCGACTGGAGGGCCGCCTTGAGCGCCGGCCCGAGCGGGCTGCCCTGCTTCACGCCCAGCCCGTTGTAGACGGCGTTGACGAGCAGGCTGGAGGTGTCGAGCCGGCCGCTCTGCTTGGCGCTGTACTTCAGCTTGCCGGACCCGGCGGCGACCAGCTGGACGCGGCCGGACGTGACGGCCAGCTCGGCGGAGGGCTGGTCCTTGAACTGCTCGATCTTCATCGGGTTCGAGCCGCAGATCTTGGCGTTGTTGTCGGTGAGGTACTTGTACTCCCAGGCCCCGGTCAGCACCGCGACGGACTTGCCGCACACGTCCTGCAGCCTGGCGATGTTGAGGCCCGCGCCCTTCTTCCAGCCGAAGGCCGTGCCCTCCTTCTGCAGGGGGACGAAGTCCAGGCTCTGCAGCCGGTCGGGGGTCACGCCGAGCGAGGCCACCGCCAGGTCGTACCGGCCGTTGTTCAGCCCGGGGATGATGACGTCGAAGCCGGTGGCCTGGTAGGTGAAGGTCATCCCCATCTTGGCCGCCATGGCCTTGGCCACGTCGACGCTCCAGCCCTTGATCTGGCCGTTCTCGACGTACTCCTCCGGGGCCCAGTCCCCGAAGACGGCGACCTTGGCGCTCTTGAGGTTCGCGGGCACGAGCTTGGCGACCGCGGGGTCCGCCGCCTGCGCGGCCGGCGAGGTCCCGGAGGCGGAGGACTTGGAGTCGTTGCCGCCGCAGGCGGACAGGAAGAGCGCCGCGCACGCCGTGAGCGCGGCCAGGGCCACGCTCGCGCGGCCACCACGGGTACCGGTCATCATGATTCCTTTGCTGCTGTGGCGGACAGGTGCCGTGTCAGGTCGGAGGTGATCGGTCTGGCGTGCCCGAAGGCACCGAGGGAGGTACAGACCCGTGCGGCGTGCGCGCAGGCGCGCCGCAGGGTCTTCTGCTTCCCGAAACCCGAGGTCAGGCCGGTCAGCATATGGGCGATGAACGTGTCTCCGGCCCCGAGGGTGTCGACCACGTCGACCGGCGCGGCCGGTTCCGCGAGGAGCTCGCGGCCGTCGAAGAGCTGCGCGCCCGCCGATCCCCGGGTCGCCAGGGCGACGCGGGCGCCCTGGCCGCACGCCCAGCGCAGCAGATCGCCGGTCTCGGTCTCGCTGAGATGGGAGGCCGAGAAGAAGGCGTACGTGACGTGCGGGATCAGCCGGGCGGCGTACTCGTCGCCGGTGTGCGCGTCGAAGTCGAACGACAGGGGCACGCGTTCGGCGACGGCCGGCAGCTGGTCCTCCAGCTGCGCCGAGTAGCTGGAGTGGGCCAGGTCGTGGGCCGCGATGAACTCGAAGTCCTCATCGTCGAGCCGGAACCGCGCCACGCCCCGGTCGTACGGCCCGAAGGTGCGCTCGCCGCCGACGTTGACCACCGTGGCGTAGCCGGTCGGCCCGGCCGGCCGCCGCAGGCGTGAGACGTCGACGCCCTCGGCCAGGAGGGCGGCGGCGAGCTGGTCGCCCCGCTCGTCCCGCCCGGCCGATCCGACGTAGGAGGACCGGGCGCCGGCGCGTGCCGCGTGGACGGCGACGTTCACGCAGTTGCCGCCGGGGTACATGTGCCCGGTCTCCGGATAGCAGTCGATGATGTTGTCACCGACGGCGGCGAGCCGCATCAGTACTCGACCTTCCACATGTAGCGGCGGTCGGTCAGCGGACGGCCCGAGAACGCCTCGAAGTGCTGCGCCAGCCGGGCCGTGACCGCGCTGGCCATGATGAACGCCCCGACGGTGGCCCGCAGGTCCGCCGGCACGCCCGGCAGCGACAGGGACGCGCCGTCGATGACGTGGTTGCGGTGGTTGTAGCGCTCCAGGAAGTTCAGCGTCCGCTGTCCCATCGGCCGCGTGGAGTCCTCGCCGAGGAGCAGGATCACCGGCACCTCGCCGTCGATGACCTCGAACGCGCCGTGCAGGAACTCGCCCGAGCCGGTGGCGACCGCGTGCTTGATCTGCATCTCCTGCAGGTAGCAGGCCGCGAACGTCTGGGCCGCGCCCTCCAGGGGGCCGGAGCCGAGGACGTACACGCACGGCTCGTCCACGCACGCCGCCGCGATGTCGCGCAGGTGGTCGTCCAGTTCCAGCACGGACTTCTCGAACGCCGCCGAGCAGGAGCGGAAGGCGGCCACGGCCTCGTCGTAGTCGTCGGCGACGCCCTGCGCCTTGAGCAGGGAGTACGCGATGAGGCCCTGGAGGACCTGCTTGGCCTCGACGCTGCGGTGCAGGACGATGTCCGCCGCCTCCTTGGCGACGAGGCTCTCCGGGTCCTTCGTGACGAGCAGCACCGGCGCGCCCGCCTCACGGGCGAACCGGACGGCCCGCGCCGTCTCGGCGGTGCCGCCGTTCGTGCTACTGGCGATCACGATCGAGTCCGGGCCGAGGGCGGACGGCCTGCGCAGCATGAACTCGTCGGCGTTCAGCGCCACCGCGGGGATGGGGGAGCGTTCCAGGATGAAGCGCATCGCCCCGAACATGAACAGCGACCCGCCGCAGCCCACGAGGTAGATGACCCGGGTCGTCGGCTTCAGGGCCTTCTCGACGAAGGCGGTCACCCGCGCCTCGATCTCGGGTGTCACGGCGACGTCGATATCGCCACGGAGGGTATCGGGAATCGGTGCCAGGGGGCGGACGGGCTGGCGTACCAGGCTCAATGCAAGCTCCAATGTGAGAACGATCTCAGATTGGGGGTGATGATGCTCCTGCTCTCGCGGGCCCGTCAAGACCTCGTCGCGGGCCGGTCCGCGCGGTCCACGGCACCCGCCCCCGGCGTCGCCGGGGCGGCGCCCGCCCGGGCCGGCGCCGTCGCCATTCGGCGCGAGGGCCCTCCGGTACGCGGCGGAATGCCGCTCACGGCTTTACGAAAAGGTTCACGCCGATCCGGCGAATGGGCGTTGAAGACGCCGCACGCGCCGGCCGTGCTCCGGGAGAACCCCCAGCCGGTGACCGCGGCGACCGTCCTCGCGGCGGATAAGGGTGCTCAGAACACGAATCGTGACAACCGGCCTTCACCGCCCGTTCGCCGGCCGCGCGGACAGGGCGATGAGATCGCGTCGTGATGGGGGCCGTCACCGCCTCCGAAACGACGGCCCCACGTTTTCACGATCGCGTCAGTGGAGGCGGCGGCTGCCGGCCGCCTCGTCGAAGATGAGCCAGGTGCGCGTCGACCGGATGCCGGGGAGCGCGTGGATGCGGGCGAGGACGACGTCGCGCAGTGTGACGTTGTCGGGCGTGCGCACCAGCATCACCAGGTCGACGTCGCCGCCGACGAACGCCAGATGCTCGATGTAGGGCACCTCGCGCAGCCGCGCGGTGACCTCCCGCCAGGAGTGCTGCTCGATCGTGAGCAGCACGTACGCCGCGGTGCCCAGCCCCGCCCGTACGGGATCGATCCGGGCGGTGAAGCCGGTGATGACGCCCTCGGCGACCAGCCGTTCCACCCGCGCGTAGACGTTCGAGCGCGAGACGCTCACCCGCTCGGCGAGGGTGCGCATGGACATCCGGCCGTCGTTCTCCAGTTCGCGGAGGATCGCGCGGTCCACGTCGTCGAGCGGGGGCGCCGTTCGTCCGGCGGGACCGGGGTCCCCCGTCGCCTCGAAGGACAGATGATCCATGAGCGCCCCCTACCCGAGCAGTTCGTCCGTGTTTTCGGCTGCCTACTGGTCTTTTGGCCTATTTCAACCGATATTCCTAGCACTGGCCGAGCAAGGAAGGCGGGGCCGGATGACGGATCGACAGCACGACGGCGGCCCGGAGGCGCTGCTCCCCTCGGAGCGCCCGGTCCGCTTTCTCACCGACACCGGAGCGGCGGTACGGGGCCGGCCCCGTTATCCGCTGCCGGGCCCGGAGACCCTCCGCCGGGCGTACCGCGCGATGGTCGTCGGGCGCCGGTTCGACGCCCAGGCGACGGCGCTGACCAAACAGGGACGCCTCGCCGTGTATCCGTCGAGCCACGGCCAGGAGGCCTGTCAGGTCGGGGCCGTTCTCGCGCTCCAGGACGGCGACTGGTTCTTCCCCACGTACCGCGAGTCCATGGCGCTGGTGACCCGCGGCATCGAGCCGACCGAGGTCCTCGCCCTGCTGCGCGGCGACGCCCACTGCGGCTACGACCCGCACCGCCACCACGTGGCGCCGCAGTGCACCCCGCTGGCGACGCAGACCGTCCACGCCGCCGGCCTCGCCTACGCCGAGCGGCGCAAGGGCAGCGGCCGCATCGCGCTCGCCTGCGTCGGAGACGGGGCGACCAGCGAGGGCGACTTCCACGAGGCGCTCAACTTCGCCGCCGTGTTCAAGGCGCCCGTGGTGTTCCTGGTGCAGAACAACCAGTACGCCATCTCCGTCCCGCTGGACCGGCAGACCGCCGCGCCGTCCCTGGCCCACAAGGGCGTCGGATACGGCATCCGCTCCGAGCGCGTCGACGGCAACGACCCGGTCGCGGTGCTCGCGGTGCTGTCCGCCGCCGCCGAGCACGCGCGCTCCGGCCACGGCCCGTTCCTGGTCGAGGCGCACACCTACCGCCTCGAATCGCACACCAACGCCGACGACGCGACCCGCTACCGCACCGACGCGGAGGCCGAGGAGTGGCGACGGCGCGACCCGATCGCCCGGCTGGAGGCGTACCTGCGCCGCCGCGGCCACCTCTCCGACGAGGACGTCGCGGAGGCGGCGACGGCCGCCGAGGAGTTCGCCGCCCGGCTGCGCACCGCGATGAACGCCGACCCCGAACTCGCCCCGCTCGGAATGTTCGACCACGTCTACGACGTCCCGACCCCGCAACTGGACGAACAGCGGGCGTCGCTCCGCTCCGAACTCGAGGCCGAGGAGGCGCTGACGTGACCACTCCGTCCACCACCATGGCGCAGGCCCTGAACTCCGCGCTCCGCGACGCCCTCACCGCCGACGAACGGGTCGTGATCCTCGGCGAGGACGTCGGACGGCTCGGCGGCGTCTTCCGCATCACCGACGGCCTCACCGCGGAGTTCGGCGAGGACCGCTGCTTCGACACGCCGCTCGCCGAGGCCGGGATCGTCGGGTTCGCCGTCGGCATGGCCATGGGCGGCTTCCGGCCCGTCGTCGAGCTGCAGTTCGACGCCTTCGCCTACCCCGCGTTCGAACAGATCGCCTCGCACGTGGCCAAGATGCGCAACCGCACCCGCGGCCGGGTCGCCCTCCCGATGGTGATCAGGATTCCGTACGCCGGCGGCATCGGGGGAGTCGAGCACCACTGCGACTCCAGCGAGGCCTACTACGCGCACACGCCCGGCCTGAAGGTCGTCACGCCCGCCACGGCCGATGACGCGTACTCGCTGCTCCGGGAGGCGATCGAGGACCCGGACCCGGTGATCTTCCTGGAGCCCAAGAAGCTGTACTGGTCGAAGTCACAGGTCGCCCTGCCGGCGCGCACCGAGCCCTTCGGCCGCGCCGCGATCCGCCGCCGGGGCGCCGACGCGACGCTCGTCGCCTACGGCCCGACCATGACCGTCGCGATGGAGGCCGCCGAGGCCGCCGTCGAGGAGGGCTGGGACCTGGAGGTCGTCGACCTGCGGACGATCGTCCCGTTCGACGACGAGACCGTCGCCGCGTCGGTGCGGAAGACCGGCCGGTGTGTGATCGTCAGCGAGGCCGCCGGGTTCGCCGGGGTCGGCGCGGAGATCGCGGCCCGCGTGCAGGAACGCTGCTTCCACAGCCTGCACGCACCCGTGCTCCGGGTGACCGGCTACGACATCCCGTACCCGCCGCCGATGCTCGAACAGCATCACCTCCCGAACGTCGACCGGATCCTCGACACCCTCGACCGTCTCCAGCGCGACGACCGCCCCGACCCGCGCTTCCTGCCGCTGGGCGGTGCCGCGTGATCGCCACCGGCACCGAGGTGATCTTCCGCCTGCCCGACCTCGGCGAGGGACTGACCGAGGCCGAGATCACCGAGTGGCGCGTCTCACCGGGGGACACCGTCACCGTCGACCAGAACGTCGTCGAGGTCGAGACCGCCAAGGCCGCCGTCGACGTCCCCATCCCGATCGAGGGCACGGTCGCCCGGCTGTACGGCGAGGTGGGTTCCGTCATCGCGGTCGGCGAGCCCCTCATCGCGGTGACCGTAGCGGCCGGACCGGACGACACGGCGGGGGAGAACTCACCGACCGCAGACGAACGCCGCCGTGAGGCCCGCGACGAGCGGTACCGCGAGGAGGAACGCGCCGGATCCGGCAACGTCCTTGTCGGCTACGGAACCAGCGCGGCGCGCCGCTCACGCCGCCGCCGCGCCGGGCGCACTATTTCCCTTCCGCAGCGCCGTGACCCCGCCCCGCCTCAGGTCGCCGCGGCCCCTCGGGCCGCCTCGGCCACTTCGGCCGCCCGGACGACCGTACGGCCCGAGGCGCCGCGCGTCATCTCACCCGTGGTCCGCCAACTCGCCCGGGCGCACGCCATCGACCTCGCCGCCCTCACCCCGAGCGGCCCCGGCGGCGTCGTGCTCCGCCGGGACGTCGACGCCGCCATCGCCGCGGCCACCAGGCCCGGCAGAGCCACGACCGCCACGGCCCAGGCGCCGGAGGCCGCCGTCCCGGCTCCGGCGGCGGCCCCCGGTCTGACCGTGGCCCCCGAGCCGGTGGAGTCGGCGGACGACCAGGCCCCCGTCCGGGTCCCGATCCGGGGCGTACGGCGGACGATCGCCGAGAAGCTCTCCCGTAGCAGGCGGGAGATCCCGGACGCGAGCACGTGGGTGGACGTCGACGCCACACCCCTGGTCGAGCTCAAAGAGGGACTCGCCCGTACGCTCCCCGACGCCCGCATCGGAATGCTGGCGCTGTTCGCCCGGATCTGCGTCGCCGGGCTGCGGAGGTTCCCCGAGCTCAACGCGTATGTCGACACCGAACGCGAGGAGATCGTCCAGGTTCCGCAGGTCCACCTCGGCTTCGCCGCCCAGACGGACCGGGGACTCCTCGTCCCGGTCGTCCGCGACGCGCACCGGCTGACACTCGCCGAGCTGGGCGCCCGGATCCGCGAGCGCACCGAGGCCGCCCGTGCCGGCCGGCTCGACCCCCGTGACCTCACCGGCGGAACGTTCACCCTGAACAACTACGGAGTGTTCGGCGTGGACGGCTCAAACCCCATCATCAACCACCCGGAGGCCGCCATGCTCGGCGTCGGGCGGATCGCCGACCGGCCGTGGGCGTTCGAGGGGGAGATCCGGCTGCGCAAGGTGGCGCAGCTGTCCTTCACCTTCGACCACCGCGTCTGCGACGGCGGCGTGGCCGGCGGTTTCCTGCGCTTCGTCGCCGACTGCGTAGAACGCCCAGAACTCCTGATCGCCCACCTGTAGGACCGCCACCGGCCGCGCCGCGCCGAACGCTCGGAAAACCCGCGCCACAGCATGCGAGATGCGAGGTTCGCGCTGCTTCGTCAGTTAGAACGCCGAGCGTTCGGCGCACCCTCACCGGGTCTGTGAGGGAGGCGCGGCCCGGAGCGGCGCGCCCGGGTGTACAGGTCGGCGGCAAGGCCGCCCGCCGCGACAGGGCCGGCGCTGGATTCCGTCCCTGACAGGCACAGGCCCATACGATCCTGGTCGTTCCTACGTCAGGAGTGCCAGTGAATCTCATCGATCGGTCACGGATCACCGACGCGCGCGCCTATGACTCGATGTCCGCTCGGGCCGCCGTGGACGCGCTACGCGATCCTCGGTCGGCCGAGCACGCCGCCAGGGCGGTGGCGGATCTGCGGTACGCGGTCAGCAACGATCACGCGGGGACGCTGTACGCGGCTGCAGTGCCTGCGACCACCCTGTTCCTGGAAGTGATCGCCGATCAGCCCGGCCCGGCGCGCATGGAGGCTCTCCACGCGCTGTTGGACTGGTGGGGTTGCTTCGTGGCCGATCCGGAGTGCGGAATCTACGACGATGCGGAGCGTGGCCCCGTGGATGTGTGCGAGGGCGTCGTAGAGAGGGTACGGGCGGCGGCGGACATGCTGCGAAGGGTCGCAGAGGATCCATCCGCCGGCGGCCATCACCGTCCCGTCGTTAGGGAACTCCTGCAGAACCTCGACACCGGCTGGGACCGCAGCGAGATCTGACTCCAACCTCGGCATGCGAAGCGAACCGCCCTCGACCTGTTCATGCCGGGGCGCGGCAGGCGCATCCGTGGCTGTTCGAGTGGTTGATCGCCGCGCGAGTCCTCCAGGCATTCGCGGATTATTCTGAACGTGCCGGCGTGAGAGCAGGAGGTGCGGTGTGGCTCAGCGTGGTCGCCGTGTGCACTATGTGGTTGATGGGCCACCGCCGGAAGCGTCGGAGATAATCCTCCGATGGAGTGAACTGCAAGCCCACGTCCCGGACCATCAGCTGTCCAAGAGTGCGGAATATCTGTCCGGAGTGACCGGCGTGGCGCTTGACCGTGTGCATCATCTCCGAGTCGTCCGTAATGCCTGCGCTCACCCCGCTGCCCGGGGCTGGCCTAGCGATGACGACGTATACCTCGCTTTAGGGTGCGCGTCCCAGCTGCGGGTGCGTCTTGATTCAACTGGGCTCGCCAGAGATCCGATCCAAGGCCGGATGCCAACGCCTGCTGCGGGGAACGGGTGTTCGCCGTCGGCGCTTCGGAGCGCTACGCCGTGGACCAGAGCGTGCACGCCGATCGATAAGTTCACAATCGGGATCGCTTTCAGTCCGAACGGTCGGCTCATGGTTTCCGGCGGTGCCTTGGACATTACGATATTCGACACTTCGACCTGGGCTGAAATCGCTACTTTGAGCGGACACGCGGATCCGATCAACGAACTGGCGTTCAATTCTGATGGCGAGCTACTCGTCAGTGCCGCTTGCGACAACACTGCCCGGATCTGGCAGCCCGAGCGGCGGAGACAGGTGACGACCCTCCGCGGGCATGATGACTGGGTCCGGTCTGCGGCGTTCAGCCCAGACGGCCGAATAGTCGCAACCGGTAGCAGAGACAAGACGACCAGGATCTGGAGTACTGAAGATTGGCGTGAGCTGACCACTCTTCCTATCGGCGAGGACGTTCTTTCGGTCGTGTTCCATCCGGGCGGTTCGTGGTTGGCGGTCGGTTGCAGAGACATCACGGACAACATTAGAATTTGGGATACTCGAAGGTGGGTAGAGGTGGCCGTGCTGACCCACGAGAATTCCTGGGGCGAAAAGATCTCGTTCAGTCCGGATGGCTCGTTCTTGGCTAGCGGTGGTGGCCAGGTAATGATCTGGGATGCGACAACCTGGCGAAATGTTGCGAGGCTTACCGGCGAGAGTGAATTCGCGGAATCGATCGCCTTCAGCCCGGACGGCCGTTTTCTTGCCTGTGCGTTCAGCTGTGAGTCTTCCGTGAAGGTTTGGAGTACTCGCGATTGGTCCGAGGCCGCCACACTGACCGACGAGAACTACATTTCCTCAGTCGCCTTCAGTGCCGACTCCCGACTCGCGGCCACCGGCGCCTACCGGATACAGTTCTTCGGCGTCCCGGGAGTCTAGGGCCTACGCTCCGTGAGCGCCGGAGTTGCGTCGTCATCGTCGGCAAGACCTTGGGTGATCTTTGCTTAGGTTCTTCGCCGGATGTGAAAGGGCCGCCGGTGACCGGCCCCACCGCCGGTCACCGGGTGCGGGCGCTATCCGCCGGACCGCTCGCTGCGGTGGCGCACCTTCTCGGTCAGGCGATCCAGGCTCTCGGCCAGTTCCTGCTCGATCCGGGAGCGGGGCGGCGCGTGCTCCTCGTCGAAGAAGGACAGGTGGACGACGGCCTCGCTGCGGTCCGGGTCGATGCCGGTGACCTGCAGCCAGCCGGCGTACTCGCCCGTGTCGCGGGTGCCCCACTCGACCCGGAGCTGATCGCGTTCGGCGCGCATCAGTGCACGTTCTCGCTCGGAGCCGTGTTCGACGGTGACCTCGGGCAGGTCGGCCGACTCCAGGTGTACCTCTCCGGGCAGCCACTGGTCCATCGTGTCCGGGTCGGACGCCTCGTCGAACACCAGCTCGGGAGGCGCGTCGAAGGCACGGGACCGCTCGTACTCGGCCATGGCGTACTCCTTCCGTCAGGGCGGTGGCACTGCGTCCGCCTCTGATCGGTCGGCTACCCGTCCCGGCGACGCCGACACCACCGGCCGGGTCCTGCGGCGATCGTCACATCCGACGACGAAGCGGTCAGCGCGGTGGGGTCTGGCCGTAGCCGGAGAGTTTCGCGGCCACGCGGGCGATCTCCTCCGCGTCCAGCAGGCGGGGCTTGCCGGCGCTCACGGCGCGCAGGTAGAGCTCGCTGAGCCATTCGAGGTACTCGGCGCCGGTACGGGCCGCGCCCAGATCGGCGCCGACCGCGACCGTGCCGTGGTTGCCCAGGATGCAGCCCGTGGACTCGCGCAGCGCGCGCACGGTGGCGTCGGCCAGCTCCCGGGTGCCGTACGTCGCGTAGGGCGTCACGCGGACCGGGCCGCCGAACAGCGCGATCATGTAGTGGATCGGCGGCAGTTCGTCGACGAGCGTCGACAGCACCGTGGCGGCCGTCGAGTGCGTGTGGACGATCGCCGACGTTTCCTTCGCCGCGTACACCGCCAGGTGCAACGGCAACTCCGACGTGGGCTTCAGCGGCGCGTCGACCGGGGTGCCGTCCAGCGCGTGCACGCCGACGAGCTCGGCGGTCAGCTCGGAGTAGTCCACGCCACTGGGGGTCACCGCGACGTGGTCGCCGGCCCGGACGCTGACGTTGCCGGACGTCCCGGGCAGGAGACCGGCCGCGGACAGGCGCCGGCAGGTGTCGACGATCTCCTCTCGGACCTCACCGAGCAGCATGGCGGACTCCTCCTCGCGCGGCGCGGAACCCGCCGCCTGTTCGATCTCCTCGCCGACCGCCGGCGCGTCACACCCGGTAGAAGGCGGCGGCGTTGTCATGAAGGACCGCGGCCGTGTGCTCCGGCCCGGCCAGGTCGGCGAGCAGCCGCAGGTCGTCGTCCTGGAACGGCCGCCGGGCCCGCGTGGACGGCAGGTCGGTGCCGAAGAACAGCGCGCGCGGGTTCACGTCGAGCACCGCGCGGACGGCCTTCGCCACGTCGAGGTCGACGCGCCCGAAGCCGGTGGCCTTGACCCGGGCGCCGCGCTCGACGAGGGACAGCAGGGCCGGCAGCCCCTCCTCGGACAGGCCGAGGTGGTCGACGCTCACCGCGGGCAGGGACCGCAGGACCGGCGCCAGCTCCGGCAGCTCACGCGCGTCGATGTAGAGCTCGACGTGCCAGCGGGCGACCGCGTGCACGCGCCGGGCCAGCGTCCGCAGGTGGTCGAGGGTCTCCGAGCCGCCACGCCGTACGTTGAACCGCACGGCCCTGACGCCGCAGGAGTCCAGACGGGTGATCTCCTCGTCGGTCACCGAAGCGGGCAGCTGCGTCACGCCGACGAAGCCCGGGCCGAGCCGCCGGAGGGCGTCCAGCAGGTACGTCTGGTCGAAGCCCTGGAAGGACCCGGAGACGACCGCGCCGCCCACGACGCCCAGCGGCGCCGTCCGCGCGCGGTAGTCCGGGACGGTGAAGGCCGGAGGCAGGTAGCCGTTGTTCTCGGTGAGCGGGTAGCTCGGATCGATGATGTGCAGATGGGCGTCGAACACCTGCGGGGGACCCGGGATCCGCTCGTCGCTGGTCACGTCGGCTATCTTCTCAGAGGACGGGGCGTGGGGCACAGGGGCGGTCGATAGTTTTCGAAAACCATTGAGCTCACCTTCGGGCGCGCCCCGCAGGGGCTCTCCTCGGGCTGCGTGAGTGCCGCCCGTCGTTGACCCGGCGACCTGCTCCTAGGAGGATGTCGAAAGATTGCGCTAATCTTCGAAACACACGGGTCGACGATGTGGAGGGGTGCGTGGCACGTCCAGCCGAAACGGGATCGGAACAGACGACCGGTC
Source organism: Actinoallomurus rhizosphaericola (assembly GCF_024055675.1). NCBI lineage: Bacteria > Bacillati > Actinomycetota > Actinomycetes > Streptosporangiales > Thermomonosporaceae > Actinoallomurus > Actinoallomurus rhizosphaericola. Next base: position 94,337 of record NZ_JAMXMW010000026.1, on the reverse strand, counting down.
GGCGCTCCCGGCCCACCTTGGCCGACATCGCCGTGGAGGCCGGCGTCTCCACGGCGACGGTGTCCAAGGTGCTCAACGGCCGGACCGACGTCGCCGCGGCCACCCGGGAGCGGGTCACCCGGCTGCTCAAGGCCCACAGCTACCTCCCGCCGGGCGTGCGGCGGGCGCGCCGGTCCGGGCTGGTCGACGTGGTCATCAGCGGGCTCGACAGTCCCTGGGCGGTGGAGATCCTGCGGGGGGTCGAGGCGGAGTGCGCCGAGCGCGGCACGGGCACCGTCGTGTCGCTCGTGCGCGGGGACGACGCCCGTCCGCCGAGCTGGGCCTCGCTCAGCGTGCAGCACCACAGTGACGGCGTGATCCTGGTCACCTCGCGGATCACCGCGGCGCAGCGCGCCCAGATCGAGCGGGCGGGAGTCGGGCTCGTCGTCATCGACCCGGTGGACCTGCCCGACACCGACCTGGTCAGCGTCGGCGCCACCAACTGGTCGGGTGGCCTCTCGGCGACCGAGCACCTCATCTCCCTCGGGCACCGGCGCATCGCCGCGATCGGCGGTCCGCAGGAGATGCTCTGCACCCAGGCCCGGATCGACGGATACCGGGCCGCTCTGGAGCGCGCGGGCATCGAGCTGGACCGCGGCCTCATCCGGTACGGCGACTTCCAGTACGAAGGCGGGTTCCAGGCCGCGCGCGACCTGCTCGAGTCGCCGGACTGCCCCACCGCGATCTTCGCGGGCAGCGACCAGCAGGCGATGGGCGTCTACGAGGCGGCGCGCCAGGCGGGTCTCAGCGTTCCGGCGGACCTCAGCGTCGTCGGCTTCGACGACCTGCCGCTCTGCCAGTGGCTGTCGCCGCCGTTGACCACCGTGCGCCAGCCGCTCGAGGAGATGGGGCGGGTCGCCGCCCGGACGCTGTTCCAACTCCTCGACGGCGAGACGCTCGTGACCCCGCGCGTCGAGCTCGCCACCGAGCTGCGCGTCCGGCTGTCCACCGCTTCGCCCGCCGCCTGATCGGGGCGTGGTGAGCACCGGAGGACGGCCGGCGCCGTCAGCACGTGTCTTCCGCAACCCGGTTCTGCCGGGCTGCCACCCCGACCCGTCGATCTGCCGGGTCGGCGCGGACTACTACCTGGTGACCTCCTCGTTCGAGTGGTTCCCCGGCCTGCCGATCCACCACAGCCGGGACCTGGTGCACTGGCGGCCGCTCGGCCACGTCCTGGACCGGCCGGAGCAGCTGCCGCTGGACGGCGTCCGGCCGTCGGGCGGCCTGTACGCGCCGACGATCCGCCATGCCGGCGGCACCTTCTACGTGGTCTGCACGCTGGTCGACGGCACCGGCCCGTCCGGCAACTTCGTGGTGACGGCGACCGACCCGGCCGGGCCGTGGTCCGAGCCGCACTGGCTGGGCGAGCACGAGAGCTTCGACCCGTCGCTGCTGTTCGACGAGGACGGGCGGGTCTGGTTCCACGCGACCCGGCCCGTGGACGCGGACGGGCACACCGAGGTCTGGCTGCGGGAGTTCGACCCGGCGACGCTGAGCCTGACCGGCCCGGAGCACGTGCTCTGGCACGGCGCGCTGAACGACGCGGTCTGGGCGGAGGCCCCGCACCTCTACCGGGTCGGAGACTTCTATCACCTGGTGGTGGCCGAAGGCGGAACCGCGCGCGAGCACGCCGTCACCGTGGCACGGTCCCGCCGGGTCACCGGCCCGTACGAGGGGAACCCGCGCAACCCGGTCCTGACCCACCGCCACCTCGGGACCGAACACCCGATCGTCGCGACCGGGCACGCCGACCTGGTGGAGACCGGCACGGGGGAGTGGTGGGCGGTGCTGCTCGGGATCCGGCCGTCCGGCGGGGTCATGGGCAACCTGGGCCGGGAGACCTTCCTCGCACGAGTGGAGTGGGAGGACGACTGGCCGGTCCTCGCCCCCGGCACCGGCCGGGTCGAGGCCGTCGAAGCCGCCCCGGACCTGCCCGAGCACCGCTGGCCCGCCGAGCCCGCCTGCGACAACTTCGAGGACCCCGAGCTCGGCCCGCACTGGAACCAACTCCGTACGCCGCGCGAGCGCTTCTGGGACCTGGCCGAACGCCCGGGCCACCTGCGCCTGCGGCTGCGGCCGGAGACCGTGACCGAGCACGCGTGCCCGAGTCTGATCGCCCGTCGGCAGAGCCACGCGCGCTTCGCCGCGCACACGGCCCTGGACTTCGCGCCGCGGGGTGAGAACGAGTGCGCCGGTCTCGTCCTCCTGCAGAACGACGAGTTCCAGATCCGCCTCCTGGTCACCCTCCGCGACGGCCGGCGGGTGCTCCGCCTGATCCGCAGGGCCGCCGGGGCCGACGAGACGCTCGCGGAGGAGGCCCTGCCCGAGGGCCGGGTCCGGCTGGCGGTCGAGGCGCACGATCAGGCCTATGCGTTCCGGTACGCCGTGCCCGGCTCGCCGTGGCGGCCGATCGGCGGCACGGTGGACGGCACCGTGCTGAGCACCGAGGTCGCCGGTGGCTTCATCGGCGCCTATCTCGGTATGTACGCCGGCGCCACGGGGCGGCCGAGCACGAACGTCGCCGACTTCGACTGGTTCGAGTACCGCGGCCTGGAATGAGCCCCGCCCCCCGGGACGGCCGGTCCGGCGTCCCGGGGGGAATCCTGCGTCCTTGACCGTTTCGTGACTCGCTGAGAGACTCGCGGGCCGGCTCCGGCTGGCCTGCTCGCCCAGCGCCGACACCGCCGACCTGCGGCTCCTGCCGAACGTCCTGGGCCAGCGCTTCCCCGCCGAGTCGTTCGTCGCGACGACCTCCCTCACGCTGGACGCGCGGACGCCGGGAGCGCGGGCCGGGCTGGTCGTGCTCGGCTACGGGTACGCGTGGATCGGGCTGCGGCGGACCGATTCCGGGCTCGCGCTGTGCTACCGGACGGCCGCCCAGGGCAAGGCCGAGGTGGACGCGGTGGCGCCGATCCCGATGTCGCGCGGCCGGTCCGCGGTACGGCTGCGGATCGAGGTCGGGCCGGGTGGCGTCTGCCGGTTCGCGGCCGACGCGGACGGCCACGGCCTCCAGCCGCTCGGCGGGCCGTTCACCGCCTCCCAGGGCAAGTGGATCGGGGCGACGCTCGGCCTGTTCGGCACCGCCCCGGCCGGCGCGTCGGGCGACGGCGCGGCGTTCGACTGGTTCCGCGTGGGCCCGGCCGAGGGGTAGCAGCTCTCAGCCCAGGAAGCGCCGCACCCGTTCGACCGTGCCGTCGGGGTCCTCCCAGAAGAAGAGGTGCCCCTGGTCGGGTAGCCACTCCAGCCGCGCGCCGGGGATGCGCTCGGCCAGCAGGGGCGCGTTGCGTGGGTCGACGACGCGGTCGGCGGTGCCGTGCAGGACCAGGGTCGGCGCGGTGACGCCGGCCAGCCGCCCGTACGCGTCGTGGCCGAGTGAGGCGGCCGACTGCGCCTGCCACGCCGCGGGATCCTGCGGGTCGGCGAGCCTGCGGGCGAGGAGGTCCTCCAGGGGGCGAGGCGACGCCAGCGCGTTCGCGGTCAGGCGCCGCGTCGCCTCCTCCGGCGGCAGGCCGGCGGCCTCGCGGATGAGGGCGAGCGTCGCCTCCGGCAGCGGGTACGCCTCCGCTCCGCCCGGCGTCGTACAGGCCAGGATCAGCCGGTCGACCCGGTGGGCGTGGTCCAGGGCGACCATCTGGGCGATCATTCCGCCCAGGCTCGCGCCCATCACGTGCGCCCGGCGTACGCCGACCGCGTCCAGCACCGCGACCGCGTCCGCGGCCATGGTCGCGGTGTCGTACGACCCCGGCGGCGCGTCGCTGCCGCCGATGCCGCGGTTGTCGAACGTGATGACCCGGTACGTCTTCGCGAGCGGCTCGACGACGGGCTCCCAGCCCCAGCGGGGGTAGCCGAGACCGTGGATCAGCAGCAGCGGCGGACCGTCGCCCGCCTCCTCGTACGCGATCCGCACGCCCGCCGCCGTCACCGTGCCCGTCGTCATCGCCGTCCTCTCGTCTGTTCCGATCAGCCCAGCCAGGAGGCCACCTGGGCCTCCGCGCCGGAGTTCCAGCCGAGCTGCAGGTGGTTGAGGGCCAGGGTGGCCGAGGCCGCGCGGTTCGCGATCCCGGCGGTGTTGGTGCAGCTGGCGACGAACACCGCGCCGTCGGACGGGCCGGTGTGCTCATTGTGCATCAGCGGCATGGTCGGGGAGTTCCCGCACAGCTCGTAGACCGGGACGCTCGCCGGGACACCCGCGTCGATCAGCGGCTGCACCAGCGAGCCCTGGTCGATGCTGTACTGGATGCCGCGGCCGCTCGTGTAGTAGCCCTGCCCGCCGTAGTAGGTGGTGTACCAGTCCTGCTCGGTCGTCGGCAGCGGGTAGACGTCGTCCCAGCGGTACAGCATCTGCCGCGCGCCGGGGAACGCCGTGCCCTCGTAGCTGAGCTGCGTCTCGTCGTACCAGAGGCCGTAGCAGACCATCGCGGTGTGCGGCGCGGGCGCGTCGAGGGAGCCGCCGCACTGCGGGAAGATCGCGAAGTCGTGGCTCCAGCCGTGCCGGAAGCCCCAGTCGAAGCCCTTGTTCGGCCCGCCGAGCAGGATCAGCCGCCGCACGTCACCGGCGTACGCGGTGCCCCACGACTTACGCAGCGACGAGACGTACATGCGGGCGTTGAACGCGCCCTTGGACCAGCCGACGACGTCGACCTGGGACGCGCCGGTCTTGGCCTTGATGAGCTTGACCGCGTCGCCGATCTGCTCGCTCCAGTAGTACCCGTCACCGGTCTTGTGCGGGAAGCCGATCGCGAAGACCTTGTAGCCGCGCCCGTCGAGGTACTGCATGAGGCCGGTGGAGGGACAGCTCGCGCTGCCGCAGCCGTTCGGGCCGAGGACGTTGGGGTTGGCCCACGCCTGGTCGGCGGTCTGGTTCGCGCCGTGCACGAGCAGCACCGGCACGGGCTTCGATCCGGTCAGCGCGTTCGGCGCCTGGTACAGCAGGAATCGGGAGGAGTGCGGCTCCGCCACCCCGCCGAACAGCCGTTGCGTCTGCCCGGTCTGGTCGCCGACGCCGCCCGGCGGATAGTCCTCGGCGGCGAATCCGGAGGAGGTGTCGCGGTACCGCTCGACCGTGCCCCAGCCGTTCTCCAGGCCGCTGGTGTAGGTCGCCTCGAGCGTGACCGAGGATGTCGCGTATGCCGGGAGGGGCGACGCGAACATCAACAGGAGGATCAGAGTGACCAGGATTCTGCGCATCCGCCGCCCCTTTTATGAGAGGTGATTCACCTGTTAATTTGGCGGTGCCGGCGCACCCCGTCAAGAGCCGGTCGGGAGGGGAATCATGGTCCTTCACACGCGAGAGGCGGGCGAGGGCGAGCCGGTGCTGTTCGTGCACGGCAACCTGTCCGACGGCTCCGCCTGGGACGAGCAGCTTCGCCTGCTGCCGCCCGGTTACCGGGGCATCGCCCCGGACCTGCGCGGGTTCGGCCGCAGCGACCCGGCGCCGATCGACGCGACGCGCGGCGTCGGCGACTTCCGCGACGATCTTCTCACCCTGCTCGACGAGCTCGGCCTGGAGTCGGTCCACCTCGTCGGGCACTCCATGGGTGGCGGCGTCGTCATGGACCTGGCCGGCCGGCACCCCGAGCGCGCGCGGACGATCACGCTGGTCGCGCCCGTCAGCCCGTACGGCTTCGGCGGCACCCGCCTCGACGGCACGCCCTGCACGCCGGACTTCGCCGGATCGGGCGGCGGCACGGCCAACCCGGACCTGGTCAAGCTCATGCGGGAGGGCGACCGGACCGACGGGCATCCGGTGTCGCCGCGCAACGTCGTCCGGACGCTCTACTTCCCGGGCGCCGAGGCCGTACGGAGCGAGGAGGAGCTGCTCGACGGCATCCTGCGCACCCGGGTCGGCGACGACCACTACCCCGGCGACGCGACGACGTCCCCGCACTGGCCCGGCACCGCGCCCGGCTCCCGCGGGGTGCTGAACACGATGTCGCCGAAGTACTTCGACTGGAGCACCTTCCCGGAGTCGGGCTGCCGGGCCCCGGTGCTGTGGGTGCACGGCGACCGGGACGCGGTCGTCTCCGACACCTCGATGTGCGACCTCGGCCACCTGGGCGCGCTCGGGTACGTCCCCGGCTGGCCGGGTGAGGACGCCTTCCCGGCCCAGCCCATGGAGGCCCAGACCCGGCAGGTCCTCGACCGCTACGGCGCCTACCGGGAAGAGGTGATGGCCGGCACCGGGCACTTCCCGTACGCCCAGCGGCCGGAGGAGTTCGCCGCGCTGTTCCACGCGCACCTGGCGGGCTGAGCCGATGGCCTGGCGCATCGAGGAGGAGCCGCCGCCCACCAGCACGCGCGGGCGGCCGCTGTCGGCGAAGGGGGAGCGCACCCGGCGCAGCCTCCTGGACGCCGCCGAGCAGGTGTTCGGCGCCCTCGGTTACCACGACGCGTCGATCGTGAAGATCACCGAGGCGGCCGAGGTCGCGCAGGGCACCTTCTACATCTACTTCCAGGGCAAGCGGCAGATCTTCGACGAGCTCGTCGCCGACCTGAACCGCCGGGTCCGCCGCGCCATGTCCGAGGGCGCCCGGCAGGGCCGCACCCGCGCGGAGGCCGAACGGCTCGGGTTCCGGGGGTTCTTCCGGTTCACGGCCGAGCACCCGGCGCTGTACCGCATCATCCGGCAGGCGGAGTTCGCCGCGCCGGACGCGCTCCGCCGGCACTACCAGGCGATCGCCGACGGGTATGTCGCCGGGCTGCGCGGCGCGATGGACGCCGGGGAGATCGCCCCCGCCGATCCGGAGGTCGTCGCCTGGGCGCTGATGGGCGTCGGCGAGATGATCGGCATGCGCTGGATCCTGTGGCGGGACGACGCCGAGGCCGGCGAGGTGCCGGAGCACGTCTTCGAGGAGATGTACGCCTTCGTCCGGCGCGGGCTCGGTGCCTCGTGAATCTCGGGCGCTGGATTCGCGACCGGGCGCGTACGACGCCGCACCGGACGGCGATCGTGTTCGGGACCGAGGAGATCACCTACGCCGAGCTGGACGACCGGTCGGAGCGGCTGGCGGCCGGGCTGGCCGCACGCGGCCTCCGGCGGGGGGACCGGGTCGCGACCCTGACGGACAACCGGCCGGAGCACGCCGAGCTGTTCTTCGCCTGCGCCAAGGCCGGCCTGATCCTCGTCCCGATGAACGTCCGGCTGACCGTGCCGGAGCTCGCCTATCAGATCGCCGACGCCGAACCGGCGATGCTGTTCACCGCGCCCGGCCTCGCCGCCCCGCCTTTCGGCGGGCCCGTCCTGGACCTGACCCGCGCGGGCCTCGACGCCGTCGCGGCCGGTCCCAGCCAGGACGGCCTCCCCGGGGACGGGGAGCCCGGCCCGGACGCCGGGCTGCTGATCGTCTACACCTCCGGCACCACCGGCCGGCCCAAAGGGGCGCTGCTCAGCCACGCGAACTGCTTCTGGACGAACCTGTCGCTCGACCGGGGCTGCGAGCTGCGGGAGGACGACGTCGTCCTGCAGGTGCTCCCGCAGTTCCACGTCGGCGGCTGGAACGTGCAGCCGCTGCTCGCCTGGTGGAAGGGCGCCACCGTCGTGCTCGAGCCCTCCTTCGACGCCGGTCGCGCGTTGCGGCTCATCGCGGAGCGCCGGGTGAGCACGATGATGGGCGTCCCGGCGACGTACCAGTTCATGGCGGCACAGCCGGAGTTCGCCACCGCCGACCTGTCCTCGCTGCGGTGCGTGGTCGTCGGCGGCGCGCCGATGCCGGAGCCGCTGCTGCGCACCTGGCTGGACCGGGGAGTGCGGATCACCCAGGGATACGGGCTCACCGAGGCCGCCCCGAACGTCCTGTGCCTGCCGCCGGAGGAGGTCGCGGGCCGGGTCGGCTGGGCGGGCAAGCCGTACCCGCACGTCGACGTCGCGCTCCTCGGCCCGGACGGGCCCCTGGACGGGCCGGGCCGCGGCGAGCTGGTCGTGCGCGGGCCCAACGTCTTCACCGGCTACTGGCGCAACCCCGCCGCCACCCGGGAGGCCGTCCCGGACGGCTGGCTGCGCACCGGCGACGTCGCCGAGCGCGACGCGGAGGGCTTCTACCGGATCTGCGACCGGGTGAAGGACATGTACGTCTCCGGCGGCGAGAACGTCTACCCGGCCGAGGTCGAGTCGGTGCTCGCCGCGTTCCCCGGCGTCGCCGAGGTCGCGGTCGTCGGGGTGCCCGACGAGCGCTGGGGCGAGGTCGGCTGCGCGTTCGTCGCCGGGGACGTCCCGGTCGACGCGCTGCTCGCGCACTGCCGGGAGCACCTCGCGGCGTTCAAGGTGCCCAGGCACGTACGGCTGGTGCCCGCGCTGCCGCGGTCGGCCGTCGGCAAGACGCTCAAGAACGCGCTGCGCTCGGGGTTCGCCGGATGATCGGCCTGGCCGCCACGGCGGCGTACCTGCCGTCCCGTTGGACGCCGGCCGCGGAGATCGCGCGGCGCAGCGGCATTCCCGAGGACGTGCTGGTCGAGCGGTTCGGCCTGCGCGGCAAGCACGTCGCCGCGCCGGACGAGCACGTCAGCGACATGGCGGCGACGGCCGCCCGCCGCCTCATGGACGAGCGCGGCCTCTCCCCGGACGACGTCGACGCCCTGGTCTACTTCGGCTCGACCTGGAAGGACTACGCCGTCTGGCACGCCGCCCCGCGCGTCGCCCACCTGCTGGGCCTGCGGCGGGCGGCGGTGTTCGAGATGGCGTACGTGTCGTGCGGGGCACCGGTCGCCGTCCGCTTCTGCCGGAACCTCCTGCGCGCCGAGGAGGAGCTCACCACCGTGCTCGCGGTCGGCGCCTCCCGCGAGTCGTACCTGATCGACTACACCAACCCGCGCGCCCGCTTCGCCTACGACTTCGGCGACGGCGCGGTGGCCGCGCTGTTCACCCGGCACCAGGGCGCGGAGGTCCTCGGCTGTCACATGCTCACCGACGGGTCCTTCTCCGGCGACGTCATGGTCCCGGCGGGCGGCAGCGTCGCCCCCGCCGACGCCGGGACGGTACGCGGGCGGCGGCACTTCCTCGACGTGCCCGACCCCCGATCGCTGAAGGAGCGCCTCGACCCGGTCAGCCTGCCGAACTTCGTCGCGGCGGCGGCCGGCGCGCTGGCCCGCTCGGGCGTGGACCGCGCCGACTTCCTGTGCGCCCTGCACGTCAAGCGCTCGCTGCACGACGCCCTGCTCAAGGAGCTCGGCCTGCCGCCGGACCGCGCCGAGTACCTGGACGACACCGGGCACATGAGCGGCGTGGACCCGCTCCTCGCCCTCGACCGCGCCGCACGGACGGGTCACCTCACGCCCGGCGACCACGTCCTTCTCCTGGCCGCCGGCACCGGTTACACGTGGGCCGCCGCCGTGATCCGCTGGACCGGGTAGCGGCCTGCCGACCCTCGCGTCGGATTCCCGCCAGTCCGGTGGGGCGTTTCCGCGACAGAGTGGAGGCATGAGCTCACAGAACACCGCGTCGCAGGTGAGGCGGCACGTGGACGCCGCGGACTGGGCGGCCATCGCCGAGGAGCTGGACGAGTACGGCTGCGCGCTGACGCCCCGGCTGCTGACCTCGGAGGAGTGCCACGCCATCGCCGCCCTGTACGAGCGGGCGGAGCTGTTCCGCACGACGGTCGACATGGCCCGTCACCGGTTCGGTTCGGGGGAGTACCGCTATTTCACGCACGACCTGCCCGAGCCGGTCGCCGAGCTGCGCCGCGCCTTCTACCCGCGACTGCTGCCGATCGCCCGCGACTGGGCGGCCCGGCTCGGCCGGCCCGCGCCGTGGCCCGACGACCTGGACGAGTGGCTCGCGATGTGCCGCGCCGCCGGACAGGGCCGGTCCGCCCAGATCCTGCTGCGCTACCGGGAGGGCGACTGGAACGCGCTGCACCGCGACGTGTTCGGCGACATGCTCTTCCCGCTCCAGGTCGTCATCGGTCTGGACGAGCACGGCGCCGACTACACGGGCGGCGAGTTCCTGCTCGTCGAGCAGCGGCCGCGCGCCCAGTCACGGGGCACCACCACCGTGCTCCGGCAGGGCCACGGCCTCGTCTTCACCACCCGCGACCGGCCGGTCCGGACCAAGCGGGGCTGGTCGGCGGGCGCCGTGCGACACGGCGTCAGCACCGTACGGTCGGGCCACCGCCGCGCCCTCGGCCTGGTCTTCCACGACGCCGCCTGAGCCCGCCGCTCAGCGGGGGATCGCGAACACCGCCGCCGCGGTGACCGCACGTTCCTCCAGGTTGGCGGTGCCCGCCACCTCGTACCGGGCAACGGTCGTGAGGCCGTCCGGCAGGTAGGGCCGCAGCGGATCCCCCAGCAGGACCTCCACACCGCGTCGGCGCTGCGCGCGCAGGAACGTCATCATGGCCCCGGCGAGGTCCGCGTCGTAGCAGACGTCGCCGGCGAGGATCACGTCCACTCCGTCGAGGTCGCGGTCGAGGACGTCGTCGGCGAGGACGTCGAGGCGCACGCCGTTGAGCGCGGCGTTCAGGCCGATGGCGGTCGCGGCGAGGGGGTCGATGTCGCAGGCCGTGACGGACCGGGCGCCCGCCAGGGCCGCGGCGATCGCCACGAGGCCGGACCCGCTCGCCAGGTCCAGGACGCGCCGCCCGGCCACCGACTCCGGATGGTCGAGGACGTGGCGGGCGAGGGCCTGTCCGCCCGCCCACGCGAACGCCCAGAACGGCGGCGGTACGTCCGACGCGGCTCCGCCGCGCTGCGTGGCCTCCCAGGCCGCGAACGGCTCATCGGCGAGGTGCAGGCAGATCTCCGGGACCAGAGGAGGGGCGCAGACCCGGGTCAGCGCCCGGACCGTCGCGGCATCGCCGTCCGTCACGGCCGGCTCCGCGCACAGGGGATCACGTGGGCCACCCTATCCAGGCACCACCGGCGACGCGGTACGGGTTCGCTGGCAGGCGGTGCGGGTTCGTCGGCAGGCTGCCCGGGTTGGCCGGCAGGCGGTGCGGGTTCGTGGCGATGCCGTGCCGATCCGCCCAAGGCGTCGGCGATTCCGCTCGCCACGCGGCCGTCCTGAGGTGGAGTCCCCGTAGCAATCGCCAAAATCCAACGACCCTATAGCTGACCTGCGCTTATCCGCGGCTGTTCGACCTGGTCGGCAAGGCCCTCACCCCCAGGATCCGGGACCTGGGCAAGATCACGCTGCTGCGCGACGACACCCCGGCGGCCACCACCGCCCGCTACCCCCACGCCGGGAAGCTACTGGCCGACCGGTGGAACGAGGACCTGATCCGCGCGATGTATCCGGACCTGCTGCGGGTCGGCGGGTCGCTGAATTTCGGGGAGGCCACCACCTTCATGCTCGCCCCCTGAGAGCGCCCACCTCAGCCGGCCTGGGTGGAAGAGCGCTGGGGCCCGGTGACCGTGGTGGTCGTGCCGGGGCTGGTCAGGGTGTCGGGTCGGGCGCTTTAGGTTGAAGGCGGAGCTTAGGGGGTTCGTGTGCTCGGGGCGGGGGCTGTGAGGATGCCGTTGAGCAGGACGAGGAATTGCCATCGGCTGCGGGCCTCGGGGGTGCCTGAGACCAGTTCGGCGGTGGCGGCCGTAATGTGCGGATGCCGGTCGGGCCGGATGGTGCGCAGTGCGGTGAGGAAGGCTTGCCATTCCTGCGCGGCGTTGGGGTCCTGGTTGCGGGTGCCGTGTTCGACGGCGGTCGCGGTGGCGAGCTGGAGCAGCAGGTCCACTCCCCAGGCTGCGCGTTCAGTGTCCATGCCGCCTTCGTACAGGACACTCATCAATGCCTCGATGAGGTCGAAGTAGTTGCGGCCGCGTGGCCGTGACACCAGCGCGGAGCGGGCGAGGTTCGGCCGCGTGTAGAGGATGTGGATGTAGGAGGCAAGGATCTTCATCAGGCGCTCGCGCCAGTCCCCGGGGGCCGTCACCGGGGCGAGGTCCACTTCTCCGAGCATCTCGTCCAGCATCGCGGCGTGCAGTTCGTCGGCGTTGCGGAAGTAGACGTACAGCGAGGCCGGCCCGGTGTCGAGTTCCCGGGCCAGGAGCCGCAGCGTCACCTGGTCGTGCCCCTGGTTCATCAGCTTGACGGCCGCAGCGACGATCCCGTCCGCGGTGAGGGCCGGCTTGGCGGGCCTGTCGCGGCGGCTGCGGGGGGATGCGTCAGGGGCAGGCATGACACCACAGTACCGAACATGTTCGGCGCTGTACAAATCGTAGAGCCGCGCCCGACTTACCGAGGCGTCACTCAGTGTGATTATCTACGCGCTCGCTGCGTAAATCCAGGTTCGATGAGGAGCATGGCTCGTTACATTCGCCCGGACACATCCCGGCATCGCTGGTGTCGGCGGGCGTTTCGCCGGTCGTCGAGTCCGAACGAACTTGTTCTTAGCGAACATGTTCGTTAGCTTGTGGGGGCAGCGACTCTTCGACCCCTTTTGGAGGAATCATGTCGACCTACATCACCAACGTCCGCGTTTTCGACGGTGAGCACGTCTTGGACGCCCGCACTGTGGGCATCGACGGGACCGAGATCGTCTCTGTCGGCCAGCAGCCGCCGCAGGACGCCGAGCTCGTCGACGGCCAGGGCGGCACGCTGCTGCCGGGCCTGATCGACGGTCACGTCCACACCTCGCTGGAAGGGCTGCGGCTCGCATTGGCGTTCGGGGTCACCACCGAGCTGGAGATGCAGGGGTACTGGACGCCTGAGCAGCGAGCACAGATCGGCGCCGACGACGAGATCGCCGACGTCCGGTCCGCCCTGCTCGCTCTGATGGCGCCCGGAGGACACCCCAGCGAGCTGATGGGCGACCTCGGCGATCACGCCCCCGACAGCGGCGGCTGGACCATGCCCTCGGTATCGACCCCTCAGGAGGCCGTGGCCTACGTCAACGCGCGAGTAGCCGAAGGCGCCGACTACATCAAGGTCATGATCGAGGACGGTGCGGTCATGGGGCACCCCGGCCTACCGATGATCAGCACCGAGACCCTGAAGGCAGGAGTGGCCGAGGCACACCGGCTCGGCAAGCAGGTCATCGCCCATGCCCTGACCGTGGCGGCCACGCAGCAGGCCCTGGACGTCGGCGTGGACGGCTTCGCGCACCTGTTCATCGACCAGGCGCACACACCGCAGATCATCGCCGCCATCGCCGACGCCGGCGTCTTCGTCACCCCGTGCCTGGCCGTCAGCGCCTCGGTCATGGGCGGTACCGGCGTTGTGCTCGCCGAGGACCCCCGGGTGGAACGGCGACTGCCCGAGCCCTGGCTCGAAACGCTGCGCGGGACCTTCAACACCTTCCCGGACGGGCGCTTCGAGGACGTCCTCGGTTCCGTCGCGGCACTGCGCGACGCGGGCGTCGACATCATCGCCGGCACCGACTCCTCGGTTCCGGTGCCCTCCCACGGCGGCGTCGTGCACGGCGCGAGCCTGCACCACGAACTCCAGCTACTGGTCCGAGCGGGCCTCAGCCCTCAGGAGGCGCTTCGCGCGGCGACCGGCACACCGGCCCGCAGGTTCGGCCTCACCGACCGAGGCCGTATCGCCTCCGGAGCACGAGCCGACCTGCTCCTGGTCGACGGCGATCCCACGACCCGCATCGGCGACTCCCTGTCCATCCGAACGATCTGGCGCCGCGGTACCGCCACGGCAGCGCACTGAACGGCCAACGCACCGGGGGCCTCGACCAGTGCCCCACCTAGGAGTGATCCATCATGTCGACACCAACACCCGCCCCCACGGGCGCCGCTCAGCCGGCCGAGCCCGCCGTGCCCAAGAACGTCCGCTGGGTGCTGCTGGGGATCCTGCTCGCCATGCTGCTGGCGCAGCTGGACGGGCTGATCGTCGGCACCGCCATGCCCACCATCGTCAGTGAGATCGGAGGGCTGGACCACATCTCCTGGGTGGTGACCGCCTACACCCTCACCATGGCCTGCTCGACCCCGATCTGGGGCAAGCTCGGCGACCTTTTCAACCGCAAGCTGATGTTCCTTTCCTCGATCGTGCTCTTCCTGATCGCCTCGGCCCTGTCCGGGGCGTCGACGACCATGACCGAGTTGATCATCTTCCGTGCGGTCCAGGGCGTCGGCGCAGGCGGGCTCACCGCAGGAGCGTTCGCGCTGATCGGCGCACTGCTGCCGCCCCGCGAACGCGGCCGGTACCAGGGCATGGTCGCCATCGTCATGGCGCTCGGCAGCATCGGCGGCCCGCTGGTGGGCGGTCTCATCACCGGCCACCTCGGCTGGCGGTGGGCGTTCTACATCAACCTCCCCATCGGGATCATCTGCATCGTGTGGTGCCAGCTGCTGCTGCACGTCCCGTCGGCCCGCAAGGAGAAGGCCGTCATCGACTGGCTGGGCATCACGCTGTTGACCAGCACGATCGCCGCGACTGTGCTGGCCTTCACCTGGGCGGGCAGCACCTACGCCTGGGAATCCTGGCAGATCCTCGCCCTCGCCGCCGGGGCCGCCTCCGGGTTGGCTCTGTTCATCGCCTCCCAGAAGCGGGCCGCTAACCCGCTCATGCCGCTGCGGATCTTCACCGAGAGCCGCAACTTCCCGCTCGCCTCCCTGTTGCTGATCGTCGCGGGCGTGGCCATGTTCGGCGCCACGCTCTACTTGCCACTCTTCCAGCAGACCGTGCAGGGCGCCTCGGCCACCAACTCGGGTCTGCTGCTGGTCCCGATGATGGCCGGCACCGTCATTGCCTCCAACATCGCCGGGAAGGTGATGACCAAGACCGGAAAGTACAAGATCTTCCCCGTGCTCGGCACCGCGTCACTGGTGGTCGGCATGTACCTGCTGTCGACCATGGATACCGGCACCGCCCGGTTCACCACCAGCCTGTTCATGGTCCTGGTCGGCATCGGCACCGGCTTCACCCTCCAGATGGCCAACACCATCGCCCAAAACAGCGTGGAACTGCGCGACATCGGAGCCGCCTCCGCCGCCGCGACCCTGTTCCGCACCGTCGGCGGATCCCTCGGCGTCGCGGTCTTCGGCTCCCTGTTCACCAGCTCCGTCCAAGGCCACGCCGCACCAGGCGAAGGAAGCACCAACCACGTCGCGCACATGACCGCCGCAGCAAAGGACGCCTACCTCCACGCCGTCGCCCACGCCACCCACCAGATCTTCCTCGTCGGCGCAGCCATCGCCGCCGTCGGCCTCATCGCCGCCACCGCCATCGAAGAAGTACCGCTACGTGCCAAGCCCGGCAGCGGTCCCGCTCCCGCCAAACCCGCCACCCCCCAACCAGCCAGCAAATAGCTTCCGGACAGGGCCACCGCTCCCCGACCTCCCTCAGCCGCTACTCCCGGCCCTCCATCCAGGCCCTGGCCACCTGGCAAGACCAGGCGGCGGGGCCGGATATGGCCGGATGATGCCGGAATCGGGAAGGTCGACTTTAAGATCCGCTCATGATCGGCGTCTGGCCTTTCGTGGGCCGCGTGGACGAAATGGCCGAGATTCGCGCCGCAGCGCGTGATCGCGTCAAGGGGGGCCTGCTGATCGCGGGACCGGCCGGCGTCGGCAAGAGCAGGCTGCTCCGCGAGGCGTGCGCGGACTGGGACGTCGTCTCCGTGCAGGCCACCCGGGCGGGTGCGGGGCTACCGCTCGGCGCGTTCGCCCCCCATCTCCCGCCGGATCCGCCGGTGGACACGGGACCGGCGGGGATGGTGCGCTGGGCGGCCGAGGCGCTCGCCGGACGCGTCATCGCGGTGGACGACGCGCATCTGCTCGACGACGCCTCGGCCACCCTGCTGCTGCACCTGGCCGCGGCCGGCCGGGCGTTCCTGCTGCTGACCGTCCGCAGCCGGGAGCCCGCACCCGACGCGATCACGGCGCTGTGGAAGGACGACTGGGTGGCGCGGCTGGAGCTCGGCCCGTTCACGGTGGGTGACGTGCGCGCGGCCCTGCCCGAGATCCCCGAGTCGGCCGTGCGCCGTCTTCACCGGTTGACGGGCGGGAACGCCCTGATGCTGCGGGAACTGACGCTGAGCGGCGACGACTTCGATGGTTCGCGAGAGAAGAGGAATCCACGCGGGTCCGGCGCCGTACGGATCTCGCCCCGGCTCGCCGAACTCGTACACGACCGGCTGGCCGGGCTCGGCGCCGACGAACTCGCCGTGCTGGAGTACCTGTCCCTGGGCGAGCCGGTGGGGCTGGCCACGCTCACCGCGCTCACCTCCGCGGAGGCATGTGAGGCGGTGGAGGAGGCGCAGCTCGCGGCCGTGGTCCCGGACGGCCGCCGGACGCAGATCAGGCTCGCCCACCCGATCTACGGCGAGGTCATCCGCGCGTCCTGCCCGGTGCTGCGGGCGCGCCGTCGCCAGGCGGAGTTGGCGGCGGCGACGGAGGCGTACGGCCACCGGCGCCGGGACGACGTCATGCGGATCGCGGCCTGGCGGCTCGAGAGCGGCACCGCCACCGAACCGGGACCGCTGCTGACCGCCGCCGCGCTCGCCTACGCCGTGTCCGATCTGTCGCTGGCGCTACGCCTCGCCGAAGCCGCGGTCGCCGCGGGAGGCGGCCTGGATGCCGCCCTCACGCTCGCCGAGTTCAGGATCTGGTCCGCGCAACCCGAGGAGGCCGCCGCCGCGCTCGCCCTCGCCGACCTGACGGGCTCGGACGAGTTACAGCGCACCCGTTACGCCGTGAACCGGGCGATCAACCTGGGCTGGGGACTGAATCGGCTGGACGAGGCGCTGCGCGTCCTCGACGAGGAGGCGGCGCGTCAGCCGGTGCCGGAGCTGGCCGGGGTCCTCGTCAGCCTGCGCGCCGCGCAGCAGATGCTCGGCGGGCAGTGGCGCCCGGCCGTCGCGGCGGCGGCCGGGCTGCTGGGCGGCCCGGCGCTGCCGTCGGTGGCCGCCGCCCAGGCGCACGGCACCCTGGTCCACGTGCGTGCCGTGACGGGTGACGTGACCGGAGCACGCACCGCCGCCGAGGCCGCGATGGCCACCGTCGACGAGTGGGCGTCGCAGGCCCCCTTCCTGCAGGTCGGCATCGACGCCATGCTGACGCTGGCGCATCTGCTGGCCGGTGAACTGCCCGCCGCCGAACGCGCCGCCGGGGAGGCGTACGAACGGCTCGTCACGGTGGGCGGCTGGCCCTGGGCGCTCGGCTGCCTGTCCATGGCGCGTGGCTGGGCGGCGCGGTACCACGGCCGGGTCGTCGAGGCGGTGCGCTGGCAACGCGATGCCGTGGCGAACCTGGACCGTTCGCCGTGGACGCCGCTGTCTCTCGGCGAGCTCGCCCATGCCGCCGCGCTGGCCGGTGACGCCGACACCGCGGTGTCGGCGCTGCGTGCCGCCGGTGAGGCGCGTACGGCGGCGTTCGAGCTGCTCAACCCCCTCATCGACCTCGCCGAAGCCTGGGTGCTGGCGGTCACCGGCCGCCTGCGCGAGGCCCGCGCCGCGGCGTTGCGCACGGCCCGGCGGGCACGGTCGTACGGGTTCACCGGATTCGAGGCCGCCGCGCTGCACGACGCGATGCGACTCGGCGCCGAACCGGCGGTGAACCGGCTGACCGCGCTGAGCGAGATGTGCGAGGGCCCGCTGACGGGGGTGTTCGCCCGGCACGCCAGGGCGCTGGCCGGTGGGGACGTGCGCGGGCTGCTCGGCGCGGCCGACGGCTTCGAGGAACTCGGCCTGACCCTGCACGCGGCGGACGCGGTGGCGCAGGCCGCGCGGATCAGCCCGGCGGCCGGAGACCGCGCCCGTCGCCTCGCGAACCGCTGCGACGGCGCGGTCACCCCGGCGGTGCGGGCGCTCAGTGTGCCCGAGCTGACCGACCGGGAACACCAGATCGCCGAGCTCGCGGCACGCGGCGCGACGAGCAGGGAGATCGCCGCGGCGCTGGTCCTCTCGGTGCGCACGGTCGACAATCACCTGAGCCGGGCGTACGCCAAGCTCGGCGTGACCGGCCGCGCCGAACTCGCCCGCCTGATGCGCGCCGGTCGTACGGATGTCCGGCACGCTCAGGGCCCATGACGGAACCCGCACCCGGCACCGCGAGTCGCGCGAGCGGCGTGGACGGCGGTACGAGCCGTCCACGCCGCGTCCGAGAGCCGCCCGGCGCTCGTGGCGGAGCCGGGTGCGGGCGCCGCCGGCCCTTCCCTATGTACGGATCAGCCGGTCGGCGTCACCACGGCGTCGACCGTGGTGACCGCGCTGGAGACCGACGACGTGCCCTGCCAGATGGCGCGTAGCCGCCACTTGCCGACCTGCGTCTTGGGCGGGGAGAACTTGTCGGTGAACACCCCGCCGCTCTGCACCTGGACCTGGTGTGAGTACTGCACGCCGTCCGGGCTCAGGTAGTCGACGGTGACGATCTGCCCGGCGAGCCCCGGGGTCAGCCGGCCGTCGGCGACCAGGTCGCCGCTCTGGTACTGCGTGCCCGCGAGGGTGACACTGCTCGGCTTCACCGTGTCGACGTCGATGACCACGCCGCCGACGTCTCTGTACTCCGAGTGCGTCTGCGGCGCCGTCCCATGGTCGGGGATGGCCGGATCCGTCGCGGTGAAGACCGTCCCGGCCGCCACGTCCAGTTGGTAGGTGCGGCCCGCTGGAAGGCCCGCCGGGAGGGTCACCGTGACCGGCACATCGCGTACCTCGCCGTTCTGCAGCAGAATCCGGCTCTGCCCGTCGGCGACCCTCCACTCCGCGCCGTCGGGCAGCGTGCCCGAGGTGGTGATGTAGAAGAGCCGCGGGTTCGGGTCGCTCTTGTCGTACGCGTTCGCCAGGTGGATGCTGCGCTGGATGACCTGGGCGGATCGAGGGGCGAACCCGGAGCCGCCACCGCTGTCGGTCTGCGCCTGGAAGTACTCGAAGTTCTCCTGCGCCTGATGCTCGGCGTCACTCGTCTCGCCCGGCGCCCGCGCGACGTCGACCCGGATGCAGCTGTGGAAGGAGAACGACGTGGCGTCCGGTATCCGGGACGGATCCACATCCGGCGTCCACTCGACGTACACGTCGGCGTATCCGCCGGCGGGAATGGCCGCGAGCGCCGGGAACGTCGCCTCGCTCACGGATCCGATGCCGCGCCATCCGGTGTCGGGGCCGACTCCGGTGCCGAGCGGGTCGCTCGCCTTGAAATCCAGCACGACGTGCTCGGCGGGGGCCGTTCCGACGTTGTGGATCCGCGCGTAGACGCGGTTGGGGTGGCCAACGCACGGATCGTCGCCGTTGCCCTGCCCGACGTTCGCGTCCGGGGCGGGATAGGTGCCGTACCGGTAGACGCCGTATCCGTTGCACGAGCTGTCCACCCAGATGTCGCGGGTCTCCCAGGTGTGCATCGGCGCCGTCTGCCACGGCGTGATGGACAGCTGGGGATGCCCCGTCATGACACTGCGGGTGACGACCACGTGGTAGGTGCCGGTCCCGGTATCGTGCCCGGTCACCCGGACGGTGATGTTGTCGGCGGAGTCGGTGTAGGTGTCGCCGACGTGGAAGAGCGCGTACGGCCAGCAGTACGGGTGCGAGGTGGCCACAGTGGTACCACCGCTCTGGCAGTCCGCCCAGCGCGAGTCGGTGCGGTCGCGCACGCACCCGCCCGAACCGACGTAGTCGCACGAGTCGATCGGGCGCACCGGCGGGTCGCTCATCTCCGAGACCGAGTGCAGCAGGATGCCCTCATCGAAGATCCCCGGCCCGACGCTGTAACTGTCCGCTCTGACACGCTGGCGCGCCTCGACGGTGAGGTACACGCCCCGCGCGATCGGAAGCTTGAGCCCCTGGAGGTACGGCGTGCTCGAGGAGGCCACCGAGATGGGCGCCAGGTCGTACTCCCTGCTGACGGGTAGGCCGGTGGACGGCGCCGGATCCGAACCGACCTTCGACGGCGGCAGCCATCCGGGGAACACGGTCTTCGTGCCGATCTCCGGCTGGGAGAGCCCGTACACGCTCTCGCTGTCGGGGTAGCCGCTGTCCATGAGGTCGTAGCCGCTGCTGTAGCCGCCTGGATGCCCGTTCCAGTTGCCGCCGAGGACCGTGCCGTCCGCGATCTCCAGTTGGTGGCCGATCTCATGGGCCCAGCCGTTCCACCACACGTGCGACGGACCGGGCGTGGGGCCGCCCGATGTTCCGCAGTCACCGCCGCACCCTTCGAAGTCGAAGGAGGTCTGCACCCGCTGGGTCACACCACCGGCGTGGACCTCCTGCGGGTCGATCGTGAAGTCGCCGCCCGCTCCCGGGCTCAGCACGATGACGCCGTCGAGCCCGCTCAGCTGCAGACCTGATCCCGCCGCCGCGGTGACCGCGTGCTGTACGAGGTCGTCACCCGTGCCCGTCCAGTAGTGCGCTCGGGTCTGCCAGGACGCGGTGAGAGGCGCCGAGTAGACGCTGACCTGCAGGTTCAGTTGGCCGTTCGACAGCTGACCGAAGTAGGTGGACAGCTCCCCGCCCGCCGCCTGCAGCTGCGTCTGTGAGTAGGCGTGATCGGTGGAGTCAACGTAGGAGACCTGGAGTATCGCGAGCCGGTAGGTCCCGGTTCGCGCCTCCGCAGGTCTCGTGACCGGAACGAACATCGCCATGGTGAGCGCCAGCAGCGCCACGGTCACCCAGCGGATCGGTCGAGATCGTACGATCACCCGACATCCCCTCTCGTCGTTGTTTCGGGCCCCGTCTTCGTACGAATCGTTCTCGACGATCACGTCGGGGGAGTGAGTAGGGGAATACTCAAATCGCGCGTTCCCGGTGCCGTCAGGCTGGGGAGCGTGTCAACGGCCGGAAGCGGACCGTCCGGACCATTCCGTCAGGTCGCGGCCCTCGATCGCGGCGGCCATCAGGTCGGGGAACGCGTCCGGCGTGCAGGCGAAGGCGGGAACGCCCAGGGAGGCCAGCGCGACGGCGTTCGCGTGGTCGAACGCGGGGGCGCCCTCGTCCGAGAGCGCCGTCAGCACCACCATCCGCGTGCCCGCGGCGGTCAGGGCCGCCACCCGCTTCAGCATCTCGGCGCGCGAGCCGCCCTCGTACAGGTCGCTGATCAGGACGAGGACGGTCTCGCGCGGGCGGGTGATCAGGCGCTCGCAGTAGGCCAGCGCCCGGTTGATGTCGGTGCCCCCGCCGAGCTGCGTGCCGAACAGCAGCTCGACCGGATCCCGCAGCCGGTCGGTGAGGTCCACCACCGCCGTGTCGAACGCGACCAGTGACGTGCGCAGCGTCGGCATCGAGGCCAGCACCGCGCCGAGCACACCCGCGTGGACGACCGACGCCGTCATCGAGCCGCTTTGGTCGACGCACAGGACGATGTCGCGTTCGACGGTCCGGCGCCGCCGTGCGTACCCGATCAGGTGGTCGGGGACGACGGTCCGGCGCGCCGGGACGTAGTGGCGGAGGTTGGCGCGGACGGTGCGGTGCCAGTCGACCTCGGAGGCGCGCTGGGGACGGCGCCGCCGCGCGGACCGGTCGAGGGCGCCGTCGACCGCCGACCTCAGGCGCCTCGCGAGGCGGTCCTCCAGCCGGCGGACCACTGCGCGGACGACGGCCCGCGCGGACTCCCTGGCCCGCTCGGGCAGTACCCGGTTCAGCGACAGCAGAGTGCCGGCCAGCTGGACGTCGGGCTCCACCGCGTCCAGCATCTCGGGTTCGAGGAGCAGGCGGGTCAGGTCGAGGCGTTCGACGGCGTCCCGCTGCATGATCTGGACGACGGTCGACGGGAAGAACGCCCGGATGTCGCCCAGCCAGCGGGCGACCTGCGGCGCGGACGCGCCCAGCCCGGCGCCGCGGCCCCGCCGTCCGGCACCCCGGCCGCCCGTGCCGTATACCGCGTCCAGTGAGGCGTCCATCTTCACGTCCTCACCGGTCAGCGCCGCGCCGGTGGACTCGGCCGCCTCAACGCCGAGTACCAGCCGCCAGCGTCGCAGCCGTTCCTCGTTCGCCTCCGCGTCGGCGGTCACGGCCGCCCCCTTCCGTCGTCCGGCCGCGACTCCACCCGTCCGGCCGCCCCCGGCCGATCTCCCGGACCGGGTTTCGCCTGCGATCGCTCGAGGTCAGCCTGCAGGCTGCCGTGCTCCGCCTGGGAGTTGCCGGAATCGGCCTGTGACCCGCCGAGGATGCCGATGACCGTGCGTACGGCCGGGGCGGCGCGTTCGAGATCGAGCGCCTCGTCCTCGAGGAGGCCGGGAGCCGAGGCGGTCCCGATCCGGGCCACCCGCTCCCCGATGGACCGGCGCTCCGGCCCCTCGAAGGTCCCGAACGTCCGGCGCAGCAGCGGTAGCACGGCGGTGAAGGACTCCGGCGGCAGACCGGCGATCCAGTCGTCCACCAGACCGAGCAGCCGGTCGTCGTGAACGAGGATCAGCCCGCCACCGGACAGGAACCCCTCGATCCAGGCGGCCGCGCGAGCCGGTGACGCGCCGACCGAGACGGCGCGCGCCATCCGGTCGCCGATCCCGCCCACGGTCCGGTCCGCGCCGTCGCTCCCGTGCGCGAAGCCGCCCACGTCGTCGACCGGCCCGCCACCCGGCAGCCGGCCGTCGGCCGGCCTGTCGTCGACCAGCCCGCCGTCCAGCAGCAGCCGGGTGAGTCGTCCCTCGATCAGGCCGTGCAGGCCCGGGCGGTCGATCAGGGCGGCGAGCATCCCATGCCAGCGTGCGCTGTGCTCGCCGTCGCCGAGGAGCGACAGCGCGTCGTGGACGTCGTCCACGCGGCCGAGCAGCGCGCGGGCCGCGACGTCGTCGAGGCCGGTCACCTCCGCGGGCAGCCCGACGCAGATGCGAACGACCAGGCCGTCGACCACGGTGCGGAGCGGTTCGGCCGACGTTCCCCGGACGTCGCCGTAGCGCAGCGTGCGGACCAGCGCGGGCAGTGCCGCCATCAGGTGGGCGACGTCGGTGTCGGCCGCCGCCCGGTCCGCGAGCGCGGCCATGACGGCCGGCAGCGCGTCGCCGAGGTCGGCGGGCAGGCACCGCTCGGCCAGCGCGGTGAGCTCAGCGAGACCGCCGGCCTCGGCGGCCAGCGCCCGTGCCCGCGCGGACGCCGCGCTTCGCACCGTCAGGCCCCACGCCCCGGCCTCGACGAGCCGGACGTCGAACTCGGGCCGCCACGCCAGCGTCCAGGTCTCCCGGAAGGTCCCCTTGCCGCGCCGGGACTCGCCGGGCTCCCCCCAGGGGACTCCCAGCAGCCGGAGCCGGTGCAGCAGCCGGCTGCGGTCGAGATCGACGGGTCTGCGCAGGTCCAGGTCGAGTTCCTTGGCGGACGCCGACGGCTGGAACCGCAACCGCCGCTGTTCGTCCCGCAGGTCCCGCTGCAGCGGCACCATCGGCGCACCATCGGGTACGGCGCCGAGGCGCTCGCCGACGACCATGCGGCGCTGGATCAGGTCCAAGGGGAGTTCGGCGCCCTCGCAGAGCACGGCGAGCGCCGCCTCGGTGACCTCGGCCAGCCCGGCGAGCGGCCGGTCGCGCAGGGCGGCGAGCGCGTTCGCGAGGCGCACGGCCTCGATGACGTGGGCGGACGACACGGGCAGGTCCTCCGCCCGGAGCACCGCCGCCACCGCGGTGAACCAGCGCTCGATCGGGCGGTCGGGCGCGGTGAACAGGTGGTGGTACCACCCGGGGGACGTGACGCCGGCACCGTATCCGGAGCGGCTCGCCAGCCGGCCGTACGACCACGGCACCCAGGTCATCGCCACTCTCGTCGTCGGCAGCCCGCGCAGCGCGCGGTCGTCACCCGCGGCGGTGGGCGCGCCGGGCGAGCGGGCGGGGCCGAGCGCGGCGGCGATCGCGGGCACGTGCCAGGCGCCGCAGACGACCGCGATCCGCTCGTACCCGTCCTTGAGGGCGCGGCGTACCGTCCGGCGCATGTACGCCTCGCGCCGCTCCTCCCATCGCAGGTCGTCCTCTGGCAGGGCCGGCGCGTGCTCCCGGAGCGCGGCCATCGCCTCGGCGACGGCCTCGAAGGGCGCGGGGCCGCCGCCGCGGTGCTCGACGACGTCCTCCCACCAGCGTTCGGCGTCGTCGTGACCGGCCGCCTCGGCCAGCCGGGCCAGCGGATCGAGCCGTACGGCCACCGCCAGGCCGGACTCCTCGCCCGGCACGGTGCCGCCACCGGATCCGTCACCCGGCACCGTGGCCCCGCCGGGTCCGTCGTCCGGAGCCGTGTCGCCACCGGGTCCGTCACCTGGAGCCGTGGCGACGCCGGGTCCGTCGTCCGGAGCCGTGTCGCCACCGGGTCCGTCACCTGGAGCCGTGGTGACGCCGGGTCTGTCACCCGGCGCCGTGGCGTCGCCGGACCCATCGCCCGGCTTCAGGGCGACGCCGGATCCGTCGTCCGGTCCGGGAACGTCACCGGTATCGGCGGGGACGTCCTCCGGCGGCCGATCGGCGAGCAGGTACGCGGCGGGCAGGTCGCAGAAGCGCACGGGCACCTTCGCCCGGAGAGCGTGACGGATCGCCTGCCATTCGGGGCTGAACTCCGCGAACGGCCAGAACGCCGCCCGCCGTCCATCCCCGCCGTCCACGGCGTGAGCGAGCAGCGCGACCGGGGGCACCATGCCGGGGTCGGCTGCGAGATCGACGATGGCGTCGGCCTCGGGCGGTCCTTCGATCAGGACGACGTCGGGCCGCATCTCCTCCAGGGCGCGGCCGAGCGCCCGCGCCGATCCCGGGCCGTGATGCCGGATCCCGAAGATCCGGACGCGCTCGTGGGCGGGGGCGGCCACGGTCAGGAGACCTCGCGGCAGGCGCGGTAGAAGTCGCTCCACTCGGGGCGTTCGCGCACGACCGTCTCGAGGTACTCCTGCCAGACCACGCGGTCCGCCACCGGGTCCTGCACGACCGTGCCGACGATGCCGCCGGCCACGTCGGCCGGGCGCAGCACCCCGTCGCCGAAGTGGGTCGCGAGGACGCGGCCGCTCGTGATCACCGAGATCGCCTCCGCGGTGCTCAGCGTGCCGCTGGGCGACTTCAGGCGCGTACGACCGTCGGCGGTGCGGCCGGAGCGCAGCTCGCGGAAGACGGTCACGACCCGCCGGATCTCCTCCAGCCCGGCGATGGTCTCCGGCAGCTCCAGCGACGTGCCGATCTGGGCGACCCGGCGGGCGACGATGTCGACCTCCTCCTCGGTCGTCGCGGGCAGCGGCAGCACGACGGTGTTGAACCGGCGGCGCAACGCGCTGGACAGGTCGTTCACGCCGCGGTCCCGGTCGTTGGCGGTCGCGATGACCGTGAAGCCCTTACGCGCCTGAACCTCGGTGCCCAGCTCCGGAACGGGCAGGGCCTTCTCCGAGAGGATCGTGATGAGGGAGTCCTGAACGTCGGATGGCATCCGGGTGAGCTCCTCGATCCGGGCGACGGCGCCGGACCGCATCGCCCGCATCACCGGGCTCGGCACCAGGGCCTGGTCCGACGGACCCTCGGCGAGCAGGCGCGCGTAGTTCCAGCCGTACCGGATCGCCTCCTCCGCGGTGCCCGCCGTGCCCTGGACGAGGAGCGTCGAGTCGCCGCTGACCGCGGCCGCCAGGTGCTCCGACACCCAGGTCTTGGCGGTGCCGGGCACGCCGAGCAGCAGCAGCGCCCGGTCCGTGGCGAGCGTGGCGACGGCCACCTCGATCAGGCGGCGCGGGCCGACGTACTTCGGCGTGACGACCGTGCCGTCGGGCAGCGTCCCGCCCAGAAGGTAGACCGTGACGGCCCGCGGCGACAGCCGCCAGCCGGGCGGGCGCGGCCGGTCGTCCTGTTCGGCGAGGAGGGCGAGCTCGTCGGCGAACTGGTGCTCGGCGTGCGGGCGCAGCACGGCCTCGGTCATCGGAGGGGCTCCTTCGTCGGGGGTCATTCGGTCGTTCTCACTCGCCGTTCGTCCGGGGCCGCTCTGGCCCCGTGGGCGGGGTCACCGCAGCTCCTCGAGCATGTCGTGCCGGAATCGGAGGACGTCGGCGAGCTCGCCGAGCGGCCGGTGGCCGGGGTGCCTCCGGGCGAGCTCGTCCAGGCGCGGCGCGACGGCCGGGGCGAGGCGCTCGCCGGCGAGGCGGCACAGGTCGGCGGGGAACCGCCCGGGGGCGGGATCCGCCAGGGCGGCGATCGTCACGTCGGCCAGCGCGCCGGCCCAGGGCCCGGGGACGCGTTCGAGCACGGTGAGACGGGCAGCGTGGTCCTCGATCCGGCGTACCGCGTCGGCCGCGTGATCCTCGCGGTCGGCGACGGGCAGGACGTCCAGCAGGTCGGCGAGCACGGGGACGTCGCCGAGCACGACGTCGCCCGCCAGCAGCGTCCGGGCCCAGGCGGCGTCCCGCTGCCGCGCCGCCGCGCGGGCCCATCCGAGGTGGACGTCCCGTCTGACGTGCTCGTCCGGCGTGGGCCGTGCGCCGGTGGTGACCGGCAGCGCGGCGACGCGCTCCGGAGGCAGGCCGAACAGCGCGGTCCAGGTGGACGGCGGCGTACGAGCGAGGATCTCCCGCAGCCAGCCCGCGCGGTTCCCGACGCGCTCGATCGCGTGGTACGGGATGCCGTCGCGCTGCATGCCCTCGTCGTGGTGCTCCGGTGGTTCGACGGCGATCCGCTCCAGGCCGCCCGCCGGCCCGGCCACCGGGTGCAGGCAGGCGAGCGCCCGTTCGGTCATGCGCCGTGCGTACGCCGAGCCGGGCAGCCGGGCGAGCAGGTCGGCCGCGATGCGCCGCACCTCCAGGCCGCGGTCGTCCAGGGCCGCCTCCAGGAACTCCTCGTCCGCGAGGGAGAGCCCGCGCTCGAACGCCGTGAGGAATCGCGCTCGCTCCGGCGCCGGCTCGCGCCCCCACGTCGAGGACAGCGTCGTACGGGCCGCGGCCGGGTCGGTGGCCCGCGATCGCAGCAGGTGGGCCATGCGCTGAGCCCGGGTGCCGGTCGACCACACCCCGGGATCCTCGACCTCCTCACCGCCGCCGGCCACGACGAGGTATGCCCAGTCGAGGTTCTGCATGGCCAGCCAGACGCCCCGCCGCCCGGCGGCCCGCGCGATCGAGGGACGCAGCGCCCGGTCCGCGCGCCCCTTGTGCAGCAGGTCCGGGAGCAGCCGCGGCGGAACCCGGCGGCCGCTCCGGGCCGCCGCCTCCAGCCACTCGGGCAGGACACGGGCATGCTCGCCCGACAGGATCCGGCGCAGCCGGTCGGCCGTCGCGTCCGGCACGACGGGTGCGGTCTCCGCCGGGGCGGGCGCGGTCGGCTCCGCGCTCACCGGCCGCCGGCCGGCGCGCCTGCGCACCGTCAGTAGCGCCGCCTGGTCCAGCAGGCGGGCCGCCGGATCGGCCGGGCCGCCGGGGACCTCGTCGAGCGGCGGCACCGGCCGCCGCCGCGTCCCCAGCAGAGCGGCGGACACGTGCTCACCCCAGGCGCTCACAGCTCACCCCACGCGGTCACGGCTCACCTCATCGGTCACAGCGGCACGGCCCCTTCCTCGGCCTGCCAGGCGGACAGCGGCAGCAGCCCGCGCGGCGACCACTCGCCGGCGACGGTGAGCGGCCGGCCACCGGAGACGGCCCACAACCGCCAGACGTCGGAAGCGCGCAGCGGCAGCGCGGCGCCGTCCGCGTCGACCAGGCAGGGGCCGCCCGCCTCGTCCCGCGCGGGCCGGACGCCGGCCAGCACGGCGGGCCACCGCTCCAGCCAGGGATCGAGGGCCAGCGCGTCGGCGTACTCCCGGAGCAGCCCCGGCACGGTCGTGCCGCGCGGCGGCCGGCGCACGGGCGCGGCGTGACGGGCGGCCACGAGTGCGCGCAGCGCCAGGGCCCCCGGGTAGAAGGCCAGCTCGGCGTCGACCGTGTCGCCGACGCCGAGCGACGAGTCCAGCGCCCGCCCCGCCCGGTCCGGCGCCCGTCCCGCGGGAACCGGCGCGTCCGGCACCCGCCCGTGCGCGTCCGGCGTCCGTGCCTGCGCGTCCGGCGCTCGCCCGTCCACACCGGGCGTCCGTGCCTGCGCGCCCGGCGTGCGCGCCGGCGTGCCCGCCGTCTGTCCCGGCGCGGTGAAGGACAGGATGAGCGCGGGCCGCCCGGTCTCCTGACCGCGCAGCCAGACGCGGCGGGTGAGGAGGCGGTCCTGCTCCACGTCACGGCACCCCGCGACGTACCAGTGATCCCGCACCGTGTCACCCGCCAGGACCTCCTCCTGGCTCACCGGGAAGCCGACGTGGGACCGGACGGTGGCCCGCAGCGGTGCGGGCAGCTCATCGCGACGACGGAACGCCGTGACCAGCAGCCGCAGCAGGGCGTACTCCTCCAGCAGCCGGTCGGGCCGGCCGTCGGCAGGCAGCGAGCCGAGCTCCCGCACCCGGGACGCCAGCGCGCCGGCCTGGGCGTCGACGAGCCGCCGGGCGACGCCGTCCCATATCGAGGACGGGGCGCGGTCGGCGTGCGCGAGACCCTGGGCGACCTGGTCGCACAGCCACCGGTCGAGCTCCTCGACCCCGGCGGCGACCCGCTGCTCGCGCCGCTCCGCCGTCGCCGTCACCGGCGCGTCGTCTCCGGCGGCGCGGCGGCCGGGCGCGTCGTGCGTACGAGCCCGCCCCACGCGTTCGATCACATGCTCGAACCTATCGGCGCCCGCCGACATTCGGCGGCGGAGTCTCGGCGGGTCCCACGGCGGAGGTCAGCCGGCGGACACGGGCCGCCGGGCGAGCAGGTCGACGACGCCCGTGGTGTCCTCGTCGCCGTGCCCGTCGGCCAGGCGGCGCTTCATCAGGTCGACGTACGGGAGGAGCAGCTCGGGACTGACTCCCTGCTCCTCGGCCGTGCGCAGCAGCGTCGCCGTGCCCGCCACCTGCATGGCGAGATCGGAGACGACGCCCTGGGTGTAGTCGCCGCTCACCAGGCGCTCGGCCGTCCCGTCCACCGAGGCGGTCATCGCGGTCAGCCAGCCCTTCAGCAGCCGCGCGAACGCGCCCGGCGCGACGCCCTCCCCACGGATCAGCGCGAACGCGTGCGCGATCCCCGCGAACATCCCGTACATCGCGCTCAGCAGCGCCACGTCGTGCAGGGCCGCGAGACCGGGATCCGTTCCGACGTACTCGGCGCCGGCGGGCACGGCCAGCGTGGCGCGGTGCGCGTCGAAGAGCGGGCGGGAACCGCTGTAGAGGACGTACGCCCCGGCGCCGGGCGCTCCGATCATCGGCGGGACCGCCATGATCCCGCCGTCCAGGAACCGGGCGCCGCGCGACCGCGCCCACGCGGCCCGCGCCCGTGCCTCATCCGGGGTGCCGGTGGTGAGGTCGACCAGGTCCCTGCCCGCCAGGTCCGTGCCGGCGAGGACCTCGGCGACCGACGCGTCATCGAGCAGGCAGACCACGACGAGGTCGTTCGCCGCGACGGCCTCGGTGGCGCTCGCGGCGACCGTCGCGCCGTCGGCGGCGAGGGCCTCGGCACGGGCCGCGGTGCGGTTCCAGACGGTCAGCGGATGCCCGGCGGCGAGCCAGGCGCGGGCGAGCGCGGTGCCCATCGTGCCCAGGCCGAGAAGCGTGAGAGGGGTTCTGTTCGAGTTCATGCTGGTTAGGCTGGGGCCGGCACTGAATGGTGATCAAGTACGCACTTCGAGGTGGGTGGTCACCTCGTGGTAAGCGAGCAGGCAGGAGGGCTGGGGTTGGCGACCGCGCGACGCCCCGGGGCGTACGTCTGCGGCATCGATGCCGCGATGGACGTCATCGGCGGGAAGTGGAAGGTGCTGATCCTGTGGGCGCTCGACGAACGTCCCTGCCGGTTCGGCGAGCTGCGCCGGCACCTGCCGGGCGTCACCGAGAAGGTCCTCGCCTCACACCTGCGCGAGCTGGAGGAGGACGGCATCGTGCACCGTGAGGCGTACGACGAGGTGCCGCCCCGGGTGGAGTACTCGCTGACCGACCGCGGCGTCTCGCTCAACGCCGCGCTGGCTCCTCTCGGCGCGTGGGGCCGGGAGAACATCCTCGGCGGCGCGTACGCCCACACCCCCGCGACGGATCACCCCGCCCCCGGCGAGCGGTGAGCGAGAGCGGGCACGACTCAGGAGTCGAAGAAATCCCCGAGGAGCCCGCGCCCGTCGCCGTCCGGGCGGCCCGCCGCCCCGCCTTCCGTGAGGTGCCGCTCCACCTGGTGGCGGTCGTAGCCGCGAAGCACCACGTCGAAGGCGGGAGGGAACGGCGTGCCGGCGGGGTCCTGCGCGAGTCGGCGGAGGTAATCGTCGACCTGGCGGCGGTCGTAACCGCGCCACACGATGTCGAACGTCTGGTTCATCAGGCCCTCCCGGAACGTCGGTCCTCCTGAGTAGGACGCCGCCCGGACAGCCCGGGTTCCGGCATGATCTTGATTTTTCTCGAATTCGGCAATCATTGGTCTTTACAAACCGGGAACTCGTCGGCGTGCGGCGTCGGCTTGAGACGGCGAGTGGGGTATCTCTGACCAGGTCCGGACAGGGACCGGAGACCTGCCTTGACACGACTTCCGGAGATTATTTAGTTGAAGGAATCCGCGAGCGCAGGAGTGCGTGAATGTGAGTGGCGATTCCTCTGTGCGGCCGCCGATTTCGCATCATCCGTTATTTCAGGAGGACACCATGGCCCAGGTCACGTCCGGCGCCGACGTCCGCGCGCCGGCGCCCGGCGACACCCTTTCGGCGACCCGCCGCGCCGTCGTCATCGGCGCGAGCGTCCTGGCGGCCTTCCTTCTCACCGTCGTCTGGTCGGCCGAGTTCGTCGACAAGACGATCGGTCAGAACGTCGCCGGGTCCCTGCTCGGCCACGATCCCGTACGGACTCCGATCGCCGGCTCGGCCGCGGGCATCGTCTACGCGTTCGTGTCCGGTCTGGCCGGTACGTTCACCGCCTGCAACATCGCCGTCTTCGGCGCCGTCGCCCCGATGGTGGGCGAGCCGACCTCCCTGCGGCGACGGCTCTGGAACTCGCTGCGGCCGCTGGCCTGGCTCGGCCTGGGCATGGTCGTCGTGTCGACGACCTACGGCGCGATCGCGGGCGTGGCGGGCACCCGGATGCCGCAGTTCTCGACGGCTTCGGGCCGGCCCACCCTCACGCCGCGCCTCGTCCAGTCGATGATCGCCTTCGGGGTCATCGGCACCGTCTTCGTCCTGCTCGGCCTGGTCGCGCTCGGTGTCGTCCCCGACCCGCTCGCCCGCCTGTCCAGGCGGTTCCCGCAGGCGCGGTCCGTGCTGGTCGGCATGATGATCGGCGGGTTCCTCATCGGCCGTCCCTACCCGCTGTACCGGGTGCTGTTCCGTGACGCCGCGCAGAGCCACGACCCCTTCTTCGGAGCGGCCGCCTTCGCCCTCCAGTCGCTGGGGAACGTCCTGCTCATGGCGCTCATCACCGTCGTCCTCGTACGGCTCACCGGCGGGCGCGTGCGCCGGTGGGTCGCCGCGCGTCCGGGACGCGCGGCGCTCGTGACCGGTGCGGCGTTCCTGGTCGCCGGTGTCTTCACCGTCCTCTACTGGGACGTCCGGCTCCTGTCGAACGTCGGATACCTGTGGTATCCGACCGCGCCGTGGACGTGACGGCCCCGGCCGGAGACGGACCCCACCCCCTCACGTCGGAGAGGCAGACCATGCCGTACATCGAACTGGGCAACGACTCGCCGGGCATCGTCGGTCTGCTCCGGTACCGCCCGGAGATCGGCCGGCTGATCGGCGAGATGGCCGAGGTCCTCCTCCGGGGCCCGAGCCCGCTGACGCGGGGCGAGCGCGAGCTGATCGCGGCGTACGTGTCCTCGCTCAACGAGTGCCGTTTCTGCGCGTCCTCGCACCGGGCCTTCGCGGCGGCCCAGCTGCCCGAGGGCAGGACCCTGGTCGACCAGGTCTGCGCCGACGCCGACGCCGCCCCCGTGACGGACAAGATCAGGGCGCTGCTCCGGATCGCGCGTGCGGTGCAGACGGGCGGGCGCTCCGTGCGGGCCGACCACATCACGGCCGCCCGCGCCGCCGGGGCCATCGACGTGGAGATCCACGACACGGTGCTGATCGCCGCGATGTTCTGCCTGGCCAACCGGTACGTGGACGGCCTGGCGGCGGTGACGCCCACGGACCCGGCGTCGTACGAGGAGGCCGCCGCCCGGATCGTCGCACACGGGTACGGCGAACTCCTGCCGGATGAGTGAGCCGGAAGGAGGGGACCGGCGGTGACCGTCACGGACGCCCGGTGGACGCGTTTCCGCTCGTGAGCGAGGGGCCCCCTGAGGGGCGCGCTCACGGCCGGGGACCGAGCTCGGCGAGGATCGCGGTGAGGGTCGCGCCCAGCGGGGCGTCCAGGGTCAGGAGCGCCTCGCCGTCGCCGCGGGTGCGGCCGTGGTTGACGATCGCGACCGGTATCGAACGCTCCGCCGCGCGGCGGACGAACCGGTACCCGGACATCACCGTCAGCGAGGATCCGAGGACGAGGAGCGTCCCGGCGCCCTCGGTCAGGGCGTAGCAGTCGTCCACGCGCGGGCGCGGGACGTTCTCGCCGAAGAAGATGACGTCCGGCTTCAGCACCCCGCCGCAGTTCAGGCAGGCGACGGTGGTGAAGGAGTCGATCCGGTCGTCGTCGAGGACCGCGTCGCCGTCCGGATTGATCACGGTGGCCTCGGCGTCCCAGCCGGGGTTGGCCGCGCTCAGCCGCTCGTCGAGCTCCTCGCGGGGCGTACGCCGGCCGCACCCGAGACAGAGCACACGGTCGAGGCTGCCGTGCAGTTCGATGACGTCGCGCGCACCGGCGGCCTGGTGCAGGCCGTCGACGTTCTGGGTGATGATCCCGGCGACCAGGCCACGACGCTGTAGCTCGGCCACGGCCCGGTGCCCGGCGTTGGGCGCGGCCCGCGCGACGTGCCGCCACCCGAGATGACTGCGCGCCCAGTAGCGGCGGCGGGCCGCCTCGCTGCCGACGAAGGTCTGGTACGTCATCGGGTCGGCGCGCCGACGGCGCCCGGTCTCTCCCCGGTAGTCCGGGATGCCGGACTCGGTGGACAGGCCGGCCCCGCTCAGGACGACGACGTCGCCGTCGGCGACCAGGTCGACCAGCATCGCGAAGGCGGTCTCGAACGTCGGATCGGCTCCGAGTAGTCCCGTGCCACTGCGTCCGCCGGCGGACACACCACCATCATTCCCCGCCCCAGTCACCCTTCCATCATGCTCGATGCCCGTCCCTGCCCGAGCCGCCGGGGGAGACGGAAGATCGTCGGAGGGAGCCTCTACGATGCGGTGCGTTCACGACCACCCGGCGCCGAGGATGACTGATGGCGAACCAGCGCGTTGCACGGGCCCTGGACTCGATGCGCAGCCCGGATCCGGAGATCCGGGCCCAGGGCTTCGACTTCCTGCGCGAGCACGCGGACGCGTACGTCGGCGACATCGCCGACGCGTTCGGCGAGGAGCAGGACGACGAGCTGCGCTGCCTGCTCCTCGAGCTCGTCGCCGAGGCCCGGTCGCCCGGCGCGCTCGAACTGCTGGCCGCCCAGCTCGACAGCGAGGACGAGTCGCTGCGGTTCTGGGCGGTCAGGGGCCTGGAGATGCTCGACAGCGCGGCGGCCCGGCAGGCCCTGCACCGCGCGCGCGTCAACGGCTGGATCGCCTGACGGCGCACGCGTCCTGCCGCCTCCGGCGATTCCGGGACCGGACCGCGGTCCGCCGCCGGAGGCCCTGACACCTCAACGGGTCCACGACCCGTCGGCCGTGGCTCCTCCTGGCGGGACCACGGTGGACGGTCGTCAGCGCGTACGGCGGCCGGTCAGCCGTTGCAGCCGCAGGAGCATCCCTTGGAGCAGGAGCAGCTGGATCCGTGACCACATGAACATCCGCGTCTCATGCCCCGAGCGTGCGCCCACCGCCCGCCCGAGATCAAGGCCAGATTCCTGTTACCCGCGTCACCGGGTCCCGGGCCCGCCCCGGTAGCGAGCGAAGGATCTTGCCGGTCGGGACACGACGCCGAAGATTTTTACCTTTTCGTCCTGTTTAGGGTCTCGATTGCCAGATGTTCACTCCTGTACGATTCCCGGCACTTGGGCGCTGACCTGCGGTTTCTTCGCCCGAGCCCCCCGAGACAGGAGTAGTCGTGACGATGCGGTGGACGGCGAGGATCGCGGTGCTCGCCGTGTGCGGACTGGCGGCCGGGACGCTGCCGCCCGCGACGGCAGCGCTCGCGGCCGCCGACCTGCCTCCGGCGGCCGACCCGGGTCCGGTCGCCGGGCGGCCCGGCGGGGACGGGACGGGGAGCTCGGCCGTCCGGTCGATCTTCAACGCGCCACAGGCCGGCTCCGCCAGGCGGGACGCGATCGCCGACCAGGTCGCCCGTCTGATCGCCGGGACGCCGGCCGGGCAGACGATCGCCGTCGCGATGTACCACTTCTCGAGCCTGGACACCGCCCGGCAGCTGATCGCCGCGAACCGGCGCAGAGTCCGCGTCCAGGTCGTGCTCGACCACGAGTCGACGGCCTACCCCGCGTACAAGAAGCTGCGCGCCGGCCTCGGCGCCAACACGAGGAAGCCCTCGTGGGTCGTGACCTGCGGCCGCGACCGCGGCTGCATCGGGCCCAGTTTCAACCACAACAAGTTCTTCCTCTTCTCCTCCGCGCTGGGCGCCAAGGACGTCGTGCTGCAGACATCCGCCAACGCCACGGACGGCGCCCGCGACACCCAGTGGAACGACGCGCTCACCATCCAGGACGCCGGGGTGCACGCCGCCTACCTGCGCTACTTCCAGGACCTGGCCGCCCAGCACCGGACCGGTGACTACCACCGCAGCGTGCGGTCCGGGCCGTACCGGATCGACTTCTTCCCGTGGGCGAAGGGCGACCCGATCAGCGACGCCCTCGACAAGGTGTCGTGCGCGGGCGGCACGCGCCTGCGCCTGAGCGTGGGCCACTTCACGTGGGCGCCGATCGCCAAGCGGCTCTGGAAGCTCGACGACGAGGGCTGCCGCGTGCAGGTGGTCTTCGACCAGATCGGCCAGAGGGTCGCCCGCCGCCTGACGAAACCGGGCGGCCGCCACGGCAACCCCGAGATCCGCTACCTGTCGGAGAACGGCCACGTCTACGCGCACTCGAAGTACCTGCTGATCGACGGCGGGTACCAGGTGAGCCGGCAGAAGGTCGTCTCGACCGGCAGCCCCAACTACACCGAGGTCGGCTTCCACTCGCACGACGAGGCGATGATCACCATGGCGGACGCCGCGCTGGAGGACGGGTACGCCGCCAACTTCGACGCGGTGTTCGCGCACGCACACGCGGTCAAGGCCACCGACGTGAACTCCGTGCCGGCGGCGGTCTACGACCTGGGCGGCGACAGCGGGTCCGGGTCGGAGTGACCCGGACGGCGCGCGGTCAGGCGGACGGCGGCTCGGCGCGTACGGGGACGGACGGGTTCTCCGCGGGCGTCTCATCGGCGGCGACCGGGGCGGGTCCGCCGACCGCCAGGCCGAGGACGGCGGCGAGGACGCAGACCCCGGCGGTCGCCCAGAAGACGTCGGCGTACTCGGTGTGCAGGGCTGCCCGGACCGCGGCGAGGTAAACGGCCGTCCGGCGGGCGAACTC
Source organism: Actinoallomurus rhizosphaericola (assembly GCF_024055675.1). Taxonomy (NCBI): domain Bacteria; kingdom Bacillati; phylum Actinomycetota; class Actinomycetes; order Streptosporangiales; family Thermomonosporaceae; genus Actinoallomurus; species Actinoallomurus rhizosphaericola. The sequence goes on along the minus strand of NZ_JAMXMW010000026.1, from coordinate 58,940 downwards.
CGCCTGTGACACGCCGATCGGTAGCGGCGTGACGAGGTGCGCGGTCAGCGCGTGGAAGCGGAAGAAGCCCCAGGCGCTCAGGCCCGCCACCCCGAGCAGCATGCCCATCATCCGGGCGACCACGACGGCGGCCGAGGCGACACCGTGCCGTACGGCCGGCACGGACCGCAGCGCCACCGACGACAGCGGCGCGATCACCAGGCCCAGCCCCAGCCCGGCGACGGCGAGGTCCACGCCGACCCGGGAGACGGCGAACACCCCCAGGTCGTAGTGGAGACCCTCGGCCCGTACGGGCCAGGCGGCGATCCGGGCGTATCCGAAGGCGGCGACCAGCATGCCGCCGGCGACGATCCAGCGTTCGGCGCACCGCCGGGCGAGCAGCCCCCCGGCCAGCGCGGCCACCGCCAGCGGGATGAGGAAGCGGGCGAGCAGGAACGCTCCGCCGGTCGAGTTCCGTCCCAGCAGCGTCTGCGCGATCAGCTGCACGTCGACCAGCGTGATCATCAGCGCCGCGCCCGAGAGGAGACTGACGCCGAGGACGGCGAACAGACCGCCGCGCCGGGCGCCGCGCAGGTCGAGCAGCCGGGTCCGCGCCCGCGCCTCCCAGCCGGCGAACGCGACGATCACCACCGCGCCGGCGACGACGCACGGCACACCCCACGAGGGCAGCGCCGACCGCTGCGGGTCCGGGTTGTACAGGCCCGCGACGAGCAGGCCCAGCCCGGCGGCCAGCAGCAGCCCCCCGATCACGTCGACGCGCGTGGGAGCGGCCGGGCGTCCCCGCGGCACCGCCCACCAGACCGCCGCCATGGCCAGCAGCGTGACCGGGATGTTGATCCAGAAGATGCCGCGCCAGCCGACCAGCGCGGCCACTCCGGCCCCGTACAGCGGGCCGAGCACGCTGCCGAGCTCCTGCAGCGCGCCGACCGCGCCGAGGACCGCCGGCCTGCGCCGCTCCTCCCACAGGTCGCCCGCCAGCGCCATCGTGATCGGCAGCAGCGCCCCGCCGGCCAGGCCCTGGATCCCGCGCCCGGCGATCAGCACCGGCAGTGAGCCGGCCAGCGCGGTCACGGCCGAGCCCGCGGCGAATCCGGCCAGGCACGCCTGCACCATCACCTGGCGGCCGAACCGGTCGGACAGCATGCCGAGCAACGGCATGCCCGCCACGTAGCCGAGCAGGAACGCCGTGACGACCAGACTCGCGTGCTCGATGTGGTTCACCGGGACGCCGAGGTCGCCGACCATCGTCACCAGGACGGTCACGACGACGTACGCGTCGATGGCCGCGAGCAGGACGACCACGCCGCCCACGCCGAGGGCGATCCGCCGGGAGCCGCCCGGCCGTCGAGGGCTCACCGGGCCGGGGCGGTGATCGAGAACGGCTTGTTGAAGTCGGTGAAGGTGACCGTCGCCGTGCCGGGCTTGCCGCCGTTCTTACCGGGCACCTTCACGTCGGCCTTCAGCACCCGGTGGTCCGCCTTGGAGATCGACAGCTCCGCGGGCGTGTCGGCCGAGATGCCGGGGACGAGCCGCGACAGCGGTTCCTTGGCGAGCGTCGCGTCGACCTCGTAGCAGTCCTGCCCGGCGACCTTCTGCCGGCCCTTCGTGTCGGCGTTCTTGGCGGTGGACAGCAGCTGCACGAGCCCGCGGTTCGGATCGAGCACGGCGGACGGGTCGTAGATCCCCGCCACCCGGGACAGCGGCTGCTGCTGCCACCCTCCGGTGAAGCCGCGCAGATAGGCGGTCTTGCCGAGGACCACGAAGTCCAGCTGGATCGACAGGCCCAGCTGGGTCGTCTTGGCCGACCCCTGGGCGTTGCCGTTGCGCAGCAGCTTCGCGTCCGCGCTGTCGACCTTCAGATCGGGATGGCCCGAGGTGCGCAGCGCGAAGGCGAGGCTGGTCACGGCCCGCGTCGCGGTGGCCGCCTGCTGGAGCAGGGTGGCTCCGGGCGGGTTCTTCCCGGAGCCGCCTCCGCCGCCGCATCCTGCGGCCAGGGCGGACGTGAGCGCGACGAGGCAGGCGAGCTTCGCCCGGAGTGATGACATACGGGAAAGATATCGATCCCGATGGCGCGGGCGGGGACACACGCCGAGCCTTCGCCGCCGAATCGGGCGAATCGCCCGCCATTCCGGTGGTTCGTCCTTACACTCCCGACCGTGGACACCCCCGCCGAGGTGCTGGTCGTCGACGACGATCCGATGGTGGCCGAAGTGGTCACGGCGTACCTCACCCGTGCCGGCCTGCGGGTACGCCGCGCGGCCGACGGCCCGTCGGCGCTGGCGTCGGCCGAGGCCCACCTTCCGGACCTGGTCGTTCTGGACCTCATGCTGCCCGGCCTGGACGGCTTCGAGGTCTACCGCCGGATCCGCGAACTCGGCCCGGTCCCGGTCATCATGCTGACCGCGCGCGGAACCGAGGGCGACCGGGTCCGCGGACTCGAACTCGGGGCGGACGACTACGTGACCAAGCCCTTCAGCCCCCGGGAACTCGTGCTGCGCGCCCGGTCGGTGCTGCGCCGCGCGCACCCGGTCCCGGTGGAGCCGGCCGAGGCGCCGCCGGTCCCTCCGACCCGGACGATCGGCGACCTCACGCTCGACGCCGCGGGCCGCCGCGCCGTCAAGGCGGGCGAGCCGCTGACGCTGACGGGCCGGGAGTTCGACCTGCTGGCCTTCTTCGCCGAGCATCCCGGGCAGGTCTTCACGAGGACGGAACTGCTCCAGCACGTCTGGGGCTGGGAGTTCGGCGACGAGTCCACCGTCACCGTGCACGTCCGGCGGCTCCGCGAGAAGGTCGAGGACGACCCGCACTGCCCCCGGCTCATCGTCACGGTCTGGGGCGTCGGCTACCGCTTCGACCCGGGACCGGACGCCGCCGCGACGCCCGCGGAAGGCGGCGATCCATGAGCGAGCGGAGCGAGTGAGCCATTGAGCACAGCGCTTTCGGTCGCCCCTCCGACGAAGGAGGCCTCATGAGTGACGACGTCTGCGTCATCGTGATCGGCGGAGGCTCGGCTGCGGGGGTCGGGCTCGTCGGCCTGGGGGTCATGCGGGCGCTGCGCGGCCGGTCCCTGCGGCTCGCGCTGTTCGTGCTGGCGGTGGCCAGCGTGCTGGCGATGGTGACCGGCACGGTCGTCGCGGCGCAGGAGATGTTCATCTCCCCGGAGGACTTCGGCGTCGTCCTGACCGTCTGCGTCGCCTCCGGGATCGTCACCTCGGCGATGGCGCTGCTGCTGGCGCGCGCGATGGTCGCCGACAGCCGTACGCTCCGCCGTGCCGTACGCGCCCTGGGGCACGGGGCCGCTCCGGGGACGGACGGGAGCCTCTCGACGGCGGAGATGGGCGAGCTGAGCCGGGAGCTGAGCCTCACCAGCGCGCGGCTCGCCCAGGCGCGGGAGCGCGAGCGCAGCCTCGAACGCTCCCGGCGCGAACTCGTCGCCTGGGTCTCGCACGACCTGCGGACGCCGCTCGCCGGGCTGCGGGCCATGGTCGAGGCGCTGGAGGACGGCATGGCCCCCGAGCCGTCCCGCTACCACACGCAGATGCGGCTCGCCGTCGACCGGCTGTCCGGCATGGTCGACGACCTGTTCATGCTGTCCCGCATCCACGCCGGGGCCCTCGCCCTCTCCCCGGAATGGGTCACCCTGGCCGACCTGGTCGACCAGGCGGTCGCCGGGACCAACCCGCTCGCCCGCGCGCAGGGCGTCCTGCTCGGCGCCGAGGTCGGCGACCCGGTCGTCGTACGCGCGGACGTGCGGGAACTCTCGCGGGCGCTGACCAACCTGGTGGTCAACGCGATCCGGCACACGCCGTCCGCGGGCTCCGTGCTGGTCGAGGCCGGCCGGCGGCAGCAGCACGCCGTGCTGGCGGTGTCCGACGCGTGCGGCGGAATCCCGCCGGGCGACCTGGACCGCGTCTTCGACGTCGCCTGGCGCGGCACCGCCGCCCGTACCCCCGAACCCGACTCCGGGGCGGGCCTGGGCCTGGCGATCGTCCGCGGCATCGTGGAGGCGCACGCGGGAGCGGTCGAGGTGCGCAACACCGACCACGGCTGCCGCTTCGAGGTGCGCCTCCCGCTGTCCACGGCCCGGTACGGCGCGTGACACGTACGGGACGACGTCCCAGGTCACGGCATGGATGACGTCGCCGGCCCCCACGGCCGCGAAATATTACGAGATTCGAACACGGCCGCCGATGGGCCCTGCGGGCCCTGGCCGCTCCCTACATTCCTCAGCGGCACTACCGGTGCGCGCTCGCGGATCAGGCGGGGAGCGACGTCGCACGGCAGTCCCGCCAGGCGGTCCCGTACGGGGCCGCGGACGACGGACGAAGGAGCGACCCCGTGAAGACATCGACGAAGGTCACCGGCGTGACTCTCGCCGGGCTGACCGCGGCCGGCGTGGCGATCGCCGCGATCGGGACCGGCCCGTCCACCACGGTGACCCGGAACGTCGGCGAGAACCGCGCCTACACCGCCTCCCACGACACCGGGCGCACCACGGCCCGCCCCTCGACCTCACCCCGTCCCTCCGCCACCGCACGGCAGCGGACCAGGCCCCTGACCGTGGCGCTCACGACCCGCTACACCGTCCGGAACGTACGGGCGGGGCACTCCGTCGCGGTCCTGCGCGAGGCCGGGCGGCGCTGGCGGGTCGTCGGCCGCCTGCGCACCACCGACCGGCGGGTGCCCGGCGCGGCCGTCTCCGTGCGCCGCCCGACCACCGTCGTCGCCGTGGTGGGGCGGCGCGCGGTCCGCCTCGTCGTCCCGCCGCGCGCGGTCGTGGTCGTCGCCGACAACGGCCGCGTCGGCGTGGTGGCGTGGCGCTTCGTCCGCAAGGCCGTCCCGATGACGCCGGCCGCGACCCACTCCGCGCCGGGCACGCCCCCCATGACACCGCCTCCCGTCACCCCCACGCCGACGCCGACCGGCTCGCAGGCTCAGGTCGTCGGCGGCCTGAACGGCCGGGTCTCCACCAAGTGGTGACACGCCGCCCCGCGTGACCTGAGCGAGGTCACGAGCCGCCCTCGCGGAACGCGCCGCGTGCCCCACCGGTCTCTCGAGAGGACACCGAATGTCGTACCTGGAAAGGTCGAACTGGAAGGACCCGAACCGCTCGCGGCGGTTCCGCCTGTTCATCCCGCTGGCGGTCGCGCTCGTCCTCGCCGCCGGTTCGGCCGTGGCCCTCACCACGAAGATGGGGCTCACGGCGTTCGGCGGCGCGCCCGGCTGTCCGAGCGCGAGCGCCACACCGACCCACCGACCACCCAGGACCGGCCCCGGCCGCCGCCGGCTCCCGCAGAAGGGAGCCGAGGAGGTCAAGGTCGGGGCCACGCCCGCCGCCTCGCCGACCGCTTCCCCGCCCGGCGGCGCGGCGGCGGGCCCCTCCGCCGGGGCAGGGACGGCGGACCCCGGCGGCGCACCGTCCACCGGTGCGCCGAGCGCGGATCCGGGGACCGCCGCTCCCTCCCCGGCGGTGCGGGCCGCGACACGGTTCGCGGCCGGTGCCGCCGCATCCGGCAGGGCGCCGGCGGCGGCGCCGTCGCCCGGCACCGCGATGCCCGACGCGGGCGCACAGCCGTCCGCCGGGACCGCCGTACCCGACGCCACCGCGCAGCCGTCGGCGGGTACCGCCCTGCCGAGCGCGAGCGGCTCGGCGGGCACGGCGATGCCCGCCCCGAGGGGGAGCGCGGCCTCCGGGAGCGCCGCTCCGGCGATGCGGAAGAGGCCGAGCGCGGCCCCGAGTTCCTGCCCGAGCGCGACCCCGACGACGGGCGGCGGCGCGCCGGCGGCCGACCCGAACGCGAACTGCACGCTGATCGTGCCCGCCGACCCGCTGAGCGCCCGCGGCCTGGCCACCCCGTATCGGCTGACCGCGACGAACCCGGCGATGGGCCCGTGCAACGAGGCGAACGTCAACCAGTCGGCGTTCGTCCAGGCGACGGTCATCGACCCGGCCACCGGGAAACTGTCGGTGTACAGTCCGCTGGTCGTGGACCAGGGCGCACGGCCCGCCGCCGCGCCCGTGACGCCCGCCCTTCCGGCCGGCGCCGTCGTCGGCATCTGGTTCGGCTACAACGGCGACAACCTGACCCTGCGCGGCACGGGCGGCGCCCTGCGGCAGGGCAGGTGCGTGGGCGGCCTGGGCGGTTCGGTCTTCGGCCAGTTCGCCTACTGCAACGCGCCGGCCTTCTTCCGGGCCGCGAACGCCGCGATCCTGGCGGGCACGCTGACGGTGCCCGCGCTGGGCACGGCGAAGGACGGCATGCCCTGCATGTCGACGCGCGACTTCGCGCTCGTCGACCAGGACCAGAGCGACAACGTCCAGACGACGTACCTGGCGACCGCGGACGGGCGGATCGCGCAGAGCACGGCGGCGAACAAGGGCAGGCTCGCCGGTGCCCAGACCCTCGCCAACCCGAGCGACAACGCGCTCCTGGACGTCTTCGTCGACCCGGCCCTCGGCTGCACACCGTGGACGGCCCCCGATCTCGCCAACCCCGGCACCGTGGTGACGTCACTGGCGATGGACGAGCTCCAGGCCGCCGCCCACCAGGCGGCGCCGAGCGCGCTCGTCCCGCTGAACAACCCGATGACGCTGGTGAACGGCCGGATGAGCACGGCGAAGACCAACTTGTACCGGGCCGGGGTGGACCAGGCTCCGCTGCCCGCCGGGCAGACGCCGGCGGCGTACTGCCGCGGCATGGACACCGTCCAGGCGGCGCGGCTGCGGAAGGACATGCCGATGCTGGCGGGCCAGGCCAGCCCGATGCCGGCCGCGGCCGACAGCCTGTTCACCTTCCTGGGCATGCGGTTGCAGCAGTCGTTCGGCAACCTGAAGTGCCAGAACTTCGGCCTGGCCAACCCGGTCGCGAAGCTCACGATGAACGGCAACGTCGTGACCGGCGTGACCTTCGCCGGGAATACCGGCCAGGGCGGCAACGGCGGTAACGGCGGGAAACCGGGCGGAAACGGTGGAACCGGCGGCAAGGGCGGTCGCCCGCGCCACCATGGGCCGGGACCGCAGAACTGACCGCACGCCCGGGCGCGCACCTCGGTGAGGACGCGCCCGGGCACTCCCGGCTCCTGCTCAGCGACCCTTCCAGTCGAGGCAGACCACGACGGCGTCGTCGGCGAGCTGGGTGCCCTGGTGACGGTCGACGAACCGGTGCAGCAGCGTGCGGACCAGGTCCGCCGGGGGCTGGAGACGGGACTCGGACAGGTCGCGCATCAGGAACTCCTCCTCGTACGCCGCGACGGCCCCCGGCAGGTGCGCGGCGTGCACGCCGTCGCTGACGATGACGAGACGGTCGCCGGGCCGTACGGTGAACCGCTCCTCGGTGTACGGGGTGTCGCCGAACATCCCGAGGGGCAGCTGCCGGTCGAGCGGCACCCGCTCGACGGCGCCGCCCCGCATCCGGTAGATCACGGGTGAGCCCGCGTCCACGGCGGTGACCTCCCCGGTCGCCAGCTCGATGCAGAGCAGGAGGGTCGCGACGTGCTGCCGGCCGCCGTAATGCCGGAAGATCGTCTCGTCGGCGAGCCCGCACTGCTCGAGCAGGTCGCCGCCCGAGCGGCGGGCGTTGCGCATCGCGCCGATGGCGAGCTGGGTCAGGAGCGCCGCCGCGGTCCCCTCGCCCATCCCGTTGGTCACCGAGATGACCAGGGTGTCCCGGCCGGCGCTCCAGTCGAAGTTGTCGCCGGCCACCGCGTAGGCGGGCTCCAGCTGACCGGCGAACTCGTACTCCGGCGCCGAGCCGACGCGACCGGGCAGCAGCTCCCACTGCATCTCCGCGGCGAGCGTCAGACGTTCGCGGCGGCGGGCCTGCCGGTAGCGGTCGGTGGCACGGTCGGCGATCTCCAGCGCGCGGCTCAGCGTCGCGGCCACGTCGAGGAGTTCGGCCCGCTCCTCGGCGGACGGGAGATCGGGCAGTGTGACGCGCAGGACACCGAGCCGGTTGCCCAGGACGGTCAGCGGGAGGTGCAGGAGCCGCCGGGTGCCGGGAGAGACGGTGGTGGGCGGTTCGAGCACGGGTTCCCCGGTGGCCAGGGCCCGCCCGCTGGGGCTGCCGGCCAGCGCGATCGGCGCCTCCCCGGAGGCGACCGGCTGCAGGTAGGCCATCCTGTAGTCGGTCAGGTAGATCTCCGCGGCGTCGGTGCCGCACAGCTTGCGTACGGTCTCCTCGGCGACGTCGGCCAGCTCGTGCGGGGCCGCCAGCCAAATCCGGCGTTCGGCCTCGCGCAGGGCGTTACCGTCCCCGAGACCTCCGCCGCCGGGTTCTTCGTACGACATGGCGATCCGCCTTTCCGTCACCGAATATGCGAAAGTGTGACCATGGCCAGTGCGCACCAGCCCATCGACCGGCAGGCCGCCATCGTCGAAGCGTATGCGGCCGCGCTGGTCAACGCGTGGGACAGGGCCCAGGAGGTCGCCGGCTTCGGAGTCTCGGCGACCCAGTTGCGCGCGCTCGCCGTCATCGACCGCAACCACGAGATGACGATCAGCGCGCTCGCGGGCGAGCTCGGCACCCTGCTGTCGTCGGCGAGCCGGTTGTGCGACCGGCTGGAGGCGGCGGGGCTCATCTCCCGGGACACCGATCCGGCCGACCGCCGCGCCGTGGCCGTCTCCCTGAGCCGGAACGGCAACGCCGTCTTCGCCCAGCTCCGCGAGCGCCGGCAGGCCGAGTTCGCCCGCGTCCTGCGCGAGATGCCGCCCGCCGCGCGCGAGGCCCTGATCGAGGGCCTGGCGGGCTTCCACGTCGCGGCCGGCGAACCGCCCGCGGACAACGGGGCCTCCACGGCGATCGGTTTAGTCGACCGCGCACGCCGGCGCTTCCCGCACTCCGCTCCGCCGCCGACGCGCCGGGCGAGCCGCCACCCGTCCGGAGTCCGCCGCCGGTCGTCCGGGTCAGCGTAGGTGGATCGTGACCAGGCAGGTGTCGTCATTGGTGTTCGCGATGGTGCCGTCGAGCAGGTGATCACTGAACCGCTCCGCGTCGCCGATCGGCCGGCCGGCGAGGCGGATGAGCTCCTGGAGCGCCTCGTCGAGGGGGATGTCGCGGCGTTCGACGAGGCCGTCGGTGAACAGCAGGAGCGCGTCGCCGAGTTCGAGGCTGGTCGTGGCCTCCTCGTACACCGCGTCCGGGGCGAGGCCGAGGAGGAATCCGGCGGGCAGGGGCAGCAGTCCGGCGTCGCCGTCGCGGACCAGGACGGGAGGAAGGTGACCCGCCCGTGCCCACCGCAGCGAGCGCTCCGAGGGGTCGTACAACGCGCAGATGGCCGTGGCGAACGTCCCTCCGGTCAGGTGGTACGCGACGTTGTTCAGCATCCCGAGGAGCTCGGCCGGGCCCGCCCCGGTGATCGCCAGGCCGCGGAGGCTGTTGCGCAGCGCGATCATTCCCGTCACCGCGTCGAGCCCGTGCCCGGCGATGTCGCCGACGGCGAGCAGCACCTTCTTGCTCGGGAGGACGACGGCGTCGTACCAGTCGCCGCCGACGAGCTGACCGCCGCCGGCGGGCCGGTAACGGACGGCGACGTCGAGGCCGAAGGCGCTGACCGGCTGGTCGGTCGACGGCAGGATCGCCTCCTGCAGGTGCAGTGCCAGGCGTTCCTGGTCCTCGGCGCGCTGTTCGGTGTCGGCGAGCCGGTCCTGGGTCGCCGCCAGGGCGACCTCGGAGTGGTAGCGCTCCGACACGTCCTGGTACGCGCCGCGGATCGCGATGACCGCTCCGGACGGATCGGTGACCGGCTCGGCGAAGGCGCGGATCTGGCGTACGGACGTGTCGGACCGGACGAGCCGGAACGTCGCGAAGGCCGGCCGGTGCAGCCGCAGCAACTGCTCGCGGAAACGCCGTACGGTGACCCGGTCCTGCGGCTCGACGTGGCCGGGCAGCTCCTCCAGGCCGATGGCCCGCGCGGAGGCCGGCAGCCCGAAGAGCGCGAACGTCGGCTCGCTCCACATGACCCGCCCGCTCACCAGGTCGTGCTGCCACGCGCCGATCCGGCCGAGCCGCTGGACCTGCTCCAGGAGGGCGCCGGAGGCGCCGATCCGCTCGCCGTCGTCCCAGGTGAAGGTGAGGCGGTCGAAGATCCGCGCGATGCGCACGCGGTGGACCGGCTCGTCGGCGGCGCCGGCGATCGACCACTCGGCCTCGGCGGGCCGGCCGGTCTCCAGGACGTCGAGGCTCACGTCGAGCGGCCCGCCGGGCAGGGCCGTCTGCGGGGAGATGTGCGAGAGACGCTGTCCCAGGAGGCTGCGGGCGGAGTATCCGGTCACCCGGGGGACCTCGCGGCCGATCCGGTCGATGCGCAGGTCGACGACCCGGCCGGAGGCGTCACGGACGGGGCTCAGCAGCAGGAACGCGTCGCTCAGCGCGGTGAGCACGGCGGCGGCGTCGAGCAGCCGGTCCTCGTCGGCCGACTCGGGCCGGGCGTCCAGCGTCCGCGCGCACACCCGCGCGAGGGCGGTGAGCTCGGCGCGTACGGCAGGCGTGAAGCCGGGCAGCCCGGCCGCCCAGCGGATCTCCAGCACGCCGACGCATCCGCCGTCGGCGGACAGGGGAAGGATGGCCCGCGCCACGTCCTGTCCGGCGCCGGTCAGCGGGGGCAGGCCACGGCGCCGGGCGGGTCCGCCCGGCCACCAGATCGGCGCGCCGCCGCGTACGACGCGCTGCTGCAGGCTGTCCATCTGCGGGGGGACGCGACGCCAGTGACCCCGCTCCAGCGGGTCGAACCCGGCGGCGCCGACGAGTTCGAGCGCGCCGTCGGGGCGCAGCGCCCACAGCGCGGCGGCGACGGCGTCGGACAGGGAGAGGGTCTCGTCGAGCAGCGCCGCCGCCATCGCGTCGCCGTCCTCGGCGTGGAGGACGGCCGCCTCCGCCAGCCGGGGGCTCGCGACGGGTCCTCCCTCGTCGGCGGCCCGCCGGGCCGCCTCGGCCAGCGGGTCGTCCGCGGCGAGGTTCACGAGGTCCGCCGCCAGGTCGACGAGCGAGGTGCCGGTGCCGGCCGCGAGGCGCGCCAGATGGCCGAGCGCCTCGGCGGGCGAGCAGCCCAGCCGGTCGACGAGGATGCCCGTCGCGATGTCCGTGAGGGCGCGCGCCGCGGTCCGGTCGCGCGCGTCATCGAGCCGCTGTCGCTGCTCGGCGACAAGAGCGGTCAGCCGCATGACGTCATCCGGCGGGACCGTCATGCCGGCCCCGCCGCGTGTACGTTGAGCGTCACGTGACGCCCGAGGGATGCGGTCAGGTCAAGCCCTTATCTCGTCCGAAGGGAGCGGACAATCCCCAGCGCGAACGTCACATCGCCGCAGACCGGGGGCGTCCGACGGTAACACTGCCAGTATGGTTGCCATGAGGCAAGTAGATGGCGGTCTAACAGAAGAGCACTTGCGCCGCGCATGTGGGCGGACGATCGGAGTGAGGGCATGTCTCAGCGGGATGTCGCAAGATCGGCAGTGCGCGAGCCCGACGGCGCGGACGAGGCAGCCCTGCGCCAGCTCCTCGCCGGGCTGACCGCCGTCCGCGACGGCGACTTCGCCACCCGCCTGCCGCAGACGGGCGACGGGCTGATGGACGAGATCGCCGGCGTGTTCAACGGCATGGCCGATCAGTTGTCCCAGTTCACCTCCGAGGTCACCCGCGTGGTCCGTGAGGTCGGCACGGAGGGCAAGCTCGGCGGCCAGGCCCAGGTTCCGGGCGTCTCGGGGAACTGGAAGCACCTCACCGACTCGGTCAACGCCATGGCCGGCAACCTGACCGGCCAGGTCCGCGACATCGCGCAGGTGGCGACCGCCGTGGCCCGCGGCGACCTGTCCCAGAAGATCACCGTCGACGCCCGCGGCGAGATCCGGGAGCTCAAGACCACCATCAACACGATGGTCGACGAGCTGTCGTCGTTCGCCGACGAGGTGACGCGGGTGGCCCGCGAGGTGGGCACCGAGGGCCGGCTGGGCGGCCAGGCGCAGGTTCCGGGCGTCGGCGGCACGTGGCGCGACCTGACCGACTCGGTGAACTTCATGGCCGGCAACCTCACCGCCCAGGTGCGGTCGATCGCGCAGGTGGCGACGGCGGTGGCGAAGGGCGACCTGTCGCAGAAGATCACGGTCGACGCCCGCGGCGAGATCCTCGAACTGAAGAACACCATCAACACGATGGTGGACCAGCTGTCGTCGTTCGCCGACGAGGTGACGCGGGTGGCCCGCGAGGTGGGCACCGAGGGCCGGCTGGGCGGCCAGGCCGACGTCAAGGGCGTGTCGGGCACCTGGAAGGCGCTGACCGAGTCGGTCAACGTCATGGCGGCGAACCTCACCGACCAGGTCCGGTCGATCGCCGAGGTGACGACGGCGGTCGCCCGCGGCGACCTGTCGCAGAAGATCCGCGTCGACGCGCGCGGGGAGATCCTCGAGCTGAAGGAGACCATCAACACGATGGTCGACCAGCTGTCCGCGTTCGCGGACGAGGTCACCCGCGTCGCGCGCGACGTCGGCACCCAGGGCAACCTCGGCGGCCAGGCCATCGTCCGGGGCGTCTCCGGCACGTGGAAGGACCTCACCGACAACGTCAACGTCATGGCCTCGAACCTGACCGCGCAGGTGCGGTCGATCGCGCAGGTGGCGACGGCGGTGGCGAAGGGCGACCTGTCGCAGAAGATCACCGTCGAGGCCCAGGGCGAGGTCGCCGCGCTCGCGCAGACGATCAACACGATGGTCGACACGCTGGGCGCGTTCGCGGACGAGGTCACCCGCGTGGCCCGCGAGGTGGGCACCGAGGGCATCCTCGGCGGCCAGGCGAACGTCCCCAACGTCGCCGGCACCTGGAAGGACCTCACCGACAACGTCAACTCGATGGCGAACAACCTCACCGGCCAGGTTCGCAACATCGCCCAGGTCACGACGGCCGTCGCTCGCGGCGACCTGTCCAAGAAGATCGACGTCGACGCGCGCGGCGAGATCCTGGAGCTGAAGACCACGATCAACACGATGGTGGACCAGCTGTCGTCGTTCGCCGCCGAGGTCACGCGCGTCGCGCGCGAGGTCGGCAGCGAGGGCCGCCTCGGCGGCCAGGCCGAGGTCGAGGGCGTGTCCGGCACGTGGAAGCGCCTGACCGAGAACGTCAACGAGCTGGCCGGCAACCTGACCCGCCAGGTACGCGCGATCGCCGAGGTCACCAGCGCCGTCGCGACCGGCGACCTGACCCGGTCGATCTCGGTGGAGGCCCAGGGCGAGGTCGCCGAGCTCAAGGACAACATCAACGCGATGGTGCAGTCGCTGCGCGACTCGACGCGGGAGAACCAGGAACAGGACTGGCTGAAGACCAACCTCGCCGGCATCGCCGGCCAGATGCAGGGCCACCGCGACCTGGTGACCGTGGCCGAGCTGATCATGGACGAGATCACCCCGCTCGTCGCCGCGCAGTACGGCACCTTCTACCTCACCGACGCCGGCGGCGGCGAGACCTCCCTGCGCCTGATCGCCAGTTACGGTCACGAGGCCGGCGCGCCGGCCGACCGCGAGTTCAGGCTGGGGGAGTCCCTCGTCGGTCAGGCCGCCCGTACGAAGAAGACCATCACGGTCGACAAGGCCCCACCCGGATACGTGAAGGTCTCCTCCAGTCTCGGCGACTCCGCGCCCGCCGATCTGATCGTGCTGCCGATCGTGTTCGAGGGGCAGGTCCTCGGCGTCATCGAGCTGGCCTCCCTGACCGGCTTCTCACAGGTCCACCGCGACTTCCTCCGGCAGTTCGCCGAGACCGTGGGCGTGAACCTCAACACGATCATCGCCAACTCCCGTACGGACGCGCTGCTGGAGGAGTCGCAGCGGCTCGCCGCCGAGCTGCGGTCCCGCTCCGAGGAACTGCAGGCCCAGCAGGAGGAGCTGCAGCGCTCCAACGCCGAGCTGGAGGAGAAGGCCGCGCTGCTGGCCCGGCAGAACCACGACATCGAGATCAAGAACTTCGAGATCGAGCAGGCCCGGCAGGAGATCGAGGAGCGCGCCCGGCAGCTCGCGCTGGCCTCCAAGTACAAGTCGGAGTTCCTGGCGAACATGTCGCACGAGCTGCGCACACCGCTGAACAGCCTGCTGATCCTGGCCCGCATCCTCGCCCAGAACCCCGGCCGGAACCTCACGGCCAAGCAGGTCGAGTTCGCCAACATCATCCACTCGGCCGGCACCGACCTGCTGCAGCTGATCAACGACATCCTGGACCTGTCCAAGGTCGAGGCCGGCAAGATGGACGTCCACTCCGAGAGCATCGCCGTCACCCGGCTAATGGAGGACATCGAGACCACGTTCCGGCCGCTCACGACGGAGAAGGGGCTGGACTTCCGGGTCGACATCGCGGACGAGGCGCCGGCCGAGATCTACACCGACGAGCAGCGGCTGCGCCAGATCCTGCGCAACCTGCTGTCGAACGCCGTGAAGTTCACCGAGCGCGGCGGCGTGGAGCTGCGGATCCGGCTCGCCGACGACGTCACCCTGCCGTCCCTGGAGCCGGGCGAGCCGGTGCTCGCCTTCGAGGTGATCGACACCGGGATCGGCATCGCGGAGGAGAACCTGGAGGCGATCTTCGGCGCCTTCCAGCAGGGCGACGGCACGACGAGCCGCCGGTACGGCGGCACCGGGCTGGGCCTGTCGATCTCCCGTGAGGTCGCGGGGCTGCTCGGCGGCGAGATCCACGCCAAGAGCCGTGTCGGGGACGGCACCACGTTCACGCTCTACCTGCCGCCGACGGCACCGAGGCCCGGTGAGTACTCCGGCGGGAAACTCGACGCCCTTCCGGTCGCCGCCGGAACTCCGGCGGCCGCGCCGGTCGTCCCCGAGACGCGCCGGCTGCTGGTCCTGGAGGAGGACGGCGGCCTGCTCACCCCGCTGGCCCGCAGCGCGGCGGCCGACCTCGCCGACACGCACGGGAACGTGGAGATCACCAGCGCGACCGACGCCGACGAGGCGGTCGACGCCCTGCTCGACGCTCCGCACGCCTGCGTGCTCCTCGACCCGAGCCTCCCCACGGCGACGGCCTTCTTCGACCGGCTCGACCGGCAGCCGGGACTCGGCGGCCTGCCGGTGCTGGCCCACCCCGGCCGCAGGCTCAGCGCCGCCCAGGAGCGGCTGGCCGCCGGACGGGCCCGCTCCCACCCGTTCGAGCTGCTGCCCTCTCTCGACGAGCTGCGTGAGCGTGTCACCCTGTACCTCTCGGGCGGGCGGCTCGTCGACGCGCTGCCCTTCATGACCCCGCCCACGGAGCCGGCCCGGGCCGATGCCGCTGCGGAGGAGGACGCCGAGGTGCTCGGCTACGCCGAGCTGAGCGGCCGCCGGGTGCTCATCATCGACGACGACGTCCGCAACGTGTTCGCGATCTCCAGCGCGCTGGAGCTGTACGGCATGTCGGTCATCCACGCGCCCAACGGCAAGAAGGGCATCGAGGTGTTGCGCGAGCACGACGACGTCGAGCTCGTGCTGATGGACATCATGATGCCGGAGATGGACGGGTACGCCACGACGGCCGCGATCCGTGAGATGCCGCGGTTCGCGGACCTGCCGATCATCGCCGTCACCGCCCGCGCGATGCACGGGGACCGGGAGAAGAGCCTGTCCGCCGGCGCGACCGATCACGTGGCCAAGCCGGTCGACACCGAGGAGCTCCTCGCCTGCATGAAGCGGTGGCTGCACACCTGACGCCGGAGAGCCGGCCCGCCCGGCCGCGGCCGGGCGGGCCGGTCGTTCACCAGGCGAGCGGCAGGCTGTAGGCCCCGTAGATGACCATGTCGTCCCGCAGCGGCACGTCCTCGGGCGGCACGGCCAGCCGAAGACCGGGGAAGCGGGCGAAGAGCGCCGGGTAGGCGACCTTCATCTCGGCACGGGCCAGCTGCTGGCCCAGGCACTGGTGGAACCCGTGGCCGAAGGCCACATGCTGCGCCGGGGGCCGCGTGATGTCGAGCCGGTCGGGATCGGGGTAGTGCTCGGGGTCGCGGTTCGCGGCGGACAGCGCGGCGACCACGGTCTCGCCCTCGCGTACGAGGTGCCCGCCGATCTCCACGTCCTCCCGGGCGACGCGCACGAGCCCGAACTGGATGATGCTGAGGTAGCGCAGCAGTTCCTCGACCGCGCCGTCGATCAGCTCCGGCCGCTCGCGCAGCGCCCGCAGCTGCTCCGGATGGGTCAGCAGCGTCAAGGTCCCCAGGGCCAGCATGTTGGCGGTCGTCTCGTGCCCGGCCACGAGCAGCAGCAGCCCGACGCCGGTCAGCTCCTCCGGCGTCAGCCCGTTGTCCGGGTCGTGGACCAGGCTGCTGAGCAGCGCGTCGTCGGGCTCGCGCCGTTTGCGGTCGATGAGGCCGCGGATGTAGTCCCAGATCGCGTCGCGGGCCGCGAAGATCGTGTCCCGGTCGGCGCCGACCTTGAGCAGTGTGCCGGTCCAGTCCTGGAAGGCGGCCCGGTCCTCGTACGGGACGCCGAGCAGTTCGCAGATGACGAGGGAGGGGATCGGCAGCGCGAAGGCGGGGACCAGGTCGACCGGCGGTCCGGTGCGCTCCATCGCGTCGAGGTGCTCGGCGACGATCTCCTCGATCCGCGGGGTCAGCTCGCGCATCCGCCGGGTGGTGAACCAGCGGGTGAGGATCCGCCGGTAGCGGGTGTGCTCGGGGGCGTCCATGCTGATGAAGGACCCGGAGCGGAAAACGGGCTCGTCGGGGCGTATGGGGAACGCCCGCACCGGGGACGAGGCGCGCAGCCGGTCCGAGCTGAACCGGGGGTCCGAGAGGATCGCCCGGACGTCCTCGTGCCGGGTGAGCAGCCAGCCGACCTTGCCGTCCGGGAACGAGAGTCTGCTGACCGGGTCCTCCTCCCGCAGCAGGCGGTACTCCCGGGGCGGGTCGAACGGGCGCTCGCGGCGTGTCGGCAGCGACGGCGGCGTGGAAACGGACAAGGGGAACCTCCTCCGCTCAGGCCCGGCCCGCGGATACGACACCGGAGATGCACCGGTCAGTGGCCGGCCGGTGTTCCCGGCGCCGGCCGCCCGCGGCCCTGTACGACCCGGACGGCGGCCGAGCGACATCTCCCACCCTATGCCGAGATATGTGTGTTTTACATAGATCGCCGGTCTGTTTTACCTTCGGGGCCGCCCGGGCGGAGCCGGGCCGCCAACCCGGCATCCCGGATCGCCTCGGCGGCGCCGGCCGCCTGCCGGACTCCCGCCTCGTACGACGCCGGGGAGGCGGCACGGTCGTGCAGATCGGGTCCGAACGCCTCGATCGCCGCCCGGTCGGGGACGATCCGCACGGCGGGCGGCGCGGCCGTCGCCTCCGACGGAAGGAGGTGGGCCAGCGGCTCGACGAGGATCACCGCCCCGGCGCCGGCGGCCAGGTCCGCGTTCGCGCCCCCGGCCAGCGCGCCGTCCATGTACCGCCGGCCGCCGAGGGTGATCGGCGGGTAGACGCCCGGCATGGCGCAACTCGCCGCCACGGCGGACGCCAGCGGCGCGCCGTCGTCGCGACTCCAGACCCGCCGCTCACCGGACTCGACGTCGACCGTCGTGATCAGCAGGCGGCCGTCCGGCCAGCCGGTGCCGGTCAGGGCGGCCATCCGGGACCGGTGCGCCTCCTCCTCGCCCGTCCCGGCGAGGGCGATCCGGCCGACCCGTCGCCGCGCCTCCACCGGGTCCAGACTCCGGTCGCCGAGCACGGCGAACACCTCGCTCAACCGCGCCGGATCCACCGCCGGGCCCGGCGTCTCGGTGCCGGTCCGCGGCGGGGCGCCCAACCGTTCGAGATCCCTGCCGGTCGCGAGCATCGCGCCGACGATCGCGCCCGCCGAGGTGCCGACGATCAGGTCGGCCCCCGCCAGGTCGACACCGGCCCGGCGCAGCCCGACACCCAGACCCGCCGTCCAGGCCGTGCCGACGACGCCGCCGGGCCCCAACACCAGTGCCGTGGTCATGACTTCCGTCCTTTCGAGGAGTGGCCCGGCAGGAACAGCGCGGGCGGCAGGGCCAGGGCCATCAGGACCACGGCCCAGACGTAGGTGTGCTGGAAGGCGTCGGCCAGCGGAGGAGCGATCGCGTGCCTGGCCGGCGCCGGGAGCGCCCGGACCGCGCCGATGCCCCGCTCGGCGGTGCCGGGCAGCCGGTCGCGCATCGCCCCGGCGAGGACGACCGAGATCAGGGCCGTGCCGAGCGCGGCGGAGACCTGCTGGGTGATGTTCAGCGCCGTGCTGGCACCGGGAACCTCATCATTCGGGACGTTCCGGGTCGCCGCCGTCATCGCCGGCATGATCGTCATTCCCACCCCGACGCCGGTCACGGCGAGCGGCAGGACGAGGTGCCAGTACGGCGTGTCGGCGTGGACCTGGGTGGTGAAGACGAGGAACCCGATGCTCGCCAGGGCGATCCCCACGGGCACCAGCCGCCGGGGAGACACCTTGTCGGTCAGCCGGCCGGCGATCTGCATGGTGGTGCCGGTGGTCAGCACCTGCGGGATGCCGAGCAGCCCGGAGGCCGTCGCGCTCTGCCCCCGTACGACCTGGTAGTACAGCGGCAGCAGCAGCATCGACCCGAAGTAGGCGCAGGTGAAGAACACCAGGGATCCGGCGGCGGTCGCGAACGACCGCCGCCGGAACAGCCGCAGGTCGATCAGCGGATGCCGGGCCGTCAGCCCGCGGACGACGAACCCGGCCACCAGCGCGGCGCCCGCCAGGGTGGGGACGAGCACCTTCGCGGTGCCGAAGTCGCCGTGCTCACCCCCGGTGGCCAGCCCGTAGATCGCCATGGCCAGCCCCGGAGAGAGCATCAGCAGGCCCGGAACGTCGAGGCGGTGCCCCGGCTCCGGCGCGTCGGCCGGGAAGATCCGGCCGGCCAGCAGGAGCACCAGCGCCCCGATCGGAACGTTGATGAAGAAGATCCAGCGCCAGGAGGCGCTGTCGACCAGCCAGCCGCCGAGGATCGGCCCGGCCAGCGGCCCGATCAGAACCGGAATGCCCAGCACGCTCATCATCCGGCCCCGGCGTTCCGGGTCGGCGGCCCGGATGACGATCGTCATCGCCAGCGGCGTGATCATCCCACCGCCGAGACCCTGCAGCGCGCGGAAGCCGATCAGCGAGCCCGTGTTCCAGGCGAGCCCCGCCAGCGCCGAGCCCAGGGTGAACACCCCGATCGACGTCAGGTAGGCGCGCTTGGCGCCGAACCGGCCGACCGCCCACGCCGTGGCGGGGATCACCGAGGCCAGCGCGAGGGTGTACCCGGTGGCCACCCACTGGATGGTCGCGACCGGCGCGTGGAAGCCCTGGGACAGCCGGCCAAGGGCGACGTTGACGATGGTCACGTCGATGACCGTCATGATCGATCCGAGCACGATGACCATGGCGATCGCCATCGGAGCGGGAGCGCCGCGCGGTGGCCCGGAGCGGGTGTCGGGGTGACAAGTGGAGGTGGTCGTCATGGGGATGTCCCGTTCGTCATGAGGCTCGGCGTCAGGCGGCGTACGGACGGACGGCGCGCGCCTCGCGCAGCGCGCGGGCCCACCACAGCAGCTGGTCGAGCAGGGCCTTGGCGGCCGCATTGCACCCGGCCGGGTCGACCGGCCGCCCCTCCGCGTCGAACCGCTCCCAGGCGCTGTGGAAGCTGACGGTCTCGCGGACCGTGACGGCGTGCACCTCGGCGAAGACCGGGCGAAGATGCTCGACCGCCCGCAGCCCACCGGACAGGCCCCCGTACGACACGAAGCCGACCGGCTTGGCGTGCCACTCCGTGTGATGCCAGTCGATGAGGTTCTTCAGCGAGGCCGGGAAACTGTGGTTGTACTCCGGTGTCACGACGACGAACGCGTCGGCCGCGGCGAGGCGTGGCGTCACCCTCTCCAGCGCGCGGGCCGTCCCGGGTGCCGGCGCCGATCCGAACGCCGGGAACGTCAGCGGCAGCCCGACCTCGGCCAGGTCGATGACGTCGACCTCGACGTCCGTACGTTCGCGGGCCCGGCCCGCGAACCAGTCGGCGACGGTCGTGCCGAACCGTCCTTCGCGGACGCTCCCGATGATGACGGCGACCCTGAACCGCTCGGTGCTCTCGGACATGACAGAACCCCTGTTCGTCTCGATGGTGGTGTCACGACCGCCGGTGGAGCGGCCGTGGGCACCACCATCGGACTTAAACAAAGGTTGAAGTCAAGCTAGGCTGCCCGGCATGGATCACCAGCACCCGAAGATCACCAAGGAGCTGACGATCGGAGAGCTCTCCGAGCGCAGCGGCGTCGCCGCCTCGGCCCTGCGCTTCTACGAACGGCAGGGCCTCATCCACAGCCGCCGCACCAGCGGCAACCAGCGCCGGTACCACCGCACGACGCTGCGCCGGGTCGCCTTCATCCGCGCGGCGCAGAGCGTCGGCATGCCGCTCGACTGCGTCGGCCACGTCCTCGACATGCTGCCGCCGGACGCCGAACTCACCCGCGACTTCTGGGTCGGCGTCTCCGAGTACTGGCAGAAGGAGGTCAACGAGCGCATCGCGAAGATGGAACGGATGCGGGACCGGTTCACCGAGTGCATCGGCTGCGGCTGCCTCTCCTTCGAGCAGTGCACGCTCGTCAACCCGAACGACGTGCTCGCCGAGCAGGGCCCCGGCCCCCGCCGCCTCCTGACCCCCTGAGCCGCCCCGTTCCCGGCGACCACGTGGACCGGAACCCTGGTGAGGAGAAACGCCGCGGCGTGCCCTAACGTGTGACCGATCTGTTCTGAATCGCGTTGACGAAACCCCAGGGGGCGGGCCGTGGCGGCGCAGATTCCGCATGTCGAGTACGAGCGGCCCGCACGACGGCCCGTGGTGCTGGCCGTTCCGGGCACGTTGTGCGCGCCCGCGGTATTCCGGCCGCTGGCGCAGCGCCTGGCCGGGCAGGCCGATATCGACGCGGTGTCCTGGATGACCGACTCCGGCCCCTGGGACCTCGGCACGGTCGCCGACCGGCTCGCCGCACACATCACACGGCGGCACGGCACGCCGGTGATCGTCATCGGGCATTCCACCGGCGGCGCCATCGCGCTGCGCCTGGCGGCCGGACACCCCGGGCTGGTGGCCGCCCTGATGCTCGTGGACACCGGCGCACATATGCGCGGCCATGGCGACGTGGACGCCATCGTCGCCTCGCTGGCCACGGACTGGGGCCCGCAGCTGCACGCCAGGGTGCTGGACCGGTCATTCGCCACGCCACCCGACCCGGCCTTCCGCGACGAACTGCTCGCCTACGCGGCCTCGGTCCCCGTCCAGGCCGCGCTGGACGCCCTGCGCAGTCAGCGGGACCTGGATCTGACCCCGGCACTGCCCGAGATCGACTGCCCGGTCACCGTGCTGCACGGCCTGCACGATCCGGCGAGAACGCCGGACCAGTCACGGGAACTGGCCGAGGCCATCCCGGGCGCGCGGCTGCGCCTGCTCGACACCGGACACACCCCGGTCTACGAGGACCCGAAGGCGGTGGCCGCCGAGCTGCTCGCCCTGCTCGCGCGCCGCCAGGAAGCCTGACGGCGGTTCCCGGACGTACTACGCGCGCAGCGGGACTTTCACGCCGCCGGAGAGCGGAGAGTCGTGAAGTGTCGGCGACTTGAGCCAGGTGACGACGGTCACGCTTCACGAGGGTTCGGACGCGCCGGACCGGCGCGGGCGCAGATCACGCCCCTTGGGCATCGCGTCGGTCCGGCCGCACTGCCACGCACGTAGGTACGTGCGGGTGGCGCCGGCGTCCGTCTGCCAACGCGCGTCGGCGGCCGCGATCACGGGTATCGCGACCTGACCTGTGTACTCGAATCACGATGGCCCTGGTGCGGATCGAGGGGCCTCGATCCCAGTGGCGAAGCGGCCGTGGTGACCGTGCCGTGCTGGCTGCCGGCGCTGTCCCGGGCCGTGGTGCGGGTCCCGGCTGCCGGAGTCGTAAGGCCGGCGGTGTACCGCCGAGGGTTTTCGTGGTCGGAGCAACGAATACTCTCGGCGCTATGCGCTGATCACACGCGATCCGCAACGCTTGTCGTCTGCGTGAAATGCCGCTAGATCCGCCGATCGGGGCGTCGGTGGGCGGTTGCGTCGATCGGTCGTCATCGTGGCGTGGCCTGGAACGCGCGGCGGTAGGCGCCGGGCGTCGTGCCAAGGCCGTTGAGAAAGCGCCTGCGGAGGTTGGTGGCCGAGGAGAGACCGACGCGGCGGGCGATGACGTCCAACGGGAGATCGGTCGACTCCAGTAGGTCCTGGGCTCTGGCGATGCGCTGGGCGAGCAGCCACTGCCCGGGGCTCGTGCCGAGTTGTTCGACGAACCGCCGGGTGAGGGTACGCGCTGAGACGCCCGTGTGCGCGGCCATGGTCTCGACGGTCATCGGTTCGCTCAGTCGTTCGGCGATCCACTCCAGCAGCGGCGCGAGGGTGTCGTCGATCTGGGCTGGATGTGGCGGTGCCGAGTACTGCAACTGTCCGCCCTCGCGGTGGGGCGGCATGACCATGGTTCGCGCGATGTGGGCGGCGTACCGGGCGCCCTGGTCCCGGCGTACGAGATGTATGCACAGGTCGAAGCCCGCCCCGGCGCCGGCGCTGGTGGCGACGTCACCGTGGTCCACGTACAGCACGTCCGAGTCGACCTGGATGTTCGGGAAGCGCGCGGCGAGCTCGTCGGCCTGCGCCCAGTGCGTGGTCGCCCGTCGTCCGTCCAGCAGTCCGGCGTGCGCGAGGGCGAAGGCGCCGGAGCAGATGCTGACCACCCGCGCTCCGCGGGAGTGCGCGCGGCGCAGCGCTCGGATGACCGCAGGTGAGGGTGGCTCGTCGATGGGCAGCCAGCCCGGGATGATCACGGTGTCCGCCCGGTCGAGCGCGTCCAAGCCGTCGGTGACCAGCATGTCGTACGCCGCGAGCGTCGCCACCGCGCCGGGGCGCTCCGTGCACACGCTGAAGGCGTACCGGGCCGGAAGTACCGGCCTCTCGATCCCGAAGACCTGGGCCGCGCAGGCGAGTTCGAAGGTCGATTGCGGTGGGCGGACGAGCGCCGTTACCCGATGCATGGCGGAAAAGTACCGCTACACGTCTTTCTTGACACTCGGCGCGGCCGCGGTCGCCCGCCAGGCTGGCCCCATGACGACAGAACAGAGCACCCCTGCCTATGCGTGGTCCAACGTTCAGGACGCCCCGGTCCGTGAACTCTTCCCGGGCATCCGTGTGCGCCCGCTGTGGAAAGGGGGCGATGGGGCGGGGGCTTATGTGCTGGAAATGGACCCGAACACCTGCTGGCAGGGGATCGACGTCCACGAGCCGGGTCCCGAAGAGGTCTTCGTCGTCTCCGGCATCTTCAACGACGGCGAGCGCGACTACCCGGCAGGCTCTTTCATCCACGCTCCGGCAGGCTCCTCACACGTTCCACAGACGGCGACGGGCTGCACGCTTTTCCTGTTCTACCCGGAAGGCTGACGAGCCGTACCGTCCGAGCCTTCGCGCCGCCGCACCGCCTTCCGGTGGACTCCGATCGGATTGAAGAGGACGCGCGGGGCATCCTCGGACACCCCGCGCGTCGTCCCTGAGGAACTCTGCTGCATCGACACTCGCCGGTCTCCAATCGCTGCTCGATCAGGACACGCGAGCTCCGGCTGATCGAGGGATGCCAGATCCACGGGGGGTCGGGCCGCTCCAGGACCGCGGTCTGCCGCTCCATCCTGGCCTTGAGCGCTTCTTCGACATCTTTCACGTAGCTGCTCGCAAGCAGCAGGGCTCGCGCGTGCTTCTGGGTCTGAGACGGAGTTGGGACGTACTGGCCTTGATAGATGCGAAATATCCGAGCGATCGTTTCATACGCGGTAACCGACTGGGCCCAGTCGGGGTTATGGCCCTTGCGGGCGTACCAGAGGAGCAGTTCGAACAGGCCGCCGGTCTGGAAGTGGCGGTCGAGGATCTTGGCCACCATGTGCCAGAGAGACGTCCTCGGGTACCGCGAGCGCTCTAGACCGCTCTAGCCAGTCCGCCGGGCCACCCGTCGGCTCCTTACTCGGTCGCGACGCGTTTCGGGGCGGCGCGGACGTGTGCGCGTTCGCCCTGTTTCCCGATGAGGCTCAGGAACTCGACCGGGCCGGCGCTGGTGGCCCCGAACCAGTGCGGGATGCGCGTGTCGAACTCCGCGGCCTCCCCGGGCCTGAGGAGGAGGTCGTGCTCCCCGAGGACGAGGCGGAGCGTTCCGTTGAGGACGTAGGCCCAGTCGTAGCCCTCGTGGGTGCGCAGCTCGGGCTCGGCGTCGTCGCTGCCGGCCGGGAGGACGAACTTGTACGCCTGAATCCCTCCGGGCCTGCGGGTCAGCGGCAGGATGACCGAGCCGTCGCCGCAGGGGATGGGACGCAGGTTGACGCGGGGATCGCCGGTCGGTGGCGCGTCGACGAGTTCGTCCAGCGTGACCCCGTACGCGCGGGCGAGCGGCAGCAGTTGCTCGAGCGTGGGGCGTCGCAGCCCCGCCTCCAGCCGGGACAAGGTGCTGGTGGAGATGCCGGTCTCCGCCGCGAGAGCGGCGAGCGTGACGCCCTGGTGCAGCCGGAGCTGCTTCAACCTCGGTCCCACCGCGTCGAGAGTGCGCTCGAAGGTTTCGTCCATCCCCCCAGTTTGCCATTCGGCAACAACGTTTGCGGATACGCGGCGTCCGCCTGCACCATGACCAGCGCGAACAAGGAGGACGACCTGTGACGTACGACTTCGACAAGGACTTCTGGGAGCGGCACTGGCAGCAGGGGCGCGCCGAGGGACCGGGGACCATGGGCGGCAATCCGCCGAACCCGTACCTCGCGCGTGAGACCGGCGGCCTGACACCGGGCACGGCACTGGACGCGGGCTGTGGCGGCGGCGCCGAGGCGATCTGGCTCGCCTCTCACGGCTGGCACGTCACCGCGGCCGACATCTCGTCCGAGGCCCTCGCCCGCGCCGCCGAACGCGCGGCGGCGAGCGCGGCCACCGAGCGCCTGCGGTGGGTCGAGGCCGATCTGAGCGCCTGGAGCCCGGACGCGCCGTACGACCTGGTCATGACCCACTACGCCCACCCGGCGATGCCGCAGCTGGAGTTCTACGACCGCATCGCCGCATGGGTGGCTCCCGGCGGCACGCTGCTCATCGTGGGGCACCGGCACGGCCCGGGCACCACCGGCCACGGGCACCACCCGCCCGCCGAGGCGTCGGTCACCGCCGCGGCCATCACCGCGCGCCTGGACGGCGAGACGTGGGAGATCGTCACCGCCGAAGAGCCCTCCCGTACGGTCACCGGCCCCGAGGGCCGGGCGGTCCACCTCGACGACGTCGTCGTACGCGCCACCCGGCGCCACTGACCACACGACCCGACGGCGCCGGGCCCCGCTGCTCCGGCGCCGATACCCCCTGCCCGCGTGAGAGGAATGCCATGAGTACGAGCCCGTCCATGGACGCGAGAGTCCCCGACCCGGTCATCCACGATGCGCGACGACGGCGTACGGTCCTGGTCGCGGTCTGTGTCGCGCTGATGGCGGTCATCGCCTCGGTGTCCGGGCTGAACGTCGCGCAGCCGGAGCTCACCGCCGCGTTCGACGCCTCCCAGTCCGAGGTCCTGTGGATCATCAACATCTACGCGATCAGTCTGGGCGCGCTGCTCCTGCCGCTCGGCGCGCTGGGCGACCGATGGGGGCGCAGGCCGGTGCTGCTCGCGGGCCTGGTCGTCTTCGGAACGGCGAGTGCGGCGGCCGGCCTCGCC
This sequence comes from Actinoallomurus rhizosphaericola, assembly GCF_024055675.1. Taxonomy (NCBI): domain Bacteria; kingdom Bacillati; phylum Actinomycetota; class Actinomycetes; order Streptosporangiales; family Thermomonosporaceae; genus Actinoallomurus; species Actinoallomurus rhizosphaericola. Next base: position 33,251 of record NZ_JAMXMW010000026.1, on the reverse strand, counting down.
CCGTCCTCCGGGGTCATGCTCGCCGCGCGCTTCCTGAGCGGCGTGGGCGCGGCGATGATCATGCCGGTCACCCTCGCCGTCATCACCTCGACCTTTCCGGACGAGGAGCGCTCCAAGGCGATCGGCGTGTGGACCGGTGTCGCCGGCGGGGGAGGAATCCTGGGGATGTACCTGTCGGCGGTGCTGGTCGACCTGGCGAGCTGGCGGTGGTTGTTCGTCCTGCCGGTCGTGCTCGTCGTCGTCGCGATCGTCATGACCCTGCGCTCCGTCCCGAACTCCCGCGAGGCGTCGGCGCACGGGTTCGACACGGTCGGGTCGCTCGCGTCCGTCGTCGCGGTGGTGGGGCTCGTTCTCTTCCTCCACGAGGGTCCCGAGCGCGGCTGGACCGAGTCCGCGACGTTGCTGAGCCTCCTCGTCGGCGTCATCGCCGCCGCCGGATTCGTGGCGTGGGAGCTGCGTCGGCCGGCTCCGCTCCTCGACGTCCGCCTGTTCCGCGAGCGCGGTCTCGCGAGCGGGTCCGTGGCGCTCCTGACGGTCTTCGGCGTGCAGGCGGGGATCTTCGTGGTCCTGTTCCCGTACTTCCAGGCGGTGCTCGGCTGGTCCGGCCTGCGTTCCACCCTGGCGCTGATGCCGATGGCGCTGCTGATGATGGTCGCCTCCGGCCTCGCCCCCAGGATGGCCGCGCGCCTCGGCAGCCGCTCGACGATGGCCGCGGGGATCCTCCTGAGCGGCGCGGGGCTGGTCCTCATGGCGACCTGCGTCTCCGCCGACGGCGGCTACCGGTCGATCCTCCCTGGCATGCTCGCCATGGGACTCGGCATGGGCCTGACGATGACGCCCTCCACCGAGGCCATCACCAGCGCCCTGCCGCGTGAGCGGCAAGGCGTCGCGTCCGCGCTCAACGACGTCACCCGGGAGTTTGGCACCGCGCTCGGTGTCGCGCTGCTCGGAGCGGTCCTGACCGCCGGCTACCGCGGCGCCATCGGCTCCCGGCTGCACGGGGTGCCGGACCACGCCGCCGCGACCGCCCGCGAGGGCGTCGTCAAGGCCCTCGCGGCCGCCGGCGAGGCCGGTTCCCAGGCGCAGGCGCTGACCCGGGCCGCCAGGGAGTCCTTCGTCGAGGGCTGGCAGCAGGCCATGTGGGCCGGTGCGGCGGTCATGGCGGTGCTCTTCGTCTACGTTCTCCTGCGCGGTCCTCGGCGACGGCCCCAAGAGGCCGGTGACGACGGCCGTACGGCGGACGACGCGCTCATCGAGGTGCGCTGACCCGCCGGAACCCCCTTCATCCGACGAACGCCCGGTGCCGCTCAGGCTTCGCCGGCTCCGGGCACCGTCCTCCCGCCGAGCGGACCCCGACGGTTCACATCGCGACGACCGCGGTCTTGCCGCCGTCCACGGTCAGTACAACGCCTTGGATGTAGGAGGCCCGGGGCGAGACGAGGAAGCGGATGGCCTCGGCCACCTCTTCCGGCCGGCCGCCCCGGCCCGCCGGCAAGCCGGCGAGATACCCCCCCATCATGTCCCGGATCTGCTCGTTGGCCGGGGTGAGGATGTGGCCGGGATCGACGGAGTTGACTCGCACGCCGCGCGGTCCGTACTCGGCGGTCCACGACTTCGTCAGCATGCTGAGTGCCCCCTTGGCGGCCTGGAAGGCGCTCGTTCCCGAGGCCGCCATGGTGGTGCTGAGGCTGCCGACGTTGACGATCGCTCCCCGGCCACGCTGGGCCATGGCGGGCGCGAACGCTCCCACCAGGATGTACGGCGCCTTCACGTTCAGGTTGAACGCCGCGTCGAACATCTCCTCTGACGTGTCCTCGGTCGGCGCGAAACCGCCACCGCCGGCATTGTTGACCAGCACGTCCAAGGGGGCGCCGTCGAGGGCCTCATTCGTCTCGGCGACCAGGCGGCGTACCGCTGCGGGGTCATTGAAGTCGGCGACCAGGTCCACCGCCCGTCCTCCGGCCGACTCGATCAGCTTCCGGGTCTCGGCGGCGCGGCCGCTGTCACGGCCACAGACCACGATCGAGTATCCGTCTTCGGCCAGCCGTAGGGCGGTCTCCCGCCCGATCCCGCTCGTCGAACCGGTGACCATGGCCCACGAGCCTCGCGCCACAGAACCGCCGGGCGTCGCCGTCTCACTCATACGAGGGCCTCTTCCTTTCTCCGCAGATCCAGCCATCCCGGCCGGGTGAAATCGGACACGTGCGTCTGAGACTGGTCGTCGTGGCGGTGGACGAACTGCATCGACGATTCGTCCACGGCAGGATGTGCCTATTCGGTCACACCCCGCCTCCTTTCCGCTCAGGTAACAGGAAGTCAGTATTTCGCATAGATGTCCGCCGCGACGCTGCTTCGACTGGTCATGGCCCGACTCTGGGTAGAGTCGGGCGGTGCCCGAGCTAGAGCAGTTGCATGCCGGCCATGCCCCGGCGGTCCTGGCCTTCGAGCTGGTGAACCGCGCCTATTTCGCTGCTTCGATCTCCGACCGCGGCGACGAGTTCTTCGACCGGTTCCCCGACCGGCACAGCGCCTCGTTGGCCGAACAAGAGGCCGGCATCTGTGCCTTCTACGTGCTCGTCGCCGATGACGGCTCGATTCTGGGCCGGTTCAACCTGTACGACATCGAGGACGGCACTGCCAAACTCGGCTATCGGGTCGCGCAGCAGATCGCCGGCCGCGGCGTGGCGACCGCGACCGTCCGGGAGCTGTGCCGGATCGCGGCAACGCGGCACGGGCTGCGCACGCTGCGGGCGGCCACCTCCCACGCCAACGTCGCGTCCCAGAAGGTGTTGACCAAGGCCGGGTTCGTCCCGGTCGGCCCGGCCGCCCCGGCCGATCTCGGCGGTAAGTCGGGCACCTGGTACCAGCGCGACCTCCAGCCATAGACCTTGATCGCGCCGGTGGACCGGCTGCAGAGCCGGCGGTGGTCAGCCGCGGAGGATTCCCTCCAGGAAGGCGCCGGCCAGGATGTGCCCTTCCACGTGGGGGAGCAGCCGCTGCAGATCCGCGTCGGTCGCGTTCTCGGGCATGACCTCGTCCAGGGCGAAGAGGTGGAAGCCGTAGCGGTGCACGCCGTGGCCCGGCAGCGGGCGCGGGCCGTGGTAGCCGGTGCGGCCGCGGTGGTCGGGCAGGTAGCGGACGCGGGGATTGTCCGGCGCCAGCGCTCCCTCCTCGACGTACGCCGGGTCGGGCGGGAGGAGAGCGGCGAGGTGAACGCCGGGCCGGGCCATCGGCACGTCGATGTCCTCCATGACGAGCAGGAGCTGGGCCGTGCCCTCGGGCAGCCCGGCCCATCGCAGCTCGGGGGAGAGGTTGGGCCCCAGATCCATCGTGGCGTGCCGGAGGGGGATCGTTCCGCCGTGGTCGAAGGAGGGAGAGGTCAGCTCGAACGTCCGCGGTGCGGCGAGCTCGGGGGCGTTGCGGACGCTGTGCTCGGTGCCGGCGCGTTTGCGGCGCAGGAGCAGCCCGAGAGGGGTCAGCAGCAGCGCGAGGATTCTGAGGTGCACAGGGGTGCCTTCCGTTGTCGGATGCGGACTCGCCGGAGGGTTCTGGGAGGCCGGTGCCTGCTCCCTGGGCCCTCCGGCGACGCTGATCGGGACTCGGCGGTCCAGGGCGGTGACCAGCGCGGTGAACGCGCCGAGCCCCACGACGACCCAGCCCAGGTGGTGAAAGCCGGTGTCGGTGACCCGGTCGCCGAAGGCGATCCCGATGAGACTGGAGGAGAAGATCGCGCCGATGTAGGCGAAGGTGCGGAACAGGCCTGAGGCGACGGCGATGCCGTCGGCCGGTGTCTGCACGTACAAGGTGGTCTGGTTGGCGAAGTTGCTCAGGCCGTTGGTGCATCCGAACAGCACGGTCATGGCCAGCGGGAGCCAGATCCCGGCATCGTGACGTGCGGCCGCCATCGTCAGCCCGCCACCGGCCATGGCGAGCGCGCCGAGCGTCAGGGGCCGGCGGACCCAGCCGCGCTTCGCGACGATGCGGGCCAGGACCATGCTCACCAACGAGAGCGGCAGCATGATCACCCCGACCCGGGACGAGCCGTAGCCCGCGCTGCCCTCGAGCCATTGGGTGATGGCGTACATGGCCGTGTAGACCCCGAGGCCCGTCGTCATCTGGCGCAGGTACGTGCGCCGCAGCGCGCCGCTTCGCGCGAGAGCGCGCACGTCGATCAGCGGCGACGCCGCGCGGTGCTCCCAGAGGACCAGCGCGGCGGCCGTCGCCGCCGCGAGGCCGGCGAGCGGCCACGCGGGCCGTTCGAGGTCGTCGAGGAAGATGAGCAGGCTCACGACGCAGGCGGCGAACAGCACGATGCCCGCGAGGTCGACATCGGCGAGGATGCCGGTGAGACCCCGGCTCCGGCGGGCCGGCGGATCCTGCTCGACCTGGCGGGCCGCGAAGCCGAGGGCGATCAGGGCGAGGGGAACGTTCACGAAGAACAGCGCCCGCCAGCCGAAAACCCCCGCCAGCACGCCGCCGACCGGCAGCCCCACGACGGTCACGACCTGGGACGCGATGGAGAAGTTGCCCAGCACCACGCTCGGGACGCCGGTGCCCAGACGCTCGGCGCGGCGCCGCACCAGTGCCATCGCCGACGGGTAGCAGGCCGAGGAACCGACCCCGATCAGGGCCCGCGACAGCAGCAGGAGGCCGAAGGCCGGGGCGAGACCGCCGATGACACCGCCGACCAGCAGGATGGCCACACCGGTCAGGAAGATCCTGCGCGGACCGTACAGGGTGGCGAGCTTGCCCATGGTGGGCTGCATGACCGCGCTGCACAGGTAGAGCACCGCCACCAGGCTCGCCGACCGCCCCGGGCCGACGTGGAAGTCGGCCGCGATCGCCGCCAGCCCCGTCGCGATCATCGAGCTGTTGACCGGGTTCAGGGTGGTTCCCAGCATGAGCGGCAGTGTGAAGCGCAGGCCGAACGGGGCCTCGGGCGTTCGCGCGGGCGGCCCGTCGGGCCTGGCCGTGTCGCCCAGGGGGAGGGGGTCGGGCATGGGACCTCTTCAGTCCGTGGCGGAAGGCGTCGCAGACATCCGTCACGTAGCTCTTTTGTATAACTAAGTATTTTTCTTTTGGCATACTAAGGACTCATGGATGAGCGGGCAAGTCGACCGTCGAGCGGCGACCCTGACGTGCCGGAGCTGGGCACCGCGCTGCGCGCCGCGGTCGCCCGCGTCTACAGCCGCTTCCGATCCGAGCGTGCCGAAGGTGAGATCGGCGACGCCGCCGTGCTCGCCCTGGCCGCGCTGTGCAAGCACGGGCCCCTCACCCTCACCGAGCTCAGCAACCGTGCGCGCGTCACCCCGGGCTCGATGAGTCAGACCGTCAACCGACTCGTCGCCGGCGGCTACGTGACCCGCGAGAAGGACCCGTCCGACGGGCGCCGCGTCCTGTTCGTGCCCACGCGCGACGGCAGGGCTCAGGCCGACGCCGCCCTCGCAGCCCGGCAGGACTGGCTCAACCGCCAACTCGCCCGGCTCGACCCCGAGGAGCGCGCCACCCTCGCCCGCGCGGCCGACCTGTTGAGTCGCATCGCCGACTCCTGACCTCCGGCCGGTCGGCCGGTGACGCTATTCCTCTTCGGCCGGTGGGCGCGGAGCGCCCGCGGTGCTGTGATCCTCCGATGGAGGAGGGGCGGCGGCGCGGGCCCAGACCCATTTGCCGCGGTAGGACGGGCCGGCGCTCGGATCGGCGGGATCGGGGCGGTAGCCCCACTCCAGGGCGAGTGCGTCCACGATCTGCAGCCCCCGATGCCCGTTCGTGTCGAAGTCGAGGTCGGTCGGATCGCCGAGGGCCGGGTCGGCTGCGGGGGGCGGTGCGGGACGGCCCGGACTGCGGTCCCACACGGCGATGTAGAGCGCGCCGTACTCCCAGCGGCACACGAAGCGGATGATCTCGCCGGGAGTCGCTTTCACGGCATTCGTCACCAATTCGGCTGCTATAAGGGCCGCGTCGTCTGAAATGTGGGAATAGTTCCACTTTTTGAGGCGACGCATCAGCAACGTGCGCGCGAAGCCGGGTGCCGTCGCGCATGCGGGCATGCATATCCGGATATCTTCGGTCATTGCCGCCGCCGTTCCTCTGCTTGCCGTGATTCTAGATTCTTTTGCCGAGGAAGGCGTCCTCTGGGGCTACGACGGAGCGTGTCCGCCGGGCGGCACCTGACCTTGCCACGGCCGATGGCTCATCGAACCCGGCCGGGACGCGACGAAGGCCGGACTCGGTTCACTCATAGCCATCGATCGCGGTGAGACCGTCGAGGCCGAGATCCGCCAGGCATGGCACCGTTCGCGTGAAGTACCAGGCGAGGTCGGTGACCTCGGGCGCCCCGGGCAACTCGCGCCGATTCGCTCCCGGCTCAATCGTTAGACTCGATCGGTCGTCGTGGAACAACAGATTGATCCCAGTGCCGTCCGGCAGCCAGAGAGCGATCGCGGTCGGTGAGCCCTGCGAGAGATCATCATCCATCTTGCGTACGACATCGTCGTAGTCGGCGGCGGCGCAGAGATTCCAATCGAAGTCACCGGTCATAAAATTGATCTTGCCATCGAAAGTGCTATCGTGTGCGGCCTGCCAGCCTGCGGAAGCGAGACGTTCGAGCACGCGCGCGACGCTCAACTGCGATCCGAACTGTAGATCAATGCTTCTCGAACGCCCCATCGCCTGCCATTGTTTGTCCTTGTGCGCCGACGTATTCACCGTCGAACTGCCTGTTGGCCGCCTTGAACGACTCCTCTCCGCCCAGCTTCTCTCTCAAGTACTTCTCGTACGCGATACCTCGCTTGGCCGGGGTGTCCGCGGCCTTGGCGAGTTCGGAGTCGGCGAACGTCTGTGCCCTGTCCAACTCCTTGCCCAGCGCGCGGCCGACCGTCTTGTCGAAGCCGGCTTTCACAACCGTGACGATCTTCGTGTCGGCGATGGCTCTGAGAAGGTCGGCGAGGGTTTCCCGGATGGCCCAGCGTGTGGCGATGCCGGTGACGGAGCGGAGCATGAAGGCGCCGGCACGGCGAAGAAGGGGCCCCAGCGCCCTCCGTAAGAGGCCTGCGGCCGCTTCGGCGCTGAGCAGGATGATGATCTCGGCGATGTGCTCACCAGTGACGATCTTGGTGGCATCGCGAATGGCCTGCGCGTACTCGTGACAGGCATGGGCCAGGGCCTGGCACATGGTGGACAGGCCGGAGAGGACGGTGGTGGAGTCGGCGGGATGGTAAAGGGTGGCCCAGTAGTCGGCGACCGCGCTGTGTTCGGCGTTGTCCGCGGGATCGAGGATCGTGGTGATGGTCCAGTCGAGCCACGACGCGACCTGTCCGATCTCCTTCGCGGCCTCGCTCCAGGCGTCGCCCGTCTGGTCGAACAGCTGGGGGTTGCCCTGCGGCCAGTCGTCCGAAGTGCCGATGAGGTCGTCGACCCATCCGGGTAGATGTGGAAGTCTGACGCGAATGAGCGGCACGGTGGTGTGCGGCGCCCAGCTCATCGCTCCGATCACCGACGGAGGGGCGGCGGCCACGGCGAAGTTCTGTGTCACCGGATGCACCGGATACTGCGGCGGTGGGTTACCGGGATCGTCGGCGCGCGAATGGTGGTCGGCGGCCAGATGATTGTTGATCGTCTGGGTCAGCCCCAGTGAGGTGCCGCCCAAAGCCTCGATCGCGGTGTGGAATGCCTGGAAGGCGGCCTTCGCCGCCGGATCATAGAACGCCGCTAATTGATGGGCCGCCTTGTCGAATCCGGCCATCCCCGCCGAGTGCGCGGCCAGCTTCTGCGAAAGCGTCGTATACGCCCTGATCAGATCCTGCTGCCCGGTCGCGAAGTTGGCCGCCGCTCGATCCACCGTCTCCGGTGTGATGTCCACTCGCGGCGCCGGAGGAGGCGACTCACGTGGTGGGCTCATGCCGTAGGCCACATCACAGGTCTCGCGAGCAGGCCGTACTGATCCTCGATGAGCGATGGATGCGCTCGGCCACCGTTCGTGCCCCCCTTAGCGCGATGCACCGGCTGATCAGAATCACCGCATCGCCGCTCGACTGTCAAGGGCGGGGGACCGGAGCCGGTCAGATGGCGTTCATGCGCTGGTTCAGGCGGTGGACGCAGGGAGCGATGTTCAGCAGCCGGGGCCGGGGGCCGCGGCGGGATTCGGGGCCGACGAGGATGCGCCAGCCGGAGACGTCGATGAAGCGGAGGCCCTCGGTGTCGACCGTCACGCGCCCCCACTCCGCTGTGACGTGGGCGAGCGCGTCGGCGAGGGCGTGGCTGTTGGTGACGTCGATGTCGCCCCTCAGAAGCACCGTGTCCGGGGGTGTCACCTGGATGATGCTGAGTTGGCGGTCCTCGTACAGGACGAGGCTCGCGCGCGGCATGATCGTTCCTGCCGTGTGTCCGTTACGTTCTGCCATGACGGCCACTAACATCACGAGGGTGCGCTCGTACGGGCCGCCGATTAATCCGCATGTCCCGAGCATGCCTGGAGGAGAGAACCACGTCAACCGATACCGGAAACGAACTTCTTGATTTGCGCACCCGAGCAGCACGGTGACCGGCCCGAACGCGGATCGGATGAGGAGCACCATGGGCACGCCCGCGGATGGTGGACCCATCCGGCACTGGACCTTTCTGACGAATCACGCTCGCGTACTTCTGGAGATCGCCCGGAACCCACAGGCGAGGCTGCGGGACATGGCGGCCGTCGCGGGCATCACCGAGCGGGCCGCCCAGACGATCGTGACCGACCTCGAGGCCGCGGGTTATCTCACCCGGACCCGCGTCGGCCGGCGCAACCACTACACGATCGATCCGACACGCCGCTTCCGCCATCCGGCCGAGGCCGATCACCGCATCGAGGGCCTGCTCTCCCTGTTCACGCACCGGGAGGAGAGCCGGGACCCCGAGTAGGGGCCGCTCTCGTCGAGCGGACCGGCAGTGTGTTCGCGAGCGCGCGCTGCCCCGGACCTCGGCGGCCCGGCTCGAGGTCCGCGCGGCCGTCGCTTTACCGAAGCCGGGCCGACCTGGGCATTGACTACGCGGTTTTCGTCGCGCACCGTCGAGAGTGGAGTTCCGCCTTCACTTCCTGAGGTGATTGCGCACGATGCGTCGTCCGGTTCCGCCGGTCCGGCGAGTCCAGGCGTCCGGCGAGTCGATGGGGGCGGGAGGAAGAGCCCGCGGTGGCGCCGTCGCGGTGCTGGCCGGCCGGGTCTTCGCTCATGCCCGCCCGTCGGACGCCTCCGACCTCGCGGCGCTCGTCGGCACGGGAGGCGGTCTGGTGCTGACCGGTGCCAACCCGGTGCGGGCGGCCCGGCGGTGCCGGGAGGAACAGGCGTTCGGCGGCCCGATCCTGTTCGACCTCGCGGCGGCGGAGGCGAAGGTCGCCACCCGCGATCGCCCGTTCGACGACGGCGGCGACGGGCTGATGGAGATCACCCTGGAGGAGCGCGTCCAGGGGCAGATCGACGCGGGCGCGGACGCGGTGCTCACTCCCACCGGGTACCTGCGGGCGGCGGACTTCGGCGCCGTGGAGGCGGCGATCGAGGGCGCGGTCGGCCTGGGCCGCGACGACGTCATCCTGTCGCTTCCCCTGGACGCCGGATGGCTCGCGCCGGGGCTGATCGACAAGGCGATCGGCGTGCTCGCCCAGGCGCCGATCGCGAAGGCGGTGATGCTGGGCGGCCGGCCGGACCCGCCGCGGCGGATGATGAACGGCCTGCTCGGCCTGCGCCGCCTCGTCACCGAGGTCCCGGACGTCGCCCTGTTCCGTACGGATCTGGCGGGGCTCGACGCGGTGGCGCAGGGCTGCCTGGCCGCCTCGATCGGGACCAGCGGCGCGCTGCGGCGGATCGTCCCGCCGGGCGAGGCCGCGGTGTACGGACCGGCGAACGGGGACGACCGGTCGCCCGGCGTCCTGGTGCCCGACCTCCTCGCGTACGTGCGGGGCAGCGTGCTCGCCGAACGCTTCGGCGACCGGCCGGCGCCGCCGTGCCGCTGCGCCCGCTGCGGCGGCCGGAGCATCGTGAGCTTCCTCCGGCAGGAGGACTGGAAGGACGCGCGCCTGCACGGCGTCGCGGTCTGGACCGAGTGGGCGCGCAACCTCGTGTACCCCGACTCGCTGGAGGGCCGTCGCCGTTACTGGCGGCGGCTCTGCCGGGACGCGATCGCCGCGCACGCCCGCTACAACACCTCCGTACGGGCGCGGGAGCCGGTGTTCGTGCCGCCGGAGTCGCTGTGGCTCTGGGCCGGCGAGGACACCGCCACCGCGACGGCCGGGTCGGTCACGCCGGCGCGGCCCTGAGCGTTCGCAGGTGGAGCTCCTCGGCGAACGCCCAGCCGGCGGGCGTGTGCGCCCGGCTCCCGAAGGGTTCAGGGGGCACGATGACCTCGGTGCCGGCGACGAGCCCGACCCCCCAGTAGTCGGCCTCCGCCCGCGCCTCGCCGAGGTCGGCGGGCGGGCCCGGCAGGACCACCAGGCGCGCGCAGTACGCGCCGAACCGCCCGGCGCGGTCGAGGCCGGCCCGCCAGGACGCCGCCCGGACGATGGCGAGCTCGGGGCGCAGGGGGCGCCGCAGCCGCCGTACGACGCCCGTCGGCGTGAGGTCGGCGCATCCGGGCGGGAGCTCGCGGACGGCCCGCCGCTCCCTGGCCGACAGGGCGGTCCAGGGGACGGCCGCCCCGGCCGGGAGCCCCAGCAGGACGTCGAGCAGATCGACGCGGGTCACGCCGGTCAGCCCGGCGGCCGCCCGCCGTCGCCGCTCCGCCTCGTCGGGAACGTAGGCCATGGTGACCTCGACGCCCCGCATTCGTACGTCGGCCAGCCGGGCCGCGGGCCGGACGGTGCTGGGGGGAAGGGCCGCTCGGGACCCGGTCGCCGTCATGGCGGACCAGCCTGCCATGACTGGGGGCGCGCCCGTGCCCCGGCTCACCTGCGCCGGATGAGGAGCATGGCCGCGTCGTCGGCGATGCGGCCGCCGACGTGCCGGAGGACGTCGGCGCGCAGGTCTCCGAGCGCCTGTTCGGGGTCGGCGGCCTGGAGCAGGTGCGCGCGCTCGGCCAGCGGGTAGAAGCGGCCCTCGCCGTCGCGGGCCTCGACGACCCCGTCGGTGTACAGCAGCATCTGGTCCGCGGGCGCGAACTTGATGCGGTACGGGCGCGGGGCGGCGGCGCCGAGGTCGGACAGGCCGAACGGCGGGGCGACGTCGTCGGGTTCGGCGAACCCGCCTTCGCCGCCGCCGCGCAGCACGAACGGCGAAGGGTGACCGTAGTTGAGCAGCGTGACGATCTCGGCCTCGCCGAACTCGGCCAGCACGGCCGTGACGAACTTCTCGCCGGCGCCCTCCGCCGCCGTCCGCCCGGAACCGGCCGCTCCCGCGCGCCCGGAGCCCGTCGCCGTCCGCCCGGAGCCCGCCGCGGGCGGCCGGCCGGAGCCCTCCTGGACCGGACGGCCGGTGGGCTCCGCGTCCAGGCGGCGGCGCAGCGCGGCCTCGATGCGGGTCGCGACACCGGTCAGGTCGGGCTCGTCGTAGGCGGCCTCACGGAACGCGCCGAGGACGTCCGCGGCCGTCTCGACCGCCTCCAGCCCCTTGCCCTGGACGTCCCCGACGATGACCCGGACGCCGTACGGGGTGGGAGTGACCTCGTACAGGTCACCTCCGATGCTGGCCTCCGCCGTCGCGGAGGTGTAGCCGACGGCGACGTGGATGGATCCGACGCGCCGGGGGACGGGGCGGAGCAGCACGCGCTGCGCCACCTCGGCCACGGACCGGACGTCGGCGAGGATGCGCTCGCGCTTCTTGCGGTCGGCGCTGGCCGCGACGCTCGCCGCCGCGACTCCGGCCATGGCGAGGAGCGTGAGGGTGTTGTGCCGGCGGCCGAGCGTGTGGTGGTGGTAGCTGAGGGCGGCGGACAGCGCCAGGGCGGTGAGGCCCACCAGCGCGGTGCGCCGGATCCCGCACCACAGGCTCGCGAAGGCGGGGCCGAGGACGAGCATCGGCCGGAATATGATGTCCGGGCTCGCCCAGAAGTCGGCCAGGGCGACGAGCGCGAGCATGCCGAACGGCAGGGACCGCAGCAGCGGTCCGGGTCTCGAACGCGGTGTCTCGCTTATGGCGCACCCCCAGCCGATCGCGTTGCATTCGTGGGGAGAATAGCGCCGCCGGGCGGCCGGCTCCGTCACTTTCCGGCATGGCGGCCGTGGCGACGGATATGTCGTCCCGGCCTGCGGGTGACGTCGCGTGCGGATGTTCCCTGCGATAATATTGGATAGCCACTCAAAGGGGGATATTCGGCAAATATCGCTCGGTGAATAACGCGCGAACCAGGTGGATCCCGGGGCACTTCGCGGCTCGTCGCCGGGCAAGCCCACCCACCTGGGACGATGGCTCCGGGCCGATGGCGTCGCGAGCGTGCGTCACCGACTGTCGTACGCTCGTATTATCCTAACCCCCGACAAAGTTAGCTGAGAGAGGAATACCTCGTGGCGACGAAAGTCGTAATGGTGGATGATTTGGATGGGCATGACGGTGAAGACGTCGCCAAGCGGGATTTCGAGGTTTCTGGCGTAACGTACACCATCGATCTCGGCGATGAGAACTTCAAGCGTCTCGAAGAGCTCCTCGGAGAGCTCGCGCCGTATATCGAGAAGGCGGCCAAGGTCCGCCAGGCGGGCCGGGCCCGCAAGAGCGCGTCGGACACGGCGCCGCGCCTGCGCGGCTACTCCAACAGCGACGTACGCGAGTGGGCCGTCGCCGAGGGCATCGAGGTGAGCGAGCGCGGCAAGATCGCCGACGAGGTCTACGAGAAGTTCATCGAGGCCCACCCGGACGCCAAGCCGGAGGAGTGACGCGGCGCCGGCGGCCCGCTCGGGACCGCCGGCGCCTCTCGAGGGCCACCTCCCGCGAGTCGTCCCTCAGAAGGTCGCCGGCGGGCCGAGGTTCCCGGCGTCGTCGACGGCCTGTACCACGACCTTCCGTGCGCCCGCCGGGATCGTGAGGCTCTGCCGGTCGCCCGCGGCCACGGTCGCCGTGACGGTCGAGACCCGGCCGTCGGCGTCGACGCGGTAGGTCGCGGCGCGGCCGGCGTACCCGTCGTCGCCCGGCGCGGCGAAGCTCACGGTCGTGCCGTCATGGCGCAGGTCGCGCAGGGCGCCGGGTGGACGGGTGTCCGTCCCGTACCGCCCGGTGCGCCACTGGTCGTGGTGGTAGGTCCAGGACTCGGTGTCCGGCCTGCCGTCGGTCTTCCAGGCGAACAGATAGCCCTCGCGCGTGGTCGTCACCAGGTCCGTGCGGCCGTCGCCGTCCAGGTCGCCGGCGGACGGGGAGAACAACGTCCACCCGCCGGTGAACTTCGGGAAGCCGGCGGCCTGGCCGGACGGCGTGAACGCGTGGATCGTCGAGGTGTCCCCGCCGTCGACGACCTCGGCCTTGCCGTCACCGGTGACGTCAGTGATCAGCGGCGCGCCGAGGAAGTCCAGGCCGGTCCGCGCGTGCGGGTACCCCGAGACCGGGAGCGTGGTCGCGGCGTCGTAGCCGCGCTCGTAGTTGGCGATGGCGGTGCCGCTGCCGGGGTACAGCAGCGCGGCGACCAGCGACACCGCGCCCGACCCGGACTCGGCGTACCCGAGCCGCCCGGCGTCGCCGAACCGCCCGAACGCCCCGCTCGTCGTGAACGACGCGGGCAGGTCCACCGCCGGGGCCGGAGACGAGCCGGTCAGCAGCGCCCGTACGGCCGCCGCGTCGTGGCTCAGCAGCGCGGACGCCGGATTGTTGAGCGGCCCGTACGCGCCCCGGATCGTGCCGTCGCCGCCGATGAGGAAGGTCGCGGAGAACGACGGCCCGGTGGCGACCTCGTCCTTGCCGTCGCCGTCCACGTCCGCGACCGCCGGGCTGTTCGCCGCCTCGGTGATGAACTCCTGCGCGCTGCCGTAGTACGTGATGATCGACGGCACCCGCACCGGCCATCCCTTCACCGGCGAGCCGTCGGCGTGGTACGCGTACACGTAATTCGCGCCGAGCGCCTGGATGCCCGCCCCGTGGCTCTCGGAGTGCTGGGAGCGCACCACGATCTCCGGCGTGTGGTCGCCGTCGAGGTCGGCCACGGCGGGGGTGGCGTCGAGCTTCGCGTCGTCGATCGCGGTGAGCCCGGAGGCCGGCTTCGGCGGGTCCGCCACGGTCACCGGCCAGCCGGGGACGTCCGAGCCGTCCGCGTGCCAGGCGTGCAGCCGCCCGTCCCACCCGGCCTGCACGATCTCCAGGCCGGGCTTGCCGTCTAGGTCGACGAGGACGGGACAGGCGGTCGCGCCCTGGTGGGGGAGGCGGGTGTAGGGCAGCGCGGGCCGGGGGATCGCGGGTTTGCTCACGCCCGCGTCCAGCGTCTTGGGCCAGCCGGGCAGGAGCCGACCCTGGGCGTCGAAGACGTATGTCCGGCCGGTCGTGCTGGTCACCACGACCTCCTGGCGGCCGTCGTGGAACAGGTCGCCGACGGCCACCGGGGCGATGATCGGCTCATGGCCCGGGTCGAAGCCGGGGATCCGGGCCGATTCGGTGTTCGTCGTCGCGGGCCAGCCGGACAACTCCTTGCCGCTCACCCCGTCGATGGCGTGCACCCGGCCGTCGGCGTCGCCGAACACGATGGCCTGGTGGCCCGAGCCCTGCAGGTCCGCGAGCGCGGGCTGGCTCTCGCCGCCGATCCCGAAACGCTGCGGGAAGCCCGCCCGCAGCGTGTCGTCGTGGTGAACGGCGATGGCGCGGCGCTCCTCGCCCATCCGGCCCGCGTCGTCCCACACCCGCAGCCGCAGGGTGACGGTGTACTGCTCGGTCGCCGACAGCTCCTTGTCGTCGGGCATCGCGTACGCCTTGTCCCAGAAGGACTGCGGCAGTTCGCTCAGGTCGAGCGTGCCCACCTTGCCGTCGTACGTCCCGGTGCCCTGCCCGGTGCCGGCCTCGATGAACGCCGAGTCGGCCGGTTCGATGCCCGGCGCGAACTCCAGCCGGTAGTGGAAGCTCCCGGTGCGGGAGGCGTCCACGTGCCCGGTGACCGGCACGGAGGAGGTCGTCGCCGGGTCGTACAGGGAGTACCAGTCCGGGCTCTCGATCCAGGTCGCGGGCGGGATGTCGCCCTTGGCGACCGCGGCGAGGGCCTTGGCGGCGTTCGGGCGGCCGTAGCCGTACTGCCGGTCCCATCCCGGCCGTCCGGGCCAGCCCAGGCCCGCGTCGTCGACGTCGCTCGCGGTCGCGCGCAGCACCTGCACGGCCTCGGCGTTGGTCAGCGGCCGGTCGATCTTCTTCTCCTTCGCGGCCTGCGCGCCGTAGGAGAGCAGCAGGCCGAACAGCCCGCCGGTCGTCGGGGTCGACTCGGACGTCGAGCCGCCCTGCGTGGCCACCGAGAACATCGCCTTCGCGCCGAACGACGTGAGGTTCGAGCGCTCGCGGTAGGTGTTCGTCAGCGTGTTGGCCAGGACGCCCGGCGCGCCCGCGGCGTTGGCGACCAGGCCGTTGCCGGGGATGACGTGCGGCCAGAACATGCCGCCCTGGTGGTCCGTGGAGTCGAAGTCGTTGCTGGACTCGACCATGACCACACCGTCGTTCCAGAGCTTGTCCACGGCGCGGCGCATCGCCGAGGAGTACCCCAGGTCCGCCGTCGTGCTGACGATGACCTTGGCTCCGGCCCGGCCCGCGTACAGCCACGCGGCCGCGAGGTCGTCCGTACGGTCCAGCGCCTCGTCGCCGGCGCGGATCGGCAGCAGCCGGCACTTGGGGCAGATGCCGGCGCCGAACCTCCCGTTGTCGGCCTGCGCGGCCGCGACCCGCTGCTGGTCGTTGGCGTGCCCGTACGTGGAGTCGGGCGTCGCGGGGTCGTTCTGGTCGTCGTAGAAGTCCCAGCCGGAGATGTCGTCGGTGAACCCGTTCCCGTCGTCGTCCTTGCCGTCGGAGAACGCGACGATGAGGTCCTCCGGGTCGATGACGCCGTTGCCGTTCGTGTCGTGCACGCGCGGGTCGTCGGCGTAGTCGGCGGCGGTGACCGCGCCGTCCCCGTCCCGGTCGTAGGTGTCCGACCCGGCGGGTTTCGGCAGCTCGCCGGTGTTCAGGTAGACCTTGTTCGCGAGGTCGGCGACGTCCCCGTTGTGCCAGTTGATCCCGCCCTCGACGTAGGCGATCACCGTGTCCGGCGATCCGGTCGTGTAGTCCCGCCAGGCCGCGTCGACCGACATTCCGGCGGCCTTCTCCGGGTCCTTCGCGAGGGGCGTGCACTTCGGGATGAAGGAGTAGAGGTTGTGCTGCTCCCCGCCCGGCGCGGCCGTGGTGAGGCAGCTCACCGGCGCGCCGTTCTCCACGGGCGCGTAGTCGGGGTCGTTGGGCGGCCCGGCGGGGAAGACGTCCGCCGTCGCCGGCCGGGCGAGCATGATCAGCAGGGCGGGCACGACGGCGCTTACGACGGCCGGGAGACGCCTCATGGGGGACCACCTCGATCAGTTGACCGCGTGGATCACTGTCCGCCAACCGCCGGGTGATGAGTAGTCCTCTGACCAGAAGAGGACATGAGTTTTTCTCGCGTTAGTGCGCACGCGAGAAGGCCGGGCCCGCCGCACGAGCGGGCCCGGCCTGGCTCCGGGAGGTCACGGCTCCGTGCCGTCCGGTGACGGCCCGGAGACGGACGTCACTGGTCCGGGCGGTCGACGTTGCCGCGCCAGGCGCCGGTCTCGCTGCCGCGCTCCTCGATGAACTCCTTGAAGCGCTTGAGGTCGTTCTTCGCCCGGTGCTTGACCATTCCGGTCTTGTCGGCGACGTTCTCGAGGAAGCCCTCGGGCTCGACCTCCAGCTGCAGGGCGACCCGGGTGTTGTCGTCGTCGAGCCGGTGGAAGGTCACCACGCCGGCGTTCTTGGGCTCCTCCACCGAGGTCCAGGCGATGCGCTCGTCGGGACGCTGCTCGGTGATCTGCGCGTCGTACTCGCGGCTCGCGCCCGCGACCTTCACCTTCCAGTGCGTGAGCGTGTCGTTGACCTGCCGGATCTCCTCCACGCCCTCCATGAACTGCGGGAAGTCCTCGAACTGGGTCCACTGGTTGTACGCGGTGTGAACCGGGACGTGGACGTCGATGCTCTCCATGACACTGCTCATCGTCCATCTCCTTCGCAGTCGTTTTCCGGTCAGGTGCCTCCGCTACCCGGTGAAAGAGCACATAAACGAGGGTCCGATCCGGACGGCCCTCCGATCCGAGATCATCGATCGATGACCCACACCGACGATCACGACTACTGGAACCACAACACCCACTACCACCGGTTGGTGCTCGACGCGATGCCCGACCCGTGCGAGGCGGCACTGGACGTCGGATGCGGTGAGGGCCTGCTCGCCCGCCGGCTCGCGACCCGGGTGCGCCGGGTCACCGGGGTCGACCGGTCGGCGGAGATGATCCGGCGGGCGCGCGAACGCGCCGGCGCGTCCGGCGGCATGGAGTTCGTGGCGGCCGACTTTCTCCGGCACCCGTTCCCCGAGGGCACGTACGACCTGGTCTGCTCGGTGGCGGTGATCCACCACATGGACTTCACGAGCGCGCTGACACGGATGGCGGACCTGCTGCGCCCCGGCGGGACACTGGTGGTCGTCGGCCTGGCCCGCAACCGTACGCCCCTGGACTGGGCGCGTGACGTCGCGGTCCTGCCCGCCGTCATGGTCGTCGACCGCGTCCGCGGCAAGGCGGATCCGGCGGGCATGCCGATGACGGCCCCGGAGATGAGCTGGGGCCAGGTGCGCGGGGAGGCCCTGCGGCTGCTGCCCGGCGCACGCTTCCGGCGGCACCTGTACTGGCGCTACTCGATCCGCTGGCGCAAGCCCTGACCGACGAGGGTCCGCGATCAGGTGGTCCCGGCGGCGGCGCGGGGCCCGGCGGGGAGGCGGGCGGCGCGGAGCGCGGCCCGGCGGATCTTCCCGGCGTCGTCGCGCAGCGGCACGGTGACGAACTCGAACGTCCGGGGAAGCTTGTACGCCGCGAGCCGCTCACGCAGGTGGGCGAGCAGCGCCGCCTCGTCGACATCCGCGTCGGCTTGGACGATGGCGTGCGGCACCGATCCGAGGTCCTCGTCGGGCAGCCCGATGACGGCGGCCGAGCGTACGGCCGGGTGCTCTTCGAGGACGCCCTCGATCTCGGCCGGATACACGTTGGACCCGCCGACGAGGATCATGTCGGTGTCGCGGTCGGTGAGGTAGAGATAGCCGTCGGCGTCGATGTAGCCGAGGTCGCCCAGGCACTCCCAGCGGCCGTCGGAGCGGGCCGTGGCGCCGATGTAGGTGTAGGTCGGCCCGGCGTCCGGGCGCATCCACACCTGGCCGACCCGGCCCGGGCCGAGGGGCCGGCCGAGCTCGTCGCGGACCTCGATGTCGCCCGTCAGCGGGCGGCCGACCGAGCCCCGGTGGGCGAGCCACTCGGTGCCGCTGATGCGGGTGACGGCCTGCGCCTCGGTCCCGGCGTACAGCTCCCAGATCCGCTCCGGGCCGAGCCAGTCGATCCACGCCTGCTTGAGCCACGGCGCGATCGGCGCGCCGAGGTGGAACAGCACGCGCAGCGCCGACAGGTCCGCGGCCGTGCGGTCGGCCTCCGGCAGCCGCCAGATCCGGTGCATCATCGTCGGCACGGCGTACATCCAGTCGACGCGGCGCCGCTCGGCGAGCCGGAGCGCCTCCGCCGCGCCGAAGCGCTCCATCAGGACCACGTGCTTGCCGAACAGCAGGGCCGCGGTGAGGGACATGAACGGGCCGTTGTGCGTCAGCGGCGCGGTCACCAGCGCCGCACCGCCCTCCGACATCTGCGCCGCGAGGCCGAACAGGCCCGCGCGCTCGGCGATCCCGGGCTCCACGGTGGCGATCAGCTTGGGACGTCCGGTGCTGCCGCCGGAGGCGAGGATCTTCCAGGGCTGCGGGACGATGCCCGGGGGAGCCGACTCCGGCTGGCCGTCTCCCGCCGACGGGGGGATGGTGCCGGGGCCGCTCGCGGCGATCACGACCACGGGCCGGGCGAGCTCGAGCACCGGCTCGCGTTCGGCGGCCGGCAGGCGGTCGGAGACCGGCACCGGGGTGCCGCCGGCCTTCCATGCGGCCAGCAGCGCGACGACGAAGTCGATGCCGTTCGGCAGGACGATCGCGACGCGGTCGCCGACGCGGACGCCGTGGTCGCGCAGCTCCCACGCGAGGCGGTTCGCGCGCTCGTCCAGCTCGCGCCGGGACAGGGTGACCCCGCCGCAGGTCAGTGCCGGCGTCTCGGGTTCCGCCGCCGCGAGGCGTGTCAGTGCGACGCCGAGCGGGGTTCCGGTGCCTGCGAACATGTGACTTCTCTTCCTTCGCGGCTCTGCTGCGGCTCATCCGCGGCGGGCGGCCGGCCGCGGTCCGTGCGACGATGAGATCAATAAGTTACTTCACGTAACATAGGGTCCCTCCGCACCGGTGTGTCAAGCGGTTCCGGCATCGTCACCGCGCGTGCCGGGCGGCCGGCCCGTCATCCAGTCGGCGTCCCCGAACCCGCTCCAGAGAAGGTCCGTCAGCTGGGCGACGAGCTCCTCCCGGCCGACGTGGCGCCGGTCGAGCCACAGATCCGCGCTGCTGCGCACCAGCCCGACCATGGCATGCCCCCAGGTCAGCAGCAGTGCCTGCCGCTCGGGGCTCTTGTCCTCGTTCACCGACGCCATGAAGTCCGCCAGGTCGTCCCCGATCATGCGCAGGAAGGCGTCGAGCGCGTCGCCGAGGGCCGGGGCGCCCTCCGCGCTGCCCCGCGTCAGGAACCGGTACGTCTGCGGGGCCTCGTCGATCCGCCGCAGGATGACGTCGATGGCGGCGTGGGTGCGTTCGCGCGGATCGGCGTGGGCGGCCAGCGCCGCGTGCCAGTCGGCCAGCAACGCGACGGCGAACCGCTCGCCGACCGCGCGGGCCAGGCCGTTCTTGTCGCCGAAGTGACGGTAGACGATCGGTTTGGAAACACCGGCCTCGGCGGCGACGGCGTCCATGGAGACCTGGGGGCCGTCCCGCGCGATGACCCGCTCCGCCGCGGCGAGCAACTGGTCGCGCCGCTGGGCCCGGGGCAGGCGCTTGGTGGCGGGCGGGTCGCCGCCGACGGCCGCCGGATCCACCGCGTCACCCCCCGCTTCCGGTAGGAACCCAAGCGTACGCGGACGGCGGGACCGCGACGCCCGCGCGAGCACCCTCTGACGGGACCGCGACGCCCACACGAGCACCTTCTGGCAGGACCGCGGCGTCCCGCGCGGGCGCTCCCATGGCGTGACCGGGCGGCCGGAGCGGTGCTCCGGCCGCCCGGTCACGTTTCAGGGCCGGCCTGCGGCCTCCCAGACCGCGGCCAGCTGCCACGTGCCGTGGTCGCGGCGCAGCTCGTACGTCGCCGGGGTCTGGCTCCCGGCCGCGCGGGCCCGGACCTGCCACAGCTGGGTGTCGACGTCATCGCGGGGCCGCTGGAGCCCGAGCATCTTGACGAAGGTGATCACTTCGTAGCCGCAACCGTCCCAGGTGAAGCGGGCGGGGCGATCGGCGAGGACCTCTACCTGGACCGGTTCGTCGTACACACGCCGTCTCATGTCCTCATTCTATTCGAACTGGTGTTCGAAAACGAGCATCCGCGCGCATCCTCGTACGTCTCCGGCGCATCCGGCCCGTTCAGTACGGATCAGGCGCTGATCAGCGCGCGGGCCTTCGCCGCCCGCACCGCCGCCGTGAGCGTCTCGATGTCGTACGCGCCGTGGTGCCGGCGGCCGTTGATGAAGAACGTCGGCGTGCCGGAGACGCCGCTGAGGTCGGCCGACTGGACGTCCTCGGCGACCCGGGAGGCGCCGGTCTGCTCGCGCAGGTCCCGGCGGAAGCGCGCCACGTCCAGCCCGAGCTCCTCGGCGTACCGGATGAGGTCACCGAGCCGCAGGTCGCCCTGGTGGTCCATCAGCGTGTCGTGCATCTCCCAGAACGCCCCCTGCGCGGCCGCGGCCTCACTCGCCTCGGCGGCGAACTGCGCGTTCGGATGCACGTCCTGCAGCGGGAGATGCCGCCAGACGTACCGTACGTCGCCGTACCCCGCCAGCAGCTCGCGGACGACCGGCTCGGCCTGGCCGCAGTACGGGCACTCGAAGTCGCCGTACTCGACCAGCGTCACCAGCGCGTCCCGCTCGGGGCCGCGGATGTGGTCGCGGTCCGGGTCGACCGGCACCGCGAGGTCGACGATGCCCTCGGCCGTGCCCATCAGCGCCCGCAGCCGGAGCTGTGTGGGGAGCATGGCGGTCAGGCGGAACAGCACCCAGGTCAGGGCCGACGCGACCAGCGCGGACGCGAGGATTCCGAGCTTCGCCTCCTCCAGCTGCGGGCCGCTGAAGGCGAGCGTCGCGATCAGCAGCGACACGGTGAAGCCGATCCCCGCGATCGTCCCGCCGCCGAGCACGGCGGCCCAGCCGACGGGCGGCCGGACGCTGCCCCGGCTCAGCCGGGTGAGCAGCCACGTCGACGCGGTGATCCCCAGTGGCTTGCCGACCACGTACGCGATGAGGATGCCGAGGGTGATCGGGGAGGTGAACGCACGGGACAGCAGGCCGCCGCTGATCGTGATGCCCGCGTTGGCCAGGGCGAACAGCGGAACGATCAGATAACTCGTCCAGGGGTGGAACAGCAGTTGCAGGCGCTCGTTCGGAGAGATGGCCGAGGCCAGCCCGCTGCTCGCGGTCCGCGCCAGCTCGGCCGTCGGCTGCTCGCGGAACTCCCGGAACAGGTCGCTGGCGCGCTCCAGGTCCGTGCGGGCGGCCGGCGACGCGTACGTGATCAACCCCATCGCCAGGCCCACGACCACGGGCTCGACCCCGGACTTGAGCATCGCGACCCATCCCGCCGCCCCCAGCAGCAGGTAGATGATTCCGTACCGCACGCCCGTCGCGCGGACGAGGAGGATCGCGGCGAAGATGACGAGCGCCGCCAGGAGCGCGGACAACGTGACGGCCTCGCTGTAGAACACGCCGATGACCGCCAGGGCGACGAAGTCGTCGACGACCGTCACCGTGAGCAGGAAGGCGTGCATCCGTGCGGGGAGCTTGGCGGCGGCCAGGCTGAGCATCCCCAGCGCGAACGCCGTGTCGGTCGACATTGCGACGCCCCAGCCGTGCGCCGCCGGGCCGCCGCCGTTCGCCGCCAGGTAGATGGCGATCGGGACGATCATGCCACCGACGCCCGCGACCAGCGGCAGCACCAGACGCCGGCGGTCGCGCAACTCGCCCATGTCGAACTCCCGGCGCGCCTCCAGCCCGACGACGAAGAAGAAGAACGTCATCAGGCCGCTGTTCACCCAGGTCCGCAGGTCCAGCGACAACCCCGAGCCGCCGACGCGGATGGACAGCGCCGCGTGCCAGAGGCGTTCGTACGACGACGGGTCGACGTTCGCCCACACCAGCGCGACGATCGTCGCGGCCAGCAGCACCATCGCGCTGCCGGTCTCGGTCCGCAAGAACTCTCGCAGCGGGGTCTTCAGGTTCCACACCCACGCGGTCCGGCCGGAGTACGGGGCCGTCTCCCGAGATTCGGTCATACACGAATTCTCACGCAGGTGAGGGGCAGGTCGGGCAGGCGCCGACCGGGTCGTCCGAGACCCGGAGATCATCCCCTGCCGCGGTGGTGGCTCAGGGGTCGGGAATCGGCGGTTCTCGAGCTGAGCCCCAGGCGGGGTTTCCTGAGGCGCAACCTTTACGTCTTTTAGGCCAGACGGGGTGCTTTGTGAGCTTCGTCTAGCGAGAGGGGGAAGTCCGGGGGACGGTACTAAGGCATCCAGATCTTCGGGGATGCCGACGGCATCCAGATTTCCGGGGCCGCCTGTACGTGGTTCGCCCTAGGATGCGCCTGCCGCTCCCGGTCCTGTTCGGATGCGGCGCTGGATGCGATGACCGCGATGCCGACGGCCGCGATCACACCTGTAGCCGCGCCTACCAGGGTCTTCTTGTTGATGGGCGTGGTGGGTCTCGTGTGAGTAGTGGGGGTTGACGTCACGGAGTGAACGCTACGCGGAAGATCGCCCTCATACCCCTGACTTAAGGAGATTCGTGGGATGGCCGGCCTCACCCGGGAGAAGCGGACCGCCGACGATCGACTGCCGGACAGGGTGATGGTGGGCCTGCTGGCCAAGACGTACCCGCCGGCGCTGGTCGACGCCGTCGTGAAGGAGACCGGCGTGGGTGAGCAGCGCACCCGCGCGCTCCCCGCCGGGCTCACCGTCTACTTCACGCTGGCGCTGTGGGTCTGGGCGAGGGCCGGATACGACGCCGTGCTGGGCAGGCTCCTCGACGGCCTGGCCTGGATCCGCGCCGATTGGGGCGGCAAGGCGGTCCCGACCACGGGGGCGATCGCCAAGGCGCGGGCCAGACTGGGCTGGCGGGTGATGGAGGCGTTGTTCGGCGAGGTCGCGGGCCCGGTCGGCGACCAGAGGACTCCGGGGGCGTTCTGGCGGGACCGGCGCGTCTGCTCGGTGGACGGGCTGGCGGTGGACGTCCCGGACACGACCGCCAACGACCAGGCGTTCTGCCGGCCGGACCCGCGGAAGCCTCCCCAGGTCCGAGTGATCGCCCTCGCCGAATGCGCGACCGGCGCCGTCATCGACGCGGTGGTGGAGGGCGACCGGTCGACCGCGCAGAGGCGGGCCGTCCAACTCGCCGATTCGGTGGACGCGAACACGCTTCTCCTGGCGGGGCGGAGCTTCGCGGGGGCGGAGGTGTGGAACTCGCTGACCGAACGCGGGCTGTGGCTGGTGTGGCGGACGGACTCGCCCGCAGGGCCGCCCGTGGAGGTCCTCGATGACGGCACCTACCTGGCCGAAATGTGGACCGGTCCAACAGTGGCGGAGGCGCCCGTACGCGTACGGGTCGTCGAGTACACCGTGGAGGGTGAGGAAGGGGAGGATCCGGAGTCGTTCACGCTGATCACCTCGTTGACCGACCCGGACAAGGCGCCGGCGATCGAGCTCGCCCAGTTGTACGCCCGCAGATGGCGGATACGCGAGTCCATCTCCGCCATCAAGGACAAGCGCGCGGGAGAGCCGGATCTGCGTTCGAAGTCGCCCGAAGTGGTTTATCAGGAGACCTGGGCGTTGCTCTGCGTCTACCAGGCGATACGCGATCTGATCTGGGCGGCCGTCACCGGCGTGGGCCTGGATGCCAGCCGGATCAGCCTCAAACCGTGGCGCGGTGACAACTCCTAAGGAAGTAGCTTGCACCCTTGAGCGGTGGAGTTATTGCATCCCGCTGGTAGGAATGAATAATGCTGGGGTGAAACATCCTCCACGAGTATGCATTCCGAGCCTGTGGGCAAGAAAGCCGATACCTTGACGTGTTGGCCAGATCCGTCGCACATTTGGCCCCATGTGAGCGTGCCGCAGGCTTTTCCGCGAGTTGTAGGACAAGCGGTCTGCGGTGAGCGGAGGTCCACGGCGGATGGAGACGGACCGAAATTCGGGTGACGTCGCGTTTCATCTGTTCGGTCCAATCGAACTATTGCTCGATGGGCGTTCGCACGATCTCGGTTCGCCGATGGAGCGATGTGTCCTCGCCCTCCTGTTGATGCAATGCGGCCGGCCGATGTCCTGCGACGTCCTCGCAGCCCGGCTCTGGGGGGATGACCCTCCCGGCAAGGCGCGGGGCAATCTGTCCAGTTACATCTCCCGGACGCGCGGGCGTCTCCGGGACGCCGGCAGTGACGCGCAGATCACCTCGAACGCTCAGACCTACACCCTCACCACCGATCCCGACTCCGTCGACCTGCACCGATTCCGCCGACTGGGACGCCAGGCCGACGCGATCGCCGACAGCGGCGACGCGACAGCGGCGGTAGGCCTGCTCCTGCAGGCGGATGAGCTCTGGCGCGGTGAGCCGCTGGCCGGTCTGCCGGGCGAGTGGACACCGGCCCTGCGCCGAAGCCTTGAGGAGGAACACCGCCGCGCCCGCCTGAAACGCATCGAGCTCGAATTGGGCCTGGGCCGCCACATTGAGATCATCGGCGAACTGCATCGTCTCGTCGCCATGTATCCCCTGGACGAACGGTTCACCGCCCAGCTGATGCTCGCCCTCTACCGAAGCGACCGCCAGGCCGACGCGCTGGCCGTCTATCGCCGGATCCAGCGGCGGCTGATGGAGACTCAGGGCGCGGACCCCGGCGCCCCGCTGCAGCGACTGCAGCACCAGATCCTCGCCCGCGACGGCGAATTGGCCATCACACCACGGCACCGAAGCCCCGGCCATGGCCCGCAGCCCAAGACGTTACCGCCGCGCACGGTCCACTTCACCGGCCGGACCCGCGAACTGCGAGCCCTCACCGGTACGGATCAGCGCGGAACGGGAATTCAGGCGGTGGTCATCGAAGGCATGCCCGGAGTGGGCAAGACCACCCTCGCGGTTCACGCGGCGCACATCCTCGCCGATCGTCATCCCGACGCCCAATTGCTGCTGCCGTTGCGCGCCCACGATCCCCACCATCCCCGTCTCGATCCCGCCGGCGCACTGGCGGAACTGCTCACCATGCTCGGCGTTCCGGCCGGTAGCGTTCCTCCGACGCCGGCCCGGCGCGCCGCCATGTGGCAGGCCGAGATGGCAGGGCGGCGGGCGATCATCGTGCTCGATGACGCCGCGGACGGAGATCAGGTCAGGCCTCTCATTCCCGCCGCGCGGGACTGTTTCACCATCATCACCGCCAGGAACAGGCTCAAGAACCTCGACGGCCTGCGGCAGATCTGCCTGGAGACCCTGTCGCCGGACGAATCCCTGGTGCTGTTCAACCGCCTGGCCGACACCGGCGACGGTGTCGACGAAGAAACCGCCACCCGGATCGTGAACCTGTGCGGCCACCTGCCCCTGGCGATTCATCTGGTCGCGAGCCAGATCGGGAGCGGGGCCGGATCACGGCCGCCGGAGGTCATCGACGATCTCCAGACGGCCGGATCGACCGTTCTCGATGTCGGCGTCGGCGGCGACGCCGTCCAGGCCGCCTTCGAATCGTCCTACCAGAGACTCTCGCCGGACCAACGGCGGGTCTTCCGCCGGCTGGGGATCGACCCCTGTATCGACATCACGACGCATGCCGCAGCCGCCCTGTGCGGTACGACGCCATCGGACATCGCGCCGGTCATCGACGGCCTCGTCGAATCCCACCTCTTGACCAGGGGGCCGGCAGAGCGGCTCTCCTTCCACGACCTCATCCGGGGGTACGCCTGCGATCGGGCCGAACGCGAAGACTCCTCGCAAGAGCGGCGCAGGGCGCTGGGCCGGCTCCTGGACTACTACCTGCGCAGCGCGCAGCGCGCCGATCGGCTGCTCCATCCGCATCGTCGAAGAACCGTGACGGCGTCGTCCCGCCCAGCGGAGGACGTTCCCGCCGTGAACACCCGGGAAGACGCGCACGCGTGGATGGAGGCGGAGTGGCGTAACAGCCTCCGTGTGATCGACTACGCGATCGACCACGAATGGAAGACCCAGGGCGTCCGTCTCGCGCACGCGATGGCGGCGTTCCTGGACACCGCCGGGCAGTGGGGGCAGGCGGCGACGATCCACGAACGCGCGCTCCGGGCCGCCCGGGAACTCGGGGACGCTCGTCACCTCGCCCAGGCGTCGGCCGAACTCAGCCTCGACCGGCTCCGTACCGGGCGTCTCCGGGACGCGCTGGAGCACGCCCAACGCGCCCTCGACGCCTACCGCGAGCTTCGGGATCCCCAAGCCGAGGCCGAATCACTCGACCACATCGGTGTCATCCACTGGTCCTCCGGAAGGAACCGGGAGGCCCTGGCGTACGGGCAGGAGGCGCTCGCCCTCTACCGGAGGATCGGCGACGACCGGGGCCAGGCGGACAGCCTGGCGCACTGCGGAATCGCCCGCTGGCACCTGGGCCGCTGCGAAGAGGCGATGGACTGCCTGCGCCAGGCGCTCGCCCTCTACCGGCGGGTCGGGGACCGCCGCGGCGAGGCGAAGACGCTGAACAACATGGGAGAAGCGCTGCAGCAGCGCGGGTTCCACCGGGAGGCGACCAGTCTCTACCAGGAGTCGCTGGCCATCTTCAGCCAGATCTCGGGCCGGCAGAACAGCGCGATACTGAAGAACAACCTCGCCAACGTCCTGCAGTACAAGGGGAGATACCGGCCGGCCATCGACGCCTACCGCGAAGCGCTCGTCGTGTTCCGTGAGACCGGGGACCGTAAGAACATCGCCGACGTCCTGAACAACATCGGCACCACCTACCAGATGATGGACCGCTACGACGAGGCGCTGATCCATCACAAGAAGGCCAGAGCCATCGCCGAGGAGATCGCCGACTCGTACGAACGCACGTGGGCGATCCGGGGTATGGGCGACGCCTATCGGGGCATCGGCCGCTATCAGGACGCCCTCGACTGCTATCGGGAGGCCTTGGCGACGGCGCGCGAGATGGGCGATCTCTACCAAGAGGCGCGGATCCACGACGGGGTCGCCACCGTGACGCTGCACCTGCACGGCAGCCAGGCGGCGAAGATCCGCTGGCGGCAGGCGCTCGATCTCTTCCAGGCGCTGGCCGTTCCCGAGGCACGCTCGCTCGCGCTGCGCCTCACGGCCCTGGACGGCATGGCCTCCTGAACCGCGTGGCCTTCTGAGCCGCCCTGAGCAGCCGTGCAAGGACGTCATCCCGTCGGCTGCAAGCGGCCGATCCAACCTCCCGGCCCAGGGTGGGCTCGAGCGGTCCACAGAGGACCTGAGCCGGGAGGTCGGCGATGACCTGTGATGAGTGGAGACCGGGGCCGTACGGGCTCGACGCGGCGAAGGGGACGACGCTCGCCGGGAGGCGCACCGTCCTGGTGGTGGTGCACCACCTCACGGCGGCGACGCGGCTCGCCGACGTCGTTCCGCTGGTGGAGGGCGACCGGCGGATCCAGGTCGTCTACACCGAGTCGCCCGCGTCGGTGCTGCGCGTCGGCGTGGGGGACCACCTGCGCGGCCTGGGCGGTCTCCTCATCCCGTACCACCAGGCGATCCGGACGTCGTTCGACCTCGCGATCGCGGCCGGCGACGGCCGGCTCCAGGACCTGCACGCGCCGGTCCTGACGCTGCCGCACGGCGCGCCGCCCGGCGTCCTCGTCCATCGCTGGGCGGGGCGGGGCCCGGCCGGACGTCGTCCCCTCCCGGGCCTGCGGGCCGACGCGATCGCGGCAGGGGGGAGGGTCATCCCGTCCGCCCTGGCGGTCGCCCACGAGAGCCAGGTCCTGCAGGTGGGCGAGGTGTGCCCGGACGCGCTGCCCGTCACCTTCGTCGCCGGTGATCCGACCTTCGACCGGATGCTCGCCGGCGCCGGCCGGCGGGCGGCCTACCGGCAGGCGCTGGGCGCCGGGCCCGACCAGACGCTGGTGTTCGTCTCCTCCACGTGGGGACCGCGGTCCCTCCTGGGTCGCCACGACGATCTGCCGCTCCGGCTGGCCCGGGAGCTGCCCTCGGACCGGTACCGGATCGTGGTCGCGTTCCACCCGAACATCTGGTGCTGGCACGGCCGCCGGCAGGTGGCGGCGTGGTTCGAGGACTGCCGGCGGCTGGGCGTACGGATCCTCCCTCCCGAACAGGGCTGGCAGGCGGCCCTGGTGGCCGCCGACCGTCTCATCGGCGACCACGGCTCGGTGACCGGCTACGGGGCCGCTCTGGGGGTCCCGACCCTCCTCGCGGCGTTCCCGGACGAGGACGTGATGGCCGGTTCCGCGGTCGCGCTGCTGGGGCGCTCGGCGCCACGGCTCGATCAGCGGCGGCCCCTGGAGCCGCAGATCGCCGCCTGCGCCCCGGGCGCCTCGGCCGCGCTGCGGTCGCGGCTCACCTCCCGCCCGGGGCAGGCGGCGGCGATCCTGCGCCGCCGGATGTACGAACTGCTGCAGTTGCCCGAACCGCCCTCGGCGGCCCGCGTCGAGCCCGTCGCGCCGCCCCGGCCGCTGGAGGTGGCCCGGTGACCGTGCGGCTCGTGCGCAACGAACTCCACGTCGGATCCCGCCCGCTCGACGGCCCGGCGGCCCGGGGACCGGCCGTCCGGATCGGGGAGACGGTCATCTCGGTGGTGTCGGCGTCGCTTCCCCTCTCCTGCCCGTACGAGCCCGGCCGGGTGACCGACGAGCACCTGCGGGCGGAGGCGGACGAGGAGGACCCTGCCTGGCTGGCCGTGGCCGACGTGATCGTACGGTCCGGACCGGGAGCCCGGACGGGTCCGAGCGGCGCGCTCCTCGCGGTCGTCGAGGGACCGCGTGAGCGGGTGGCCGTCCCGGGCGGCGGATGGATGATCGACGTCCCCTCCTGGCATCCGCCGGGGGCGTTCGCGTCGTTCGTGCACACCTGGCTGGTCACCGGGAGGTCCCTGCGGTCCCTGACCCGGGCGTCCCTGCTGCCCGCTCAGGCTGGGCCGGACTGCCGGATCCGGGCGAGGCGTGTCCTGACCTCTTCGGCGTCGGGCGCGCCGTGAGCCTCGTACATCGCCAGCGCCGACTCGAGATGAGCCCGCTCGTCCCGGGGTCGGCCGCGCCGGACCGCCACGTCCGCGAGGGCCACGTGGGCGTTGGCGGTCTCGTGGGTGGCGCCGATCGACTCGCTGAGGTCCACCGCCGTGCGCAGCGCCCGCTCGGCCTCATCGACCCGCCGCAGCTCCAGGTAGGAACGGGCGAGACCGCCCAGCGACCTGACCTCGTTGTACCGGTCCCCGTCGGCGTGGAAGAACTCCCGGGCCTCGACCAGGTGCCGGACGCTGTCCTCGGGCCGTCCGGCGCTGCGCAGCGCGTCACCGAGGCGGCGCGTCATGATCGCCACGCCCCGGCGGACGCCGAGGCGTTCGTTGAGGCGCAGCGACCTGGTGAAGGTCTCGATCGCGTCGTCCGGCCGTCCGAGGGACAGCTCGGCCAGCCCGCGAATCTCCAGGGCGGTGGCCTCACCGGCCGGGTGATCGGCCGCCCGTTCCAGTGCCACGGCCCGCGACGCGTGGTCCAGCGCGGCCGCGAATTCCTTGAGGTTCAGGTGCGCGGAGCCGAGCTGTTCGAGGATCCGTGCCTCGGCGCGCTGATCCCCGCGGGCGCGCGCCGCGCCCAGGCCGAGCTCGTGGGTGGCGCGCCAGTCGCGGTAGTGCTTGCGGTAGACGAACAACGGCCACAGCGCCTCACAGAACTCCCAGGTCTCACGGTCGTGGCCGTGCTCGGCCGCGAGCCGCTGCACGGCGACGAGGTTGGGGCGCTCCGCCTCGAGCCAGGCGAGAGCCTCCTCCCTGCCCACCAGGGGAAGGTGCTGGGCGTCCGTGTGGTGGTCCCTGAGCCGCCGGCGCCCGGGGATCACGCTCACGTCCGCCACGGCCGCCCCGCGCAGGTAGTGGTCGACGATCCGGCGGATCGCTGCGTCGCGGGCGGCCGGGGTCTCGTCCCGGTCGGCGGCGGACCGCGCGTGCAGGCGCAACAGGTCGTGGAACCGGTAACGGTCGTCGTCGGTTTCCTGGAGCAGGTTGGCGTCGACGAGGACGTCCAGGACACGGGCGGCCGCCTCCGTGTCGAGCCCGGCCGCCGCGGCGGCGGCCGCGAGGTCGAAGTCGGGGCCGGGGTGCAGGCCGAGCAGCCGGTACGCGCATGCCGCCTCGTCGGGCAGCGCGGCGTACGACGCGTCGAAGACCGCTCGTACGGACAGGTCGTCGTCGACGTGCAGGGCGGCCAGCCGGCGTCTCTCGTCGTTGAGCTCGTCGACCAGGCGGGAGATGGGCCACCGGCGCCGGGTCGCCAGCCGCGCCGCGGACGTGCACAGCGCGAGGGGCAGCCGCCCGCACAGCTCCGCGAGCTCCCTGGCCTTCCCCGCCTCCCTCGCCGTGCGGTCGCTGCCGAGCATGCGGTCGAGCAGGGTCCGCGCACCGGTGTGGTCCAGCGGGCCGAGGTCCAGGAACGTCGCTCCGTGCATCGCCAGGCCCGACAGCTGCCGCCGCGCCGTGATGATCACAATGTTCGGGCCGTTACCGGGGAGCAAAGGCCGCACCTGTGCGGCGGAGACGGCGTTGTCGAGCACGATGATGAGTCGCCGTCCGGTGGTCAGGGACCGGAACAACGCCGACTGCTCCTCCGCCGCGAGCGGAACATCGCCGGCGGCCACGCCCAGCGACCGAAGAAGACTGGCCAGGCCTTCTTCCGGTGTCAAATGGGGTATTCCGGAATATCCTTGGAGGTCGATATAGAGCTGGCCGTCGGGGTAGCCGGAGCTGACGCTCCGGAGCCAGCACAGGCCGAGCGTCGTCTTACCGATCCCCCCTTGACCCGTGATCACGGCGAGCATCGTCCGATCGCCTTCCGCGGCGTCACGCGCCAGGCGTTTCAGCGTGGCGATCTCTCGCTCACGGTTCGTGAAATGCGAAGGACATATCGGTAATTGTGCTGGTGTCGGATGCGATGCCGGGGGAGCGGCGTTGAAAATGATGTTCCCCTGAATGGACCGCGCTTGGACGCTGGCACCCAGGGCGGCATCACGGATGGTGTTGCTTGTGATTTCGGGCTCTGACTCCTGCTCGCGGTCAGCGTGCTCGGTCACGAAGAACACCTCGGATATCGAGTGCAGTTCATCAACGCTAAAGCGGATCAAGACCATCTGCAAGGCGGTCTGTCGGTGCCGCGTCGTTCGCCGGGCGGGTCGGCGCCCCGCGGCGCTTGGGGTCACCGCTCCTCGGGAAGATCCGCGAGGATCCGGCGGGCCGCTCGCGGATGGCGCCGGATCAGGTCGGTGAGCTGCTCGAGCTCGGACCAGTGCGCGACGCCGACGACCGGGACGCTCGCCAGTGTCGCGCGGAAGTCGTCCAGTGCCGCCTGGATCCGCCGGGCCCGGTCGCTGTCGTCATCGCCCATGAGTCTTCGCCCTCCGTCCCCCCGGGGCGGTGGCGCCACCGTTCAGTCCCCGCGCGCCACCGCCCCCCGGACGCTCGAGGCGGCCCGCCAACCCACCGATGAAAGCGGCCGCCAGAGCGTCTGGCCTCTCGGTGAGTAACGTAGCAGCTACATAGAGCGGTGTATAGCGGTAGGCCGCTACCTGTGCGTTCGTGCAGCTCAACGGTGCTCTAGCGTGATCTCCGTGAGCGACGAGAAGCCGGTTTTCGACGAATCTGACCCGGAATACCGTTACAAGCAGGTCGCCGACCACCTCGCGAAGCGCATCGAGAAGGGCGAGCTGCGGCCCGCCACCCGGCTGCCGGGGGAGCGCGACCTCGCGGTGGAGTACGGCGTGGCGCTCGGCACCGCCCGGCGCGCCGTCCGTGACCTCCGGGAACGCGGGCTGGTCATCACCCTTCCCGCGAAGGGCACCTACATCCGCGCGCCGAAGAAGGACGACGGCGCCGACGGGTGAGGGTGATCCGGCCCGAACTCACCTGAGGGTCGGGTCACTCCCACCAGAAGGACCACAGGGAGCTGCCGCAGATCTCCTCGGCGTGCCCTTCCAGGGTCCCGGGCCCCTGCAGGATGACCTCCGGGCAGAACGTCCAGTGCTCGGCCGCGACGTGCAGCGCGTGCCGGAAGGTGGTCGGCGGCGCGGCGACGCTCAGCTCCAGCGTGTTGAACCCGACCCCGATGAGGCGCGCGCCGAACCGGTCCTCCCAGCTGCGCACCACCGCCGACAGGGGTGCGGTCCAGGGATTGTGGTGACGCGCGCCCTGCCATCCCATCGCGGTCAGCGCGTCGGCGCCGCGGGTCACGGGCACGAGCCCCAGGGGCCGCCCGTCGAGGACCTCCACGCACCGCCCGGCGAGGGCGTCGGGATCCTCTCTCCGCTCACCCGGCGGGGCCAGGCCGGGGGAGTAGCGGCCGAAGGGGGTGATGTCCGCGGCGGGCTCCTCCCACTCGGCCCAGACCTCGGCCATGAAGGCGGCCGCGTCGTAGTTGTCGATTTCGTCGACCGGCTCGGGGGCGATCTGGCCGGTGGACCACGGCTGCGTGGTGTCCTCCAGCATCACCGGCCACAGACCCGACGCGTGGGTCTCGGCACGCAGCCGGGACCACAGCGCGCACGGCGCCGGGTCGTCGCTGATCCAGAAGGCGGGCCGCTTGGCCGGCTGATGCTGCGGATAGCCCGGATCGGGCCAGACCACGTATCCGGACGGGAGTGTCACTGAGAGTGTCCGACCGGCGCCGCCGTCGGGGAAGAGTTCAGCCACTTCTGGCGGCAGCCGTTCGTGATAGTCCATCGCAGTCGCTCCGGCGCCGGGCGGATCCCGGCGCTGCGGAGATCGTAGTGCGGCCGGGGCCCCCCGGGGCGGGGGGGCCC
>NZ_JAMXMW010000025.1:0-153404 GCF_024055675.1 Actinoallomurus rhizosphaericola | reverse complement strand
TTGGTCGTTTCGGTGGTTATGGCGAAGGGGAAACACCCGGTCCCATTCCGAACCCGGTAGTTAAGCCCTTCAGCGCCGATGGTACTGCACTGGAGACGGTGTGGGAGAGTAGGACGCCGCCGGACACATACATAAAAGGGCCGCCTTCCGAGGCGGCCCTTTTTGTATTTTCAGGGCACAATGGAGCCGACAGTGCTCCCCCAGTGAAACGGTTTGATGTGATGAGCGCGGAACGAGATCAACGCGACGGCGACGGACGCGATCGGCGTCCACGGCCGGGCCGCCAGGACCGTGCGAGCGGTTCCTCGGGCGGATCTCGTGGCCGTCAGGGCGGTTCGCAGGGATCGTCCGGTGGTTTCGCGAACCGCAGGGGAGGCCGCCCACAACGCGACGACTCCGCCGGCCGATACGAGGGCGAGCGTTCCGGCTCCGCGGGCGGTCGCTCGGGCTCCGCGGGCGGTCGCTCCGGCTCTGCCCGCCCGGGAGGCTTCCGGAAACCGGGCGGTAACCCGCAGGGGTCGCGAGGCGCCCAGCGCCCGGGCGGCTTCAGCGCTCGGGACGACGAGAGCGAGGGTCGTTCTCAGACCCGTCGGCCCAGACCGTTCCGCGGTGACGCGGAGGGCACGAGCGGCCGAGGCCGTTTCCCGCGACGGGACGATTCCGGTGGACGCGGCGCGCCTCGGACGGGAGGCAGTCGTCCGTCATCTTCCGGGAACTGGCGAAACGAGCGTGGCGGACCTCAGAGCGGACGCCCCTCAGGCGGGCGTGACAAAGACGAGCGCTCGGCCCAGCGTCCCGGCGGCCGTTTCCCGAGGCGCGACGCCGAAGGGAACGAACGGGACCAACGCGACGACTTCCGTACTCGGGACAGCCGACCGGCCGGCTCACGCGATTCGGGTCGGCGGGACGAAGGGCGTGCCGGTGGCCGCGGCGGCTTCGCACGCGGTGAAGGCGCCCAGCGTCGTACGGGTGCGGGTGGCGCTTCGCGTCGGGACGATCGGCCCGGCGGCACCGGAGGGTTCCGTTCGCGCCCCAAGGACGGATTCGGGTCTCGGGAGCGGGGCCGGGAGGGCTCGGGGTACGGCGAGAGCGGTAAGGCGGGCTCCGGGTACCGCGAGGGCGGCAAGGAGCGTTTCCAGTCCCGCGACGAGGGCGCGAGCGGGTTCCAGCGCCGGGACGGAGGTCGTCGTGACTTCCGTGACAGGCAGGGCGGCGGTCCTCGCGGTGGCCGTGGGGAAGGCCAGAGAGGCGGGTTCCGGCGGCGTGACGACGCACAGCGCGGCGGAAGGCCGGCCGAGCGGGGTGCACGCCGACCCGGCGGTGAGGGCCGGCCTTCGGATGCCCCGCGACCGCGTCGTGACCCTGGCCCGCCCGTCCCTGAGGACGTCACGGGTGCCGAACTCGACGCGGCGGCTCGGGGTGAGCTGAAGACACTGCCGAAGGACCTCGCGACCGAGGTCGCCCGCCACCTGGTGATGGCCGGCCGGTTGATCGATGACGATCCGGATCTGGCCTACCAGCACGCCCTCGCGGCCCGCGGACGCGCGGCCCGGGTCGGTATCGTCCGCGAGGCCTGCGGGCTCGCGGCCTACCACGCCGGCCTGTGGTCGGTCGCACTGTCGGAGCTACGGGCGGCACGACGACTGACCGGGCAGGAGGCGTATCTCGCCATCATGGCGGACGCCGAGCGAGGACTCGGCCGGCCCGAGCGCGCTCTGGACCTGGCCAAGTCGGAGGAAGCGCGCCGCCTGCCGCAGGCCGAGGCGATCGAGATGCGCATCGTAGAGTCGGGCGCCCGCCGCGATCTCGGTCAGCCGGGTGCGGGGGTCCTGGCCCTGCAGGTTCCGGAGCTCAAGGACGAGCGGTGGCGGCCCTGGTCGGCGCGGCTGTTCTATGCGTACGCCGACGCGCTCGTCGCGGCCGACCGGGAGGACGAGGCGGTCGACTGGTTCGCGCGAGCCGCCGCGGCGGACCGGGATGGCGAGACGGACGCCGCCGAGCGGTACGCCGAGCTCGAGGGCCTGGAAATCATCGATACCGAGTTCGCCGACGGCGAGGCCGAGACGGACTTCGGCGGAGCATCCGGGAACGACCCCGACGCGGACCCGGCGGTCGAGCCGGAGACGGCCTCCGGTGACGAGGCCGAGCGAAGGGATGCCGCGGACGAGTGACCGCACTGAGGCCCGGGTCCGTTCCGAACGGGACGGACCCGGGCCTCAGCGTTTGTCGAGCGCGTGCATGATGCCCGCCACGTTGTTACGGGCCGAACTGATCATCTCGACCTTCTCCGCCGCCTGCGGATCGGCGTCCGGGGCGAACGCGCGGTACCGGCCGTCCGTGCGCTCGCGGACCATGGCGACCGCGTGGTCCAGGTCGAGGCGCTGGTCGTGGGCCTCGGCGACGAGTTCCACCCAGAGCCGGAGCTCCTCCTCCGACCGGTCGAGGGTCTCGCCGACCAGCTCGACCGGCCCGAAATGGCTGAACAACAGCCGTGCCGGGCGTAGCCCGCGGAAGCGATCCAGCGAGGCCAGGGCGGTGTCCAGGTCGAAGTCCGGCGGCGGCGTCGCGGGACGCAGGTCGGCGGTCTCCGGGATGTAGACGCCGGCGGCGTCCCCGACATACAGGTCCCCGGTGAGAGAGTCCAGCAGGCCGACGTGATGCTTGGCGTGTCCTGGCGAGTAATGGCTCTCCAGGCGCCTGCCACCGCCGAGGTCGACCTCTCCCACGTCCTCCACCGCCCGGATGCGTACGGCGTCCGTGGGCTTGAGGTCGCCGAACAACGTGTCCAGCGCGTCGCCCCACACCATCCGGGCACTGCGCATGAGCCGGCTCGGGTCGGCCAGATGCCGGGCGCCCTTCTCATGGACGACGATCTCTGCGTTGGGGAACATCTCCGCGATGTCGCCGACCCCGCCCGCGTGATCGAGATGAATGTGCGTGACGACGACGGTCGCCAGGTCCGCCGGGCCGACTCCCGCGGCCGCCAGCGCGTCCCGGACGACCGAGGCGGAGTTCCCCGCGCCGGTCTCCACCAGACAGGGACGGTCGGAGCGGATGAGATATCCGGCGGTGATCCCCGTATATCCCGCCATCCGGGTGTCGATCTCGAAGACGTCATTGCCCAGGTCGGTAATCGAATCCATTCGGCGCCTCCGGTTTTCCACAAATGCGGGGTGGGGGGTTTCGTCGTCCCGATCGGTCGCCCCATCGTAAAGACATCGCCATCGGCGCACAGCGTGGCCGTCATGAGAGGAGCAGGCCATGGATCGGATCGAGATCGAGGAGACCCGGCGGCAGGGCGGCGACCCGCCCGACGTCGTCTCGACGGATTCCGCCCCGCACGGCACCGCCGGAGCGGTGACCCACGTCAACGAGATCGTCTTGGTCGGGCGGCTCTCCGGCGTACCGGAGTGGAAGTCGTTACCCGGAGGCGGGCAGGTGGCGGTCTGGCGGCTCATCGTGGAGCACCGGGACGCCCGGTCGCCGCAGGACGCCATCGACACGATCCGGTGCGTCACCTATGACCCTTCGGTTCAGGAGGGCGTCCGTGACTGGCGGCACGGAGACGTCATCGAGGTCCGCGGATCCCTGCGCCATCGTTTCTGGCGCGGCCCGAACGGCCCGCGGGGGCTGTATGAGGTGGAGGCCGTGATCGTGCTCCGCCGCCAGGGAGCGGGCTCGGGGAGCGCGGCGCCGGCGTGACACCGCGTCCGCTGCCCCGCCGACCACCGCACCTCGAGTTCCGGGCGGTGGACGGTGCTGGTCGGCGGCCGGTGGCTCGGCGGGCGAGGGTCGGCGGGCGAGGATGGGCAGAAGAAGCGGTGAGCGACGCCGTGGCGCGAGCTCTGCCCGGCCCGGGACCTGCCTGTTACGGCTCCAGGGGGCCCACACCCCCGGCCCACCCGGCCCACACCCCGGCCCCCATCCGGCTCGGGCACGGGTAGGGCGGCCAGGCCGATCACCGGCCGGACGCCGCCGTCCGACGCCCGGCCCCATCACCGACGCATCGGCCGGCGCGCGCGGCCCGCCGGGCCCGTTCGCCGGGCGGCTCCGGTAGCCGGCCGTCCTCGCCGGCGGATCGGCCGGTGCGCGAGGTCTGCCGGCTCTGTCTGCCGGGCCCGTTCGCCGGGCGGTCCGCTACCCGGCCGTCCTCACGGATGCATCGGCCGGTGCGCGAGGTCTGCCATGCCCGTCGGCTGGTGCGCGAGGTCGATGCGTCCGTGACGCGACGGGCCGGTCGGTCGGTACGGGGAGTTCGCCGGGGCCGGTCGGCTGGTGCGCGAGGCGACCGGGCCCGTCGTTCGGTGTGCGAGGTCGGCCGAACCCGTCGGCCGGTTCCGTCGGCCGGGCTCGTCGGTCCCTCAGTCGGTGGTGAAGGTCCTCATGACCAGGCCCGTACGGGGTTTCGGGCCGAAGGAGGTGGATTTGCGGGGGACCTTTTCGCCGTTCGCCGCGACGGCCAG
Source organism: Actinoallomurus rhizosphaericola (assembly GCF_024055675.1). Lineage (NCBI taxonomy): Bacteria > Bacillati > Actinomycetota > Actinomycetes > Streptosporangiales > Thermomonosporaceae > Actinoallomurus > Actinoallomurus rhizosphaericola. Next base: position 148,941 of record NZ_JAMXMW010000025.1, on the reverse strand, counting down.
CACGTCCGGGACCTTCAGCGGGTTCAGGATCACGGCGGTGCCGTTGCCGCGGCGGGCCTTCGCCACCGCGCGGGCGGCGTCGTGGTGGACGATCCGCACGTTGCTCTCGTCATCCTCGACGCCCCACACCCGGGGGATGAGCAGCCGGTGCAGCACGGCGGTGTCCAGCCGCCGCCACCGGCCGGAGGACCCCTCCGGCATGGAGCGTTCCACCTGGGCCGGATCCGGATCGGTGAGCAGGACGAACTCCCCGTCACCGCCCAGCAGGAACGCGGTGTCGTCGTGGGCGCCGAGCCGTTCGAGTCCGGCCGCCAGGTCCGGACCCACCGGCTCGACGCGGAAGGCCGACTTCGCCAGGCGCACCGCCTCCGAGAGCGGCAGCGCGGGCAGCACCCGGTGGATCGCGCCGAGGCGCGGCGGGTACTCGACGGAGTCCACGAGCAGCGCCAGCCCGTAGTCCCAGGGCCCCGGCCCGTCGTGTCGCCGCCGGAGCGCCTGGTAGGTGGCGTACCGGTGGTGGCCGTCGGCGATGAGCGCCTGCCGCCCGCGTAGGTCCTCGGCGATCTTCGCCTGTTCGGCGGGGTCGCGGATCGCCCAGAGCCGGTGCCGCACGTCATCACCCGTGCTCGCCTCCAGCACCGGAGCCAGGGACGACGCCACCTCGTCGACGATTCGAGCGGCGGCCGAGCCTGCGCCGCCCTCGTACAGCAGGAAGATCGGTTCGAGGTTCGCCTCGGTCGCCGTCATCAGGGCGAGCCGGTCCCGTACCGGGCCCGGGTAGACGTGCTCGTGCGGGAGGATCACGCCGGACCCGTCCTCGTGGACGCCGACCGCCCCGATCAGGCCGCGCTGGACGACCGGTCCGGAGACCTCCTCGTAGACGTACAGGGCGGGTTCGTCGTCGACGGTGAGGATGCCGGACGCCAGCCACGAGCGCAGCGTCTCGGCGGCCTCCCGGTAGTCGTCCTGCGGGAGGATCAGCCGGACCACGTTGTGCGGCTCCTCGGCCATGAACCGCGCCAGCGACTCCTCGTCGATGAGGTCGTACGGAGGTGAGGTCACCGCGGCGAGCGAGTCGACCCGCGCGGTGTCGTACCGCACGGCTCGGAACGGCCGAAGCGCAAGTCCGGGATCAATCGTCACATCGGGCATGTTAGATACCGCGCCGTTGTTGGGACACAGGTGGAGTCGACGAACGGAGTCACACATGGTTCAAGGTGCGGATCACGGCCCTGATTCCCCGGGTGTCCCGGCCGGCGGCGTCTACGAGTGGTACCAGCGCGGTCTCGAACTCCTCAATGGTGGCAGCCCGGCCGCCGCGATCCAGGTCCTTGAGCACGCGGCGGCCGCCGAGCCGTCGTCCAGGAGCGTCCGGGAGGCGCTGGCGCGCGCCCAGTACGGCGCGAAGCGGTACGCCGACGCCGCCGCCAACTTCCGTATGATCGTCGAGGCCGATCCGGCCGAGGACTACGCGCTGTTCGGCCTGGGCATGGCCCTGACCCGTACGGGGGACCTCGCGGAGGCGGTCGAGCACCTGGCGCTCGCCTGCGCGATGCGCCCGGAGAACAAGCATTACGCGACCGCGCTGCGGCACGCGCGAGCCCGGAAGGGATGAGATGCGAGGCAGCGACCAGCCGCTGGCCGAGGTCTACGACGTGGCCGTTCTCGACCTGGACGGCGTGATCTACATCGGCCATGACCCGGTGCCGGGCGCCGCCGACGCGCTGGCCAAGGCGCGGGCGGAGGGCATGCGCCTGGCGTTCGCGACCAACAACGCGTCACGGACGCCGAGCGCGACGGCCGCACTCATCACCGAGGTCGGCGTTCCCGCGGCGGCGGAGGACGTCGTGACGTCCGCGCAGGCCGCCGCGCGGGTTCTCGCGGAGCGGTTGCCGGCCGGGTCGAAGGTCCTCGTGGTCGGGGGCACCGGACTACGGCACGCGGTGCGGGCCGCGGGCCTGCGGCCGGTGTCGACGGCCGCGGAGCGGCCCGCGGCCGTCGTCCAGGGGTTCTTCCCGGCCCTGTCGTACGACCTGATCGCCGAGGGAGGCCGCGCGGTCGCCGCGGGCGCGCTGTTCGTCGCGTCCAACGCCGACAGCACGATCCCGAGCCCCGGCGGGCCGCCGAGGCCGGGCAACGGAGCGCTGGTGCAGGTCATCCGTACCGCCACCGGGGTGGACCCCATCGTCACCGGCAAGCCCGAACTGCCGCTGCACCGCGAGACGATCCTGCGTACGGGCGCGGAACGGCCGTTGATCGTCGGAGATCGCCTCGACACCGACATCGAGGGTGCCAACAACGGCGGGGCCGACAGTCTGCTGGTGCTGACCGGCGTCACCGACGCGCGGGCGCTGCTGAGCGCGCCGGAGCGTGAGCGCCCGACGTACGTCGCCGAGGATCTGGCCGGCCTGCTCGTACCGCACCCGGAGGTTCGGCGGGACGGCGGCTCGTACGCGTGCGGAGGCTGGACGGTCGGGCCCGACCTCACGCTCGGAGGCTCGGGGGACCGCATCGACGCCCTGCGCGCGCTCTGCGCCGCGGCCTGGGAGTCCGGCGACGCCGCGCGGGCGCAGGAGGCGTGGGACCGTCTGTCGTGACACTGCGCACGTTCGCAGGGCGACCGGCCCTGCGGGTCCGGCGCGGACGGGAAGGCGGGGCCGCGGCGGCGGGAGGCTCGCCGGAGCCGGGTCCGCACGGTTCGCGCGAAACGGGTCCGCACGGCTCAGAGGGGCTTCGGCCCGGATCAGAGGATCTTACGGAGCCGCAGCAGGTCGCCCAGACTGGCCTCGATCTTGAGCCGGCCCGTCGCCCACGCCTTCGCGACGTGGAGCTCCTCGGTGGCCAGCGCCACCAGGTCGTCGCTGCCGACCGTCAGCCGGACCTGGGCGGAGTCGGCGTCGTCGACGGTCTGGAACTCGTCGAGGCCGCCCCGGTGGATCCTGGTGAGGAAGACCAGGCCGAGATCGGGCACGCGGCAGCTGATGGTCCGCTCGACGACGTGCTTGGCGAGGTCGTCGGCGTCCACCTCGGTGAGTCGGGCGGCGATGCGCTCGAGCGCCGAGCGCGCTTCCTGGGCGGTGGCCATCGTCAGGTCAGTTCCCCCGTCGTCGTCCCCGACACCGCTGTCGTCAGCGGACGGTAGCGTTCTTCTTGAGCCGGACGCGACCGGCGGCGAAGGGAAGGGTACAGGTGAACGGCACCGAAGGGGACACCACGGGCGACGAGCGGGTCGACGCCGCGCTGGCCCGCCTCACCGCACTGGACCAGGCGCCCCTGACCGAGCACCCCGAGGTGTTCGCGGACGTCCACCGGCGGCTGCAGGAGGCCCTGACCGGCCTCGACGAGGCGGCCTCATGACGGCGACCTCGGCCGGCGTGGCCTCGGCGAGCGCGCCGTGAGCGCTCGCAGGCGGCTGGACAGCGAGCTGGTCCGGAGGGGTCTGGCCCGCTCGCGGGAGCACGCGGTGGACCTGGTCACCGAGGGCCGCGTCACCGTCGCCGGCCGTACCGCCGCCAAGCCCGCCACCCAGGTGGAGACCTCCGCGGCCATCGTCGTACGGCCGGCGGAGACCGGCCCCGAGTACGTCTCACGCGGTGGGCACAAGCTCGCCGGGGCGCTGAAGGCGTTCGCCGACCTGCGGGTCGAGGGCCGTCGCTGCCTCGACGCGGGCGCGTCCACCGGCGGCTTCACCGACGTGCTGCTGCGCGCGGGCGCGGCCCACGTCGTCGCGGTCGACGTGGGATACGGGCAGATCGCCTGGTCCCTGCGCACGGACGAGCGCGTGACGGTCCTGGAGCGCGTGAACATCCGCGACCTGGAGCCGGAGCAGGTCGTCTCGGGCGACGGCGAGCCGCCCGACCTGGTGGTGGCGGACCTGTCGTTCATCTCGCTCCGTCTCGTCCTGGCGCCCATCCAGCGCTGTGTGGCTCCCGGCGCCGACTACGCGATGATGGTCAAGCCGCAGTTCGAGGTGGGCAAGGAGCGCGTCGGCGCCGGCGGTGTCGTACGCGATCCCGCGCTGCGCGCCGAGGCGGTGCGCGACGTCGCCAGGCACGCCGAGACGCTCGGCCTGGGAGTGCGCGGCGTGACGGCGAGCCCGTTGCCCGGTCCTTCCGGGAACGTCGAATACTTCTTGTGGCTACGGGCGGGCGCTCCGCCCCTCGACGACGCACGGCTGGACAAGGCCGTGGCAGAAGGGCCCGCATGACAGACAAGAGATCCGTCCTGGTCGTGACGCACACGGGCCGCAGCGCGGCGGTGCGCAGCTCGCAGCTGGTGATCAGCCGGTTGAGCGAGGCCGGCATCTGCGTCCGGGTGCTGGACAGCGAGGCCGAGGAGCTGCAGTGCGCCGGCGCCGACGTCATGCCGGTGTCCGCGGCGGCCGCCGAGGGGGCCGAGATGGTGATCGTCCTCGGTGGGGACGGCACGATCCTGCGGGCCGCCGACCTGGCCAGGCGGTCCGGCACGCCGCTGCTCGGCGTGAACCTCGGGCACGTCGGCTTCCTCGCGGAGGCCGAGCGCGAGGACCTCGCCGCCACGGTCGACAAGGTCGCCGCGCGCCGCTACGACGTCGAGGAGCGCATGACGATCGACGTGGTGGTCCGGCAGAACGGCAGCGTCACGAGCACCGGCTGGGCGCTGAACGAGGCGGCCGTCGAGAAGGCCTCCCGGCAGCGGATGCTGGAGGTCGTCGCCGAGATCGACGGGCGGCCGCTGTCGCGGTGGGGCTGCGACGGCGTGGTGTGCGCCACCCCGACCGGCTCGACGGCGTACGCGTTCTCCGCGGGCGGTCCCGTGGTGTGGCCCGAGGTCGAGGCGATGCTGGTCGTGCCGATCAGTGCGCACGCGTTGTTCTCGCGGCCGATGGTGGTCTCGCCGCGCTCCGTGGTCGCGGTCGAGCTGATCCCGAAGAGCTCCGGCGGCGTGCTGTGGTGCGACGGCAGCCGGCCGGTCGACCTGCCCCCCGGTGCGCGCGTGGAGGTCCGCCGCGGCGAACGGCCGGTCCGGCTGGCGCGGCTGCACCAGACGCCGTTCACGGACCGGCTCGTCACCAAGTTCGGCCTGCCGGTCGCCGGCTGGCGCGGCCGCGTCCGCGATGAGTGACGTCGCGGCGAACGACACGGGACATCCGCGTTGACCTGGAATGACATGCCGCCCGCAGGCGCCTTGAGGGGGGCGGCGACACGCCCGGAGGTTTCCTCCGCGGCGAAGAGCCCTCTACGCTGAGCCGAACACGTGTTCGCCTGGGGAGGCCCGGTCACGGTCCCGCACATCGTGGCCGACGGGCTCAAGGCCGAGCGAAGCGAGGACATCAATAAGCGCAGCACCTTGGTCATGAGGCCGACGAAGGAGGCATCATGACCAAGTAGCCTCGGGCGCGCCGGGTGTCTGCGGACAGGAGGGCCTTCGTGACCGACGCACCAAGCCGGGTACGGCCCATGGTCGAGGAAGTACGGATTCAGAACCTCGGGGTGATCGAGGAGGCCGTCCTCGAGCTATCCCCGGGCTTCAACGTGGTCACCGGCGAGACGGGTGCCGGTAAGACGATGGTCGTCACCAGCCTGGGCCTGCTGTTCGGCGGCCGCGCCGACCCGCAGCGGGTCCGGCCCGGGGCCGACCGGGCGACCGTCGAGGGCCGCATCGTCCTGAGCGAGGACGGCAGGGTCGCCGCGCGGGTCGAGGAGGCCGGCGGGGAGCTCGACGATGGCGCGCTGATCCTGACCAGGTCGGTGTCGGCGGAGGGCCGATCGCGGGCCCACGTCGGCGGCCGGCAGGCGCCGGTCTCCGTACTGATCAACCTGGCCGACGACCTGGTCGCCGTGCACGGCCAGTCCGACCAGCAGCGGCTGCTGCAGCCCGGGCGCCAGCGGGCGGCTCTCGACCGCTTCGCCGGTGACGACCTGGCCAAGCCGCTGCGCGCCTACACCACCGCGTACCGCAGGCACCGCGAGCTCTCCGCGCTCCTGGAGGAGCTGACCACCCGGTCGCGGGAGCGTGCCCAGGAGGCCGACCTGCTCCGGTTCGGCCTGGAGGAGATCGAGAAGGTCGATCCCAAGACCGGGGAGGACGAGCTCCTCGCGGCGGAGGAGGAGCGCCTCGCGCACGCCGACGCGCTCCGTACGGCCGCCACGACCGCCCACGAGGCGCTCCAGGGCGACCCCACGGCCACGACGGGTATCGTCGACGCCATCGGGCTGCTCAGCGCGGCGCGCCAGGCCCTGGAGGCCGTCCGCGCCCACGACGAGGCGCTCGCCGGCCAGGCCGACCGGCTGTCCGAGGCGGTGTACGTCGTGTCGGACGTCGCCGCCGAGCTCGCCGGCTACGCCGAGTCGGTCGAGGCCGACCCGGCCCTCCTCGCGAGCGTGCAGGAGCGCCGCGCCGCCCTGGCCGGGCTCACCCGCAAGTACGGCGCGACCATCGACGAGGTCCTCGAGTGGGCGGAGCGGTCCGCCGCGCGCCTGACGGAGCTGGACTCCGACGACGACCGCATCGACGAGCTGCGCGCCGAGCACGAGGACCTCACCCGTCAGCTCGGCGAGCTGTCCGCCGAGCTGACCGCGCTGCGGACCGCGGCCGCCGAGCGCCTGTCCGAGGCGGTCACGGCGGAGCTGACCGCGCTGGCCATGCCGCACGCCAGCGTGGTCGTCGCCGTGACGCCGCAGGAGGACTTCGGCCCGTACGGCGTGGACGAGGTCGAGCTGCGGCTCGCCTCCCACCCCGGCGCGCCGCCCCTCCCGCTGCACAAGGGCGCGTCCGGCGGCGAGCTGTCCCGCGTCATGCTGGCGATCGAGGTGGTCTTCGCCGGTGCCGACCCGGTGCCGACGTTCGTCTTCGACGAGGTCGACGCGGGGGTCGGCGGCAAGGCCGCCGTGGAGGTCGGCCGGCGGCTGGCCCGGCTCGCCAGGTCCGCCCAGGTGATCGTGGTCACTCACCTGCCGCAGGTCGCGGCGTTCGCGGACCAGCACCTGGTCGTGGAGAAGTCCAACGACGGCCGCGTGGTCCGCAGCGGCGTCACCGCCCTGGACGCGGACGGCCGGATCCGCGAGTTGTCCCGCATGCTCGCGGGCATGGAGGACTCCGAGCTGGGGCGGGCGCACGCCGAGGAGTTGCTGGCCATCGCGGCCGCGGAGCGCTGAACCGCCCCGACCGCGGGCCACCGGCGGTGAGCGAACGAACACGCCATATCGGTCGTCGTTACCAATGGCACGTCTGGGCTCTGGCAGGATTGGCAAACGATGAACGACGTCTCCCCGAGGATCAAGAGCGGCGCCCGCCTGCGGGTGCCGCTTCGGCGTGGGCTACGCCGTGACCGCCGCGTCGGGGAGTCGGGGATCACCGGCGTCGCCCGCCTCGACGGACGGACCAAGAAGCTGACCAAGCGCCTCCAACCGGGCGACATCGCGATCATCGACCACGTCGACCTGGACCGGGTCAGCGCTGAGGCGCTGGCGTCCTGCCAGGTCGCCGCCGTGATCAACGTGGCGCGCAGCACCTCGGGGCGTTATCCCAACCTCGGCCCGCAGATCCTCGTCGAGGCGGGCATCCCGCTGATCGACGACGTGGGGCCCGACGTGTTCACCAAGGTCCACGAGGGCGACGTCGTCCGCGTCGACGGCGAGGCCGTCTACCTCGGCGAGCAGGTCGCGGCCAAGGGCATCCGGCAGACCGTCGAGTCGGTCGAGGCCGCGATGACCGAGGCCAGAGCGGAGCTGCCCGCCCAGCTCGAGGCGTTCGCCGCGAACACGATGGAGTTCCTCAAGCGGGAGCGCGACCTCCTGCTCGACGGCGTCGGCGTCCCCGACGTCAGGACGAACCTCGAGGGCCGTCACGTCCTCATCGTCGTGCGCGGCTACCACTACCGCGAGGACATCGCGACCCTGCGGCCCTACATCCGCGAGTACCGCCCCGTCCTGATCGGCGTGGACGGCGGGGCCGACGCGCTGATGGAGGCGGGCTACCGGCCGCACATGATCGTCGGCGACATGGACTCCGTGTCGGACGAGGCGCTCACGTCAGGGGCCGAGTTGGTCGTGCACGCGTACCGCGACGGCCGGGCGCCCGGCCTGAGCCGCGTCCACGACCTCGGGCGGGAGGGCGTCGTCTTCCCCGCCACCGGGACCAGCGAGGACATCGCGATGCTGCTCGCCGACGACAAGGGCGCGACGCTCATCGTCGCCGTCGGCACCCACGCGACGCTCGTCGAGTTCCTGGACAAGGGACGCGCCGGCATGGCCAGCACGTTCCTGACGCGGTTGCGCGTCGGCAGCAAGCTGGTCGACGCCAAGGGCGTCAGCCGGCTCTACCGCAGCCGCATCAAGGGGTCCTCGTTGATCCTGCTGATCGCCGCCACGCTCGTCGCGATGGTCGCCGCGGTCGTCTCCTCGCCGGCCGGCGAGGCCTTCGAGCCCGCTGTCGCCGACTGGTGGCACCAATTCGTCTACTGGCTAAACGGACTCTTCACGTGATCGATTTCCGGTACCACCTCGTCTCCATCATCGCGGTGTTCCTCTCGCTGGCGCTCGGGCTCGTGGTGGGCGCCTCGGCGCTGCGCGGGCCGCTGGTCGACCAGCTCAAGGAGACCTCCAACCGGCTGAAGAACAACAACGAGACGCTGCGGAGGCAGAAGGACGCGGTCGGTCAGGTGAACACCTACGACAACCAGGTGCTCGACGCGGCCGCGGGCCAGGTGGTCGCCGGACGGCTCAAGGACGAGAGCGTCGTGTTCGTGGAGGCCCCCGGCGCGGACGACCAGATGCGGGCGCAGACCGCCGACATGGTGAGCAAGGCGGGCGCCCGGATCAGCGGCTACGTCACCCTGCAGAGCAAGTACCTCGACCCGAACCAGCAGGCCACGCTGAGCGAGCTGACCGACCGGCTGAAACCGGCCGGCCTGACCTTCTCGGCGGACGCGACCTCGTCCGAGCGGACGGCGAGCGAGCTGGCATGGGTGCTGGTGACCAAGCAGGCGGCGCGCAGCGGTCAGGAGGACCCGGCCGCCGGGCAGGTGCTGTCCGGTTTCAAGGCGTCGGGTTTCCTGACTTACAGCGGGCAGCCCGCGACCCGTGCGACACTCGCCGTCGTGATCGCGCCCGCCGCCGCGAGCAGCGACAAGAACGCCGACGACGAGAACAAGGCGCTCGGCGCGCTGCCCATGGCGCTGTACACGTACGGTGAGGGCGCGGTCGTAGCGGGTGATCCGGACTCGGCGACCGAGGGCGGGATGATCAAGGCGCTCCGGGACGACGACGACGTCAAGGGCCACGTCGCCACGGTCGACACGGCGGACGTTCCGGCCGGGCGGCTGACGGCCGTGCTGGCGCTGGCCGCCGCGAAGCAGGGCAAGGCCGGCGCCTACGGCATCGGGTCGAAGGTCGACGGCGCGCTGCCGACCCCGATCCCGACACCCACGCCGACGACGACGAAGAAGAAGTGAGGCGGCATGCGTAAGGCAGTGGCGGGAGCCGCGCTGGGCGCGGCGGCGGCACGGGCCGCGTACATCGCGCTGACCCGTCGCCCGCCCCGGGACGAGAAGCGCTGGGTGCGGCCCAACCACCGCGGTGAGCCGGTGACGCTGCTCGAAGGGCCGGCGTTCGCGGTCGGCGCGGTCACCGCGGTCGCCGTCGCGCCGGGCGTGCCGGCGCGGATGCGGGCCGCCGCGATCGTCGCGGGCGGGGTCACCGGAGCCCTCGGGGGCTACGACGACCTCGCCGGGTCGGGCGACCGCCGGGGGTTCAAGGGGCACCTGTCGGCCCTGACCCGCGGCGAGGTGACCACCGGCGCGGTGAAGATCCTGGGCATCGGCGCGGCCGGTCTGACGGCCGCCGCGCTCGCGGGCACCGGCGCGCCCACCCGTCGCGGCGCGGTGCTCGACGTCCTGATCAACGGCGCGCTCATCGCCGGCACCGCGAACCTGCTCAACCTGTTCGACCTGCGACCCGGCCGGGCGATCAAGGCCGGGCTCCTGGCGAGCCCCCTCGTCTTCGCCCCGCCCGCGCCCGGGGCGCCGCGCGGCCGGTTCGCCGGCCTGCTCAGCGGGTCGGCGGTCGCCGCCGCGCCGCTCGGCGCGGCCCTCGCGCTGCTGCCGGAGGACCTGGGCGAGCGGGCGATGCTCGGCGACGCGGGGGCGAACTCCCTCGGCGCGCTCATCGGCCTGGCCGCCACCGGCCTGAGCCGCCGATCGCGCCTGGCCGTCCTCGCCGGCGTCACGGCGCTGAACGCCGCGAGCGAGGTCGTCAGCTTCACCAAGGTGATCAAGGCGACGCCGCCGCTCAACTGGCTCGACCAGCTGGGCCGCCGGCCCGCCGTGCCGGAGGCGCGCCCAGCGAACACCCCGTGACCGAGCCGGATCTGACCAAGCAGGACGTGACCGAACCGGGCGCGACCGGACGGGACGCGACCGAACCGGACGTGAGCGAGGAGGCCGCCCCGGCCGCCGCCGGCCGGGGTGGGGGCCTCGCGGGCGCCGCCGTGCTCATCGGCGTCATCACCGTCTTCGCCCGGGTCGTCGGCTTCTCCCGCAGCCTCGTCCTGTCCCACACGGTCGGCAATAACTGCCTGAGCACCGCGTACTTCACCGGCAACCAGGTGACGAACATCCTGTTCGAGGTCGTCGCCGGGGGAGCGCTCGCCAGTCTCGTGGTGCCCGTGCTGGCGGGCCCGGCGGCGCGCGGGGCGCCCGAGGCCCGCCGGATCGCCTCCGCGCTGATGACGTGGACCGTGCTGATCCTCGTGCCGCTCAGCCTGATCGCCGCGCTGGCGGCCCACCCGGTGATCTCGCTCCTGGTCGGCGACCACGTGCCGGGCTGCTCGCGGGACCAGGTGGTCGACACGGGCACCCGGATGCTGGTCGTGTTCGCGCCGCAGATCCTGTTCTACGGGCTCGCCGTCGTCATGTACGGCGTGCTGCAGGCGTACCGCCGGTTCCTCGGCCCCGCGCTGGCGCCGCTCGTGTCGAGCGTCATCGTCATCGGCGCGTACCTGATGTTCCTGTCCACCGGCGCGGCCTACCGGCAGGTCGCCCCGGCGGACCAGTGGGACCTGTCCGCCGTGACCCGGTCGGCGGAGCTGACGCTGTCGGTGGGGACGACGCTCGGCGTGGTCGCCCTCGTCGCCACGGTGATCTTTCCCACCGCGCGGCTGCGGCTCCGGCTGCGGCCGGCCCTGACCTTCCCGCCCGGCGTCGCCGGGCGCATCCGGCGGCTCGCCCTCGCCGGGCTGGCCACCCTCGTCGCCCAGCAGGCGGCCTGGGGGATCGTGATCGCGCTGGCCAACCGGCGGGGCGGCGGCGGCGCGCTGCCCATCTACCAGTACGCCTGGTCGCTGTTCCAGCTTCCGTACGCCGTCCTGGCCGTGCCGCTGGCGACGAGCGCCTTCCCGCTCCTGTCGGCCCGCGCGAGCGAGGGCGACGACGAGACGTTCGACCGCACCGCCGCGGGCACGACGCGGGCGATCGTGCTGCTGTCGTGCGCGGGCGCGGCCGTCCTGGCCGCCACCGCGCTTCCCGTCGCGCGGGTGTTCCTGCTCCACACCGGGGGGAAGGTGCCGCCCATCGACCTGGCGCGCGCGATCGTGGCCTTCGCGCCGGGCCTGATCGGCTACGGGCTGATGGCGCACGTCGGCCGCACGCTGTTCGCCGCCGGCAAGGGCCGGCACTCGGCGGCCGCCCAGGTCACCGGCTGGATCGCGGTGATCGCGGCCGAGGTGGCGCTGGTCTCGGCGGCCGGGCGGCACGACGCCGTGGCCGCGCTCGGGCTGGGCAACTCGATCGGCATGACGGTCGCCGGCGTCCTCCTGCTGGTGATGCTGGCGCGGGTCAGGGGCCGTGGCGCCCTCCAGGGTGTCGTACGGGCGGTGGTGACGGGGCTGGCCGGCGCGGCGGCGGGATACGCCGCGGGAGCGGGCGTGGTCGCCGCGTTCGGCTCGACGGGGACGGTCGGGAGCCTGGCGGTGGGCGTGCTCGCCGCGCTGGCCGCCGCCGCGGCGTTCGCGGCCGTCGCCTTCCTGGGGGATCCCGGTGATCTGCGAGGCCTGATGAGGCGGAGGCTGTGATGGACGGTGCGAAGGTCGCCCTGGTGCTCGCCACGAGCGCCGGCGGCGTTGGACGGCACGTGCGGTCGATCGCCGACGGCCTGCGGGCGCGCGGCGCGAAGGTCGTCGTGCTCGGACCGGCCTCGGCCGACGGACTGTTCGGGTTCACCGAGTCCGGCGCGGGCTTCGCCCCGGTGGAGATCGCCGACCGGCCGCACCCGCTCGGCGACGTGCGAGCGGTGGCCCGGCTCCGGCGCCTGACCCAGGACGCCGACGTCGTGCATGCGCACGGGCTGCGGGCCGGAGGGCTGGCGGCGCTCGCCCGCCTCCGTACGGTGCCGGCACCGCTGCGTCTCGGCTCGGCCGGCCCGCCGCTGGTCGTCACGCTTCACAACGCGTCCATCGCGGGCGGCCTGACCGGCGCGGCGTACGCGACGCTGGAGCGGGTCGTCGCCCGGGGCGCGGCCGAGATCCTGGCCGTCTCCCCGGACCTGGAGGAGCGGATGCGCGCGCTCGGCGCCCGCTCGGTGGGCCTTGCGCTGGTGCCCGCCCCCGCCACGCCGTCGTCCCAGGCCCCCGCGAGGTCCGAGGACGATGCCGCGCCGTCCGAGGGCCACGGAGCGCCGTCCGAGGATCATGGGGCGGCCAAGCGGATCCGCGCCGAGCTCGGCGCCGGAGACGGCCCGCTGATCCTCACGGTGGCGCGCCTGGCCGAACAGAAGGGGCTGCCCACCCTGCTGGACGCCGCCGCCGGGTGGGCCCGGATGGACCCGCCCGCGCTCGTGGTGATCGCCGGGGACGGGCCGCTCGAGCACGAGCTCCGCGACCGGATCGCGGAGGAGAACCTCCCGGTACGGCTGCTCGGGCGCCGTACGGACGTCCCGGACCTTCTCACCGCGGCCGACGTCGCCGTCCTCCCGAGTGTCTGGGAAGGTCAGCCGCTGATCGTGCAGGAGGTGCTGCGCGCCGGACGGCCTCTCGTCGCCACCAGGGTGGGCGGGGTGCCCGGAATGGTGGGTGACGCGGCGCTTCTCGTGCCTCCGGGCGACGCCGGTGAGCTCGAACGCGCGGTGCGGAGGGTGCTGGAGGACCGGGCCCTCGCCGATCGGCTCGCATCCGCCGCCACCGAGCGGGCGTCCCGTCTTCCGACGGAGGACGACGCCGTCGATCAGCTGCTTTCGGTGTACGCCCGTGTAAGCCGGGCGGTCTTCTGACGACGTCTCGGGTACGAGGAAGGTTTGCCTTTGTATATAGTCAGTGCACAGGAGGGGAGTATTCCTTCGCGGCAGTGTCGTCACCACGGTCCCAGGAGTCGTATGCGGCCCGGTGCTGTCGGCCCGCACCGATGAGTGAGGGCGGAAGAGACCTCCGGGGCCGTCGCCTGCCACCGGAGGAAATGCTCTCGTGAACGTCACCTTTTGGGCCTGGGGCCTCACCCTGCTGGGTCTTCTCGCGTTCATCCTGTTCGACCTCTGGGTGGTCGACCGTGGCAAGCCGCGTGACTTCTCTTTGCGGCAGGCGACCGCTTGGGTGACGTTCTACGTGTTGCTGGCGATCGCCTTCGGGGTCGGCCTGTTGTTCGCCGAGGGCGCCGATTACTCCACCCAGTTCTTCGCCGGTTATCTCACGGAGTACAGCCTCAGCGTCGACAACCTGTTCATCTTCTACGTCATCATGGCGCGGTTCGCCGTCCCTCGCGCCAACCAGCACAAAGTGCTGCTGATCGGCATCATGATCGCGCTGGTGATGCGGGGAATCTTCATCGCGGTCGGGGCCGCCGCACTGGCCCGGTTCGAGTGGCTGTTCTACATCTTCGGGGCCTTCCTCATCTGGACGGCCTACGGCCTGGTGCGCGGCGAGCCCGACGAGGACGAGTACGAAGAGAACATCCTGGTCCGCTGGATCTGCCGGGTCGTCCCGACGACGGACAACTACCACGAGCACCGGATGACCGTCCGCGTCGACGGCAAGCGCCTGATGACGCCGATGCTGATCGTGATGATCGCGATCGGGTCGACCGACCTGCTGTTCGCCCTCGACTCCATCCCGGCGATCTTCGGGCTGACCAAACAGTCCTACCTGGTCTTCACCGCCAACGCCTTCGCCCTCATGGGGCTGCGGCAGCTGTACTTCCTCCTGCGGGGACTGCTCGACCGGCTCGTCTACCTCAGCAAGGGGCTGGCGGTCATCCTGGCCTTCATCGGCGTCAAGCTCGTCATGGAGGCCCTGCACACGACCTGGTTCGAGAACGTGCCGGAGATCTCCACCCTCACCTCTCTCGCCGTCATCGGCGCGACGATGCTCGTGACCACGGCGGCCAGCCTCATCAAGACGCCTCGCCGGTCGGCGCCCGGCGGCTCAGAGGGCATGGACGGCGGGCAGGAGCCGGAACCCGAAGAGGGCGGAGGGCCGGGGGACACCGGCGAGGCCGGCGGACCCACCGTTCCCGGCCCCGCGGCCCCGGACGCGGCGGGGCACGGGCCGGACGCCGAGCCGCAGCCGCCCGGCCCCGTTTCCGGGACGCACGACGACCAGGTCGACGCCGACGCCAGGGCGGGACGTGCCCGGCGCTGAGCGCGACGGATGACCTCGGCGGCCGTTCGCCGGCTTCCCGTTCGGCGGCTCTTCGCGCGCCGGGTTTCCGCTCGGTAACTTTCGGGGCGGATCACTCCCCGGCCCCTGTACCGTGATCGCAGGGGATGGATCTGGGGAAGGTTGGCATGCGCGTGCCCTCGGTGGCGCCCGCGGTGACGCGGACGATCTCGATCGTGCTGGCGGTCGCGGCCGTCGGCGTTCTGGCGTTCACCGCCCTCGCCGACCGGCACGGCGACCGCAGACCGGCCGCGGCACCGTCCCAGCCCGCGACGCCGGTCGCCGAGTCCACGATGCCCGGCAGCATCGACCTGCCGCCCACCAGCGCACCGGCCACACCGCGGGTGCGCGCCGCCGACGCCAGGACCTGGCTGCGGGCGCTCGCCGGCAAGTGGACCCAGGACGCGCGGAAGAACTACTTCCAGTTCCAGCCCGACGGCACCGGTGAGTGGGTGGCGTTCGGCCAGAAACTGTGGACCGGCAAGGCCACTCCGCGTGACGCCACGACCTTCGACCTGTCCGACCGGAGCGGGCAGGGGGCGTCCTACTGGCGGGTCACGCTGGTGAGCGGCGGGAAGTCACTGTTCTTCGCCGGCACCCAGACGACGTACCGCAAGGCCTAGCGCGCCCGGGTCTTCAGACGACCTTGGCGATCCGGCACTCGATACCGGCCGGGCCGACCGGCGCCTGAGCCGGAGTGGTACCACCGAACGTCGTGGTGCCGCGGACCTCGAATGTCTGCACCGCGAGCCGCTGCTTCGTCGCAGTGTCGAGCACCTCCACGGTCACCGTGAAATGGGGCGAGTCACCGCTGATGGTGCCGCCGATCGTGACCGTCCCAGAGTCTCCCGAGGTTTTCACCTGGCAATCGACCTTGGCGTTATAGGTCCTGTGGCCGAGCTTCGGCCCGCCCTGCGCGAACGGCCCGGGAACAAGCAGGCGCAGCGCGACGAGCAGGGCGATGGCGCCCGAGAGGACCAGGACGGCGATGAATGCCTTCCTGCGCTTCCGCGAACCATCCATGCCAGGACGGTCGTCGGCCAGCGTCCACTCATGCGTCGGCATACGACCTCACTCGACTCGTCCGGAAAGGGCATATCCACCCAAATCCGGACATGCAAGGCTGGAGTGTATAGGGAAACACGCCTCAGCACCGGCCGGCGGCGTGTCAGTCGCCCGGACTGGCGGCCAGGCTCTCCAGGACGTCGAGGGCCCCGACCAGCGCGGCGCGTTGTTCGGGCGAGAGCGTCCCGAGCCGCTCGACCAGGAACGCCGACCGTTCGGTGCGCAGCTGTTCGAGCTGGCGGCGGCCCTCCGGGGTGATCTCCAGGAGGGTCGCCCGCCGGTCGCCGACGTCGGGAGTGCGGCGGAGCAGGGCCTGGGTCTCCAGGGAGGCGACCAACCGGCTCTGCGTGGGCGCGCTGACGCCCTCGTGAGCCGCCAGGTCGCCGAGGCGCACCGGACCGAGCGCCTCCAGGCTCGACAGGGTCGACGCCTGGCTCGACGTGAGGGTCCGGGGGCCGTACTGGCGGACGCGACGGCTCAGCCGGCCCAGCGTCATGCGCAGCCGCGCCGCGAGCTCAACGTCCGTCATGGCCTCGGTCTCGGCCGCCGGCCTGGTCACGCCCGTCATGTGTTCCTTATCCGGCTCGCGTCTCCGACGCGCTGGTCACGCGCGTCTCCTTCCATCATCCCCGCACCGCGGCGGCCGGCATGCCCGGACGCACGAGAAACCGCCGGAACGGGCGCCGAACACACCGGTCCGCAGGAGTCCCGCGGGATGTATCAGGGCAACGACCGAAGGATGATGATCGTGGCGTGATGTGATCAGGATCACCATCCCCGGGCGCGCCACTCCGGGAGGTGCGGGCGTTCACGGCCGAGGGTGGTGTCCTTGCCGTGGCCGGGGTAGACCCAGGTCTCGTCCGGGAGCGTGCCGAACACGCGCTCCTCGAGGTCGTCCATGAGCCGGTTGAACAGCGTCGCGTCGCCCCAGGTGTTCCCCGGGCCGCCCGGGAACAGGCTGTCGCCGGTGAACAGGTGCGGCGTGTCACCGTCGTCGTACAGCAGCGCGATCGACCCGGGCGTGTGGCCGCGCAGGTGGATCACGGACAGCGTGTGCTGACCGACCCGTACGGTGCCCCCGTGCCGGACCGGCTCGGTGACCGGCAGCGGGAGCGCCTCGGCGTCGTCGGGATGGGCCACGACCGACGGGTGGGTCGCGTCGACGACCGCGCCGAGCGCGCCCCAGTGGTCCTGGTGCCGGTGGGTCGTCACGACCCGGGACAGCGGCGCGTCGCCGAGGAGCTCCAGCAGGCGCTCCGGCTCACTGGCGGCGTCGATCAGCACCTGTTCCCCGGTCGCCGTGCAGCGCAGGAGGTAGGCGTTGTTGTCGAAGGACCCCACCGCCAGCTTGGTGATGGTCAGACCGGGCAGCTCGCGTACGTCGGGCGGGCCACCGACCTCGACGTTGCCTGTGTAGGACACGCACTCTCCTCCCAACGGTGATCGGGTCCACCGCACCCGCCTTCCATCCTTCCACTTCCGCCACGTGCCGCGCGGTCCTGTGGACGCGCAGGCCACCGGTTCCGGGTGCGCGAGCAGGCCCGCGTCTGAGCGAGCGCGGAAGTAGACTCTTGATCATGGGCGACGACCTGCCGATCTGCCGCACCTGCGGGGTGCAGTACGCCGAGCCCCGGCCGGACTGCCCGATCTGCGAGGACGAGCGGCAGTACGTCGGATGGGACGGCCAGCGCTGGACGACACTCGCCGAACTCCGCGCCTCCGGACGCCGGGGCGAGGTCGCCGAGGAGGGGCCGGGCATCCTCGGGATCGGCGCCGATCCGCCCACCTCCATCGGCCAGCGCGCGCTGCTCGTGCGGACGCCGGCGGGCAACGTCCTCTGGGACATGATCACCTACCTCGACGACGACCTCCTCTCCCAGGTCGCCGAACTCGGCGGCGTCGACGCCATCGCCATCAGCCATCCGCACTTCTACGGGTCGATGGTCGAGTGGGCGCACGCGTTCGACGCGCCCGTCTACATCCACGCCGCCGACCGCGAGTGGGTCGCCCGGCCGGACGACTCGATCGTCTACTGGGAGGGCGAGACCCGGGAGATCGGCGACGGGCTGACCCTGGTCAACGCGGGCGTGCACTTCGCGGGCGGCCAGGTCCTGCACTGGCGCGACGGGGAGGACGGCAGGGGAGCGCTGCTCACCGGCGACATCTTCACCGTCGTCCCCGACCGCCGGTACGTCAGTTTTATGTACAGCTACCCCAACCTGATCCCCGAGCGCCCCCGGGTGATCCGCCGCGCCCTTCGCCGGATGGAGCCGTTCGGGTTCGAGCGGGTGTACGGCGGCTGGTGGGGCCGGGTCGTCGCCGCGGACGGGGCCGGCGCCGTACGCCGGTCGGCCGAGCGGTACCTCGCCCACGCGCTCGACGACGAGTCCGAGTAGCTCGCAGCGGCCTCAGGTGTTTCGGTGGCGATCTGTGTTCGAACACGTGTACGGTTTCGGTGCGACGAGGGACCGCCGTGCGGGGCTTTGGAAGAAAACCGGCCTGTCCGCTCGTTAGCCTGAAGCCGACTGCCTCAACCGGGCTCTAGGGGATAGCGATACGCCGTGGCTGACCGTCTCATCGTGCGCGGAGCGCGTGAACACAACCTCAAAGACGTCTCACTCGATCTTCCGCGCGACGCGCTGATCGTGTTCACCGGCATGTCCGGCTCCGGGAAGTCCAGCCTGGCGTTCGACACGATCTTCGCGGAGGGCCAGCGCCGCTACGTCGAGTCCCTGTCGGCGTACGCCCGCCAGTTCCTCGGCCAGATGGACAAGCCCGACGTCGACTTCATCGAGGGCCTGTCCCCGGCCGTGTCGATCGATCAGAAGTCGACCTCGAAGAACCCGCGCTCGACGGTCGGCACGATCACCGAGGTCTACGACTACCTTCGCCTGCTGTGGGCCCGTATCGGCCACCCGCACTGCCCGGTCTGCGGCCGTCCGATCTCCAAGCAGACGCCGCAGCAGATCGTCGACCGGGTCATGGAGTTCGAGGAGGGCACCCGGTTCCAGGTGCTCGCCCCGGTGATCCGCGGCCGCAAGGGCGAATACCTCGAGCTGTTCCGCGACATGCAGACCAAGGGCTTCTCCCGCGCCCGCGTCGACGGCCGGCTCGTACGCCTCGACGAGGCGCCGAAGCTGAAGAAGTACGAGAAGCACGACATCGAGGTCGTCGTCGACCGGCTCAGCGTCAAGGAGAGCGCCCGCCGCCGGCTGGCCGACTCGATCGAGACGGCGCTCGGCCTGTCCGGTGGCACGGTCATCCTCGACTTCGTCGACCTTCCCGAGGACGACGAGCAGCGCGAGCGGATGTTCTCCGAGCACCTCTACTGCCCGTACGACGACCTGTCGTTCGACGAGCTGGAGCCGCGGTCGTTCTCGTTCAACTCCCCGTACGGCGCCTGCCCGGACTGCACCGGCCTGGGCACCCGCATGGAGGTCGACCCGGAGCTGCTCGTCCCCGACCCGGAGAAGACCCTCGGCGAGGGCGCGATCTCACCGTGGTCGAACGGCCACATCAGCGACTACTTCCTGCGGCTGCTCGGCGCGCTCGGCGACGCGATGGGCTTCGATCTGGACACGCCCTGGGAGCGGCTCCCGGCCAAGGCTCGCAAGGCGATCCTGCAGGGCCACGACACCCAGGTGCACGTCAGCTACCGCAACCGGTACGGCCGGCAGCGGTCGTACTACACGACGTACGAGGGTGTGATCCCGTACGTCCAGCGGCGGCACTCGGAGGCGGAGAGCGACTCGAGCCGGGAGCGGTTCGAGGGCTACATGCGGGAGATCCCGTGCCCGTCCTGTGACGGCAAGCGGCTCAAGCCGGTCGTGCTGGCCGTCACGGTCAACGACCGGTCGATCGCCGACGTCGCCGCGATGCCGATCGGGGAGTGCGCGAAGTTCCTGCTCAACATGGAGCTGAGCGAGCGGGAGAAGCACATCGCCGAGGCCGTGCTCAAGGAGATCAACGCCCGGCTCGGCTTCCTGCTCGACGTGGGCCTGGACTACCTCAGTCTCGACCGCGCGTCGGCCACGCTGGCCGGCGGTGAGGCGCAGCGCATCCGCCTGGCCACCCAGATCGGTTCCGGGCTGGTCGGCGTGCTCTACGTCCTGGACGAGCCGTCGATCGGGCTGCACCAGCGCGACAACCACCGCCTGCTGGAGACGCTGATCCGGCTGCGCGACATCGGCAACACCCTCATCGTCGTCGAGCACGACGAGGACACCATCCGGGCCGCCGACTGGGTCGTCGACATCGGCCCGGGCGCGGGCGAGCACGGCGGCCAGGTCGTCGTGAGCGGCCCGGTGAAGGAGCTCCTGGCCAGCGAGAGCTCGATGACCGGCGCGTACATCTCCGGCCGCAGGGAGATCGCCGTCCCGGAGACCCGCCGCAAGCGCCAGCGCGGGCGGGAGCTGGTCGTGAAGGGCGCCCGCGAGCACAACCTGCGCGACATCGACGTGGCGTTCCCGCTCGGCGTGTTCACCGCGGTCACCGGCGTGTCCGGGTCGGGCAAGTCCACTCTGGTCAACGACATCCTCTACACGTCGCTGGCCAAGCAGCTGCACGGCGCCCGCACGGTGCCCGGCCGGCACCGGCGGATCAACGGCGTCGACCAGCTCGACAAGGTCGTGCACGTCGACCAGTCGCCGATCGGCCGTACCCCCCGGTCCAACCCGGCGACCTACACCGGCGTGTTCGACCACGTGCGCAAGCTGTTCGCGGCGACCGCCGAGGCGAAGGTGCGCGGCTACCAACCCGGCCGCTTCTCCTTCAACGTCAAGGGCGGCCGCTGCGAGGCGTGCTCCGGCGACGGCACCATCAAGATCGAGATGCAGTTCCTGCCCGACGTGTACGTTCCCTGCGAGGTCTGCCACGGCGCCCGCTACAACCGGGAGACGCTCGACGTCCACTACAAGGGCAAGACGATCTCCGAGGTCCTCGACATGCCGATCGAGGAGGCGCTGGACTTCTTCGAGGCGATCCCGGCGATCCGCCGTCACCTGCAGACGCTCAACGACGTCGGCCTCGGCTACGTCCGGCTCGGCCAGCCCGCGCCGACGCTGTCCGGCGGTGAGGCGCAGCGGGTCAAGCTCGCCTCCGAGCTGCAGCGGCGCTCCACCGGCCGCACGATCTACGTGCTCGACGAGCCGACCACCGGCCTGCACTTCGAGGACATCCGCAAGCTGCTCGGCGTGCTGAACGGCCTCGTCGACAAGGGCAACTCGGTGATCGTGATCGAGCACAACCTCGACGTCATCAAGACCGCCGACTGGATCATCGACATGGGCCCGGAGGGCGGCTCCCGCGGCGGCACGGTGGTCGCGTCCGGCACTCCGGAGGACGTCGCGCGGGTCGGGGAGAGCCACACCGGCCAGTTCCTCGCCAAGATCCTCGGCGTCTGACCACGGCACCGCCCCAGATCCGGCTCGGGCCGGCCGGGAGACGCTGCCGGGACGAGTGACCGCGCAGAGGAGGCCGCCGGGCGGCCGGCCACGTCGGCGCGCGTGGTCGCCGCAGGTTGGCGACCACGCCCGTACGGTGCCAGGACCCAGGGGCGGGCCCGGCACCGCGGGTCTCCTGAGGTCGTGACCGCCCTCGTGCGGTGGACCGGAACGGCTACTGGGAGGGGCCTCCGAAGGGTGGGTGACCACCGGGGCCTGGTCCGGGCGCCGGACCGGGTCCGTGGGGGCCGCCCGCGGGGGGAGCGCCGCCGTACGCCAGGCCCATCGCGCCCGGTGGGGCGAAGCCGGCCGGCGCCGCGGGCCTCTTGGGCCGCCGCAGCAGCAGGATTCCGCCGGCGCTCAGCACCAGGCCGACCACGATGCCGCCCAGGCCCATCGCGAGCAGCGATCGCTCCATCGGCGGATGCCTCGACTTCTGGGTCCCATCCGGGGCGGCCAGGGTCTTCTTGCCGCGGTAGGGCATCGGCGCGCCGAGATCCGCGGGCGGCGAGGCGGCCGCGGACACCGCGGCGGCCGCGTTGATCTGCCCGTACCCCACGAGCGCGTCCCAGCCACCGGCCGGGTGGAGCGCCGTCCGGGTGAGGATCGCCCGGACCTGCGCCGGGGTGATCTTCGGGTTGCGGGATCGCATGAGCGCCACGACGCCGGCCGCCAGTGCGCAGGCGGGAGAGGTGCCGTCGACCGGCGCGTAGCCGCCGGTGTTCGTCGCACTGACGATGCCGACGCCGGGAGCGGCGATGGTGTTGTAGGTGTGCACGGTGGAGAACGCGGCGCGCCGGGGGCCGGGGGCCGTCGCCGCGACGGCGATCACTCCGGGGTACCCCGCGGGGTTGGAGGCGGTGTTGTCGCTCTCGTTCAGGTCGCCGGAGTTGCCGGCGCTGGCGAGGAGGGTGACGCCGTGGCTGATCGCGTATGCCATCGCCGAGGCCTCTTCGTCGTTGTAGTCGATGAACCCGAAGTCCGCGGTGCCCAGGGACATGGAGATCACCTGTGCGCCGTGGTCGACGGCGTACCGGACGGCCTTGGTGATCGGCGTCGGCGGCTTGTGCCAGATCTCCTTGGTGTTCTTGCGTGCTGGATCCTTCTTATCGAGGATCGCTCGAATCGACAGGATGTGCGCCTTCGGTGCGACGTGCAGGACGTCGGAGGCCATCGCGGTGCCGTGCGCGCCCCAGTAGGACATCCCCCGGCGGGCGCTGCTCTCGGCGAAGTCCGGTCCGGTCGTCACCTTGCCGCGCAGGGCCGGGTGACTGTCGACGACGCCCGTGTCGATGACGGCGACGGTCACGCCCGCGCCCTGCGTGCTCCGCTGGGCCGCGGCGAGGCCGAGGGCGGCGTCCTCCCATGCCGGCGCGGCCTGCGCGGGAGGTGCCGCCGTGGCGACCAGCGCGCCGCTCGTCACGACGGCCGCGAGGGCCGCGCGGATCCTGAGACGCCTCATCAGGTCCCCTTCCGTGCCAGGTCGGCCAGGTAGGTGCCGAACGCCTTGGCCAGGTCGTCGGCGGGTAGGCCCAGGCCATCCGGTCCTCGCTCCCGGAGTTGGTGGACAGACGCGAGCCCCAGGGGGCGGGCAGCCGGGCCGCGTGGCGGCCGTCCGTGGCCCCGGCGGTGACGGCGACGGCGTAGGGAATGTCCTCGTCGAACACCTGGCAGGCGGAGGTGCCGTTGCGGGCGTTGTCCGTCCATCGGCTCGCCGGTGTGCCGGGAACGGCGAAGGCTCGCACTCCGAGATCGGGCTCATCCGCGGACTTCACTTCGCTCATGTGCTCGACGTTCATCCTGGCGTCGCTCGTGGGCAGGACGATCACCGCGACGGTCGCGACGGCCGCGCCGGTCGGGTCGACGTAGGTGGCGCGGACGACCGCCTTGCATCCCTGCTGGGCGGCGAACCTGGCCAGCCCGTCGGTGAGCCCGTTCGCGCAGGAGGTGTCCGGCGCGATGCCGAGCCGGAGCCACTGGGCGATCTTGGGATCCTGTTGGTCCGTCGTGCTGTTCTCCCTGTTGGCGATCCGTGCGGGGAACAGCTGGTCGGCCGGCTCGTCCCGCCACATCACCGGCCCATAGGCGCGGGTGTTCGGGATCGTCTGACGGCTGTTCCCATAGGTGTGCCAGGTCAGCGCGGCCCCGATGAGGAGGGCGAAGACGCCTCCGAGGATCAGCAGCACGCCGAAGCAGCCACGGACGCCGCCTCGGCGTGGAGGAGGTGGGGCGGGCGCTGCGGTAGGGCCGAAATGGGGATTCCCCGGGGGTGGAAGGGGCGCACCCGGGGAGGGGCCGTGATGCATCGTTCTCCTGTGGTACGGACCGGTGGGGACGTCATGCGCCGTCGCGGCCGAGGCCGGAGCACGGCATCCGGCGGCGACCGACGACGGGACTATCCGAAAACCGGATAATGGACGACTGACTTTACAGATCCATGACTGTCGCCGCGCAGGCTTCCCTTCCGGCGCCGGCGCCGGCGGGGGCGGGGCGCGCGGGTGGAGCCCGGCGGTAGCATGACGGGGATGTACTACGGCGTGTAGTAGATGATGTCTTCCCGGGGAGATCGATGACTGACGAAGCGGTCGGCTGCTCACGGCGGCGGTTGCTGGGCACGGCGGGTTTGGCGGGCGTGGGTATGCTCGGCCTCGGCGCGTGTGGGACGCGATCGGCGAAGGCCATCGTGCCGCCGGCGATCAAGGGCAAGGTGATCGCCCGGACCGGTGAGATCCCCGTCGGCGGCGGCAAGGTCCTCGACAAGTGGAAGATCGTCGTGGCGCAGCCGACGCAGGGGACGTTCAAGGCGTTCACCGCGACCTGCACGCACCAGGGATGCACCGTCGGCAGCCCCGAGAACGGTGTGATCACCTGCCCCTGCCACGGCAGCGAGTTCAACGCGACCGACGGCTCGGTCAAGCAGGGCCCGGCCGGCGCGCCGCTCCAGGAGTTCACCGTCCGGCTGCAGGGCGACGGAATCATCGTCGATTAGGGTTGAACCGAACGCATCGCTCCTTCGTGGAAACCGGATGTAAGCCCGAACACGAGGAGGATCACATGCCGTTCGATCCATCGGCCGCCCCGGCCGGCGAGGAAGAGACCGGAACCCGCGCCGACACGACGCGTCGCGGAATGCTGCTCGGCGTCGGCCTTGTCGGCGTCGCCGGGACACTCGCCGCCTGCGGCGGGAAGTCCTCGGACGACTCCGACGGTTCGAAGCAGAGCGGCTCCGGACAGGGCGGCGGCGGGGCTGCGGCTCCGGCGGGCGGCGACGGCGCGCTGGGCAAGGCCGCCGACGTCCCGGTGGGCGGCGGGAAGGTCTTCAAGGACCACAAGGTCGTCGTCACCCAGCCCAAGCAGGGGGAGTTCGAGGCGTTCAGCGCGGTCTGCACCCACCGCGGCTGCACGGTCGACTCGGTCACCGGCGGCACGATCAACTGCCCCTGCCACGGCAGCAAGTTCAAGATCAGTGACGGTTCCGTCGCCAACGGCCCGGCCGACAAGCCGCTGCCGCGCAAGTCCGTCAAGGTGGAGAACGGCGAGATCAAGCTCGCCTGAGAACGCTCGCCCTGCGGCCGGGCCGGACGAACCGTCGGGCCCGGCCGGACAGGGTCTCAGGCGTGCGGGGCGGACCGGTCGTCGGTCCACGCGGCGTTCGACGGGAGGGCCTCCGTGTCGGCGCGGAAGCGGGGGAGCGCCGACGGGTACTTCTCCCGGATGAAGGCGATGAGGTGCTCGCGGACGTCGCACCGCAGGTCGAACGCGCTGGGGGAGTCGTGCGCGCTCATCAGCGCCCGTATCTGGACCAGGCCGTTCGGCAGGACGTCGGTCACCTGCAGCACCCAGTCCTTCTGGTCCCAGAGGGGATGGTCGCGCAGGAACCCGTACAGCTCCGTCCGCAGCTCCTCGACGGGAACGCTCCAGTCCACGTGCAGCAGCACCGTGCCGATCACCCGCGAGGTGTGCCGGGTCCAGTTCTCGAAGGAGTTGTGCACGAAGTACGACACGGGGAGCACGAGCCGCCGCTCGTCCCACAGCCGCAGCACGACGTACGTGAGCGTGAGCTCCTCGATCCGGCCCCACTGCCCCTCGACCACGAGGACGTCGTCGATGCGCAGGGCGTCGCTGAAGGCCAGCTGCAGCCCGGCGAAGACGTTGCTCAGCGTCGACTGGGCGGCGATGCCGGCGACGATGCCGGCGATCCCGGCGGAGGCCAGCAGGCCCGCGCCCACCGCCCGTACGGCCGGGAACGTGAAGAGCATCGACGACGCCGCGATGATCACGACGACGGCAGCGGCGGTCCGGCGCAGGAGCATCACCTGCGTCCGCACCCGCCGGGCGCGGACGTTCCGGTCGCCCTCGATCCGGGTGAGGTGGTCGAGGGCCACGTCGGTCGCGGCGTAGGCCGCCTGGATGATCAGCCAGGTCATCGACGCGATGACGAGGAGCGACAGTGTGTGGCGGATGTCGGGCGTGGCCCGGCCCAGGACCTGGCGCGGCGGCAGCCCGGCCGTCGCGCCCGCCGCGAAGGCGAGGGCGAAGCCGGGCTTGACGCAGCGCCGGACGATGGGCGGGGCCAGCGGCCAGCGTGAGACGAGCCGGCTCGTGAGCGCCCGGCGAAGGATCTCCACCACCAGCAGGCCGAGCAGTACCGAGCCGATCAGTACGGCCAGCGCGGTGACGGTCGACACGATCAAGGTCCCCCTTCATTCGATCGAGTGCTGAACCCTGGCTCCCCGTGAACGCCGTCGTTCCCAGAAATTGCGAATCCGCACAAGTGACCCGAGTCACCACAATTCGTCACACAAGCCACGTCGTCGTCCGACCGCACTAGGCTTACGGCGTGGCAGATCCGGCGACCTATCGGCCCGCGCCCGGCGCCGTCCCCGAGTCTCCCGGGGTGTACCGCTTCCGCGACGGCACCGGCCGGGTCATCTACGTGGGCAAGGCGAAGAGCCTCCGCGCCCGGCTGAACTCCTACTTCGCCGACTTCGCGGGCCTGCACCCCCGTACGCAGACCATGCTGCAGACCGCCACGGGCGTCGACTGGACGGTCGTGCGCACCGAGGTCGAGGCGCTGCAGCTGGAGTACTCCTGGATCAAGGAGTTCGACCCGCGGTTCAACGTCAAGTACCGCGACGACAAGTCCTATCCGTACCTCGCGGTGACCATGCACGAGGACGTCCCGCGCGTGCAGGTCATGCGCGGGGCGAAGAAGAAGGGCGTCCGCTACTTCGGCCCCTACTCCCACGCGTGGGCGATCCGCGAGACCGTCGACCAGCTGCTGCGGGTGTTCCCGGTGCGCACCTGCTCGGCCGGGGTCTTCCAGCGGCAGCGCCGGATGGACCGGCCGTGCCTGCTCGGTGACATCGGCAAGTGCTCGGCGCCCTGCGTCGGCCGGGTCACCGAGGCGGCCCACCGGGAGCTCGCCGAGGACTTCTGCGACTTCATGGCGGGCGACACGGCCCGGTTCATCAAGGCGCTCGAGAAGGACATGAAGGCGGCCGCCGCCGACCAGGAGTACGAGCGCGCCGCGCGCCTGCGCGACGACATCCGGGCCCTGCAGCGGGCGCTGGAGAAGCAGTCGGTGGTGCTGGGCGACACGACCGACTGCGACGTGATCGCCTTCGCCGACGACCAGCTGGAGGCCGCGGTCCAGGTCTTCTACGTGCGCGGCGGACGGATCCGGGGCCAGCGCGGCTGGGTCGTCGACAAGGTCGAGGACGTCACGACCGGCGAGCTCGTCGAGCAGTTCGTGCTGCAGACGTACGGCGAGGCCGCGTCGGAGGCGGTGCCGCGGGAGATCCTGGTCCCCGCGCTGCCGCCCGACACCGACGCGGTCGTCGAGCTGCTCGCCGAGCACCGGGGTGGCCGCGTCGACCTGCGGGTGCCCCAGCGCGGCGACAAGAAGACGCTGCTGGAGACCGTCGAGCGCAACGCCGTCGAGGCGTTCAAGCAGCACAAGACGCGCCGGGCGACGGACCTGACGACCCGCAGCAAGGGACTGCAGGAGCTGCAGGACGCACTTGAGCTCGACCAGGCGCCGCTGCGGATGGAGTGCTACGACGTCTCGAACCTCCAGGGCACCAACGTCGTCGCCTCGATGGTCGTCTTCGAGGACGGCCTGCCGCGCAAGAGCGAATACCGGCGGTTCTCCATCAAGACGGTCGAAGGCCAGGACGACGTCCGCTCCATCCACGAGGTGATCCGCCGCCGCTTCAAGCGGTACCTGGAGGAGACGGAGAAGACCGGCGAGCTGGACGTCCTGGGCGAGCCGGAGGCCGGCGGGCCGATCGACCCCGAGACGGGCCGGCCCCGCAAGTTCGCCTATCCGCCCAACCTCGTCGTCGTCGACGGCGGTCCGCCGCAGGTCGCGGCCGCCCAGCGGGCCCTCGACGAGCTCGGCATCGACGACGTGGACGTCTGCGGCATCGCCAAGCGGCTGGAGGAGCTCTGGCTGCCAGGCGAGGAGGACCCGGTGATCCTGCCGCGCAACAGCGAGGCGATGTACCTCGTGCAGCGGCTCCGCGACCAGGCGCACGACTTCGCCATCCGCTACCACCGGACCAAGCGGAGCAAGGGCATGCTGGTCAGCGAGCTCGACGACGTCCCCGGCCTGGGGCCGGGCCGCCGCAAGGCTCTGATCAAGCACTTCGGATCCGTGAAGATGCTCAAGCAGGCCGGCCCCGACCAGATCGCCGAGGTTCCTGGCATCGGGCGCCGTACGGCTGAGAACATCGTCGCGGCGTTGCACGCCGACGACGGGGCGGCGACCGGCGCGCAGGACGGGGGAGACGAGACGTGAACCATACGACAGGGGCCAATCTGCCGGGCGGCCCGCAAGTGCCCGACATAGTGATCATCACCGGTATGTCCGGGGCGGGACGGAGCACGGCCGCCAAGTCGCTGGAGGACCTGGACTGGTTCGTCGTCGACAACCTGCCGCCGGGCCTGCTCGCCACGATGGCCGATCTCGCCGAGCGCGGTCAGGGGGCGGTGCCGCGCATCGCGGTCGTCGTCGACGTGCGCAGCCGGGCCTTCACGACCGACCTGCAGTCGGCGTTCGACGACCTGGAGGCACGGGGCGCGCACCCGCGGGTGGTGTTCCTGGAGGCGTCCGACGACGTCCTCGTCCGCCGCTTCGAGAGCGTGCGCCGGCCGCACCCGCTGCAGGGCGACGGCCGGATCGTCGACGGCATCGCCCGGGAGCGCGAGCTGCTGCGCGACGTCCGCGCCGAGGCGGATCTCGTCCTCGACTCCAGCGCGCTGAACGTCCACGAGTTGCGCGCCAAGATCGTCGAGTTCTTCGGCGGCGAGGCGGGGGAGTCGAGCCTGCGCGCGACCGTCGTCTCCTTCGGCTACAAGTACGGCCTGCCCGTCGACGCGGACCTGGTCGTGGACTGCCGGTTCCTGCCGAACCCGCACTGGATCCCCGAGCTGCGCCCGCAGAACGGCCGGGACCCGGCGGTGCGCGACTACGTGCTGTCCCGGCCGGGGGCCAAGGAGTTCCTCGACGCCTACACCGAGGTGCTGCGGCTGCTCGCGGAGGGGTACGAACGCGAGGGCAAGCACTACGTCACGCTCGCCGTCGGCTGCACCGGCGGCAAGCATCGCAGTGTCGCGATGGCCGAGCAGTTCGGCGCCCGGCTCGGCGATGAAGGGCTCGAGGTGAGAGTCGTCCACCGGGATCTGGGACGGGAATAACGACAGGTGGCTTCCCCCAAGGTCGTCGCCCTCGGCGGAGGGCACGGATTGTTCGCCTCACTGTCCGCGCTGCGCCGGGTGACCGACCGGCTCACGGCCGTCGTGACCGTCGCCGACGACGGCGGCTCCAGCGGCCGGCTGCGCCGGGAGCTCGGCGTCCTGCCGCCCGGGGACCTGCGCATGGCGCTGGCCGCGCTGTGCCGCGACGACGACTGGGGGCGCACCTGGAGCGAGGTCGTCCAGCACCGCTTCCGCAGCGAGGGCGAGCTGCACGGGCACGCCGTGGGCAACCTGCTCATGGTGGCGCTGTGGGAGCTGCTCGACGACCCGGTCGCCGGCCTGGACTGGATGGGACGGCTGCTGGGCGCGCAGGGCCGAGTGCTGCCCATGGCGTCCGTGCCGCTCGACATCGTGGCGGAGGTCCGTGGCGCCGACCCGGAGCGGCCGCAGGAGATCACCCATGTGCGGGGCCAGGTGGCCTGTGCCAAGACCGCCGGGCAGGTCCTCAGCGTCTCGCTGGTCCCGCCGGACCCGCCCGCGTCCCCCGACGCCCTGCGCGCCATCGAGGAGGCCGACTGGGTCGTCTTCGGACCCGGCTCCTGGTTCACCAGCGTGCTGCCCCACCTGAAGGTCCCCGAGCTCGCCCAGGCGCTCCTGCGCACGCGGGCCCGGCGGATCGTCGCGCTCAACCTCGAACCCCAGCCCGGCGAGACCGACGACTTCTCGCCGCAGCGGCACCTGGAGGTGCTGCGCGCCCACGCCCCCGACCTGAGGGTCGACATCGTCCTCGCCGACCGGAATGTCGTGGAGGAGCGCGATGTCGTAGAGAAGGCGGCGCGTACCCTCGGGGGGACGCTCGTGCTGGCCGACGTCGCGGCCGGAGATGGATCTCCACGACATGATCCGGCACGGTTGGCCCAAGCGTTCGCACAGATCTTTGTCAGCGGCCACTGTCCCCGGCAAGATTCGGCGAGACTGCCCTGACGGGATGTTGGCTACAGGGGGAGGATCACATCCATGGCGATGACCGGCGTGGTGAAGGACGAGCTGAGCAGGCTGTCCGTCATGAAGCCGTGCTGCCGCAAGTCCGAGGTGTCGACGCTGCTGCGCTTCGCCGGAGGACTGCACATTGTCAGCGGGCGCATCGTGATCGAGGCGGAGCTCGATACCGGAGCCGCGGCGCGACGTCTGCGCAAGGACCTCGCGGAGGTCTTCGGGCACAGCTCCGACGTGGTGGTGCTGGCGCCGAGCGGGCTTCGCAAGGGCAACCGGTACGTCGTCCGGGTGTTCCGCGACGGTGAGTCCCTGGCCCGCCAGACCGGCCTGATCGACAATAACGGCCGCCCGGTCCGCGGCCTGCCCCGGCACGTCGTGGCCGGCGGCGCCTGCGACGCCGAGTCGGCGTGGCGGGGGGCGTTCCTGGCGCACGGCTCGCTGACCGAGCCCGGCCGGTCGATGTCCCTGGAGGTGACCTGCCCCGGCCCGGAGGCCGCCCTGGCCCTGGTCGGCGCGGCACGGCGGCTGAGGATCCACGCAAAGGCGCGCGAGGTGCGCGGCGTGGATCGCGTCGTCGTCCGCGACGGCGACGCGATCTCGGCGCTGCTGACCCGGCTCGGCGCGCACGACTCGGTGCTCGCCTGGGAGGAGCGCCGGATGCGCCGGGAGGTCCGCGCCACCGCGAACCGGCTGGCCAACTTCGACGATGCGAACCTCCGCCGCTCCGCGCGGGCGGCGGTCGCGGCCGGGGCACGGGTCGCGCGCGCCCTGGAGATCCTCGCCGACGACGCGCCCGAGCACCTCGTGGCCGCCGGCCGGCTCCGGCTGGAGCACAAGCAGGCGTCTCTGGAGGAGCTCGGCCAGCTCGCCGACCCGCCGCTGACCAAGGACGCCATCGCCGGCCGGATCCGGCGCCTGCTGGCCATGGCCGACAAGCGCGCGATAGACCAGGGCATCGCCGGCACCGAGGCGAACGTCACCGCGGACATGCTCGCGCCCTGATCCGGGGGTCGCGCGCGCCCTGATCCCCGGATCCCGCCGGCTCCCCGGCCCGCCGATCCCATGATGTGCCGATCCCATGATCTGCGTCCCGGATCCGGTGTAGAAATCTCCGCGGAGGATGTCGAGGGTCACCCGGCGGCTCCGACCACCTGGCGAGAGGCGCCCGAGCCAGGGGCGCCGGAGCGAAGGGTGCCGAGCGTGAAGTACATGATCCTGATTTACGGCAATCAGGAGCTGTGGGAGTCGTTCCCCGCGGAGGACTTCGAGAAGGCCGTCGCGGCGCAGGACGCGTTCAACCGGCGGTTCGCCGAGACGGGGGAGCTGCTGGGGGCGTACGGGACCGCGGACGCCGCCCAGGCGAAGGTCGTGCGGGTACGGGACGGGGTCCCGGCGGTCACGGACGGCCCCTACCTGGAGACCAAGGAGTACCTGGCCAGCTGGTACCTGATCGACGTGGAGGGTGAGGAGCGGGCGCTGGAGATCGCCGCCGAGCTGCCCTTCGCCTCGACGTGCGCGGTCGAGGTCTGGCCGATCCTGCACGAGGCCGCCGGGAACACTCTGTGACCTCGGCCGAGCCGCTCGGGGACCTGCTGCGCCGCTTGGCGCCGCAGGTCCTCGGGGCCCTCATGCGCCGCTACGGTCGCCTCGACGCCTGCGAGGACGCCGTCCAGGAGGCACTGCTCGCCGCGGCCGCCCAGTGGCCCGCCGAGGGCGTCCCCGAGAACCCGTACGGCTGGCTGGTCACCGTCGCGACGCGGCGCTTCACCGACCGGGTCCGCAGCGACGCGGCGCGCCGGCGGCGGGAGGACGCCGACCTCCTCGCCACCCCGCCCTCCCTGCTGGTGGCGGCCGCCGCCGACCACCGGGCTCCCGGCGAGCACGACGACAGCCTGACGCTGCTGTTCCTGTGCTGCCACCCGTCGCTGTCACCGGCCACGCAGATCGCGCTGACGCTGCGGGCGGTCGGTGGCCTCGGCACCGCGGAGATCGCCCGCGCCTTCCTCGTGCCCGAGGCGACCATGGCGCAGCGCATCAGCCGGGCCAAGCAGACCATCCGGAAGGCCGGGGCGAGGTTCGAGCCGCCGTCGCCCGAGGAACGCCCCGAGCGTCTCCGCGCGGTGCTGCACGTGCTGTACCTGATGTTCAACGAGGGCTACACCGTCAGTGCCGGGTCCGAGCTCCAGCGCCACGACCTGACGGCCGACGCACTGCGCCTGACCCGCCTGCTGCACCGGCTGCTGCCGGAGGACGGCGAGGTCGCCGGGCTCCTGGCCCTCATGTTCCTGACCGAGGCACGCCGCGACGCCCGTACCCGGCCGGACGGCTCGCTGGTCCCACTGCCCGAGCAGGACCGCGACCGGTGGAATCGGAGCCTCATCGCCGAAGGCGTCGCCCTCGTCACCGCGACGCTGGCACGCACGCGCGCGCTGGGGCCGTACCAGCTCCAGGCGGCGATCGCCGCCGTCCACGACGAGGCCGAGCGGGTCGAGGACACCGACTGGCCCCAGATCCTCGCGCTGTACGAGCTCCTGGAGCGCGTGGAGGCGGGCCCGATGGTCACCCTGGGCCGGGCGGTCGCCGTCGCCATGGTCCACGGCCCGGAGCGCGGCCTGGACGTGGTCGCCGGCCTGGACGCCGACGCCCGCATGGCGCGGCACCACCGGCTCCACTCCGTACGAGCTCACCTGCTGGAGATGGCGGGCCGGCGGGAGGAGGCGCTGGAGGCGTACCGCGCCGCCGCCCGATACGCGGCGAGCGTGCCGGAGAAGCGCCATCTCGACGCCCGCGCGGGCCGGCTCGCGGCCGCCGCGCCCGGGGGGTGACCGAAGGGGTTCCGGCTCGTGGACGCGTCCGGGGGAGGACCGGTTCGCGCTTCCCGGCGGCCGACGGGCCGAGGGGTGACGTGACCGGGATCACTTACGGACGAAAGCCGTGTTCTGGATCGATTTGGTCTAGACCATTAGGTCTAGACCAATTACCCTGGCGATGGTCCGCCGTCCGCCATTCGGATGTTGGCTCCCGGCAGGGCGGCGGACCGGTCGTTCCGGCCCGGTGGTTACAGTCACATCACGACGGGTTCGGTAGGGTCGACCACGAGAGCACACGTCAAGTTCACAGGCCCCCGGGCGCCTCCGGGGGCGCGAAGCATGAGGAGATCGGTGCCGTGACCATCCGGGTTGGCGTTAACGGCTTCGGCCGCATCGGCCGTAACTTCTGGCGAGCGCTGAACGCCGCCGGTGGCGACGTCGAGGTCGTGGCGGTCAACGACCTCACCGACAACGCCACGCTCGCCCACCTGCTCAAGTACGACAGCATCCTGGGCCGGCTGCCCGAAGAGGTGAAGGCCGGCGCGGACGAGATCACCGTGGGCGGCAAGTCCATCAAGGCCTTCGCCGAGCGCGACCCGGCCAAGCTCCCCTGGGGCGACCTGGGCGTCGACATCGTCATCGAGTCGACCGGCCTGTTCACCGACGCCAACAAGGCGAAGGTCCACGTCGAGAACGGCGCGAAGAAGGTCATCATCTCCGCGCCGGCCAAGAACGAGGACGTCACGATCGTGATGGGCGTGAACGACGACGCCTACGACCCCGAGCTGCACACGGTCATCTCGAACGCGTCCTGCACCACCAACTGCCTGGGCCCGATGGCCAAGGTCATCAACGACACGTTCGGCATCGAGCGCGGCCTGATGACCACGATCCACGCCTACACCCAGGACCAGAACCTCCAGGACGGCCCGCACAAGGACCTGCGCCGCGCCCGCGCCGCCGCCCTGAACATCGTCCCGACCAGCACCGGCGCCGCGAAGGCCATCGGCCTCGTGCTGCCGTCGCTCAAGGGCAAGCTCGACGGCTACGCGCTGCGCGTGCCGGTGCCGACCGGCTCGGCCACGGACCTCACCGTCACGGTGGGCCGTGAGACCAGCGTCGAGGAGGTCAACGCGGCGCTGCGCGAGGCGGCCGAGGGCCCGCTGCGCGGGATCCTCACCTACACCGAGGACCCGATCGTCTCCAGCGACATCGTCACCGACCCGGCGTCCTGCATCTTCGACTCCGGCCTCACCAAGGTGATCGGCGACCAGGTCAAGGTCGTCGGCTGGTACGACAACGAGTGGGGCTACTCCAACCGCCTCGTCGACATCACCAAGCTGGTGGGCTCCCGCCTCTGAGCCGAGCGGCGGGCGGCGCACGAGCGACGGGCCCGGAACGGGAACACGAGGCCGTGAACCGCCGCCCGGCCCGGTGACGGCGAACCCACGAACGAGCGCAGCAGGTCCCGGACCTGCTGCGCTCGTTCCGACACGACCAGGAGTGCGATCAATGAGCATGTCCACGATCGACGATCTCGGCGACGTGCGCGGCAAGCGGGTGCTGGTCCGCTCGGACCTCAACGTTCCGCTGCAGGACGGCGTGATCGGGGACGACGGCCGGATCCGTGCCAGCGTCCCGACCATCAACAAGCTCGCCGACAAGGGCGCGCGCGTCATCGTCTGCGCCCACCTCGGCCGCCCCAAGGGCCAGGTGAAGCCGGAGTTCTCCCTCGCCCCCGTCGCCGAGCGGCTGGGCGAGCTGCTGGGCCGCGAGGTCCGCTTCGCCACCGACACGGTCGGCGACTCCGCGCGGGCCACCGCCGACGCGCTGCAGGACGGCGAGGTCGCCCTCCTGGAGAACCTCCGCTTCGAGGCCGGCGAGACCAGCAAGGACGACGCGGAGCGCGGCGAGTTCGCCGACCGCCTGGCCGCCCTCGCCGAGCTGTACGTCGGCGACGGCTTCGGCGCCGTGCACCGCAAGCACGCCAGCGTCTACGACGTGCCGCAGCGGCTCCCGCACGCCGCCGGCGGCCTCATCGCCGCCGAGGTCGACGTGCTGCGCCGCCTCACCGGCGAGCCCGCCCGGCCGTACGTCGTCGTCCTGGGCGGCGCGAAGGTCTCCGACAAGCTCGGCGTCATCGCCAACCTCCTCGGCAAGGTCGACCGCCTCATCGTCGGCGGCGGCATGGCGTACACCTTCCTCAAGGCCCAGGGCCACGAGGTCGGCAAGTCGCTGCTGCAGGAGGACCAGCTCGACCAGGTCCGCGGGTTCATCGAGGAGGCGGCCAAGCGCGACGTCGACCTGGTGCTGCCGGTCGACGTGCTCGCGGCCACCGAGTTCGGCCCCGACGCGCCGCACGAGGCCGTCGACGCCACCGCGATCCCGGCCGACCGCGAGGGCCTGGACATCGGCCCGCGCACCCGCGAGCTGTTCGCGAGCAAGCTGGCCGACGCGGCCACCGTCTTCTGGAACGGCCCGATGGGCGTGTTCGAGTTCGACGCCTTCGCCGGCGGCACCCGCGCGGTCGCCGAGGCCCTCATCGCCTCGGACGCGTTCACCGTGGTCGGCGGCGGCGACTCGGCCGCGGCCGTGCGCAAGCTCGGCCTCGCCGAGGACGGCTTCTCCCACATCTCGACCGGTGGCGGCGCGAGCCTCGAGTACCTCGAGGGCAAGACGCTGCCCGGCCTGTCCGCCCTGGAGGACTGACCGTGGCCTCGAAACCCGCTCCGCAGCAGCGCAAGCCGCTCATCGCCGGCAACTGGAAGATGAACCTCACGCACTTCGAGGGCATCGCCCACGTCCAGAAGGTCGCCTTCGGCCTCAAGGACGCCGACTATGAGGCGGTCGACGTCGCGATGCTGCCGCCGTTCACCTTCATCCGCAGCATCCAGATGCTGGTGGACGCCGACAAGCTCAAGCTCGTGTACGGCGCGCAGGACATCTCGCCGCACGAGAAGGGCGCCTACACCGGCGAGATCTCCGGCGCGATGCTCGCCAAGCTCGGCTGCACCTACGTCCTGGCCGGGCACTCCGAGCGCCGCCAGTACCACAACGAGGACGACGCGCTCGTCAACGCGAAGGTGAAGGCGGCCCTCAAGAACGACCTGACGCCGATCCTGTGCGTCGGCGAGGGCCTGGAGGTCCGCAAGGCCGGAGAGCACCTGTCCCACACGCTCGCCCAGGTCGAGGGCGGCCTGCAGAAGGTCCCGGCCGACCAGGCGCAGCGCGTCGTCATCGCGTACGAGCCGGTGTGGGCGATCGGCACGGGCGAGGTCGCGACCCCCGAAGACGCGCAGGAGGTCTGCGGCGCGATCCGCACGCGGCTGGCCGAGCTGTACAGTGGAGACCTCGCCGATCAGGTCCGCGTTCTCTACGGGGGCTCCGTCAAGGGCGACAACATCGCCGGCATCATGGCGAAGCCGGACATCGACGGAGCACTCGTGGGCGGAGCGAGCCTGGACGCCGGGGAGTTCGTCAAGATCTGCAGGTATCGCGAGCTGCCGGTGTGATCTTGCGCAACAGACTGCGCGTTTCTGCTGAACCACGCGGTGGAACGTCGTACCCTCGGTAGCGGATGACCTGAATACGCGAACATTCCCCGCGAGCAGCGGGGTGAATCACGAAAGCGCTGAACTGCTGTGATCATCACAATCTCCATCGTGCTCATCCTGACGAGCGCGCTGATGGTGCTGCTCGTCCTCCTGCACAAGGGGAAGGGTGGTGGCCTGTCGGACCTGTTCGGCGGCGGCATCAGCTCGTCGCTCGGCGGGTCGTCCGTGGTCGAGCGGAACCTCGACCGGTTCACGATCGGCACGGGCGTGATCTGGTTCGCGTCGATCATCGCGCTGGGTCTGCTGCTCAAGCACGGCCACCACGGCTGAGTCCGGCAAGACCCGCAGTGTGTTGACGGCCGCCGCGCCCCGCGTCGCGGCGGCCAAAGGAAGCGAGGAGTAGTCCGTGGGTAGTGGCAACGCTATTCGGGGCAGCCGTGTCGGTGCTGGCCCGATGGGAGAGGCCGAGCGTGGTGAGGCGGCCCCGCGCGTCTGGGTGAGCTTCTACTGCGCGAACCGGCACGAGTCCCGGCCGAGTTTCGCGACCGACGTCGCGGTGCCCGACCAGTGGGACTGCCCCCGGTGCGGATTCCCCGCCGGTAAGGACCCTGAGAACCCGCCGGCGCCGCCGCGCAACGAGCCCTACAAGACGCATCTCGCCTACGTGAAGGAGCGGCGTAGCGACGCCGACGGCGAGGCCATCCTCGAGGAGGCGCTGGCCAAGCTGCGCGCCGAGCGCGCCGCCATCCAGGCGGCGATGCAGCGCGCTCGTAACTAGCTCCGCGTATCGCAGCGGTGATCGGCCCGGTGCCCGCCTCGGCGGGCACCGGGCCGGTCGCGTCCCCGGCGGAGATCCGCGTCCCGGCCGGTCGGTCGCGTCCCCGGCGGGAATGCCCGCCCCGGCCGGTCGGTCGCGTCCCGTGGTGAGTCCCGATTCGGGCCGGTCGCGTCCGTGGTGGATCCCCGCTCCGGCCGCTCGTGTCCCGCGTGGAATCCCGATCGACGGCGGAGCGGTCCGTTAGGATGGGGAACGCGACTGGCGCATGAGGTGGAGTTCACCACCGGGGAGCGAAGAGATCTGGCACCGCGCGCCTGGGTGCTGGGAGCCGAGCCCGTACTGGAGGCCCCGTGCACCAGCCACCGCTGTCCCATCTCTCCGCCGCCGATCCCGACCTGGCCGGGCTGATCGAGGCCGAGGCCCGCCGGCAGCACGACAAGGTCCGCCTCATCGCCTCGGAGAACTACGTCTCGCCCGCCGTGCTGGAGGCGACCGGCTCCGTTCTGACCAACAAGTACTCCGAGGGCTATCCCGGCAAGCGCTACTACGAGGGCCAGCAGGTCGTCGACCCCATCGAGGAGCTGGCCAAGGCGCGAGCGCGCGAGCTGTTCGGCGCCGACCATGCCAACGTGCAGCCGTACTCCGGCTCGCCCGCGAACCTGGCCGTCCACCTGGCGTTCCTGAACCCGGGGGACACCTTCCTGTCGCTGGAGCTGGCCCACGGCGGCCACCTCACCCACGGGTCGCCCGTGTCGATCACCGGCAAGTGGCTGCGGCCGGTGCGCTACGGCGTGGACCGCGAGACCGGCCGGGTCGA
This sequence comes from Actinoallomurus rhizosphaericola, assembly GCF_024055675.1. NCBI lineage: Bacteria > Bacillati > Actinomycetota > Actinomycetes > Streptosporangiales > Thermomonosporaceae > Actinoallomurus > Actinoallomurus rhizosphaericola. The sequence goes on along the minus strand of NZ_JAMXMW010000025.1, from coordinate 111,160 downwards.
CATGGACAAGGTGCGCGATCTCGCCCGTGCCGAACGCCCGAAGCTCATCTTCTGCGGCGGCACCGCGATCCCGAGGACGATCGACTTCCCGGCGTTCGCCGAGATCGCCCGCGAGGTCGGCGCCGTCCTCGCCGCGGACATCGCGCACATCGCCGGGCTCGTCGCGGGCGGCGCGCACCCGTCCCCGGTCGGACACGCCGACGTCATCACCACGACGACGCACAAGACCCTCCGCGGCCCGCGCGGCGCCATGATCATGACGACCGAGGAGCACGCCACCGCGATCGACAAGGCGATCTTCCCCGGCCTGCAGGGCGGCCCGCACAACCACACGACCGCCGCGATCGCGGTCGCGCTGAAGGAGGCCGCGCAGGAGGAGTTCAAGACGTACGCCCGCCAGATCGTGGCGAACGCCCGGGCGCTGGCCGCGGCGCTGACCGCGCGCGGCTTCGACCTGGTCTCCGGCGGCACCGACAACCACCTGATCCTCATCGACCTGACCAACAAGGACATCGCGGGCAAGCCGGCGGCCAAGGCGCTCGACCGCGCGGGCATCGAACTGAACTTCAACACGGTGCCCTTCGACCCGCGCAAGCCGTGGAGCCCGTCGGGCATCCGCCTCGGCACCGCCGCGATCACGACCCGCGGCCTCACCGAGGAGCACATGGCGTTCGTCGCGGCGTCGATCGACCAGGCGATCACGGCGGCCGACGACGAGGCGACCCTCGACAAGATCGCCGGGGAGATCCGCGAGCTGCTCGCGGGCTTCCCGATGCCCGGCTGGGCCGCGACGCCCTGACCGAGCGCTCCATGAGGAAGGATCCGGCGGCCGAGAGGGTGCCGGATCCTTTCCTTTTGTCCGGCGGAAGTGCTGATCCGGCGGAAACGGCCATGTAGCGACCCCGTAACAGTGATGCGGGAGGCTTCCCGCGTTCAGTCGCTGAAGGGGATGACATGCCGCTGCTCCGCGTACGCACCGAGATCGACGACCGGCCGGGCCGGCTCGCCGTCCTGACCGCCGCCCTGGCGGCCCGGGGCGCGAACATCCTCGACCTGTCCGTCCAGGTCGACGCGGACGGTGTGGTGGACGAGTTCGTCGTGGACGTGCCCACCGGAGTCACCGCGGAGGCGCTCACCGCGGCCGTCTCGGTCGCGTCGGGCCGCCGGACCAGCGTCGTTCCGGCGGCCCCGCAGGAACTGATCGACGAGCCGAGCCGCGCCCTGTCCCTGGCCGTCCGCCTGCGGTCGAACCCGCGTGCCCTGCCGGAGATCCTCGCCGAACTGCTCCGCGCCGACGGCGCCGAATGGGTGGCCGGCCCCGCCGCCCTCGACGACCACCCGGATCCGACGACGGTCATCGTCTCCGCGGGGCACCTCCACGGAGTCCTCCTGCACCGCGAGGGTCTGCCGTTCACGCTCACCGAGATCGCCCGGGCCAACGCGCTGGTCCGCTCGCTGCTCCCGTCCCACGGCTCGGCGCCGACCCGGCAGCGGCTGGTCCTCGGAGACGGCACCGAGATCACCGTACGGCCGCTGACGCCGCTCGACGCGGAGGCGGTACGGGACCTGCACGCCCGGTGCTCGCTCGAGAGCCGGCGGCGGCGCTATTTCAGCGCGCGGTCGGACATCCCGGAGCGGCTCCTGCGGGTCTTCTGCGACCGGGCGCACGGTCTCACCATGGCCGCGGAGGGCCCCGACGGGTCGATCCTCGCGCTCGCCCACCTGATGTACACGCTGGACCCCGGAGTCGGCGAACTGGCGTTCCTCGTCGAAGACGGCTGGCAGGGCAGGGGCATCGGGGCGGCCCTGGCGCGTCACCTGGTCGCCGTGGCGCACGAACAGGGGCTGGCCGAGGTCCGCGCCACGATGCTCGCGGACAACACCCGCGTGCGCGCACTGCTCGGCGGCCTCGGCGGGCGCTTCCGCGCGTCCGACGATCCGCGGCTGCTCGAAGCGCGGATCGCCCTCGGCCCCGGCCGTACGGACGACCCGCGAGCGGTGCGGGTCCGGTCGGCGCGGTGACGCGGCGGCTATCGTCGTAGGGAGCCCGTGGAGGAGGTGCCCGCATGACGATGCCGCCCTTTCCGCCGGAGTTCCCCGGCGACCCGGCCCGCCCGTCAGAGCCGTCCCGGCCCGAGCGGCCGTCTCCGCCAGGGAAACCGTTCCCGCCGGGCGGGCCGCTCCCGCCGGGAGAACCGCTCCCGCCGGGCGGGCCACTCTCGCCGGGCGGGTCGTTCCCGTCAGGCGAGGCCGATCCGCTCGGCGACCGGTTGCTGGAGCACCGGATCATCCTGGCCACCGGCCGTCTGGACGGCACGCGCGCCTCGGAGGTGTGCGCGAGGCTCGTGACGCTCGCCGCCGCGGGGGACGAGGCGGTCCGGCTGCACCTGCAGACCCCGGACGGGGATCTCGAGGCGGCGTTCGCCGCCGCGGACACCGTGGCCGCGGTCACCTGCCCGGTCCACGTCCTCGTCATCGGCCAGGTCGGCGGGCCACCGCTCGCCGTGCTCACCGCCGCGCGACGGCGCGAGATGACGCCCCACGCGGTGCTGCGACTGGCCGAGCCCAGAGCGGGCCTCACGGCCGGCGGCGCCACGGACGTCGCGGCGCGGGAGGAGGAGCACCGGCGCCTCGTCGACGCCTTCTACCTCCGGCTCGCCGAGACTACGGGCCGCGAGGCCGACGACATCCGTGCGGACGCGCGGGAGGGCCGCCTCCTCACCGCCGACGAGGCGGTCGCCTACGGCCTGGTCCACACCGTCGTGGCACGGCCATAGGCCGCCTTGCGGCGGTGTGCCGGAGCTGATGTAGCAGGCGAACGAAAGGCCGCGCTAAGGAGTACGGGTGGGATCCGCTTGGCGTGATCGGTCGTCCGCCGAGGTCGCCCCGGGCCTCTGGTCCTGCCCGGTCACGGCCCGGAACTCCCGAAGCTACGACGAGCCGCGTAGTAAGGACCGTTCGGTCAGCCGATAGGGAGCCTGGTGTCAGCGGGCAAGGCCACGCCGATGTGCTCGACAACGCGTACCGCCACGCGGGCCAGGTGTTCGCCGAGGTCGCATGGTGATCGGCCGTCCGTGTCGATGTGGCGGTGCCGCCCTGCTCCGACTCGTCTCGGAACGTAGTCGCATAGATGCCTTGAGTGATTATGATTCCCTGTAGCGATCTGGACACCACCGGTAATGGAAGTAAGAGGGCGCGCATGCACACCAACATCCGGCAGCCCGGCCGCCGTAGGGGCGACCTGTTGTGTCGCGTCCGTGGAGGCGTCGTAAACGTCGCGGCGGCGGCCGGGGTGGTGCTGCCGCTGGCCGGGGCCGTTCCCGCCCACGCCGAGACCCGAAGGGTCTACGCCGCACCGGGCACGACCACCTTTACCGTGCCCACCCGGGTGTCCCGGATCAGGGTCGTCCTGACCGGTGCCGGGGGAGGCGGCAGCATGGGGACCCGCAACGACGCCTACCTGCCCTCCGGCAGCGGCGGGGGCGGGGGCGCCACCTCGTTCTGCACCCTGGCCGTACATCCCGGTGACACGATGACCATCACCGTTGGCGCCGGCGGTGCCGCGCCGAACGGCGACGGCCTCTCCGGGACGGCCTCCTCCGTCGCCTACCCCAACGCCGGCGGCGCCAGCGCCGATGCCGGTGGCGGTGGCCATACCGGCCCGGGCGGCCATGGCAACGCCGGCGGCGCGGGAGGAATGAAGGCCACCTGGTGCGTCGGCGACGATGCCGGTCACAACTTCGGCCAGGACGGCACGGCCGGAGTCAAAGACACGGGAGGTCCCGGAGGTGCGCCCGGCGCAGGGGTGTCCAACGCCTGCCCCGCCGGCACCGGCCGAGGCGGAAACGGTGCCGACTCGGCTCCTGCCCCCTTCCGGCGCGGCTTTCCGGGCGCAAACGGTTGCGTCGTCCTCACGTACTGATACCCCAAGACAGCACCGAGGGCCCGGTCAGCCCCCCGGCATTCGAAGTGTTCAATTCCCCGATCTCAGGTGGTACCGCAATGAAGCTCTCAACCGCCTCTGCGGCTGCCCTGTCCGCAGCCATCGGCCTGCTCGCCATCCCCGCCACTCAGACGCGGGCGGTGCCCCTGACGCCGACGGCCCAGACAGCTGCGCTCCCCGCAGCCGCCCGGCACCTGACCGGCGACGCCGAGCAGTGCCAGGTCTGGATTCGTTCCTACGCGTCGTGGAACAACGCCAACCAGCAGCTCAGGGACTACGTGTGCTGGACGAACGACCCGCCGGTCGTACACACGACGACCATGCTCCGGGGCACGTCCGACGACCCGCCGCCCGGCCCCTGCACACTCACCCCGGCTCACCCGGATTGCTCGCCCGACGTCACCTTTGTCAAGGCCCGTTTCCACGCGGACTTCACGACCAAGCAGGTCACCGAGAACACTAGAGCCTGTCCGGACAACCGTTGCTCCACCGACCAGCACGTCTACAGCTTCCAGTAGCCGGCCACGACGACTCCACCGCCGGCCCCGCCTGCTACATCAGCTCTGTGCCTCGCGTGTAGCGGCGATCACGGTCTCTCATGTCAGGGCGCAGTCGGCGCACTTGCCGCCGCCGGGGACCCGGTAGTACAGGCAGCAACTCCGGCGGCGGAAGCCGCGCGGGCCGAAGTCGCCGGCCGCCCCGAGCAGCGGCGTCCTCAGCAGCTCCCCGACCAGCCGGGACGCCGTTCCGGCACACCGGGGGCGGGCCATGGTCAGGACGGTGAGCGCGCCGACGAGGGCGGACGCGGCGTTGCCCCACAACAGGCCCTCCGCGACCGGCGTCACCGCGCGGACGGCGCGCACCAGCGGGACCAGGTGGCCGTCCACGATGACGCGGCGCAGGGCGGTCGCGTTCCCGGGGAGGGCCGGTGCGCCCGGCGCCGCGAGCACGACCGGACCGGGGGAGGCGGCGCGCCAGTATGTTCCGGCCGGATCGAGCTCCGGAACGCGACCGTGGAGGACGGCGGTCGCCAGCGCCGGGGACCACAGGCGGCCCGCGACGCCCTGGAAGAACAGGGACGCCGCCACCCGCTCCTCGGCCGTGCCCAGGCGCACGCGCACGTTCGCGACTTGGTCGGGCAGCGCCGGGCCGTGCGGCGTGGTCGGGGCGGGACCGTACAGAGCGGTCAGCGGCCGCCACAGCGGATGGTCGGTGATGCCGGGGTCGGTGTCGACGGCGAAGTACGGCCCGATCCCGGCCACGTCGGCCAGGGCGTCGTCCGTCGTCGCGTGCTCGGGGAGTTCCATCGCCGACGAGCCTGCCGGGGCCACGGGGACCGGTCAAACCGCGCCACCCCGCGGGTCTGGGAGCATGGGAACTGTGATCTACGACCATCCATGGGCGTACGAACTGGCCTGTTCGTTCCGCGACGTGCGCGCCGAAGTGGACGTGCTGCGGCGCTGGGCCGGTGACGCGCGCGACGTCCTCGAACTGGCCGCGGGTCCGGCCGAGCACGCACGGGAGTTCGCCCGCCGGGGGGTGGCGGCGACCGCCCTCGACCTCAGCCCGGCGATGTGCGCGTACGCCCGGGAGCGGGGGAGCGGGCTGCCGCTGGAGGTCGTCGAGGGCGACATGACCGACTTCCGGCTCGGACGCCGCTTCGACCTCGTCATCACCATGCTCGACTCGACGGCGCACCTGATGACGCTGGACGCCCTCGTCGCCTACCTGCGGTGCGTCGCCGCGCACCTCGCCGACGACGGGCTGGCGGTGATCGAGATGAGCCATCCGGCCGACCGGCTCAGCGAGACGCCCCGCGTCTCCGCGGCGTGGGCGGTGGAGAAGGACGGCGTCAGCGCCCGCGTACGGTGGGGCGAGCCGTCGGATCAGCTGGATCCGATCACGCAGATCGTCCACGACCACGTGACGATCGCGATCGACGGCGGCGATGTGATCCAGGGCGTGGTGCCCTACCGGTTCTGGACGGCGACCGAGCTGGAGGCCGCCCTCCGCCTCGCCGGGGGACTGACCGTCGAGGCGCAGTTCGGCGACTTCGACCCGGGCGTGGCGCTGGATTCTCCCGAGGCCTGGCGGATGCTCACCCTGCTGCGCAGAACGCCCGAGGGGTCCTCAACCGGCGGCTGAGACCGGATGAGGACCCCTCGATGCGGCTCCTGCCTCAGGGTGAGGCGATGCGGTCCATCCCGGGCGGCAGCTGGCTCGCGGCCGCCCGGTCGAGCAGGAACAGCGTGCGCTGCCGCCCGCGAGCGCCCGCGCCGGGGACCTGGACGGGGCCCGCGTCGGACAGCGCGAGGTGCACCGCGCGGGCCTTCGACTCGCCTGCCGCGATGATCCAGACCTCACGCGCCGTACGGAGCGCGGGCATGGTCAGGCTGATGCGGGTCGGCGGCGGCTTGGGCGCGCCGTGCACGGCGACGACCGGGCGCTCCTCCTCGTACAGCGCCGGCATGCCGGGGAACAGCGAGGCCACATGGGAGTCCGGGCCCAGGCCGAGCATCAGCACGTCGAACGACGGGACCACCCCGTGGTCCTCCGGCCGGGTCGCGGCCCGGAGCTCGGCGGCGTACTGCTCCGCCGCGTCCTCCGGGCTCAGGCCCGAGTCCGAGGAGGGCATGGGGTGGATCCGCTTCGGATCGATGTCGACGTGGTCGAGCAGGGCCGTGCGCGCGCCCGTCTCGTTGCGCTCCTCGTGCCCGGACGGGAGGTAGCGCTCGTCGCCCCACCAGACGTCCAGGCGCCCCCAGTCGACCGCGTCCCGCGCCGGGGCCGCCGCCAGCTCCTCCAGCACGGCGGTGCCGACGCCGCCGCCGGTGAGGACGACGTGCGCCCCTCCGGCGGCGGCCTGGGCGTCGACCAGACGGGTCACCAGGCGGGCGGCGACGGCCTTGGCCAGCAGCGGCTGGTCGCGGTGGACGAGTACGGACGGGGCGGTCACGACTTCTTGCCCCTGCCGCCGCGCGGGGCCTTGGCCGGCGCGGCCGCGTCCTCGGGCGTCTCCTTGACCTCGCCGCCGGCCTCCTTGGCCGCGGCGGGCTCCTTCGCCTCGGCGGGCTCACCGAGACCCTTGGCGAACCGCAGGACGGCGTCGCGGTAGACCTCGTCCGGGTCGAGGCGGCGCAGCTCCTCCGCCAGCAGCTCGGACGTCGGCCGGCGGTGCAGCGCGACCTGGCGGTCCGGCTGCTCGGGACGCGACAGCGTCGCCACGCGGCCGTCGGGCCGCGTGATGGCGATGTCGCCGGCCGTCGTGGTGAGGCGGACGCCGGTGATGCCCGGCCCGTGCGACTCGGCCACCGTGCACGGCACCGCGAGGCGCACCGACAGCCACGCGGCGAGCAGCGCGGCGCTCGGGTTCTTCGGGTCGGCCTCGACGCAGGCGCCCGTGATGTCGTCGTGCGGCTGGTCGAGGGTCGCGGCCAGCAGCGTGCGCCATCCGGTGATGCGGGTCCAGGCGAAGTCGGTGTCACCCGGTACGTACGCCTCGGCCAGCCGGTTGAGGGTGCCGAGAGGGTCGCTGCCGCCCTTCGCGTCGGTGACGCGGCGCTGGGCCAGCGCGCCGAGCGGCTCCTCGGCGGGCCTGTCCGGGGCGATGCCCGGCCACCAGGCCACGACGGGCGTGTCGGGCACCAGGAGGGGCAGGACGACCGAGTCGGCGTGCTCGATCAGCTGGCCGTACAGCCGCAGCACCACGGTCTCGCCGGGACCGGTCTCGCCGACCCGGACCTCCGCGTCCAGCCGGGACTCCCCGCCCGGGCTGCGGGCGATGACGACGATGATCCGGCAGGGATGCTCACGGGCGGCCTCGGTCGAGGCGCGCACGGCGTCGTACTGGGACGCCTCCTCGGTCAGGACGACGAGGGTGAGGACCTTGCCGGTGGCGGGCCCGCCCATCCGGTGCCGCGCCGCGCTGAGCGCGTCCAGGACCTTCCGGGTCGTGGTGTTGGTGAGGTCGATGTTCATTCAGAGTCGCCTCCACGCCCGGCCGTCGCGGGCCATCATCTCGTCCGCAGCCTTCGGTCCCCAGCTGCCCGCCTTGTACAGCTCGGGCTTGCCGTGCCGGTCCCAGTACTCCTCGATCGGGTCGAGGATCTCCCAGGACAGCTCGACCTCCTCCTGCCGGGGGAACAGCGGCGGGTCGCCGATCAGCACGTCGAGCAGCAGGCGCTCGTACGCCTCGGGCGAGGACTCGGTGAACGACTCGCCGTAGTCGAAGTCCATGTTGACGTCCCGGACCTCCATGGAGGTGCCGGGGACCTTCGACCCGAACCGCATGGTGACGCCCTCGTCCGGCTGCACGCGGATCACCAGGGCGTTCTGGCCGAGCTCCTCGGTGTCCGTCGCGGCGAACGGCAGGTGCGGGGCGCGCTGGAACACCAGCGCGACCTCGGTGGCGCGCCGCGCCAGCCGCTTGCCGGTCCGCAGGTAGAACGGCACGCCCGCCCAGCGGCGCGTGTCGACGTCCACCCGGACGGCGGCGTACGTGTCGGTACGGGAGTTCGGCGGGATGCCCTCCTCCTCGTGGTAGCCGCGCACCTTGACGCCGCCCTGCCAGCCGGCGGAGTACTGCCCGCGCACGGTGTTGGCGCCCAGGTCCTTGGGCAGGCGCACGGCGGACAGCACCTTGGCCTTCTCCGCGCGCACGGACTCGGCCGCGAACGACACCGGCTCCTCCATGGCGGTCAGTGCCAGGAGCTGCAGCAGGTGGTTCTGGATCACGTCACGGGCGGTGCCGACGCCGTCGAAGTAGCCGGCGCGGCCGCCGATGCCGATGTCCTCGGCCATCGTGATCTGCACGTGGTCGACGTAGGAGCGGTTCCAGATCGGCTCGAACAGGTTGTTGGCGAAGCGCAGCGCCAGGATGTTCTGCACCGTCTCCTTGCCGAGGTAGTGGTCGATCCGGAAGATCGACTCCTCGGGGAAGACCTCGTGCAGGATGGCGTTGAGCTCCTGCGCGCTGGCCAGGTCGTGGCCGAACGGCTTCTCGATGACGACGCGGCGCCAGGAGCCCTCCGACGGCTGCGACAGGCCGCTGGCCTGCAGCTGCTGGACGACCTCCTGGAAGAACTTCGGCGGGATCGACAGGTAGAACGCGTAGTTGCCGCCGGTGCCGCGCTGCTCGTCCAGCTCCTTGACGGCCATCGCGAGCGTCTCGAACGCCCCGGGGTCGTCGAACGTGCCGGGGACGAAGTGGATGCCCTCGGCGAGCTGGTTCCAGACGTCCTCGCGGAACGGCGTGCGGGCGTGCTCCTTCACCGCGTCGTGCGCCAGCTGCCGGAAGTCCTGGTGCTCCCAGTCCCGGCGGGCGAAGCCGACCAGCGAGAAGCCCGGCGGCAGCAGGCCGCGGTTGGCCAGGTCGTAAATGGCGGGCAGCAGCTTCTTGCGGGACAGATCACCCGTGACGCCGAACAGCACGAGCACACACGGCCCGGCCACTCGCGGCAGCCGCTTGTCCCGGGGGTCGCGGAGCGGGTTCGGCGGCTGTTGGCCGGTGTTCATCTCATGTCTCCGTTCCCGTGGGCTTCACGTGTCCCGGTGGGCCATCTCATGCCCAAGGTTCCCCGTCCTTCCTAGTGGCGCGCCTGACGGCGCTCCGGCCGGGCGGTGGGCCGCTCGGCGTACGTATTCTCTCTCGCTTCAAGACCGGTCATCCGCGCTCACGACGAGACGACGGCCACCATGGGTAACCCTCGTACGGTGCGCGATCTTCCCATCACGCGGGCATCTACACAGTCCGTATTCGGCTCCTCGACTGCTTCATTCTCCGTCGGAGGCCCGGTGAACCGAAATGGCGCGATACTCCGATCGTTCCAGGAGACGCCGGAAAGAACCCCGTGAACCCGCGTATCCCGGTAGGTCCCAGGATCCCATGCCGGGCTCCTCGTCAGTCGGCGAGGGCGCTCTCCAGCCGGGCGAGGCCGGCGGCGCGGTCCCGCAGGTGCAACCGCACGGCCGTGCGGCCGCGGGAGCGCAGCGCCCGCAGGTCGCCGAACGCCTGGGCGAGCTGCAGCGCCGACAGCCCGTACGGCCGGCCGGGTACCGGGACGTCCTCGTCCGCCGCGCCGGTGAGCTGCAGGACCACCGCCCCGGGAGGACCGTCCTTGAGAGCCTGGCCCGTCGAGTGCAGGACCCGGCCACCCCATCCGAAGGTGACCGGCGCCGTACGCAGCCGCCGGGCGAGCAGCGGCCGCATGCGCCCGGCCGCCGCGTCCGCGACGCGGTCCAGGTGGGCGGCGACCGCGAGGTGGCCCCGCTCGGGGACGGCACGGATCACCGCCCCGAGCGCGCCGCGCAGGTCCCCGGCCCCGTGGAACAGCTCGGCCGGGCCGTGCACCTCGACCTCGCCGTCCACCAGCACGGGCTCCCCGGCGATCGGTAGGGGAGTCGCGCCGTCCTCCGAGCCGCGCAGCAGCGCCGCGACCGCGGCGCGGGTCTCCCGCAACGCCGGCTCGTCGAACGGATCCACGCCGATCACCCGGGCCGCCACCGCCACGCCGAACTGCCACAGCGCGATCTGCGCGCCGAGCGGGCCGGTGACCGCCAGCCCGGTGTCCCTGGAACGCCCGCCCAGGATCAGGGACAGCCGGTCGTCGGCCGCGCCGGCGCCCGGCGCGGCCGGATCCTCGAGGACGACCGGCAGGATGCCCTTGCCGTCCTTGCCCGTCGCCGCGGCGACCAGCTGCTCGACCCAGCCGCCGAGCCCGGGAACACCCGAACCGCCGTCCGAGATGATCAGCTTGTCCCTGCCGCGGGACGCGGCCGCGCCCAGCGCCGCGCCCAGGGTCAGGCCCGCGTTGTCGTACGGCAGGCGGAGCGCGGGCAGGACCGCCGTCGCCTCCTCCAGCAGCCGTTCCACGTCCACGCCGCACAGTGCCGCCGGGAGAAGCCCGGCCGCCGACAGCGCTGCGAACCGGCCGTTCACCTCCGGATCGGACAGGACCACCCGGTGGCCGGCCTCCTTGGCCGCCGCCTCCAGCGGCGAACCCGGATCCGTGACCACGACGATCCGCTCCGCCGGGTCGATGCCTGCCGCCCGGAACGCCTGCTCGAAGATCCGGCGCAGGGCGTCGATCTCGACGGCGCGGCCGCTCTTGCTCGACACGACCAGGCCCGTACGGTCCAGGCGGTCGTCCAGCACGCGGCGCACCTCCTGCGGGTCGGCGCCGTCGAGGACGGTGAGGTCGGTGCCGTGCGCGCGGGCGACGACCTCGGCGGCGTGCGCCGCACCGCCCGTCCCCGCGAGGACGACGCGGTCCAGACCCGCGAAGCGGCCGGCCGCCTCGGACAGCTCGGGAAGCAGGCGGCGGGACGTCTCCGGCGCGTCGACCCACCCGAGCCGGCCGGCCGCCCGGCCCGCCGCGTCCGGCCCCCACAGGGACGCGTTCCCGGCCATGAGCGCCGCGGGCACCCCGTCGTACGTGAGGCGTTCCAGCGTCTCCTCGGTGCGCGCGACGGCGTCGCCCTGAACGGTCACGGACAGGCGTCCGGCGGTCACTCGCAAGGTCACGGCGTCTCCCGGCCCGATCCTCCCGCCACGCCCGCGCCGCGCCACCGCCCGCGGGTCACCCGGGGCGGCGGCGCGCACCGCCGGCCGTGACGTGTCCTGGTCTCCTTCGCGTCGGGCGATACCCGGCCCGGCGCGTGTCACTCACGACACGGCGGCGATAGTGAAACGTGCCCGGCCGGTCACCCGCCGTGAGGCGGGGCCGGCCGGGCACGTTCGGGTGCTCAGGCCCGGTGCTCAGGCCTTGTCGCGCAGCTCGCCCTTGACCGTGTCGAGCAGCTCGGTCCAGGACGCCTCGAACTTCTCGACGCCTTCCTCCTCCAGGACCCGGACGACGTCGTCGTAGTCGACGCCGGCCTCCTTGAGCGCGGCCATGTGCGCCCGCGCGTCCTCGTAGGAGTGGATGGTGTCGCCCGTGACCTGGCCGTGGTCGGCGACCGCGTCCAGGGTCGGCTCCGGCATGGTGTTGACCGTGTCCGGGGCGACGAGCTGGTCGACGTACATCGTGTCGGCGTAGTCCGGGTTCTTCACGCCCGTCGACGCCCACAGGGGACGCTGGACGCGGGCGCCCGCGTCCTTGAGCGCCTTCCACCGGTCGGTGCCGAACTTCTCCTCGTACAGCGCGTACGCGAGCCGGGCGTTGGCGATGCCCGCCTTGCCCGCGAGGTCGGAGCGGCCGGCCTTGTCCAGCCGCTTGTCGATCTCGGTGTCGACGCGGCTGACGAAGAACGACGCGACCGACGCGATCTTCGACAGGTCGTGGCCGTTCTCCCGGGCCTTCTCCAGGCCCTCGAAGAACGCGTCGATGACCTGGCCGTAGCGCTCCAGCGAGAAGATCAGCGTGACGTTGACGCTGATGCCCTGCGCCAGCGTCTCGGTGATCGACGGCAGGCCCGCGAGGGTCGCCGGAATCTTGATCATGGTGTTCGGCCGGTCGACCAGCCACCACAGCGCCTTGGCCTCGGCCGTGGTCTTCTCGGTGTCGTGCGCCAGGCGCGGGTCCACCTCGATCGACACCCGGCCGTCGAGGCCCTCGGTGCGGTCGTAGACCGGGCGCAGCACGTCGGCGGCCCAGCGGATGTCGTACGTCGTGATGGCCCGGACGGCCTCCTCGAGGTCGACGCCGCGGACGCGCAGCTCACGGACCTGCTCGTCGTAGGCCGAGCCCTGGCTCAGCGCCTTGGAGAAGATCGTGGGGTTGGAGGTCACGCCCACGACCTGCTTGTCGCGGATCAGGGCCTCGAGGTTGCCCGTGCGGAGGCGCTCCCGGCTGATGTCGTCCAGCCAGATGGATACGCCCTCGCCCGAGAGCTTCTTCAGGATGTCGCTCATGTCTCTCCTCAGTTGCCGGTCGTCGAGCCCCGGCCACCGGCGTTCGCCTTGGCGATGCTGGCGTGCGCGGCCGCGACGACCCGCTCGGCGGTGAAGCCGAACTGCTCGTACAGCGTCTGGTAGTCGGCGGAGGCGCCGAAGTGCTCCAGGCTCACGCTCTCGCCGGCCTCACCGACGTAGCCGCGCCAGCCGAGCGCGATGCCCGCCTCGACCGACACGCGGGCGCGCACGGCCGGGGGCAGCACCTGCTGCTTGTAGGCGTCGTCCTGCTCCTCGAACCACTCGACGCACGGCATCGACACGACGCGCGTCGGCGTGCCCGCCTCCTCGAGGACCTTGCGGGCCTCGACCGCGATCTGCACCTCGCTGCCGGTGGCGATGAGGATGACCTCGGGCTGCCCGTTGGAGGCGTCGGCCAGGACGTACCCGCCCTTGGCGGTGCCCTCGGCGGAGCCGAACTCGCTCCGGTCGAAGGTCGGCACCTTCTGCCGGGTCAGCGCCAGACCGGCGGGACGGTCGGTGTGCTCCAGGACCGTCCGCCAGGCCACCGCGGTCTCGTTGGCGTCCGCCGGGCGGACGACGTCGAGGCCCGGGATGGCGCGCAGCGCCCACAGGTGCTCGACGGGCTGGTGCGTCGGGCCGTCCTCGCCCAGGCCGATCGAGTCGTGCGTCCAGACGTAGGTAACCGGCAGCTTCATCAGCGCGGCGAGCCGCACCGACGGGCGCATGTAGTCGCTGAACACCAGGAACGTGCCGCCGTACGGGCGGGTGCCGCCGTGCAGCGTGATGCCGTTCAGGATGGCGCCCATGCCGTGCTCGCGGATGCCGAAGTGCAGGGTCCGGCCGTAGCGGCCGCCGGGGAACGCCTTGGTCTGGTACTCGTCGGGGATGAAGGACGGCTCGCCCTTCATCGTCGTGTTGTTGCTCTCCGCCAGGTCGGCCGAGCCGCCCCACAGCTCCGGCAGCACCGGGCCGATGGCGTTCAGCACCTCACCGGAGGCGGCGCGGGTCGCCAGGCCCTTGCCCGCCTCGAACTCCGGCAGCTTGGCGGTCCAGCCGTCCGGCAGCCGCCGCGCGCGGATCCGGTCGAACTCCGCGGCGCGCTCGGCGTTGGCGGCCCGCCACGCCTCGTACGCCTGCTCCCACTCGGCGCGGGCCGCGCGGCCCCGGTCGATCACCTTGCGGGTGTGCTCGAGCACGTCCTCCGGGACCTCGAAGGTCTGGTCCGGGTTCCACCCGAGAACGCGCTTGGTGGCGGCGACCTCGTCGGCGCCGAGCGCCGAGCCGTGGATCTTGCCGGTGTTCTGCTTGTTCGGCGAGGGCCAGCCGATGATCGTGCGCAGCGCGATGAACGACGGCCGGTCGGTCACCTCACGGGCGGCCTCGATGGCGCGGTACAGCGCCTCCGGGTCCTCCTTGTACTCGCCGTCCGCGGTCCAGTCGACCCTCTGGACGTGCCAGCCGTACGCCTCGTAGCGCGCCGCCACGTCCTCGGACTTGGCGATGTTGGTGTCGTCCTCGATCGAGATGTGGTTGTCGTCATAGATGACGACGAGGTTGCCCAGCTTCTGGTGGCCCGCGATCGCGCTGACCTCGTGGCTGATGCCCTCCTCGATGTCACCGTCGGAGACGATCGAGTAGATGTAGTGGTCGAACGGGCTCTCCCCGGCCGCGGCCTCGGGGTCGAACAGGCCGCGCTCGCGGCGCGCCGCCATCGCCATGCCGACGGCGTTGCCGAGGCCCTGGCCGAGCGGCCCGGTGGTGGTCTCAACGCCGGCGGTGTGCCCGTGCTCGGGGTGACCCGGCGTCAGGCTGCCCCACTTGCGCAGGTGCTTCAGGTCGTCCAGGGTGAGGCCGTAGCCCGCCAGGTACAGCTGGATGTAAAGGGTCAGGCTCGAGTGGCCGGCCGACAGCACGAACCTGTCGCGACCGGTCCAGTCGGGGTCGGTCGGGTCATGGCGCATCACCCGCTGGAACAACAGGTAGGCGGCGGGGGCGAGGCTCATCGCGGTGCCCGGGTGACCGGAGCCCGCCTCTTCCACCGCGTCCATGGCCAGCACGCGGATCGTGTCCACCGCCCGCCGGTCCAGGTCGGTCCACTCGAATGACTTATCGGATTGCGTACTCACGAGACGCTCCAGGCTCCTCTCGACTTCTGTCATGTCCCCAGACCCGTCCCCAGCCGAAAAAAGAACCCGTGACCAGGCCACGCCGGGGCCCGAACGCGAGCCTATCGCCCGCGCTCCCACGGCTTTGACAGGTGCTCCTCTATATGAACACCGCGACCTTGTACCGCATTTCCCGGAGACGCCGGGGTTAACCCGTTCTGCCGCACCCACCCCGGTGACGGGGTACACGGGGACCGGCACTACAGTGATTGCGCGGTGGAGCCCACGTGGCCGGTGCCCGATCAGAGCCGAGTGGCGGCAGGAATCCGAGGATCAGACACAGTGTCCCTTAACGTCGTGAACGCGCAGGTGAACATCCGGTGACGGTGGTCATCAACCGTCCGGCGAGGACTCCTGCGCCGCCCACGCCCGGCCGTCGGCCGTTCGGCGCGCTCGTGCGCGCCTACGTCGCGCTGACCAAGCCGCGCATCATCGAGCTCCTGCTCATCACGACGATCCCGGTGATGTTCCTGGCGGCCCGCGGTCTGCCGCCGCTGTGGCCCGTGATCGCCACCCTCGTCGGCGGCATGCTCTCGGCGGGCAGCGCCAACGCGCTGAACTGCTACATCGACCGCGACATCGACGCGAAGATGCGCCGGACCCGTCGGCGGCCCCTGCCGATGGTGCAGGTCACGCCGAAGGAGACCCTGGTCTTCGGGATCACCCTCGCCGTCGCCTCAACCGTCTTCCTCGCCCTCGCCGTCAACCCGCTGTCCGCGGCCCTGTCGGTGTTCGCGATCCTGTTCTACGTCTTCGTCTACTCGATGGTGCTGAAGCGGCGGACGAAGCAGAACGTCGTCTGGGGCGGGATCGCCGGCTGCATGCCCGTCCTGATCGGGTGGTCCGCGCTCACCGACAGCGTGTCGTGGACCCCGATCGTGCTGTTCCTGGTGGTGTTCTTCTGGACGCCGCCGCACACCTGGACGCTGGCCATGCGCTACCGCGAGGACTACGCGGCCGCCAACGTGCCGATGCTGCCGGTCGTGGCCACCGAGCGCCGCGTCGCCGTCGAGGTCATCGTCTACACCTGGATCACGATCGCGTGCTCGCTGGCGCTGTGGCCGATCGCGCACACGACGATCTTCTACCCGATCGCCGCGGCCGTCCTCGGCGCCGCCTGCCTCGTTGAGGCGTACCGCCTCCTCGGCCGGGTCCGCGCGGGCATCACCGGCGCGGTGCTCAAGCCGATGCGCTACTTCCACCTGTCCAACGCCTACCTGGCGCTGCTCTTCCTCGCGGTGGCGATCGACCCGCTGCTGCACTGACGGTTAACCTCCCGGCATGGCGCGTGTCGATCCCAAGGCGATCCTCGAAGGGCGGATGCCCGGCCGGGCCCCGGTCGGACTGATCATCGGGCTGGTCGTCTCGTCGGCCTGCGCGATCGTCGTGCTGGGCCTGGACGCGATGAACGGTGCGCCGTTCCTCGTCGGCCTCGTCCTGGCGATCCTGCCCGTTCCGCTGCTGGTCGCACTCGTCCTCACCCTGGACCGGCTCGAGCCCGAGCCGTGGCGGGCCCTGCTGTTCGCCTTCATGTGGGGCGCGGGCGTCGCCGTCCTCGGCGCGCTCCTCCTCAACACCGCCGGGTACGAGTTCCTGACCAAACCGGTGTTCGGCCAGCGCGGCGAGCTGGTCACGGCCTCCGTCGGCGCGCCCCTGGTCGAGGAGTCGCTCAAGGGCGCGGTGCTGTTCGGGTTCCTGTGGTTCCGGCGCAACGAGCTGGACGGGCTGACCGACGGCATCATCTACGCCGCCATGGTCGCCCTCGGCTTCGCCATGATGGAGAACATCGGCTACTACATCCGCGCCGTCCACCAGCACAACCTCGAGGCCGTGTTCATCATGCGCGGGGTGATCTCGCCGTTCGGGCACCCGCTGTTCACCTCGATGACCGGGCTGGGCGTCGCCTACGCCGCGCTGCACCGGGGCGCCGCCCGGGTCGCGGCGCCCGTCGCCGGGCTCTGCACGGCGATGCTGCTGCACGGCACGTGGAACTTCTCCACCGCCTTCGGCCTCAAGGGCCTGATGATCGCCTACGGCATCGACTTCTGCATCCTCATCGGGCTGATCGTCGTCGTTCGCTGGGAGCGCCGCCAGACCGTCCGGCTCATCCAGCGGCACCTGCCGATGTACGCCGGCACCGGCCTGGTCACGCCGCAGGACGTCCACATGCTCGGCAATCTCAAGCTGCGCCGCCGCGCCCGCCAGTGGGCCCGCATGGCCGGCGGCACCCGGGCGGGCCGGGCGATGGCCGACTACCAGCTCGCCGCCACGGAGCTGGCGCTGCTGCACCAGAGGGCCGAGCGGCACGTCGCCGAGCCGGCGTGGTTCTACCGGCGCCGCCAGGACCTGCTGAACCTCATGCACCTGGCGCGCCAGGCGTTCCAGGGCCGTCAGCCGCGGCCTCTCGTCCCACCGTGGGCCGGGCAGGGAGGATCGGGGTTCCTCCATCCGGGCGCGTCGTACGGCCCGCCGCCGCCCGGACCGTTCTCCGCCCCGCCGTACGCCCCTCCGGGCGGCCCGTACGGTTCCTCGGGTCCATACGGCCCCGCAGGCCCGCACGGGCCCGCAGGTCCGTACGGCTCGCCGAATCCGTACGGCTCGCCGAATCCGTACGGTCCGTCGGGTCCCTACGGACCGCAGGGCGGCTCCGGAACGCCCGGTCCCGCCGGTCCGGGAGGACCCTGGGGCCCGCCCGGTTCCTCCGGCCCCCATGACGCTCCGGGCGGTCACGGCCCTCAGGACCCGCCGGGCCCGTACGGGCACTGAGGCCGTCGGCGCGGTCACCGCCCTATCGGGCGCTGAGACCGGGCGGCCTGCTCACCGTCCTGCGGGCGCCGAGGCCGGGGGCGTACCGACCGCCGTGCGGACGATGAGGCGACGGCGCACGCGCCACTCGTGCCGTCCCCGCTCCGGACGTGCCGACCAGGAGCCCTCACGTGGCGTGACCGGTCGCTACCTCTGTGACCGATTCTGACCATTGACTCCCGAGTTACGTGGGTTAACAATGCCGGTAGTCGTGACAACGTTGTCATGGCGCGCGCGATGGTCCTCCGCCAGCGCAACCGGTGACCTCCCCCGAGGAGCAACTGTGTTCAGACGCGTCCGCCCCCGATTGGCAGGCCTGCTCGGCCTCGCCCTGACCTCCCTGGCCGTCTCGGCCGTACCGGCCCGAGCGGCCACCCCCGACCTCGCCTCCTACGTGAACCCGTTCGTCGGGACGCAGGACGGCGGCCCCGACTTCGGACACGGCGGCGGCGCCGGGATGGACTTCCCCGGTGCCGTCGCGCCGTTCGGGATGATGCAGTGGAGCCCCGACACCGTCCGCTCGTCCGGCGGCGGCTACAAGTACGAGGACAACCGCCTGCGCGGCTTCAGCATGACCCACATCTCCGGGCCGGGCTGCACGGGCGCGCAGGACTTCCCCGTCATCCCGTTCTCCGGGCCGATCAAGAACTCCCCGGCGACCCACGGCACCGACTACGTGCAGACCTTCAAGCACGAGAACGAACAGGCCTCCCCGGGGTCGTACGCCGTGACGCTCGACAGCGGCGTGAAAACGGAGCTGACCGCGTCGCAGCGGGGCGGCGTCGCGCGGTTCACCTTCCCGACGGACAAGGTCGGCACGCTCCTGCTCAACGTGACGGGGTCGATCAACGGCGTGGACGACGCCGAGGCCACCGTCAAGGGCAACACCGTGTCGGGCTGGGCCAAGACCGGCGGGTTCTGCAACACCGACGCCAAGTACTACGTCTACTTCACCGCGACCTTCGACCGGCCGTTCCAGGCGTACGGCACGTGGAAGAACGACTCGGTCGAGCCCGGTGAGGACGCGGTGCGCGGCAGCTCCCCGGCGAAGGTGCCGCAGCAGACCAGGAAGATCTTCGGGCGGATCAACAACGGCCCCGAAGGCCGGCCGATGCCGCAGCGCTCGCTCCAGGCCAAGACCCAGGACGTCACCGTCAAGGGCCCCGGCTCGGGCGTCTACCTGCAGTTCGACACCAGCAAGGCCAAGCCGGTGCAGATGCGCGCCGCGGTGTCGTACGTCAGCATCGACGGCGCGAAGCAGAACCTGAAGAAGGAGATCGGCGGGCGGAGCTTCGACTCCGTGCGGTCCGCCGCGCGGGCCGCCTGGAACAAGCGGCTCGGGCAGATCAAGGTGAGCGGCGGCGCCGCCGACCGGCTGCGCACGTTCTACACGGCGCTCTACCACGCGCTGCTGCAGCCGTACGTCTTCGACGACGTCGACGGCACCTACACCGGCTTCGACTACCGCACCCACAAGGTCAAGAAGGGCCACCACCAGTACGCGACCTTCTCCGGGTGGGACATCTACCGCAGCGAGGCGCAGCTCATCGCGCTGCTCGCCCCGGACGTGGGCGCGGACATCGCCCAGTCGATGTACAACGACGCGCACTCCGTCGGTGACGTGTGGGACCGCTGGTCGCACCAGAACACCATCACCGGCGTGATGAACGGCGACCCGTACCACTCGATCATCGCGACGATGTACGCCTTCGGCGCCCGGAACTTCGACGCGAACGCCGCACTGGCCGCCATGGTCAAGGGCGCGAACCGCGTCGGGGAGGACAAGGCGACCGGCTACACCGAACGTCCCGGCAACGCCGACTACCTCAAGCTCGGCTACGTGCCGGCCGACCCGGCGACGACGCTGGAGTACGGCATGGCCGACTTCGGCATCGCCCAGCTCGCCCAGCGCCTGGGGGAGAAGGACACCTACCAGGAGTTCATGAAGCGGGCGCACGGCTGGGAGACGATCTACAACCCGCTGAACGACTGGATCCAGCCGCGCTTCGGCGACGGCTCGTTCCTCACGCCGTTCGACCCCGCCGACTCCAACTGGTACGTCGAGGGCAACGGGTCGCAGTACCACTGGATGGTCTACGAGGACGTGGCCGGGCTGTTCAACGCGATGGGCGGCCGGGATCAGGCGGCCAAGCGGCTCGACACGTTCTTCACCAAGCTGAACGCCGGTTCGCACGAGGCGTACGCCTACCTGGGCAACGAGCCGTCCCTGCAGTCGCCGTGGCTGTACGCCTGGGCCGGGCAGCCCTACAAGACCCAGGACGTCGTCGCGCGCGCCCGTACGCAACTGTTCAAGTCCACCCCGGACGGCCTGGTCGGCAACGACGACCTCGGCACGATGTCGGCGTGGCGGGTGTTCGCCGGACTCGGCATGTACCCGGCGATCCCGGGCCGTGCCGAGATGGTGCTGAACAGCCCGGAGTTCCCGCAGATCACGGTCAAGCGGTCGAGCGGCCAGAAGATCACGATCAACGCGCCGGGAGCCTCCGACACGAACAAGTACGTCCAGTCGCTGAAGGTCGGCGGCAAGGCGACGAGCCGCGCCTGGCTGCCCGAGTCCTTCGTGGCCTCCGGCGGCACGCTGGACTACACGCTCGGCGCGCAGCCGAACACCACGTTCGGCAGCGACCCGAAGGACGCTCCGCCGTCCTTCGGCACCGGCGCGCGGCCGTTCCTGTCGGCGCTCCAGCCGGGTACCGCGTCGGTCGAGCCGGGCGGCTCCACCGAGGCGACCCTGCGTGTGCAGGCCGTCGGCGCGGGTGACACCGTCACCTGGACCGCCAAGCCGCCGGCGGGCATCACCGTCACGCCGTCCTCCGGCACGCTGAAGATCCCCGACGCCGGGCACGCCGACCAGAAGGTCACCGTGTCGGTGAGCGCCGACCAGAAGCTGGACTACTACTCGGTGCCGATCGAGCTGACCGCCTCCGGGCAGTCGGTGGGCACCACCGGCATCTCGCTCAACGTCGCCAAGCGCGGCACGATCGAGTGGTATCAGAACAACGCCGGCATCTCCGACGACGGCAAGGCCGGGAACGCCAACTTCGACGGCGGCGGCTGGAGCTACTCCGCGCAGGCACTGGCCGCGGCCGGGCTGAAGCCGGGACAGCCGGTGACGTGGAAGGGCTTCACCTTCACCTGGCCGAACCGCACGCCGGGTCAGCTCGACAACGTTCAGGCGAACGGCCAGGTCGTCGACCTGCCGACCGCACCGAAGGGCGCGTCCCAGCTGGCCTTCCTCGGCGCGGCCGGCAACGGCGACGCCTCGTCGACGGTGACGATCACCTACACCGACGGGTCGACGGCGACCGCCAAGCTGGAGTTCAGCGACTGGGCGCTCGGCGCCGACGCCTACCCGCCGAAGTTCGGCAACGAGATCGTCGCCAAGACGCCGTACCGGAACACCTCCGACGGCGGCAACCAGAAGCTCAACATCTACGTGTTCGCGGCCACGCCGATCGCGCTGGACGCGAGCAAGCAGGTCAAGAGCGTGACGCTGAACACCCCGTCCAGCGGAGGCTCGCTGCACGTCTTCGCCTGGGCCTTCTCCTCCTGAACCGTTCCCGGTGAGCCCGACCGGGCTCACCGGGAACGGCCGTCACCATCGATGCCCCGGTGCCACGAGCACCGGGGCATCATCCGTTTCCCGCCGTGTCGCCGGGCGAGCGGCCGCTCAGGCGGTCACCCCGTCGACGTCGACGAGGAGATGGCGGGGCCCGCGCAGCTCGGCGCTCGGGCGGTACGGAGGCGGGTCCGCGACCAGACGGGGATTGTCGAGCCGCCTCGCCAGCTCCGTCAGGGCGATCTGCGTCTCCAGCCGGGCCAGCGGGGCGCCGAAACAGTAGTGGATTCCGCCGCCGAACCCGAGGTGCTCGTTGTACCGGCGATCCGGGTCGAAGCGGTCGGGATCGGGCACGTGCGCCGGGTCCCGGCTTCCCGCCGCGAGCGCCACGGCGATGGGCGCGCCCTTCGGGATGGTGGTCCCACCGATCTCGATGTCGTCCAGGGCGACCCGCGAGGACAGGAAGTGCACCGGGGGCTCGTACCGCAGCAGCTCCTCGACCATGGAGACGGCCAGCGCCGGCTCCCGACGCAGCCGATCGAGCAACGCCGGGTGACGCAGCAGGGTGAGCATGCCATTGGTGATCAGGTTGACCGTGGTCTCATGGCCGGCGATCAGCAGCAGTGTGGCGGTGGCCACGACCTCGACCGGCGACATCGGGCCCTCCGGGCCCTCATCGGTCACGAGGCCGGAGAGCAGGTCGTCCCCGGGGTTCCCGCGGCGTTCGTCGATGATGCCGCCGAGGTACCGGTGCAGCTCGACCACCGCGGTCTGCCGTCGCCGCTGCCGTTCCGCCCGGCCCTCCTCTCTGGGATCGAGCGACTCCACCACCGCGTCGGCCCACTCGTGGAACGACGCCTCGTCCTCGCGTGGCACGCCGAGGATCCGGCAGATCACCGTGACCGGGAACGGATAGGCGATGTCGTCGACGACGTCGATTCGAGCCCGGCTGGCGACGCCGTCGATCAGCTCCGTGACGGCCCGGAGCATCTCCGGCCGCAGACTCTCCACCAGGCGCGGCGAGTGCGGCGGGCCGAAGTGACGCATCGTCAGGCGGCGGAGCCGGTCATGTTCGGGCGGGTCGGTGTTGATGAAGGACGGCGGCAGCACCGCCGTGGCCTCCTCGGACCCCGGCTCGCCCGGCCGCGGGACGTTGCGGCGGGTCGAGCTGACGCGCGGGTCGTGCAGCAGCGCGACGATCTCGTCGTACCCGCTGACGACGTACGTCCCGTCCTCCTGCCGCGACACCGGGGTCGCGCGCAACTCGGCGTACAGCGGGTACGGGTCGGCGCGGTTGGCCGGATCGAAGATCTGCTCGAAGACGCTCATGGGTGCCATGGCGGCGCCTCCTCCTGGCTCGTTCACCGGTCGCCGTGCAGCAACCAGGCGCGGCGTTCGGCCGGATCGTGCCCGGTCACGACGACGGTGACCTGGGACGGCTCCAGCCGTTCCGGCACCTCGGCCGGGACCGGCCGCCGTTCGACCCGGTCGGCGGTGGGAAGCCGGGGCGGGAACGGCGCGGCTCGCTCGATCAGGCCCTGGTAGAACTCCAGCCACATGGCCTGGTCGAACGTGACCGCGGCCGTGATCCGGCCCCGGTAGCCGTAGACGGCGACGAACCGGCGTTCCGCGAGAGAACCCTGCGCGATGACCACCTCGTCGGCGAAGGTCGGCACCCCGACCGACTTGATGTTGGTCCCGAACTGGTTCGACCAGAACACCGGCAGGGACAGATGCGGCCAGCGGTGCGCCTGGTCGCTGATCATGTTGTGCGCGGCGATCTCGGCCTGGGCGACGGCGTTCCCCCAGTGCTCGAGCGCCATGAACTGATAGTTGTAGACCGGATGCGGGAAGCGCGCGACGTCGCCCGCGACGAACACGTCGTCGGTCACCAGGCCGTTGCTGTCGAAGGCGCGGCAGCCCGCGTCGCAGGCCACCCCCCAGACCCCCGCCGCGAGCCCGGAGCCGTGCAGCCACTCGACGTTGCGGACCGCTCCGAGGGCGACCACCGCGACGTCGGCCTCGACCGTGCTCCCGTCGGAGAGCCGCGCGGCCCGAACCCGGCCGTCCGCGTCGCCTTCCAGGGCGTCCACGGTCACGCCGCACCGCAGGTCCACGCCGTGATCTCGTTGCATGGCGGCCGCGGCGGCTCCGATGACCCCGCCCAGCGCGCCGACCAGCGGCACCGGCCCGCGTTCGACCACGGTCACCGGCAGGTCCAGCCCCCGGCAGACCGACGCGACCTCCGAGCCGGTGAACCCCGCGCCGATGATCAGTACCCGGCGCGGGCCGGCCGCGAGGCGCTCTCGCAGCAGGGCGGCCTCGTCGATCCCGCGCAGCGGGATCACCCCGTCCAGCGCCGCCTCCCGTTGGTCCGGCCAGGGCCGGGCGCGGGCGCCCGTCGCGATCAGCAGCCGGTCGAAGGGCACCTCACGGTCGTCGGCGAGCCGCACCCTCTTGGCCGCCAGGTCGAGGCCGGTCGCGGCGATCCCGGAGAGCCACTCGGCATCGACCTCGCGCAGGCGGGGGAGCAGCGTGTGATCCTCCGGCGCGAGACCCGTCAGCACCTGCTTGGACAACGGCGGACGGTCGTACGGCTCGTACGGTTCGTCGCCGATCAGGGTCAGCGAGCCGGTGAAGCCGTCCCGGCGAAGGACGCCCGCGGCCCGCGCGCCGGCCAGTGAGGCGCCGACGATCACGATCCGGCCCGTCTTCCGGAACCCGTCGCCGGCACGAACCGGCGGAGGAGCAGGACCGGTCCTCATCCCACGGTGCCGCGTGGCCATCTGCTCGAGGTGAATGGCCTGCACCGGGCAGGCCGCCGCCGCCCGCAGGACGTGCTCGCGTTGCGCGTCGTCCGCGTCCGGGTCGTAGAGCAGCGCCTCCTGACCGTTCATGGTGAACACGTCGGGTGCGAGGAACGCGCACTGGCCGTACCCCTGGCACCGTGTGAGATCGACGATCACCCGCATCCGGCGCACCCCCCGTCGTGCGCGGCCACCCGGCGGACCCGGTCGAATCGGCGCGGCGGCCTTCCTCCGGCTGTCCGTCGGAGACCTACCCGGCGTTCCGGTCTTTCAGGCCGGGGACCGACGGCTGAGGTGCCTCGGCACCCGGTGCGCCGGAGGAGGACCGGTGACGCTCAGAAGCGGGTCCTGTCCCCGCTGCGCGGGTCGTCGACCCGGCGGGCCTCGTACACGTCACCCGCCCGCGCCCTCGCCCGCCACGGCCGGGCCTTGTGCAACGCCACGTCGAGGGCCGGATCGTCCCGATTCAGCTCGACGCACACCAGCCCGGGCGCACCGTCCGCCGTACAGCTCCCGAGCCGGTATCCGTGCGGCCCGATCACTCCGGACGGCATGGCGGCGCTGCACTGCGCCGGTACGGAGACGGAGATCCAGAGAGCGGAGGCGGCGGCGTGCGCCTGCGCGAGGACCTCGAAGATCGGGTCGCGCGAGTACGAGGAGAACAGGACGCAGTCGACGCCCGAGGCGGCGTAATCGAGGAAGAGCTCCGGGAAGTTGACCTCGATGCAGAGCGCGCAGCCGAACCGGAAGCCGTCGACGTCGAACACGCAGGGGGTGAAGCCGGGGGAGTACCAGTCGCCGATCTCGGTGTGAGAGCACCGCCTCTTGTCGTACCGGCCGACGAGTTCGCCCTGGTCGGAGAGGACGTACAGGCTGTTGTGCGGCCGGTTCGGCGGCGTCAGACGGTGGTTGCCGCCGACCACGGCCCACAGACCGAGCTCACCCGCCAGCGCCGCGACGCGCTCCAGCTGCTCCCGGACGGCGCCCCAGTCGACGTTCCAGCCGGACAGGGACCGCTTCGCGGCCCGGTCGCCGGGGTAGCCGGAGATCGCGCCCTCGGGGAACTGGACGAGCCGGGCGCCCGCCGCCTTCGCGGCCGCCATCGTCTCCCGGATGACGGTGCCGTTGGCCTCCGGGTCGCAGCCGACCGGAATCTGCGCGGCCGCGATCGTCAGGGTGGTCACTGCGTCGCGGTCACCAGACCGGTCTCGTAGGCGATGATGACGAGCTGTACGCGGTCGCGGGCGTTCAGCTTGGTGAGCAGCCGGGTCACGTAGGTCTTGACGGTGGCGACGCTGATGATCAGCTCGGCCGCGATCTCGGCGTTGGACAGGCCGCGCCCGACGAGGGTCAGCACCTCGTGCTCGCGTTCGGTGATGCCGTCGAGCGTGCGCCGCGCGGGGACGGGCCCCGGGCGGCCGGCGAACTCCTCGATCAGGCGGCGTGTGACGCTCGGGGCGATCAGGCCGTCCCCGGCGGCGACCACGCGGATGGCGGCGAGGATGTCGTCCAGCGCCATGTCCTTGACGAGGAACCCGGCCGCGCCGGCGCGCAGGGCGCCGTAGACGTAGTCGTCATCGTCGAACGTGGTGAGGACGACGACATGCGTCGAGTCGTGGTCGGCGGTGATCCGCCGGGTCGCCTCGATTCCGTCCATGCCGGGCATGCGGATGTCCATCACGACGACGTCCGGATCGAGGCTGCGCGCCATTTCGACCGCCTCGGCGCCGTTTCCGGCCTCTCCGACGACCTCGATGTCGGGGGCGTCGGTGATGACCATCTGCAGTGCCGTGCGCACCAGCGGCTGGTCGTCGGCGAGGACAACGCGGACGGTCATGTGACTCCTGTCGGTAGGGGGAGGCGGGCGGTCACGCGGAAGCCGCCCTCGGGCCGTGGCCCGGTGGTGAGTTCTCCGTGGAGCAGGGCGACGCGCTCGCGCATGCCGACCAGGCCGTAGCCGGTGCCGGAGGTTACGCCGTGGCCGCGGCCGTCGTCGACGACCTCGATGGAGATCTCGTCGTTCCGGTGGTCGATCGAGACGGCGCAGTGGGAGGCGCCGGAGTGGCGGACCACGTTCGTGACGGCCTCCTGGATGATCCGGAACGCCGACAGATCGACCTCTGGAGGCAGCGGGCGCCGTTCGCCTCGGTAATGGATGTCGACGCGGACTCCGGCGGCCGTGGTGGCCTCGGCCAGCCGGTCGACGTCCGCCAGGCCGGGCATTTCGTCGAGCGGCGCGGGCTCGGCGCCCTTCTCCAGCTCGGCCTGCCGGAGGGCGCCGAGCATCCGGCGCAGTCCGGACAGCGTCTCCCGGCTGGCCGTCTCGACCTCGCCCAGCGCCTCACGTGCCCGGGCGGGTTGGGTGTCGATCACCCGTTTCGCCGCGCCGGCCTGCAGGGCGACGATTCCGATGGTGTGCGCGACCATGTCGTGCAGCTCGCGCGCGATACGGAGCCGCTCGGCGGTGACGGCGTCGGCCACCGCGCGCGTGCGCAGCGCCTCCCCGTGCTCGCGGCGCTCGCGGATCAGCCTGCCGACCATGTAGGCGGTGGCGAGCGCCAGCAGGGCCATCTCGGCGCTGACGGCCACGTCCCCGCCGTTGGAGAAGACCCCCACGGTCAGGAACTGCACGACGAGGGAGAGCAGGACGGCGGCGGTCGAGACCCGAGAGGTCCGGGTGGCGACGATGTACGCCAGGGCCAGATCCACCGCCAGGAAGGGAAGGAACGGGGCTCGACCGCTCTGGCCCGGAGGCCCCGCCAGCAGGACCACGGCGACGCAGCCGAGGAGCATCATGAGCAGCGCGAGCAGCGGGACCCGCCGGAGCACGCCGATGAGCAGGCCCATCGACAGGATCGCCGCGACGGCCAGAACAGGGCTGTAGTAGTGAAACGGCCCCGGGCGCGGCGAGCCCAGCTGTGACCAGGCCAGCGCGAGGGGGAACAGGACGGCTCCGCCCCAGGCCGTGATCGCGCTCCTCCTCATCTGACCCCCGTCGGCAGGGGAAGACGGGCCGTGACGCGGAAGCCGCCTTCGGGCCGTGGCCCGGTGGTGAGTTCTCCGTGGAGCAGGGCGACGCGCTCGCGCATGCCGACCAGGCCGTAGCCGGTGCCGGAGGTTACGCCGTGGCCGCGGCCGTCGTCGACGACCTCGATCGCCACCTCCTCGTCCCGGCGCTCGATGGACACGACGCACGATCGTGCGCCGGAGTGCCGGACCACGTTGGTGACGGCCTCCTGAATGATCCGGAACGCCGACAGGTCGACCTGCGGGGGCAGCGGGCGTCGTTCACCGCGCCACCGGACCTCGACGCGGACCCCGGCGGAGGTGATCGTCTCGGCCAGCCGATCGACGTCGGCCAGACCGGGCATCTCATCGAGTACCGCCACGCGCGCTCCGTCCTTCAGCTCCGCCTGCCGGAGGGCGCCGAGCATCCGGCGCAGCCCGGACAACGTCTCCCGGCTCGCCATCTCCACCTCCCGCAGGGCGTCACGCGCGCCGGTGGGCTGGGTGTCGATGACTCTTCGCGCCGCACCGGCCTGCAGGGCGACGATGCCGATGCTGTGCGCGACCATGTCGTGCAGCTCACGTGCGATGCGGAGCCGCTCGGCGGTGACGGCCTCGGCCGCGGTACGGGCTCGTGCGGCCTCGGCGTGCTCGCGGGCCTGGTGCGTCGAATTGCCGATGAGCCAGGCCACCAGGGCGGTCATCGCCACGGCCAGCTCCGTCGACGTCCCAATGGTCCAATCGTTGGCCAGCCGGACCGCGACATACGCGGTGAGCGTGGCGAACACCAGACCGACGGCGGTGAAGCACACCCCGCGTCGTCTGGTGGCCGCGATGAAGTACAAGGCGACGTCGACGGACAGGAACTGCGGCAACGGAATCGCGCCGACGCTCAGCGGGACCGTCCCGAGGACGGCGCCGGCGAGCACCAGGATGAGAGCCGCGAGCGGCCGTCGGCGCAGCAGGCCACTGCCGATCAGCGTGAGCGCGGTGGCCAGCGCCAGCGTCGTCCGGCCGTCCCACCGGTGGAAGAGGACTCCCGGGTAGGCCGAGCTCATGCTCTCACCGGGCAGCCTCATCCGGATCAGGAACGTGAACACCGTGCCGGCGCACCAGGCCAGGGCCGTCCACGCGCCCGGAGGTACGCGCTTGAGCAGCGGAGAAGGGGGCACGGCGGACATGTTCGAGATCGTAATCGCCTGATCCGCGCGGGGCATCGGACCAGGGGTGTACGACCACGGTCGGCACCCGTACCCCGCGAATGCCGACGACGGCCCGATGCGCGGCGGGTCCCGCGCGCGGCACCGTTGGCCCGTGATCGAAGTGAGCGGACTGACGAAGCGGTACGGGTCGACGACGGCCGTGAACGGCCTGACCTTCAGCGTGCGCCCCGGGCACGTCACGGGGTTCCTCGGCCCCAACGGCGCGGGCAAGAGCACGACCCTGCGGATGATCCTCGGACTGAACGAACCCACTGGTGGAACCGCCACCGTCGCCGGCCGTCCGTTCCGCGACCGGCCGCGCGGGCTCCGCCACGTCGGCGCGCTGCTCGACGCCCAGGACGTGCACGGCGGGCGCACCGCGTACGCGCACCTGTCCGCCCTCGCCCGCGCCAACCGGATCCCGCGGCGCCGGGTGGACGAGGTCCTGCGCGAAGTGGGACTGACGGAGGCGGCGCGCCGTCGCATCGGCGGGTTCTCCCTGGGGATGAGGCAGCGGCTCGGCATCGCGACCGCCCTGCTCGGCGACCCGCCCGTCCTGCTGTTCGACGAGCCGATCAACGGCCTCGATCCCGAGGGCGTGCGATGGGTCCGCGGGCTGTTCCGCCGCCTGGCCGCCGAGGGCCGGACCGTGTTCGTCTCCAGCCATCTCATGAGCGAGATGGAGCACACGGCCGACCATCTCATCGTCATCGGCCGGGGCGAGCTGATCGCCGACGAGAGCCTGGCCGAGTTCGCCGCCCGCGGCACACCGCAGAGCGTGACCGTGCGCACGCCTGACGCCTCCGCGCTGATGACCGTCCTGACCGCCGAGGGAGCGTCCGTGCGACCGGACGGCGACCAGGCGCTCACGGTCACCGGCCTGAGCGCCGCCCGCATCGGCGAACTCGCCTTCCGGCACCGGGTGCTGCTCCACGAGCTCGCCCCCCGTACCGCCTCGCTGGAGGAGGCGTTCATGGAACTCACCGCCGACAGCGTCGAGTACCTCGCCGGAGACGCCCGATGACCGCACCGGCCCGCACCATCCGCCCCGGCGTCACCGAGCCGCCCGCCCGGTTCCGTGACCTCCTCGCCGCCGAGTGGACCAAGCTCTGGTCACTCCGCTCGACCTATTGGACGCTGCTCCTCAGCGGGCTGCTCATCGTCGGGCTGAACGTCAACGCCGCCGTCGCCGACCACCACAACTGGCCGCACTACGACGCCGACATCCGCGCCATCTTCGTCCCGATCTGGGCGATGCGTGACGCGTTCACGCAGGTCGCCGGCCTGGTCCTCATGCTCGCCGCCGGCAGCGTCGGCGCCATCACCATCACCGGTGAGTACGGGACGGGGCTCATCCGCACCACCTTCGCGGCCGTGCCGGCCCGTCGTTCGGTGGTGGCCGCCAAGCTGATCGACGTCACGGTCGTCATGCTCGGCTACGGGGCGCTCGTGGCCGGAGCCTCCTTCTGGGCGACCCAGGCCATCCTGTCGGGCCGTCATGTCGGCATGTCGATCGGCTACCCCGGAGCGTTCCAGGCGGTCACGGCGTCCGCACTGCTCGCACCGGTCAGCGCGCTCGTCGGCATGGGCCTCGGCGCGATCATCCGGCACGGCGCGGCCACCATGGTGATCACCGCGGCGGTGCTCCTGCTGCTGCCCCTCTGCTTCACCGACCACTACCGCTGGACGGCCGACGTCAAGCACGCCCTGCCCGCCAGCGCCTGGGGACGCCTGATCGACGTCGGCTACGGGCGCTTCGGCTTCGCCGTACGCCATCCCACGACGACCACCGAGGCGTGGATCGCGCTCGCCTCATGGGCGATCGTCGCCGCGGCCGTCGCCGTCACGGTCGTCCACCACCGCGACGTCTAGTGGAGGGTCTTCGACGCCGGAGCCGCGTTGGTCCGGATCAACGCGGCTCACGTGCCGCGATACTCTGCCGAGCCGGATCGGACACCATGCCGCGCCGGAACCCCGCTCACCCCGGCCGGTCACCGGATCGGTGAGAGAGCACTCGGCGCCGGCAGAAGGAGCCCTCGATGCCTGAGACGGACACCACTCGCGCGCGCGGGCGTGTCGGTGTCATGTTGCCCCGCGACCTGCCCGTCCGGGACGTGGTGCCGTACGCCCGGCGAGCCGAGGAGCTGGGATTCGACCAGGTATGGGTGGTGGAGGACCTCGGCTGGCGCGGTGGACTCGCCCAGGCCGGCGCCGTCCTCGCCGGCACCGCGGGCATCACCGTCGGCATCGGCATCATGCCCGCAGGCGCCCGCAACGTGTGCTTCGCCGCGATGGAACTGGCCACCCTCGCCCAGCTCTATCCCGGCCGCCTCATCGCCGGCATCGGCCACGGCATGCCCGACTGGATGCGCCAGGCCGGAGCCTGGCCCGCCAGCCCCCTGACACTGATCAGGGAGTACACCACCGCGCTCCGCCTGCTCATGCGCGGCGAGCCCGGCCCGGCAGACGGCCGCTACGTGCGCTGCGAAGGCGTCGTCATCACCGAGACTCCCGACATCGTCCCGCCGGTCGTCCTGGGCGTGCGCGGTCCTAAGTCACAGGCCGCCGCAGGCGAGGTGGCCGACGGGCTCCTCCTGGCCGAACCCGCGGCCCCCGCCTACATCGCCTCCTCGCTGCGGCATCTGGGCAGTGCCTTCGACGCGAGCACCTTCGAAGTCGTCACCTACGACGCCACCGCCGTCGACGACGACGAGGACACCGCTCTCGCCCGCGTCCGTGGCGGCCTGACCGCCATCGGCGAGCCGGCCTGGGCCGCCCACATCGATCCCCTGCCGTTCGCCACGCGGCTGCGCGAACATCGCGCCGCCTGCGCCGACGCCCGGCAGTTCGCCCAGACCATGCCCGACGCCTGGGTCCGCCAACTGAGCATCGCCGGCACCCCCGACCAGGCACGCGAAGCGATCAGAGCCCGCCATACGGCGGGCGCGACCAGCGTCGTCCTCGCTCCCACCGGCCCCGACGCCCTGGCATCCCTCGGCTCACTCGCCCGCGTCCTGACTCCCGGTTCGTGAACCGAGCGTGCGCTCGGTGAGGGCGCGCGCCGCCGCCATCAGGTCGGGGGCGAGTGCTCCGGTCAGCGCGTCCGACGGGGAGCACTCGGGGTCGATGACGAGCCCGGTTTCGCCGTTCAGCCAGGGGTCGGTCGCCGCGAAACCACGGAAGTGATGGAGGCCTGAGAGGGGCGACAGCGGCGGAAGCCGCCGTTCCCGGAACGCCCGGGCGAGACCGGGAACGGCAGCGCGTACCTGGACCGGACATGGTGGTCCGTGGCTTCGGAGAGCTTCTCCGGGTCAGGCGGTGGTGGGGTGGTCGGTGGCGGGTGCCGTGGTGGCGGTGGCGTCGAGGTTGTCCTGGAGGGCCCGGACCTTGGCGGTGGCGTAGGCGTGGGAGTCGGAGCCGAGGAGCTGGCGCAGAGGTCCTTCGCCGGCGACGACGCGGTCGATGATGGCTCGCGCCCCCTTGGCGGGGTCGCCGAGCTGGCCGCCCTGGAGCTTGAGGTGGTCGTCGACCATCGCGCGGATGGCGGGGTAGTGCTCGGTGGTGTCGGCGGGCAGGGCGAGGGAGTCGGTGGTGAGGAAGTCGGTGCGGAAGTAGCCGGGCTCGACGATGGTGACGTCGATGCCGAAGCCGGCGACCTCGGCGGCCAGAGCCTCGCTGATGCCCTCCAGGGCGAACTTACCCGCGCAGTACAGGGCCCAGCCGGGTACGGCGGTCAGGCCCAGGACGGAGGAGACGTTGACGATGTGGCCGCTGCGCTGTTCGCGCAGCACGGGCAGGGCGGCCCGCAGGACGTTCCACACACCGACGACCTGGAGGTCGAGCATGTCGCGGACGTCGCGGTCACGGGTCTCCTCGACCGCCGCCAGGAAGCCGTAGCCGGCGTTGTTGACGACCACGTCCAGGCCGCCGAAGTGTTCGGTGGTCTTGCGCACGGCGGCCGTCACCTGTGCCTCGTCGCGCAGGTCGACGGTGAGCGGGAGGAGACGGGAGGTGTCGACCTCGTCGCCGAGCGCCGCGAGCAGCCGGTCGGAGGAACGCGTCGTCGCCGTGACACGGTCACCGCGCTCCAGCAGCCGCCTGACCAGGTGCAGCCCCAGGCCGCGGGAAGTACCGGTGACGAGCCAGATCGCAGGCCGGTCGGTCGGGAAAGCCATGATCGTCCTTACTTCGTGTCGGGTGCCAGGGGTCCGGTCCCGAGTGATTCGTCGGAGCCGGCACCTCCAGCGTGACCCGCCGAGTCCCACCGTGGACGCCCCTATCGCGCCCTGCACGGACGCGGACGCGGCGACCTAGGACTCACAGGACCAGTCGGGGAACACCCCGTATCGGTCAGACTGGTAGGCGTGGCTGACCGGAATCGTGAACTGGCGGACTTCCTCCGACGCGCCCGCGCACAGGTCGATCCCTCACGAGCAGGCCTTCCCCCGGACGGTCGCGTCCGCCGTGTACCGGGCCTGCGCCGCGAGGAGGTCGCCCTGCTGGCCGGGGTGTCGACGGACTATTACGCCCGCCTCGAACAGGGACGTCCCATCAACCCTTCACCCGCCGTGGTCGAAGCCCTGGGCCGGGCCCTCGACCTCGACGCTGCGGGAAAGGCCCACCTTCACGACCTCATCGGGGTGACCACGGCGCCGGCGTCGGTCCGGCGGCGCCCCGTGGGGGTCCAGCGCGTGCGTCCGGGCCTTTGCCAGCTCATCGACGCCCTCGACGGTGAGCCCGCCCTCATCCTGGGACGTCGCACCGACGTCCTCGCCGCCAACCGGATGGCACGCGCGCTCTTCGCCGACTTCGATCGAATGCCCCGCCGGGAGCGCAACTACGCGCGCTGGATGTTCCTCGACGATCACGCCCGCGCTCTCTTCGTGGACTGGGAGGATCAGGCCCGCGCCGCGGTCGAGAGCCTGCGACTCGAAGTGGGCCGCGATCCCCACGACCAGGTCACGACGGCCCTCGTCGAGGAGCTGCGGGAGCACAGCCCCGAGTTCGACCAGTGGTGGGAGCAGCACCGGGTCCACCAGCGCACCCACGGCAGCAAACGCCTCCGTCATCCCCTCGTCGGAGATCTCACCGTCGAGTACGAGACCCTCACCTTGCCCGGGGACCCCGACACCACTCTCTTCATCTACTCGGCCGAGCCCGACTCGGAGTCCCAGAAGAACCTGAACCTGCTGGCGAGCTGGACCTTCACCAGCCCCATCGATCACCGGTCCAGCGCGGAATCCGCGTAGTCGGACGGTGCGGGCGACCGCGCCGACCAATGCGGCCCATCTCGGTACGCCGTGACGTGACGGTTCGGCGCCGAGCCGAGCCCGTAGGGACGGACTCGTCGGGCTTCAGCTCACCGCCGTCCGGCGGCCGGAGGGCGGTGAGCTGAAGGATCACCCGCCTTCGCGGCACAATCCGGTGGTCGTGACACTCCCCGGACTGAGCGGCTCAGGGATCAGAAGTACGGCGTGCAGCTCTTCGCGCGTCCGCTCTGCTGTACGCATGCGTGTGAGCGAGTGCCGGCGTCGCTGATCGTGTCAGTTACGACGTGCGGGTTGTAGGCCGAGGCGGTCGCCCCGGTGTCTTCGTTGTAGACCCAGATCTCCCATCCGGAAGAGGTGCTCCAGTTGCTCATTACCGCGCGTACGGTCCTGCAGCCCGAGTTGTACTGAAGCCAGACCGTATCTGACCCAGAGGTCGCGGCGGAGATGTTCTGCCACGCCGTGCACGCGGCAGGGCCCGGGGGAGTCGCGTTGGCGGGCGCGGCTGCTCCGGTGAGCAGTGCGATGGCCGCGGCGGAGGTTGCGGCAGCGCCTACGACCCTGCCTTTGCCGATGAGTTTCATTTTCCCTCGTTTCTGGGGGTTGGAAGGAGCAGCGGTCGAGCGGGTTGACGAAGTTGCGGACGAACGGCGACAGCCGTACGACACCTTCACGAGCGCGCGGTGATAAGGCGCTTGAGTGATCGATCCTTTCGCTTTTCGATTCCGACGGTCACGCCCTGTCGGCGTTCGATTTCCGCTGCGTCCCCGAGTCTCTATCGGGCAGAGAGGGATGTCTTTGACGCTCCACGCCACGTTCTTTGCTTCGCGTGCCATGGAAACGCCGAGATCAGGAATCG
This sequence comes from Actinoallomurus rhizosphaericola, assembly GCF_024055675.1. Classification (NCBI taxonomy): domain Bacteria; kingdom Bacillati; phylum Actinomycetota; class Actinomycetes; order Streptosporangiales; family Thermomonosporaceae; genus Actinoallomurus; species Actinoallomurus rhizosphaericola. Next base: position 76,672 of record NZ_JAMXMW010000025.1, on the reverse strand, counting down.
GGGGATCGGCCGGTGAGGGACGACGGAGATGTCGTATGCGGCGGCCCGTGGCCGGGGACCCAGAGCCAGGGGGTTCACCCTCCTGGCGTGAGGTCATCGTCGCTGGTGCCGGTGTTCCTGCGGGCTCAGGCCGTACGCGATGCGGAACGCACGAGTGAAGTGAGCGTGCGAGGTGAAGCCCCATCGCCGGGCGATCGCGTGGATGGGCTGGTCGCCGAGGAGGGGGTCGGACAGGTCGCGGCGGCAGCGTTCGAGGCGCTGGGTACGGATCCATTCGGCGAGCGTGCAGCCGCTGGACTCGAACAGCCGGTGCAGGGTCCGAATCGAGATGTGATGTGCCTCTGCGACCATGGCAGGTGTCAGGTCGGGGTCGCCGAGCCGATGCTGGATGAATTGGTGCACGCGTTGGAGCATCACCTGTTGCCGTGACTCGACGGGGAGTTGACCGGCCGCGTCCAGATGGTGGGCGAGCACGCCGCCAACGAGGTCCAGCAGGACGGTCGACACGTGCGCGCCGTCGGTCAGGTCGTACGTATCGAGGTCCCGGGCGGCCTGCGCCGCGAAGGTGTGCAGCAACGCGCCGATACCGGAACGGCCGCTCAAGCGGACTCCGACGAGCTTGTCCACGGAGGCGGGAGGCAACCGCATCTGCTTCCGGGGAAGGACGAAGTGGAGAAGACCCGCCTTGCCCGGGTGATTCCACGCGTCGTAAGGGCGGGACACATCGAACAACACCATGTCGCCGGGAGCGAGCTCGGTCTGTCGCTCGTTGTGGGTCAGCATGGTGGGCGTGTCCATGAACAGCGACAGCCGATAGTCTTCCGGATCCGACCGGCCGGAATGACGTAACCCGTGACGGGCTGCACAACGACTGACGATCCGCAGCAGGTTGACGGTGCCTAGCACGCCGACATCTATTGCCCCGTCCAATAGGGATTCGCGGTCCTCGACATAAGGTTCCGCCGGCGACAGTGTTTCCCAGAGGTATTCCAGTCGCTCGGCATTCGCGACATCCTCGGTGGTCAGCACCGTGTGCATGATGACGGCCACTACCTCCTGTACGAGGGGCCATCAGCCCTCCACCGGCTGACGCTGACCACTTCCCTCGCGACGACAGGGTGGCCGGAACCAGGCTACGCCGTTGGGGCTCCCCGACGCATGGCATGAACCGGCCACGCCGGGCCGTCCCACGCCATCCGGCTCGTCGAGATCTGGGAAGCACCATCATCACGATCCGATCCGGGCGCCGGCGAGGTGATCGAACCGTTCGACGGCACTGCTCTCTGCACCGTTCCGGCTGGTCAGGGACAAATGTTAAGTTCTGTCAAAGATTGATGTCGAGTCTGTCGTAGCTCATTGATCAGATCAGCGGGCCATGCGACGCTGATCGCGTTTTACGGCAATAAAGGGCTATTTGCGCTTCTCGCCCTTTCACCCCCGTACGCGAGGAGATGAGATGAGACGGAGATTCATCGCCGCCGGCCTCGGAGTCGGCGGCGTGCTTGCGGCCCTCGGGGCGAGCAGCGGTGTCGCGCAGGCCGCCACCGTGACACCGCGCGCCGCGGCGATCATCACCGGCCGTACCGCGCAGGTCGCGGCCGGCGAGATCGTGACGCGGATGTACGCACCGGCCAGTAACACCTGCATCGACGTGTGGGGCGGCACGACCGACATCAACCAGAACATCGGCACCGCGCCGTGCCAGAACACCCAGGAACAGCAGTTCACCCTCATCCCGGTCCCGGTGTCCGGGTTCAGTCACACCTACCGCATCCTGAACGCGGCTTCGAACCTGTGCCTGGCGCCATTCCGGTTCGAGGTGCGGCAGGGCGACTGCCTGCACCCGATCGTCCAGAATCAGGACGTCTGGGCCTTCCTCCCCGCGGGTGCGGCCCACCAGTACGTGCTGACGAACTACCTGGGCACGGGTCAGGGCCGATGCATGGCGCTCCACCCGACGTCACCGCCGAGCGCGGACTGGAGCATCTGGCGGGACTTCTGCGACACCGGCAACTCGAGTCAGATCTTCGAGATCCCGGACCTGCCCTGATCGCGGTCCGCACCGGCACGCGTACGGCAGAGGGCGCCCCTTCCACGGCCGGCCGTGGAAGGGGCGCCCTCGCGCGGTTCAGGCGATGATGCGGAGCGGGTTCTCCAGCAGTTCGGCCAGTTCGCCGAGGAACTTCGCGCCGGTCGCGCCGTCGCAGGCGCGGTGGTCGACGGACAGCGTCAGCGTGAGCCGGTCCCGGACGGTGAACTCACCATCGTCGCCGACCACGACGTCCTTGCGGGTCGCGCCGACGGCGAGGATGCCGGCCTCCGGCGGGTTGATGACGGCGGTGAACGAGTCGATGCCGAACATCCCGAGGTTGCTGACGGTGAACGTGCCGCCGGACATCTCCTGCGGGGTGAGGCGCTGCTCGCGCGCCCGCCCGGCGAGCTCACGGGTCTCCGCCCCGATCTGCGAGACCGTCTTGCGGTCGGCGTCCCGGATGACCGGGACCACGAGACCGTCCTCCAGCGCGACGGCCACGCCGACGTTCACCCGCTTGTGCACGAGGAGGCTGTCCTCGGTGAACGAGACGTTCAACACCGGGTTGGCCCGCAGGGCCGTGGCGCACGCCTTGACGATGAGGTCGTTCACGCTCACCTTGGCCGGGGCGAGGGCCTCGTTCAGCGTCTTGCGGAAGGCCAGCAGCGCGCCGACGTCGACGACCCGCGTCAGGTAGAAGTGCGGCGTCGTCTGCATGCTCTCGGTGAGCCGGCGGGCGGTGACCTTCCGGATCCGGCTGAGCGGCACCCGCTCGACGTCCGGGTCCTCGGCCGCCGCGGCGGCAGCGGGAGCCGCGGTCGGCGCGGTCGGCGCGGGGGAGGACGCCTGCGCGGCCGGCGCCGGGGCGGCAGGCGCGTTCTTCAGCGCGGCCTCGATGTCGGCGCGCACGATCCGGCCGCCGGGGCCCGAACCGGTGAGCGTCGTGAGGTCGATGTCGTTCTCCCGCGCTAGCCTGCGCGCGAGCGGGGAGGACGGCGGACGGGAACGGGCGCCGTTCGACGCGTCGGCGGGGACGCCCTGGGCGGGAACCGTCGCGGTCGCGGCCGGGGCGTCGGCGGTCTGCGGCGACGGGGTCGCCTGGCCGTTCGCGGCGGCGGTCTCCGCCGCGGCGGGCGCCTTCGCCGGGGCGGACTCGCCCTCGGCCAGGAGGATCGCAATCGGCGCGCCGATGGAGGCGGTCTGGCCCTCGGCGACCAGGATCTCGCCGAGCACGCCGTCCTCGTACGCCTCGTACTCCATGAGGGCCTTGTCGGTCTCGATGTCGACCAGGGCCTCTCCGGCGGTGACCTTGTCGCCGGGCTTCTTGTGCCACGCGCTGATGACGCCTTCCTCCATGGTGTCGGACAGGCGCGGCATGAGGATCTCGGACATCAATCTTCCTAACGGCCGGTCGCGCGTACGGTGTCGCGCACGGCGGTGACGAGCGACTCGGCCGACGGCAGGGCGGCCAGTTCGAGCGGCTTGGAATAGGGGAGCGGCACCTCGGCCATCGCGACACGGCGCACCGGGGCGTCGAGATGGTCGAACGCGCCCTCCTGGATCGTCGCGGCGATCTCCGCGCCGATGCCGTACGTGAGCCAGTCGTCCTCGGCCACGACGGCGCAGCCGGTGCGGCGAACGGACTCGACGATGGTCTCCCGGTCCAGCGGGCGCAGGCTGCGCAGGTCCACGATCTCGGCGGAGATGCCGTCGGTGGCCAGCTTCTCGGCCGCCTCGACGGCGACGTGGGCCATCCGGGAGTACGCGACGATCGTCACGTCGGTGCCCGGCCGCGTGACGGCCGCCCGGCCGATCTCGGCGGGCTCCAGGTCGTCGGGCACCTCGCCGCGCGTGTTGTACAGCGCGAGGTTCTCCAGGAACAGCACCGGGTCGTCGTCGCGGATCGCCGCCCGCAGCATCGAGGACGCCTCGGCGGGCGTGCTCGGCGCGAGGACCTTCAGGCCCGGGATGAACGAGTAGAACAGCTCGACGTTCTGCGAGTGCGTGGCGCCGAGCTGCTGTCCGCCGCCGCCGGGCGTGCGGATCACCATGGGCACGCTGCACTGCCCGCCGAACATGCCGTAGATCTTGGCCGCGTGGTTGACGATCTGGTCCAGCGCGAGCAGCGAGAAGTTGATCGTCATGATCTCCACGACGGGGCGCAGGCCCAGCATGGCCGCGCCGATCGCGGCGCCGACGAAGCCCTCCTCGGCGATCGGGGTGTCACGGACGCGCTTGGGCCCGAACTCCTTGAGCAGCCCCTCAGTGATCTTGTACGAGCCCTCGAAGACGCCGATCTCCTCGCCCATGACGAAGACGTTCTCGTCGCGCAGCATCTCGTCGCGCAGGGTGTCCCGGAGGGCCTGGCGGTAGGTCATGGTCGCCATGTGAATCTCCTCAGAAGACCGGGTCGGCCGGCAGGCGGCGGGACTCGCCACGGACGGGCGTGGCGTAGGTGTAGTCGAACAGCGTGGACACGTCCGGGTGCGGGCTGTCGTCGGCGAACGCGGCCGCGTCGTCGACCTCGGCCTTGACCTCGGCGTCCAGCTTCGCGCGCGCCTCGGCGTCCAGGACGCCGGCCTCCTCCAGCACCAGCCCGAAGTGGGCGAGCGGGTCGGCGGCCTTGAGCGCCTCCTTCTCCTCCGCCGTGCGGTAGCGGGCCGGGTCGACGACCGAGTGGCCGCGCAGGCGCGGGCTCGTCGTCTCCAGCAGGAACGGCTTGCTCTCGCTCCGGGCCCGCTCGACCGCCGCGTGCGCGGCCTCGCGTACGGCGACCACGTCGGTGCCGTCGACGCGGGCACCCTCCATGCGGTACGCCGCGGCCCGGCGGTACAGCTCCGGCTCGGCCGAGGACGCCTCAACGGTCGTGCCCATGCCGAGGCCGTTGTTGATGACGACGAACACGATCGGCAGGTCCCATAGGGCGGCCATGTTCAGCGACTCGTGGAACGCCCCGATGTTGGTCGTGCCGTCGCCCATCTGGCACATGACGACCTCGTCGCCGCCCTTGTAGTTCACGGCGAGCGCCGCGCCGGTGGCGAGGGGGAGCTGGCCGCCGACGATGCCGTACCCGCCGAGCATCCGCGACTCCAGGTCGAACATGTGCATCGACCCGCCCCAGCCCTTGGAGACGCCGGTGCTCCGGCCGTACAGCTCGGCCATGACGCGGCGGGCGTCGATGCCGCGGGCGAGGGCGTACCCGTGCTCCCGGTAGTTCGTGAACAGGTAGTCGCGAGGCTCCAGGGCCGCCATCAGCCCGGTGACCGTCGCCTCCTCACCGAGATTCAGGTGACAGTAGCCACCGATCTTGGCTTCGGTATACGCCCGGGCGGCGCGCTCCTCGAACCGGCGTATGAGCAGCATCTGCCGGTAGTACGCGACAAGCGTCTCCGGCTCGGGCTGCGCCGCGCGGGTCCGGGCCCGTCGTGCCGGGGTCCTCGTCTTGGTGTCACCCATCGAGGTGTTCCCTTCGTGTCCGGGCGCTGCGATGGGGTTCCCACGACCCGCGCCCATACAATCAGGAGGCGATTATCTATGATCGATCATAGATCAGTGTTAAGAAGGGTTTTACCACGTAGGAGGCGGCTACCATTGAGTAACATGAACGCGTCTCCCGCGCTGGTGCGCACCGGCCTCGGCGACCAGATCCGTCAGGTTCTGATCGAGGGCATCACCTCGGGCCGCTGGGCGCCCGGCGAGCGTATCGTGGAGCGCCGCATCGCGGCCGAGCTCGGCGTCAGCCAGGCGCCCGTACGGGAGGCGCTCCGCCATCTGGAGGCCCTCCGCCTGATCGAGACGCTGCCCAACCGGGGCGCGAGGGTGCGCGACTTCACCGACGAGGACCTCGCCGAGGTCTTCCCGGTCCGCGCCGGCCTGGAGGAGACCGCCGCCGATCTCGCCGTCCACCGGTTGGCCGGTCAGGTCGAGGGGCTCGAGGTCCACATCGCGCGCCTGGCCGCCGCCACCGACCGGGACGAGGAGATGCGGCACAGCATCGCGTTCCACCGCGAGATCGTGGAGGCCTCCGGCAACCGCCTGCTGCGCTCGGTGTGGCAGTCCCTCGGCATCGAGGTCTGGACGGCCCTGTCCCTGAAGCGCCGGGGCACCGAATTGTGCGGCAAGGCCGCCGAGCACGCCCACATCACCGAGGCGTTCCGCCGTGGCGACCCCGGCGTCGGCCGCATGGTCCACGACCACGTCATGAGCTACGCGCCCTGACGGCCCCGGCAGGGCTCGAGGCGTTCGGCCCCGACCTGGGCCTGGAGACCGCGGCATGAACCCTAGGATCGGGAGCATGGGGCGCCCTAATGACGACGTCGCGGCTCTGTTCGCCGAGTTCGCCGATCTGCTCTCGATCACCGGTGAGGCGGCCTTCAAGGTCCGCGCCTACGAGAAGGCGGCCCGCGCCATCGCGGGCCACCCCGACGACGTCACGGCCCTCGACCTGAAGGGCCTGCGGAAGATCCCGAACGTCGGCGAGGCGATCGCCAAGAAGATCCTCGACTATCAGCAGACCGGCACGATCCGGCAGCTCGAGGCGCTGCGCGAGCGCATCCCGGCGGGGGTGCGCGCCCTCACCGCCATCCCGACCCTCGGGCCGAAGAAGGCGATGGTGCTGTACGAGGAGCTCGGCATCTCCTCGGTGGAGCAGCTCGCCGAGGCCATCCCGGCCGGTCGGCTGACCGGTCTCAAGGGCTTCGGCGCCAAGACCGAGGAGAACATCCTCCACGGCATCGAGCTCCTGCGGAGCCAGGGGGAGCGGGCGCTGATCGACGTGGCCACCGAACTCGCCACGGAGATCGTCGCCGCGCTCTCGCCGCTCGCCGGCCGCTGCGCGGTCGCGGGGTCGCTGCGACGCCGCCGGGAGACGATCGGCGACATCGACATCCTCGCCACCGCCGACGACTCGGGCCCGCTCATGGCGGCGTTCACCGCCCTCCCGTTCGTCACCGAGGTGATCGGCAGCGGCGAGACGAAGACCTCCGTCCGCACGCTCAAGGGGCTGCAGGTCGACCTGCGCGTCGTACCGCCGGAGTCCTGGGGCGCCGCGCTGCAGTACTTCACCGGGTCCAAGGCCCACAACGTCCGCACCCGCGAGATCGCCGTACGCGCCGGGCTGAAGCTGTCGGAGTACGGCCTGTTCTCGGTCGAGACCGGCGAGCTGATCGTCTCCGCCACCGAGGAGGACGTCTACGCCCGGCTCGGGCTGCCGTGGATCCCGCCGCCGCTGCGCGAGGACGAGGGCGAGATCGAGGCGGCGCTGCGCGGTGAGCTGCCCCGCCTCGTCGAGCTCGCCGACCTGCGCGGCGACCTGCACACCCACACCGACCTGACCGACGGCGTCGCCTCCCTGGAGGACATGGTCGCCGCCGCGGCCGCGCGCGGCAACGCGTACTACGCGATCACCGACCACGCGCCGAACCTCTTCATGCAGCGCATGACGGACGAGAAGATGCTCGCCCAGCGCGAGGCCGTACGCGCGCTGCAGGAGCGGTACCCGGACATGGCGCTGCTGCACGGCACCGAGCTGAACATCGACCCCGACGGCGAGGTGGACTGGCCGGCCGAGTTCCTCGCGGGCTTCGACGTCTGCGTCGCCTCCGTCCACTCGCACTTCACCCAGGACCGGGCGGCGATGACCCGCCGGCTCCTCCGCGCGGTCGAGAACCCGTACGTGCACATCCTCGGCCACCCGACCGCGCGCAGCATCGGCCGCCGTGCCCCCGTCGACGCCGACTGGGACGCCGTCTTCGCCGCCTGTGCGCGGGCCCGGACGATCCTGGAGATCGACGCCTTCCCCGACCGCCTCGACCTGCCCGCCGACCTGATCCGGCGCGCCCGGCGGCACGGCGTGAAGTTCGCCATCGACAGCGACGCCCACGCGCCGGGCCACTTCGACAACCTCCGGTACGCGGTCGGCACCGCGCAGCGCGGCTGGCTCACTCCCGAGGACGTCGTCAACACCTGGCCGCTCGACCGTCTGCGCGCCTACCTCCGGGGCGACTGACCCTCGGAGAGCTCGAGCGAGGCGAGCAGCGCGAGCGCCTCGGCGGCCGGAGTGCCGGGGTCGGCGTGGTAGATCACCAGCAGCAGTCCGTCCGTGCCCGTGACGGCCAGCTTCTCGCGCCGCAGCCGCAGGTCGCCGCCCCTCGGATGGCGGATGAGGCCGGCGCCGCTCTCCCCGCGGTGCACGTCATGGCGCGCCCAGAGCGTACGGAAGCGTTCACTGCTCCGCGACAGCTCGTCGACGAGTGCCCGGAACCGGTCGTCGTCGGTGTCGGTGCCGACCTCGGCGCGCAGCTGGGCGACGAGACCGGGCGCGTTCTCCTCCCAGTCCGGGTGGTACTCCTGCGCGACGGGGTCGGTGAAGATGGCGCGGAGCCGGTTCACCCCCGGTGCCATCAGCGGGGAGAGGGCCCGGGCGAGACGGTTGGCCGCCAGCACGTCACGGTACTTGTCGACCACGAACGCGGGCACGTTGAGCGTCTGGAGCAGCAGCTCCACGCCCTCGGGGACACGCTCGCGGCGCTCGGGCCGGCGGCGTGACTCCGGCCGGGCCAGCCGGATCAGGTACGCCGTGCTCTCGGCGTCCAGCCGCAGCACCGCGGCCAGAGCGTCGAGGACCTGGGCCGAGGGGTTGCGGTCGCGTCCCTGCTCCAGCCGCAGGTAGTAGTCCGCGCTGATGCCGGCGAGGAGCGCGACCTCCTCGCGCCGCAGGCCGCGCACCCGGCGCATCCCCGTCACCCGCAGCCCGACGTCCTCCGGACGGACGAGCTCCCGCCGGGCGCGCAGGAACTCGCCGAGTCTGTTACCGCCGCTCACGGCGCCCACGCTACGCCAGGCTCCGCCGGTGACTGGCCCCCGCACTACCAGGAACACGGGGGAACTCCCACCGGGACGCCGGGGAGCGGACTCTTGAAGAGCCTCCCCGAACGGGAGGCGCGCACCGCCCCACGGGGGCAGAGAGAAAGGCACACGATGGAACGCCGCACCTGGTTCATCACGGGTGTCAACAGCGGCTTCGGCCGCCACATGACCGAGCGACTGCTGGAGCGGGGCGACCGGGTCGCCGGAACCGTCCGCAAGCGGGGATCGGTGGACGACCTGAAGGCCGCGTACGGGGACCGGTTCCGGGTCGCGCACCTGGACGTGACGGACCTCCCCGAGGTCAGGAGGGTCGTCGATCACGCCTTCGGCGACCTCGGCCGGATCGACGTGGTCGTGAACAACGCCGGCTACGGCCTCTTCGGCGCCGTGGAGGAGCTCACCGACGAACAGGTCGTCCACCAGCTCAACACCAACCTGCTCGGGTCGATCCAGGTCGTCCGCGCCGCGCTGCCGCACCTGCGGCGGCAGGGCGGCGGCCGCATCATCCAGCTGTCGACGTACGGGGGCCAGGCCACGAACCCCGGCGCGTCGCTCTACCACGCCGGAAAGTGGGGCATCGAGGGGTTCATGGAGGCCACCGCCAAGGACGTCGCCCCGTTCGGCATCGGCGTCACGATCGTCGAGCCCGGCGGCGCCCGCACCGAGTTCCGGTTCGACAGCCTGCAGCTGGCCGACCCGATGCCCGAGTACGACGACAGCCCCGCCGCGATGGTCCGGCAGGCGAAGGACCGCAGCCGCCCGCCACTGGGCGACCCGGTGAAGATGGCCGACTTGATCATCGCCAGCGCCGATCAGGAGCCCGCGCCGCTCCGTCTCGTGCTCGGCAGCGACTCCTACCGGGCCGTCCGCGCCGCGCTGACCGAGCGGCTCGCGCAGATCGAGCCGCAGGAGGCCCAGGCGGCGACGACGGACATCGCCCCCGGCGAGTGACCGGCCGGGTCCGCGGCGACCTTCACGCCAGGTGAACGTGAAGTACACGCGGCCGACACGTTCGCTCAAGCCGGAGCGAACCTGACCCCCTCTACGATCGGCCCGCGATGACAGCGCATGGAGCCACCGTCCAGGTGGCGTTGCGGTGACGCTCAGTTCGACGCCTTCGGGGGAGGCCACGGGTGAGTCTGCTGGGCCCGCCACTGCTCGTCCTATCGATCCTGCTCGCACTGGCCGCGCCGGCCGGCTGCGCGCTGCTGTGGGGACGGGTGCGGGGCATGACCGCATGGCCGGTCAGGATCGCGATGATCGTGGTCTGCCAGGTGACGGCCGTCCTCCTGGCGGGCGTCGGCCTCAACGATCACTTCCAGTTCTTCGCCTCCTGGAACGACCTGATCGGCCAGAACGGCGCCGACGCGCCCATCCAGCAGCAGAACTCCGGATCGCAGCCGCTGGCCCGTGGCCTGTCCAAGCGGCTCCGCAACGACTTTCGCCCGGACCGGCGCGACTCCGCGTACTCCGCCGAACTGGTCGGGGCGAAGTCGGGAATCCGCAGCAGGATCTGGGTGTGGCTGCCGCCGCAGTACCGTCAGCGTCCGCGGCAGCGGTTCCCCGTCATCGAACTGTTCCCCGGGTTCCCCGGCACCCCGATCACGTGGTTCCACACCATGCAGGGGCCGAAGAAGCTCCAAGAGGCGATGAAGAAGGGCGCCGCCCAGCCCTACATCCTCGTAGCGCCGACCATCACGGTCGTCCCCGGTCACGACACCGAGTGCACCAACGTGCCGGGCGGCCCGAAAGTCGCCACGTGGCTGACCGAGGACGTCCGTCGCATCGTCATGGAGAACTTCCGCGCCCTGCCCGGCCGTGACGGCTGGGGGACGATGGGCTATTCGACGGGCGGCTACTGCGCCGCCAAGCTCGCCACCGAATACCCCCGCCTCTTCCGCGCGGGCGTCAGCATGTCCGGCTACTTCACCGCCTCCAACCCGGCGCTGGCCAGAGTCCCCGGCGCCGACGTGCCGACGCTGCTGCAGACCAGGCACCCGAACGTCGATCTGCTCCTGACCGCCAGCAAGCAGGACCCCGGAACGACCACGGCGGTGAACACCATGGTGCGGGCGGCCCGGCCGCCCTCGGTCGTCTACACCTACGTCGTGCCGCGCGGCGGCCACAACACCGGCGTCTGGACGGCCATGCTCCCCAAGTGCTTCCAGTGGCTCACCACCCAGCTCACCCACGCCGACTGACGCACTGAGCACCGGCCGAACCGCAGGCTCGGCCGAGGGCTCCACAACAGTGGGCGTTCAACCCGCGCCCGCGATCGCCGAGCGCTCCGGGACGCGGTGAGGTGGTACGGGGGCGTCAGCCGCCGAGGGAGGCGGCCGGGGCGGTGTCGCGCATCGCCTCCGAGGGCTCGGCGGCCGGGGCCGGCGGCATGGCGCCGCGGTCGCGGAGGGCGAAGAGGACGCGCAGGGTCGCGATCCACACCAGGGCCGCGCCGAGCACGTGGGCGACGACGAGCGTGCCGGGGACGTTGGTGAAGTACTGCACATAGCCGATGACGCCCTGCGCCAGCTCGACCACCAGGAGCTCGAGCGCGCGCCGCTGGACGTGCTTCGGGGCGTTGGTCAGCCGCAGGCCCAGGAGCAGCGCGAACGTCAGCCCGACCGTCGCCCAGACGATGTCCGCGTGGAGCTGGGCCACCTGCGCGATCTGGAAGTCATAGCGCCGTGCCTTGGGATCGCCCGCGTGCGGGCCGGTGCCGGTCACCACGGTGCCCGCCACGAGGAGCAGGAAGACCACGCCCGTCAGCGCGCGGCCCAGCCAGACCAGCTCCTGGCGGACGACGGGTCTGGCGCGCCCGTCGCCCTCGCCCGCGCGCACCCACAGCACGACGGCCGCGGCCAGGATGGCGGGCGACAGCAGGAAGTGGACGGTCACCGAGACCGGGTGCAGGTCGGTCAGGACGACGATCCCGCCGACGATCGCCTGCGCGACCACGCTCAGCGGCTGGATCGCGGCCAGCCGCACCAGGCCCGTGCGACGGGGCCGCAGCCGCAGGGCCGCGACGAACACCGCCACGCCGAGCGCCAGCACCAGGAAGGTCAGCATCCGGTTGCCGAACTCGATCGCCATGTTGACGGCCGAGTGCTGCGGGGTGTGCGTCGGGACGAGGCTGGTGCCGGTGCACTTCGGCCACGTGGGACAGCCGAGGCCCGAGCCGCTGACGCGCACGGCCGCGCCGGTCGCCATGATCAGGGCGTTGCCCGCGACGCTCGCGAGGGCCAGCCCGCGCAGGGCGGCGGGCGTCGGGCGCCACACGAGGTCACGGAGCCGGGTCAGCGGGTTGTCGGATCGCACGCCCTTCATCGTACGAGCGCCCGGCCATGCCCCGGATCCGGGTCCCCGCCGGGTAGCCCTCTTCTCCCCGACGCACCGGCCGTCAGGCCTCGGGGGCCTCGGGAGGGGAGTCCTGGAAGCGGGTGGCGCCGACGCAGGCGGCGATGACGCAGCCGATCGCCAGCCACTCGCGCCACATCAGGACCTCGCCGAGGAAGACGAGGCCGACGAGGGCCGCCACCGCGGGCTCCAGGCTCATGAGGATGCCGAACACCCGGGCGGGCACGCGCCGCAGCGCCTCGAGCTCCAGGCTGTAGGGGATGACCGACGACAGCAGCCCGACGCCGAGCCCGATCAGCAGGATCTTCGGGTCGAGCAGCCGCGCACCGCCGGTGGCGATCCCGACGGGCATGATCGCGATGGCGCCGACGACGCTCGCGATGGCCAGGCCGGTCGACCCGGAGAACCGCTTGCCCGTCGCGCCGCTCAGCAGGATGTACGCGGCCCAGCCGACCGCCGCGAGCAGCCCGAACACGACGCCGGCCAGGGGCACGCCGCCGTCGCCGCGCGCGAGCATCGCCACGCCACCCAGCGCCAGGGCCGCCCACAGCAGGTCGAGCCGGCGCCGCGACGCGACGATCGAGACGGTGAGCGGCCCCAAAAACTCGATCGTCACCGCGACGCCGAGCGGGATCCGCGCCATCGCCTGGTAGAAGCTGAAGTTCATCCCGGCGAGGGTGAGGCCGAACAGCACGGCCACCATGAGGTCGCGCCGGGAGTGCAGGCGCCGCAGGTCGCGCAGCGCGGAGCGGGCCATCACCGAGAGCACGATGGCCGAGGTGGCCAGGCGCAGCATCACGATGGCGTCCGGCGAGATGCGGCCGAAGAGGTTCTTGGCGAGGCCGGCGCCGACCTGGACCGAGACGATGCCGAGCAGGATCAGGGCGGGCGGGGGGACGGAGCCGAGAGACAGCCGGAGACCGGCCGGGCGGGACCGGGCCGTCCCGTCATAGGAGCCGGGGGCTTCGGCGAGCGCCATGCGTCACTCCCAGGAGAAGAAGCGCGCGGCGAGAGCGAGGCCGAGAACCGCCCACACGGCGAGGATCACCAGGTCGCGGGCGGGGAACCCGGCACCGTGCTGCAGTACCTGGCGCAGCCCGTCGGCGAGCGCGGAGATCGGTAGCAGTTCGAGCACCGACCGTACGCCGCCGGAGAATTTTGTCAACGGAAATACGACGCCGCCGAGGGCCAGCAGGAGGATGTAAACGAGATTCGCGGCCGCCAGGGTCGCCTCGGCGCGCAGGGTGCCCGCCATCAGCAGGCCGAACCCGCTGAACGCCGCGGTGCCCAGGAGCAGCAGCAGGATCACGGTCGCCGGGTTTCCGTGCGGGCTCCAGCCGAGCGCGGCGGCCACGACGCAGATGACCAGGGCCTGCAGGACCTCGACGGCCAGCACGGTCAGCGTCTTGGCGATGATCAGGCCGGACCGGGGGAGGGGCGTGGCGCCGAGGCGCTTGAGCACGCCGTACCTTCGTTCGAAGCCGGTGCCGATGGCCTGGCCGGTGAACGCCGTGGACATCACGGCGAGCGCCAGCACGCCGGGCGTCAGGAAGTCGACGCGCCGTCCGGCGCCCACGTCGAGCAGTGGCGCGCTGCTGAACAGGATCAGCAGGGCGACGGGGATGATCAGGATGAGCAGCAGCTGCTCGCCGTTGCGCAGCAGCGTGCGCAGTTCGTACGCCGTCTGGGCCCGGACCATGCGGGACCTCGGCGCCGCGCCGGGCGAGGGGCTGAACGTCAGGTCCGTCACGAGCGGAGCTCCCGTCCGGTCAGTTCGAGGAAGACGTCTTCGAGGGTGCGGCGCTCGATCCGCAGGTCCTCGGTCATGACGCCGTTGGAGGCGCACCAGGCGGTCACGGTGGCCAGCAGCTCGGGGACGAGGTCGCCCTCGATGACATAGTGGCCGGCGGGGGACTCCTTGGCGATCGTCGCGGGCGGCAGCGCGGACAGCAGCTCGTCCAGGCCGAGCCCGGGACGCGCGCGGAAGCGCAGCTGCCGTTCGGCGCCGGTCAGCGAGGACGGGGGGCCCGAGGCGATGACCCTCCCGTGGTCGACGATGACGACCTCGTCGGCGAGCCGTTCGGCCTCGTCCATGTGGTGGGTGGTCAGGATGACCGCGACGCCGGCGGCCTTCAGGTCCTCGACGAGCTCCCAGGTGGCGTGGCGGGCCTGCGGGTCGAGGCCCGCGGTGGGCTCGTCGAGGAAGACCAGCTCGGGGCGGCCGACGACCGCGGCGGCGAGGGCCAGCCGCTGCTGCTGGCCGCCGGAGAGGCGGCGGTACGAGGTGCGGGCCGAGGCGGTCAGCCCCAGACGGTCGAGCAGCGCGGCGGGATCCAGGGGAGTGGCGTAGAAGCTGGCGATCAGGCGCAGGAACTCCCCGGCGCGCGCGTTGGTCGGCACGCCCCCGGACTGCAGCATCACGCCGATCCGCGTCTTGAGCGCGGGATCACGGGGGTCGCGGCCGAGGACGCGCACGCTGCCGGAGTCGGCGCGCCGGTAGCCCTCGCAGATCTCGACCGTGGTCGTCTTGCCCGCCCCGTTGGGCCCGAGCAGGGCCGTCACCTCGCCGGATCGCGCCTCGAAGGAGAGGCCGTCGGCCGCGGCGGTCATGCCATAGCGTTTGACCAGGTCATTGACTGCGACCGCGAGGGGCTCCATGGACCTGAGTCTAGGAGGACGTCCTCGGGAGGGAGGCGGCCACCCCTGACATTGATCTGAATATTGATTCAGTATAGCGCATGGCGATACAGTCCCCTCATGTCTCTGGGAGGTCACATGCTGCGCGGCCGTAGCTTCGTCAAGGAGCTCGACTTCACCGCCGAGGAGTTCCGCTCGCTCATCGACCTGGCCGGTGAGCTCAAGGCGGCTCGCCGGGCGGGCACGGAGCGCCCCCGTCTGACCGGCCGCAACATCGCGCTGATCTTCGAGAAGACCTCCACGCGCACTCGCAGCGCGTTCGAGGTGGCGGCGCACGACCAGGGCGCGCACGTCACCTACCTCGACCCGGCCGGCTCGCAGATCGGGCACAAGGAGTCGGTGAAGGACACCGCGCGCGTGCTGGGCCGGATGTTCGACGGCATCCAGTACCGCGGCCGGCGCCAGGAGGACGTCGAGACCCTCGCCGCGTACGCCGGAGTCCCGGTCTGGAACGGCCTGACCGACGAGTGGCACCCCACGCAGAGCCTCTGCGACGCGTTCACCATGGCCGAGCACGCGGCGCGGCCACTCGAGGAGATCGCCTTCGCCTACCTCGGCGACGCGCGCAACAACATGGGCGACTCCCTCCTCGTCATGGGCGCGCTGCTGGGCATGGACGTGCGTCTCGTCGCGCCGGGCGGCCTGCAGCCGTCCGCCGAGGTCCAGGCCGCCGCCCGCGCCCTGGCCGAGCGCAGCGGGGCCCGGATCACCCTCACGGACGACGTCGCGGAGGGCGTGCGCGGCGCCGACTTCGTCCACACGGACGTGTGGGTGTCGATGGGCGAGCCCAAGGAGGTCTGGGCGGAGCGGATCGAGCTCCTCGCGCCGTACCAGGTCAACGCGAAGGTGCTCGAAGCGACGGGAAACCCGTCGGTGCGGTTCATGCACTGCCTGCCGGCCTTCCATGACCGGGAGACGACGGTCGGCGAGGAGATCTACGCGCAGTTCGGCCTGGAGGGCCTCGAGGTCACCGACGAGGTCTTCGAGTCGGACGCCTCGATCGTCTTCGACCAGGCCGAGAACCGCCTGCACACGATCAAGGCCGTCATGGTCGCCACCCTCGCCGGCGAGGTCTGAGCGGGCTCCGCCCCGGGGAGTTCCGGCCCGGGGCAGGGGCGTGCCGGCCCGAGCGGCGGGACGGGTCCGCCGCCGAGCGCGCGCGCTGCGGGTGGCGGGTGAGCCCGGCACCGGATGGCGGCCCACCCCGACCGCCGGCACAGCACGCTCGCGGGAACGCTTCGGTGATCGTCTAAACGACCCCGGGCAAGCATCGGGGCATGCTGACGCTGAGATCGACATCCGAGTCCCGGCCGCGCACCGGGGCGTTGCCGCTGGTCGCCATCTGCCTCGGGTACTTCGCGGTGATCATCGACGCCACCGCCGTGAACCTGTCGCTGCCCGCGCTGGGTCGCGACCTGGGCGGCGGGATGGGCGTCCTCCAGTGGGTGGTCGACGGCTACACGCTCACGTTCGCGACCCTGCTGCTGTCCGCGGGCGCGCTCGGCGACCGGCTGGGGCCTCACCGGGTGTTCTGCGCCGGTCTGGCGCTCTTCACGGTCGCCTCGGCGGCCTGCGGGCTGGCGCCGACCGCGGGCACTCTGGTCGCCGCCCGGCTGATCCAGGGCGCCGCGGCCGCCGTCCTGGTCCCGTCCTCGCTGGCGCTGCTGCAGGCGGCGCACCCCGACCCCCGTGCGCGTGCCCGTGCCGTCGGGGTGTGGGGCGGGGTGGCCGGAGTCGCCGCCGCCTCGGGCCCCGTCCTCGGCGGGGTGCTGACCGACGCGGCGAGCTGGCGCCTGGTCTTCTTCATCAACGTGCCGATCGGCCTGGCCGCCCTGCTGCTCACCGTCCGGCACGTCGTACGGCCCGAGGGGCACGGGCGGCGCGGGCTCGACCTCGGGGCGCAGATCGCCGTGGTCGGCGCGCTCGGCCTGCTGACCTTCGCGCTGATCGAGGCGCGGACCCGCGGCTGGGTCTCGCCCGTCGTGCTCGGTGCGCTGGGGGTCGCGGCGCTGCTCGCCGCCGTGTTCACGGCGGTGGAACGGCGTACGGCGAACCCGATGCTGCCGCTCGGCCTCTTCCGCGGCGCGGCGTTCTCCGGCGGGAACGCGGTCGGGTTGCTGATCAACCTCGGTTTCTACGGTCAGCTGTTCGTGCTCAGCCTGTTCTTCCAGGACGTGCGCCGGATGAGCCCCACCATCGCCGGGCTGGCTCTGGTGCCCGAGGGGATCCTGGTCTCGCTCGCGTCGTTCCTGTCGGGGCGGATGACGGGCCGGTCCGGCACCCGGACCACCATGCTGATCGGCCTGGTCATCGGGGCGGCCGGGCTGTTCGCGCTGACGGCCGCCGGCCGGAGCACCCCGTACCCGCTGCTCATGGTCCCGCTGATGGCGGCGGGCTTCGGGATGGCCTTCACGATGCCCGCCGCGACGACCACCGTCGTCGAGGCCGCCCCGCCGGAGCGGGCGGGCGTCGCCTCCGGGGCGGTGAACACGGCCCGGCAGATGGGGAGCACGATCGGCGTCGCGCTGCTCGGCACGCTGGGGGCGGGCGGTCGCCTGGCCGCGCCGATGGCGGGGGCGGGCGCCGCCTTCCTCGCCGGAGCCCTCGTGGTGGCCGTCGTGGTCCGGGGCCGCGGACCACGATCCGACGCGGGGTCGTGACGCGGAGCCTGGGGACGCGGCCGCGCTGCGGGCGTCCGCGCTGCGGGCGTCCGCGCAGGCGAGGCAAGGCTCACCTAAGTGAGCCAGATAACCGGGATCCGTTTGTGTCGGGGGAAGTAATTAGGCCACACTGATGTTGTGAAAAACGTGACCGAGACGACGAGCAGCGACCCGGCGGCCGCCGGTGTGCCCGCGCTCGGTCCGAACCACGCCGAGCGCACGACCCGCGCTCGAGTGGCACGGCTGATTCTTGAACATGGTCCCATCAGCGCCTCGGCGCTCGGACAACGGCTCGGGCTCACGCCCGCGGCCGTGCGCCGTCACCTCGAGACCCTCCTCGCCGAGGAGATGATCGAGGAGCGGCGGAGCCGTCCGCAGTCGAGGCGCGGGCGCGGCCGCCCGGCGAAGCTGTTCGCCATCACCGACGCCGGGCGCAGCGCCTTCGTGCACGCCTACGACGATCTGGCGGCCAACGCCCTGCGGTTCCTGGCCGACAAGCTCGGCGAGGAGGCCGTCGTGGAGTTCGCCCTGCGGCAGGTGGGCGACCTGGAGGCGCGCTACGGCGCGTCCATCCGGGCCGTCCCGCCGCAGCAGCGGGTCCGGGCCCTGGCGGAGGCGCTGTCCACCGACGGCTACGCCGCCTCGGCCAGCACGGCGCCGGCGGGCGGGCAGCAGCTCTGCCAGCACCACTGCCCGGTCGCGCACGTCGCGGCTCGGTTTCCGCAGTTGTGCGAGGCGGAGACGGCGGCGTTCGGGCGGCTGCTCGGCGTCCCCGTGCAGCGGCTGGCCACGATCGCGCACGGCGATGGAATATGCACGACCCACGTGACGTCACGTGAACTGACTGAAAAACCCGATAAGACCGACAAGTTCGACAAGCAGGAGTCCGGAGGCACCTCCGTATGACCACGGCAGCCCACCCCGAGCTCGAGGGGCTCGGCAAGTACAAGTTCGGCTGGGCCGACCCCGACGTGGCCGGCGCCTCGGCCCGTCGCGGGCTGTCCGAAGAGGTCGTCCGCGACATCTCGGGGAAGAAGAACGAGCCCGACTGGATGCTCGACCTTCGCCTGAAGGGCCTGCGCCTGTTCGGCAAGAAGCCGATGCCGACGTGGGGCGCCGACCTCTCCGACATCGACTTCGACAACATCAAGTACTTCGTCCGGTCGACGGAGAAGCAGGCCGCGTCGTGGGACGAGCTCCCGGCCGACATCAAGAACACCTACGACAAGCTCGGCATCCCCGAGGCGGAGAAGCAGCGCCTGATCGCCGGCGTCGCGGCCCAGTACGAGTCCGAGGTCGTGTACCACCAGATCCGCGAGGACCTGGAGAAGCAGGGCGTGATCTTCCTCGACACCGACACCGGTCTCAAGGAGCACCCGGAGATCTTCCAGGAGTACTTCGGCTCGGTGATCCCGGTGGGCGACAACAAGTTCGCCGCGCTGAACTCCGCCGTGTGGTCGGGCGGGTCCTTCATCTACGTGCCGCCGGGCGTGCACGTCGAGATCCCGCTGCAGGCCTACTTCCGGATCAACACCGAGAACATGGGCCAGTTCGAGCGGACGCTGATCATCGTCGACGAGGGCGCGTACGTCCACTACGTCGAGGGCTGCACCGCGCCGATCTACAAGTCCGACTCGCTGCACTCCGCGGTCGTCGAGATCGTCGTGAAGAAGAACGCCCGCTGCCGCTACACGACCATCCAGAACTGGTCGAACAACGTCTACAACCTCGTCACGAAGCGCGCCGTCTGCTACGAGGGCGGCACGATGGAGTGGATCGACGGCAACATCGGCTCCAAGGTGACGATGAAGTACCCGGCGGTCTACCTCATGGGGGAGCACGCCAAGGGCGAGACGCTGTCCATCGCCTTCGCCGGTGAGGGCCAGCACCAGGACGCCGGCGCCAAGATGGTGCACGCCGCGCCGAACACCTCCTCGACGATCATCTCCAAGTCCGTGGCGCGCGGCGGCGGCCGTACGAGCTACCGCGGCCTGGTCCAGGTGCAGGAGGGCGCCGAGCACTCCAAGTCGACCGTCAAGTGCGACGCGCTGCTGGTCGACCAGATCAGCCGCTCCGACACCTACCCCTACGTCGACGTCCGCGAGGACGACGTCGAGATGGGCCACGAGGCCACGGTCTCGAAGGTCTCGGAGAACCAGCTGTTCTACCTCATGAGCCGCGGCCTCACCGAGGACGAGGCGATGGCGATGATCGTGCGCGGCTTCGTCGAGCCGATCGCGCGCGAGCTGCCGATGGAGTACGCGCTCGAGCTGAACCGCCTGATCGAGCTGCAGATGGAAGGAGCGGTGGGCTGATGGGCCTCGAGACCAAGCCGGTGTCCACCCTCCACGAGCACGCGTCGTACGACGTCGCCGACTTCGCCGTCCCGACCGGGCGCGAGGAGGAGTGGCGCTTCACGCCGCTGCGCCGGCTGCGCGACCTGCACAAGGGCGTGGCGGCCGACGGCAAGGTGATCGTGGAGGTGTCCGCCGCGCCCGAGGTCACCGTGGAGACGGTGGGCCGCGACGACGAGCGCGTCGGCAAGGCGTACGTCCCGTCCGACCGCGTCAGCGCGCAGGCGTACGCCTCGTTCGCCCACGCGACCGTCGTGACCGTGCGCAAGGAGGTCGTGGCGACCGAGCCGACCGTCCTCACGCTGCGCGGCGAAGGCGGCGTCGCCTACGGCCACACCACCGTCGTCCTGGAGCCGTTCGCGCAGGCCACGGTCGTGCTCGATCACATCGGCTCGGCCGCCTACGCCGACAACATTGAGTTCGTCGTCGGCGACGGCGCCTCGCTCACGGTGTTCAGCCTGCAGAACTGGGCGCCGGACGCCGTCCACCTGTCGCATCAGCACGCCAAGCTGGGCCGGGACGCGCGGTTCAAGAGCTTCACCGTCAGCCTGGGCGGCGACGTGGTGCGCATCGCCCCCTCCGTCGCGTACGACGCGCCGGGCGGCGACGCCGAGCTGTACGGCCTCTACTTCGTCGACGGCGGCCAGCACCTCGAGCACCGCCTGCTCGTCGACCACACCCAGCCGAACTGCCGCAGCCGCGTCGACTACCGCGGCGCGCTGCAGGACGAGGACGCGCACGCCGTCTGGATCGGCGACGTGATCATCCGGGCCGAGGCCGAGGGCACCGACACGTACGAGCTGAACCGCAACCTCGTGCTCACCGACGGCACGCGGGTCGACTCGGTGCCGAACCTCGAGATCCTCACCGGTGAGGTCGCCGGCGCGGGGCACGCCTCGGCGTCCGGCCGCCTCGACGACCAGCACCTGTTCTACCTTCAGGCACGGGGCATCCCGTACGACACCGCCCGGCGGATGGTCGTCCGCGGATTCCTGGGCCAGCTCGTCGACAAGATCGACGTGCCGCAGCTGAAAGAGCGGGTCATGGCCGCGATCGATGAGGAGATCGACCGATGAGCTTCACGCGCGCCTGCGCCCTGTCCGAGCTGCCCGCCGAGGGCGCACTCGCGGTGGAGATCGACGGCACGCCCGTGGCGGTCGTCCGCGCCGACGGCGAGGTCTACGCGCTGCGTGACGTGTGCTCGCACGCCGAGGTCGCCCTCAGCGAGGGCGAGGTCTACGACCGCACCATCGAGTGCTGGCTGCACGGCTCGTGCTTCGACGTGCGCACCGGCAAGCCCACCAACCCGCCGGCCACGCAGCCGGTCCCCACGTACCCAGTGAAGATCGAGGGCGACGACGTGTACGTGTCGCTCAAGGAGTCCTGAAATCACCATGGCCACGCTTGAGATCCGCGACCTGCACGTCTCCGTCGAGGACAAGGAGATCCTCCGGGGCGTCGACCTGTCCGTGAAGGCGGGCGAGACCCACGCCATCATGGGGCCGAACGGCTCCGGCAAGTCCACCCTCGCCTACGCCATCGCCGGTCACCCGAAGTACACCGTCACGAGCGGCGAGGTCCTCCTGGACGGCGAGAGCGTCCTGGACATGGCCGTCGACGAGCGCGCCCGCGCCGGGCTGTTCCTCGCGATGCAGTACCCGGTCGAGGTGCCGGGCGTGTCGGTGTCGAACTTCCTGCGCACGGCCGTCACCGCGGTGCGCGGCGAGGCGCCGAAGCTGCGGGAGTTCTCCAAGGAGATGCGCTCGGCAATGGCCGAGCTGCAGATCGACCCGGCGTTCGCGCAGCGCAACCTGAACGAGGGCTTCTCCGGCGGTGAGAAGAAGCGCCACGAGATCCTTCAGCTCGAGATGCTCAAGCCGAAGGTCGCGGTGCTCGACGAGACCGACTCCGGCCTCGACATCGACGCGCTGAAGATCGTCTCCGAGGGCGTCAACCGGTTCCGCTCCGGCGGCGAGACCGGCGTGCTGCTGATCACGCACTACACCCGCATCCTCCGCTACGTGAAGCCGGACTTCGTGCACGTCTTCGCGGCCGGCCGCGTCGTCGAGGAGGGCGGCCCGGAGCTGGCCGAGCTGCTGGAGAACGAGGGCTACGAGCGGTTCACGAAGGCGGGCGCGTCCGCGTGAGCATCGACGTCGAGAGGATCCGGGCGGACTTCCCGATCCTGACCAGGACCGTCCGCGACGGGAAGGCCCTGGTCTACCTCGACAGCGCGAACACCTCGCAGAAGCCCCGCCAGGTGATCGACGCGATCGAGGACTACTACGCCCGGCACAACGCGAACATCCACCGGGCCACGCACCAGCTCGGCGAAGAGGCGACCGAGGCGTACGAAGGCGCCCGGATCAAGGTCGCCAACTTCATCGGCGCGGGCAGCGAGACCGAGGTGGTGTTCACCAAGAACATCTCCGAGGGCATCAACCTCGTCGCCTACGCCATGGGCAACGCGGCCACGGCGGGCCCGGAGGCCGAGCGGTTCCGCATCGGCCCGGGCGACGAGATCGTCATCACCGAGATGGAGCACCACTCCAACATCGTGCCGTGGCAGCTGCTCGCCCAGCGCACCGGCGCGACGCTCCGCTGGTTCCGGGTGACCGACGACGGCCGTCTCGACCTGAGCGACATCGACGAGCTCATCAACGAGCGCACGAAGATCGTCGCGGTCGCGCACCAGTCGAACGTCCTCGGCACGATCAACCCGGTCCGCCTCATCGCGGACAAGGCGCACGCGGTCGGCGCGCTGGTGCTCGCCGACGGCGCGCAGGCCGTGCCGCACATGCGGGTGAACGTCCAGGAGCTCGGCGTCGACTTCTACGGGTTCACCGCGCACAAGCTGTGCGGGCCGACGGGCATCGGGGTGCTGTGGGGCCGCGCCGAGCTGCTCGAGACGCTGCCGCCGTTCCTCGGCGGCGGTGAGATGATCGAGACGGTGGCGATGGAGGGCTCCACGTTCGCGCCGCCGCCGCACAAGTTCGAGGCCGGCACGATGCCGATCGCCGAGGCCGCCGGGCTCGGCGCCGCGATCGACTACCTGAACGCCGTGGGCATCGACGACATCGCGGCGCAGCAGAACGAGCTGCTGGCGTACGCGCTCAAGTCGCTCACCGCGGTCGAGGGCGTGCGGATCCTCGGCCCCGCCGAGGCCGAGGACCGCGGCACCGCGATCTCCTTCACCCTGGAGGGGCCGGACGGCCGCGAGATCCACCCGCACGACGTCAGCCAGGTGCTGGACGCCCACGGCATCGCCGTGCGCGCCGGTCATCACTGCGCCCGCCCGCTGCACCGGCGCTTCGGGGTGACCGCGAGCACCCGCGCGTCGCTGTACTTCTACAACACCACGGCCGACGTCGACGCGCTGGTCGAGGGACTGCGGGAGACGCAGAAATTCTTCGGCAGCGCCTGACGTTGCACCCGATCGGCCGCTGTGAGAAGGGAAGCAGATGCAGCTCGAGTCGATGTATCAGGACATCATCCTGGACCACTACCGGAACCCTCACCACAAGGGCCTCCGGGAGCCGTACGACGCCGAGGTGCACCATGTGAACCCGACCTGCGGTGACGAGGTGACCCTGCGCGTCCGGCTCGAGGGCGACGAGGTCGCCGACGTGTCGTACGACGCGATGGGCTGTTCGATCAGCCAGGCCAGCGCCTCGGTGATGACCGACCTCGTCATCGGCAGGCCGGTGAAGGACGCGATGGTGACCGGCGACGAGTTCCTCAAGCTGATGCAGTCGCGCGGGCAGGTCGAGCCCGACGAGGACATCCTCGAGGACGCCGTCGCCTTCACCGGGGTGTCGAAGTACCCCGCCCGTATCAAGTGCGCCCTGCTCGCCTGGATGGCGTGGAAGGACGCGACCGCGAAAGCCATGGAAGGCAGCGACGCATGAGCGACACGAAGGTCGCCGAGGACGACGTCCTCGAGGCGATGAGGGACGTCGTCGACCCCGAACTCGGGATCAACGTGGTCGACCTGGGCCTGGTCTACGGCGTCAACATCGACGACGACAACGTCGTCGTCCTCGACATGACGCTTACGAGCGCGGCCTGCCCGCTCACCGACGTGATCGAGGACCAGACGGCGAGCGCCCTGGAGGGCCTGGTCGAGAAGGTCACGATCAACTGGGTGTGGCTGCCGCCGTGGGGCCCGGACAAGATCACCGAGGACGGCCGCGAGCAGCTGCGCGCCCTCGGCTTCAACGTCTGAGTCCTCCGGCCTCCAGGCCCGTTCAGTCCAACCCGGCATGCCGGCGCCAGCCCGCCGGCTGCTGGGAGTTGGCGATCCACTGGTCCGTGTAGCGCAGGACCGCGGTCAGCGCGTCGAGCGCACCGGCGGGCCCGCCGGTGCGCCACGAGGTCTCCACGATCGTGTGGTGACCGGGGTGCGCGGTCTCGCAGCGGCAGGCGATGGTGAGGCTCGCCCCGATCCGGCAGTGGTCCGGGTAGAAGTCGATCGACTCCATCCGGATCGCCACCTCGAGCCAGTCGTCCCCGGCCTCGTACGTGTGGCAGTCGTAGATGCGGCGGGCGGGCGGATGCCACATCCACTGGCCGGGCCGTGGCCCGCCCGTCCCGCCGACGGCCGACGGCGCCGGATGGCGGGCCTGCCACTGGCCGGTCAGGGTGAGGAAACGCGCGCGGACCTCCGTGCCGTCCCATGCAGGTCCGAAGATCGAGGCCAGCGGGAGCGCCCTGGGCCATATCCACACCGCGACGGCATGATCATCGGGCGGGTTTCGCACCGTGCAATCATGCCGCGACCGTACGGTTCGGCGCACGCCCGGGGACGATCGAGACGACCTCGTGACGGTGCCCGGCCACCTGAAGGAGAAGGCAGCGTGGAGACCTTCACGAACTGGCGGACCTGGGAGCAGGCTCGCGCCGCCCTGACGCCGCACCCCGTCGACCTGGCGACCCTGGACCGCGCCGCCGAGGCCGCGCTGCGCTGGCACGGCGAGCAGCGGCGGCCCACCGGCGCGCCGTACGCCGAGCACCTGTTCGAGGCCCTCGAAGTGCTGGTCCGCGGTGCCGGCGTCACCGACACGGACGTGCTCGTCACGGCCCTGCTGCACGACACGGTCGAGGACACCGCCGCGACGCTCGCCGACGTCGAGGCCGCGTTCGGCCCGGAGGTCGGGGAGCTGGTGGACTGGGTCACCAAGCCGCCGGTGGAGGGCAAGGCCGCGAAGCGCGCCGCGAAGGTCTCCTACCTGCGGCGCCTGCGCGACGCGCCCCGCGAGGCGATCCTCGTGAAGCTCGCCGACCGGGTCAGCAACGTGCAGACGCTGGACCGGATGCCGCCGGACTTCCAGCGCCGCTACCACGCCGAGACAGTCACCTACATCGTGCCGCTGGCGGCGGGGGAGCCCTGGTTCGCCGCCTGGTTCGCCGCGTGGCAGGACCGTTTCGTCCACCTGCGCTGACCTCCGTAGGAGATGATCGCCCGATGGGACGCCAGTGGACGGTCGAGGAGAGCGTCGTCATCGACGCGGAGCCGGAGCGCGTGTACGCGGCGGTCGCCGACCCGCGCCGGATGGGGGAATGGAGCCCGGAGGTCTTCGCGGTGCGGGTACGCGGCCGCCGGGTGGTCCCCGGCCTGACCTTCATCGGGTTCAACCGGATCGGCGCCCGCGTGTGGTTCACGAACTGCCGGGTCGTCGAGGCCGTCCCGGGCCGGGCGTTCGCGTTCCGGGTGACGACCTTCGGCGTTCCCGTGGCGGTGTGGGGCTACCGGGTCGAGCCGGTCGGCGACGGCTCGACCCGGCTGACCGAGCACTGGGAGGACCTGCGGCGGGAGGGCCGGGGAGCGGCGTTCGCCTCGATCCTCGGCAGGGTCTTCACCGGGGTCCCGGCGGACGGGCGCGCCGAGGTCAACCGGCAGGGCATGCGCATCACCCTGGCCCGCATCAAGTCCCGCCTCGAGCGCTGACCCGCGCGGCCCGCCCGACGTGCCGGGGCCGGGCGCCCTTTCGACCGCCACGGCCCTGTGGCCGGGCATCCGCGACCGCCGCGGCCCCGCGGCCGGGCCTCAGTGGTCGAGCGCGGCCAGGCTGCGGATGAGGTCGCCGACCCGCGCGATGCCGAGGCAGCGGCCGATCTCGTCGATCACCACGAGATCGTCGTAGACGCGCTCGGCGTCATCGCCCGCCGCGCGCAGGGCCGCGATCGCGGGAACGGTCCTGGGCACCGGCCGGGGCGGGTCGGCCAGCCGCGCCGCAGGCCGGTGGGCGTGCAGGGCGTGCCCGTACGCGCCGGCCAGCCGGAGCAGGAAACGGGTGCGGTCGACCGTGTGGCGGGGGCGTTCGGTCTGGTCGACGAGGACGACGCTGCTGGTGGCCGGTTGGGCGTTGAACACCGACAGCACCTCTTCGGCGGTGGCCGTGTCGGGCATCACCGTCGCCGGCATCATGAACTCGGTCACGCGCGGGCCGAGCCGGTCGCGCTCCGAGTCGCGGGCGCCGACCGGGACGGTCACCGGCATGCCGGGTCGCCAGTGCCGTGGGGTCAGCAGCGGCCCCTGCGCCAGCCGGACTCCGCGTCCCCGCAGATTCGTGAGCTGGTCGTCGGAGACGACGCCCGGAGCGAGCACGTGCCCGCCGGTCCGGCGGCCCAGCGCGACGAACGCCTCCGCGATCGCGGCGCGCCGGGGGTCCGCCGCGGCCCGCCGGGTGACCGCGGGGTCGAGGATCAGGACCGTCGGCGCCATGTCGGCGACGAACCGGGTCGGCAGGTCGCCCACCTCCAGGGCGAGGAGGTATCCGGCCGAGCGGAGCCCCCCGAGCCGGGCGGCGGCCTCGTCGAGCGACATTCCGGCCGGGCCGCCCGTCACCGAGACGATGACGCCGCCGGGACGGCGGCCCAGGTCCGCCAGCGTCCGGTGAAGCCGCTCCATCGGCCGGTCGTAGGCGAGGGTGCTCATCCGGAGGACGAGCTGGAGGGGGAGCATGGTCTCCGACCGGGACAGGGCCCGCGCCGCGTGGATCGCGCGGTCCACCTCTCCGTCCGGATCGGGGACCGATGGGCCGGGCACCGAGGGGGCGACGGCCACGACCGTTCCGGTGTCGAGATCGACGATCGGGTGGAAGGTGACGCGCTCCAGAGGCGAGGCGTGGGAACGCCCCGCGAATGCGGACTCCGGGCCGCCAGGGGCGGCGGCGAAAGCTGTCACGGAACGATTCTGCGATGTTCTCGTGGCTTCGGCGCCCCGCTGACCTCAGTATTCATCGGGAATTTCACCGATTGCCGCCATTGTGATAACGGGCGGCCCCTGCCGCGGCCGGGGGGCTTCCGTAACCGGCGGAATCCGAGTCGGCTTCAGCGCGCCGCCCCGTCGGCTTCAGCGCCGCCCGGTCGGCCGGTGCGCAGGGGGCTCAGTAGGTGCGGTTCAGCATCAGGACGGACAGGAAGTAGGTCACCCCTGCCACGGCGGCGAGACCGGCGAGCAGGCCGATCTGGGCGCCGCGCAGCGCCTGGACCAGCATGGCCGCCACGATCACGCCGACCAGCACGTCACCGGTCATGGCGGCGGCCCGCAGATGGATCCCGGAGCGCCGGCCGAGCCCGAACGCCTCATGCAGGGTGAGGACCGACTCGCCGCGCCGGTAGGCCAGCAGCGCGCCGTAGCCGAGGAGCACGGCCAGGCCCACCAGGCCCGTCGTCACATGCCCTCGGGCGGTCTCGGTGGCGCCGATCGCCACGCCGGCGGCCACGGCGAGCGCCGGTGCGATCCACCGGCCCGCGCGTCGGCGCTCGGGAGCGATCCACATGCTCGGCATCCTCCCACCGTGTGACCTTTCCCAAACCCACGGTGACGGGGATGTCGATCAAAGGACAGGTCGGACCGCGCCCCGCGCCCGGCGTCGCTGCCGCCGGGTCAGGAGGAACACCACCAGGGCCACGAGCACCGCCGCGGGCGCCGCGAGGAGCCACAGGACGGCGGGCAGGCCCAGGAACGTCACCAGCCCGCCCTCCTCGTACTCGACCTGCTGATAGGGCGTGTCGGCGGTGTACGTGAAGCCGAGGTCGTCGGTGAAGTCGGCCGGCGGGATCCCCTGGCGTACGAACTCGGTCAGGAACGCGCCGCCGCCGAGGAGGGAGCGCAACCCGGGAGAGGCGACCTGCGCGGGGCGCACCCGGCCCGCGTACGTGGTGAACAGGCTCAGGCCGCGGACGGTGACCCGGTGCGGCGCGAGGACGTACAGGTGCACGGCCTGGGGAGTGCTCGCCAGCCGGGACAGCCGTATCGGGTAGACCGGGGCGTCCGCGGCGAACCTGATGCGCAACGGGTCGAGCTCTCCTGAGAGCGGACCGCTGCGGGGAGCCAGCCGGACCGCCGTGTAGGTCCACCGCCGCGCCACGTACGGTGCGAGCGCCTGAGCGAGGCGCCCCTTCAGGTGGTAGCCGTGCGACGTGAGCCACGCCGCGAGGGCGCGGGGATCGGCCGCCGACAGCGTCGTCACCTCGAAGGGGCCCAGACGCTGCTGCGCGAGCACACCGACCCGGCCGCCCGCCGGCGCCGGGGCGCCCGCCACGCGGGTTCCGCCGCCGAGATCCGGCAGCCAGTGCCTGCGCCGGACGACCTTCGGCGCGGTGAGCCGGTCCAGTTGGTCGAACCACCCGCGCTCGCCGAGCGTCACCGTGGCGCGGGACGGGGTCGGCATCAGCCAGGCGGCGTCGCGGGCGCTGGACCGCACCGACAGCCGCATGACGATCTCCTCGGACGAGCCGTCATAGCGGACGATCGAGGTCTCCGCGGCGACGTCGACCCCTGAGTTCGTCGAAGTGATCAGCGCCCCGCAGCCGCAGGCCCAGGACGGCCGCACGACCCCGAGCACCGCCGCGGCCACCACGAGCGGCACCAGGATCCGGGTGAGCGTACGCATGCCCGCTCAGACGCGGGCGGCGGCACGGCGGTTGCGCGCCGTCGATCACGAATGGATCACCCCCGGACACGGCCGGGAGCCGGTCCCCGGCCGGCGCGCCGGGGAGGAGAGAGCTCAGTACGGGAGCGGGCGGCCGGAGGGAGTGCGCAGGTCGAGCTCGACGACCGGATTCGGACGCGGGCGCTTGACCTTGATCTGGATACGACGCATCAGGACCTCATCCTCGGGCGGGGAAGCGGGGCGGAACGGTCGACGTCCACTCTCGTCTCCGAGAGGAGGCGCGACCACGGGGAGACTCCCCGTTCGGGTACCTGGATCGGACCGGAAAGGGGGGGCCGGCGGAGGGCACTCCGAGCTGGGGTCACTCCTTGCCCAGCCGCCGCAGCAGGTCCGCGCGCCTGTCCTCCATCCGCTGGAGGATCGCCTCCTGCTCCTCGGCGTTCTGCAGCTGGACGGACCGCTCCTCCGGGTCGGTGGGGCCGTCCTCCTGCTGCCCGATCGTCCGGCGCAGGTCCTCCACCGCCGGCCGCACGGACGCGATGTCGTCCTCGACCACCCGGAGCTCCTCCTCCAGCTCCTCCCTTGAGCGTTCCTGCGGCATCACGGGCCTTCCTCTCGTCCTCGGTCACGGCCCGCCCGGGTCGGCGAGCCGCTTCGCCGTAGACGCTTCCCCTGATCCCGGCCGCCACACGTGTTCAAGATCACCGAGTCGGGCCGTTCGCGATCACCGAGTGGGGCCGCGCCCGCGACGATGTCAAGATCCATGGGCCGCGTCCCCTACACTGGGGGCATGCTTGCGAGCTGATCAGGCGCTCCCAGGGCGCGGCCGGGCCATCGGGCCTCCGGGCGGCGCCCTTTTCGTCGTCCCGCCTCTCCCAGCCCGCCCCCCAGGAGCGTTCCCACTGTGATCACCGCCCGTGACATCGAACTCCGCGCCGGCTCCCGTCTGCTGCTCGAGGGAGCCTCGTTCCGCGTCAACCCCGGCGACCGCGTCGGCCTGGTCGGCCGCAACGGCGCCGGCAAGACCACCCTCACCAAGGTGCTCGCAGGCGAGGGTCTGCCCGCCGCCGGAGAGGTGACGCGGTCCGGCACGATCGGCTACCTTCCCCAGGACCCGCGCACCGGCGACCTCGAGGTCCTCGCCCGCGACCGCATCCTGTCCGCGCGCGGCCTGGACGAGGTCATCAGCCAGATGCGCGAGGCCGAGCTGAAGATGGCGACGGCCGAGGGCGCCGAACGCGACAAGGCGGTCCGCAAATACGGCCGCCTGGAGGACCGGCTGCACGTGCTCGGCGGGTACGCCGCCGACGCCGAGGCGGCCTCCATCGCCTCCAGCCTCAACCTCCCGGACCGGGTGCTCGGCCAGCCGCTGCGGACGCTGTCCGGCGGCCAGCGCCGCAGGGTGGAGCTGGCCCGCATCCTGTTCTCCGGAGCCGACACGCTCCTGCTCGACGAGCCCACCAACCACCTGGACGCCGACTCGATCACCTGGCTGCGCGACTTCCTCAAGACGCACCAGGGCGGGCTGATCATGATCAGTCACGACGTCGGCCTGCTCGACGCCGTGGTGAACAAGGTCTTCCACCTCGATGCGAACCGGTGCGTCATCGACATCTACAACGTCGGCTGGAAGACCTACCTCACTCAGCGGGAGACCGACGAGCGGCGCCGCAGGCGCGAGCGCGCCAACGCCGAGCGCCAGGCGGGCACCCTGCAGGCCCAGGCCGACAAGATGCGCGCGAAGGCGACCAAGGCGAAGGCCGCCCAGCAGATGGAACGCCGCGCGCAGCGCCTCCTGGCCGGGGTCGAGGGCGAGCGTCAGACCGACAAAGTGGCCCGGATTCGGTTCCCCGCGCCGGCTCCGTGTGGCAAAACGCCGCTCATGGCACGAGCTTTGTCCAAATCGTACGGTTCGTTGGAAGTCTTCACGGATGTCGACCTAGCGGTTGATAGGGGCAGTCGGGTCGTCGTCCTGGGGCTCAACGGAGCGGGCAAGACGACCCTGCTGCGCCTGCTCGCGGGCGTCGAAAAGCCCGATACCGGCGAGCGTGTCGACGGGCACGGCCTGCGCCTGGGGTACTACGCGCAGGAGCACGAGACCCTCGACGTCGACCGTACGGTCCTGGAGAACATGCGCTCGGCCGCTCCCGACCTCCCGGAGACGGAGGCGCGCAAGATCCTGGGGTCGTTCCTGTTCACCGGAGACGACGTCGACAAGCCCGCCGGCGTGCTGTCCGGAGGCGAGAAGACACGCCTCGCGCTGGCCACTCTCGTCGTCTCCAGCGCCAATGTGCTGCTCCTCGACGAGCCCACGAACAACCTCGATCCGGCGAGCCGCGAGGAGATCCTGGCCGCCCTCCGGACGTACGCCGGGGCGATCGTTCTGGTCACTCACGATGAGGGTGCGGTGGAGGCGCTGCAACCGGAAAGAGTGATCTTGCTTCCGGATGGTGTTGAGGACATCTGGAGTGACGAATTTTCCGATCTCGTGGCACTTGCCTGACCTGCAGCGCAACCTTGACACAACGAAGCAGATCTTTTCTGGCGTAGTGGGTAGCCGATCGCGCGCGAATGTCTGATCATGGCTGGGGATAACGCAGCGGTCACCGCATCACTACGGGAGGTACTCGTGGCCGAGACCCTAAAGAAGGGCACCCGCGTGACCGGTGCCGAGCGAGATAAGTTGGCGGAGCAGTTGAAGAAGCGCTACGACTCCGGCGAGAGCATCCGTGCCCTGGCTGCCGCAACCGGACGGTCGTACGGCTTCATCCACCGCATCCTCACCGAGTCCGGCGTGAATCTGCGCGGACGCGGCGGAGCGACCCGCGGTAAGAAGTCCTGACGGACGGCTACTCCCCCCAGCTCTCGGCGCCGGACCGCATGAGAGGCCACCGTGCCCGACCCGCTAAGGTCGGGCACGGTGGCGGGCCCGTCCGCCACGACGCACGCGTGGAAGGAGCGTCATGGCGGACTCACCGCTCGACCCTGCCGAGCTTCAGCGAGCAGGCCTGCGCCTCGACGTCGACGGCGCCGTGGCGACGATCAGCCTTGCCCGGCCCGAGCGGCGCAACGCCCTGACCTTCAGCACCTGGCACACGCTCGCCCGCATCGGCGAGGCGCTGCCCGACACCGTCCGCGTCGTCGTCGTACGCGGCGACGGCCCGTCCTTCTCCGCGGGCATCGACCTGCGTCTCTTCAGCCCCGAGGGAGTGCCCGGCGAGGACACCTCCGCTCCCCGCGACGAGGCCTTCATCGCCGGACTCCAGGCCGGTTACCTCTGGCTGCGCCGCCCCGACATCGTCTCCATCGCCGCCGTGCAGGGGCACGCGATCGGCGGTGGCTTCCAGCTCGCTCTCGCCTGCGACCTGCGCGTGGTGGCCGACGACGTGAAATTCGCCATGAAAGAGCCCGCGCTCGGCATCGTCCCGGACCTCACCGGCACCAAGCCGCTCGTCGACATCGTCGGCGTGCCGCGCGCACTGGAGCTCTGCTTGACGACGCGCACCGTCTTCGCCGAGGAGGCCGCCCGGCTCGGCCTGGCCGAGCTGGTGGTGCCCGCCGCCGAGCTCGACTCCGCGGTCGCCGACCTCGTCGCGGCGATCCTGCAGGTCCGGCCGGAGACCGCGGCGGCGACCAAGCGGCTCATCCGGCAGGCGCCCCACAACACCCTCGAGGAGCAGGCGGCGGCCGAGCGCCGCGAACAGGTGCCGCTGCTCGGCAGCCCGGCCGCCGCGCCGGCGGCCTCCTGAGGCCACCGGCCCGCTCCGCCGCCGCACGGTCCGAGGCCCCGCCGGGCCACTGACGCCGCCGGTCCGCTCCGCCGTCGGGCGGTCCGAGGCTCCACCGCGTTCTCAGGGCCGGTTCGGCTTCGCCGCCGGGCGGTCCGGAGCTTCTCCGGGCCCCTCACGTCAAGTGGACCACGCCTACAAGCCACGGTCCGCCCTGTTGTGCCGGTGGCTCCTCCGAGCCCCGACCGGGACACGGCAGACTCGCCCCCATGGACGATCTCGTGGATCCGATCGTGGCCAAGGCGATGCGCCGGGAGGCGCTGACCCGCGATGAGGCCCGTACGGTGCTCGCCGTCTCCGATGAGGGCACGCTCGCACTGATCGCGGCGGTCGGGAGGGTGCGGCGGGCGTTCTTCGGCGACCGGGTGAAGCTGAACTACCTGGTCAACATGAAGAGCGGCCTGTGCCCGGAGGACTGCTTCTACTGTTCGCAGCGCAAGGGGTCCGACGCCGACATCCTGAAGTACTCCTGGCAGGAGACCGAGGAGATGGTCCGCGCCGCCGACAAGGCGGTCGCGCGCGGCGCCCGCCGGGTCTGCCTGGTCGCCAGTGGCCGCGGCCCCGCCCAGCGGGACATCGACCGGGTCAGCGCGGCCGTCCGGGAGATCGCCGCACGCGACGTCGAGGTCTGCGTGTGCCTCGGCCTGCTGAAGCCCGGCCAGGCCGAACAGCTCCGCGAGGCGGGGGCGTTCGCCTACAACCACAACCTCAACACCAGCGCCGAGCGGTACGGCGACATCTGCACGACCCACGGTTTCCAGGACCGGGTGGACACGGTCAACGAGGCGGCGGCCGCCGGGCTGTCGCCGTGCTCGGGAGCGATCTTCGGGATGGGGGAGGGCGACGAGGACGTCATCGACGTCGCGTTCGCGCTGCGGGAGCTGAACCCGGACTCGGTGCCGGTGAACTTCCTCATCCCGTTCGAGGGGACGCCGCTGGCCGGGAAGTGGGAGCTGACGCCGCTGCGCTGCCTGCGCATCCTCGCGCTGTTCCGGCTGGTCTTCCCCGACGTGGAGGTGCGGCTGGCCGGCGGACGGGAGATCCACCTGCGCGCCCTGCAGCCGCTGGCGCTGCACGTCGTGAACTCGATCTTCCTCGGCGACTACCTCACCAGCGAGGGCCAGGCCGGCGACGACGACCTGCGCATGATCGCGGACGCGGGCTTCGTCGTCGAAGGCGCCGAACGGCCGTCCGGGCCGGAGGCCCGGCACGACCTCGTCGCCATCCGGGAGCGAGGAATAGGAACCGACATAGAGGGCAACACGTGATGGTCCGCCCCCTCGGCGGCAAAACGGACCTGGCCGGAGGCGCGTTCCGGCCGGGCCCGTACCCTGCGGAGACGTAACACCGACGACCACGGAAGGACTCTTGTGCCAACCGTCCCGACCATCACCCTGAACACCGGCGCCGCCATCCCGCAGCTGGGGTTCGGTGTCTGGCAGGTTCCCGACGAGGAGGCCGTCTCGGCGGTCGGCACCGCCATCGAGGCGGGCTACCGCAGCATCGACACCGCGGCGGCGTACGAGAACGAGGAGGGCGTCGGCAAGGCCATCGCGTCCGCCGGCGTTCCCCGCGAGCAGCTGTTCGTCACCACGAAGCTGTGGAACGGTGACCAGGGGTACGACGCCGCGCTGCGGGCGTTCGACCTGAGCCTCGACAAGCTCGGGCTCGACTACGTGGACCTGTACCTCATCCACTGGCCGCTGCCGGCCAAGGACGCCTACGTCGAGACCTGGAAGGCGTTCGAGAAGGTCTACAACGAGGGCCGCGCCAAGGCGATCGGCGTCTCGAACTTCCAGATCCCGCACCTGCGGCGGCTGTTCGAGGAGACCGACGTCGTCCCCGCCCTCAACCAGATCGAGCTGCACCCGTACCTCCAGCAGGAGGACCTGCGGGCGTTCCACGCCGAGCACGGGATCGCGACGGAGGCGTGGAGCCCGCTCGCCAGTGGCGGCGAGCTGCTCAAGGACGACACGATCGCCCGGATCGCGGCCGAGCACGGCAAGACTCCGGCGCAGGTCATTCTGCGCTGGCACCTCCAGATCGGCAACGTGGTGATCCCCAAGTCGGTCACGCCGTCCCGCATCAGGGAGAACATCGAGGTCTTCGACTTCGAGCTGAGCGACGACGACCTGGCCGCCATCGCCGGCCTGAACCGCGACGAGCGCACCGGCCCGGACCCGGACACCTTCAATCTCGGCGCCTGAACGGGCCGCGAAGGGCGGGCGGCGTCAGGCCGCCCGCCCTTCGTCGTCTCAGCGCGGGGCGACCGGCAGGTGCAGCGTGCTGACTCCGGGCCGCACGCTCAGCCTCGTGCCGGCCGGATAGCGCAGCGTGTAGTCGTAGTCGGTGGACAGCACCACGACGCCCAGCCGGTGGCCCGCCTTGAAGACGTAGTCGTTCGGCTGGAGGTCCCAGGTGAAGTCGTACATCTTCCCGGCCTTGACCGGCTCGGTACGGGCCGGGTCGTGCCGGTTGCGGGCGTCCAGCCAGCCCCGCGTCACGATCTTGAACGGCTTGGTCTCCGTGACGTGCGCGGTCCTGGTGGTGCAGCCGTCGTCGCCGGGCACCCCCTCGCCGTAGCAGACCTGCTCGCCCGTGCTCGCCACCGCACCGGTCGGGCGCGTGTCGGTGCCGTAGTCGACCAGCAGTGCGGTGAGGTACGGAGAGCGGCCGTCGAGGGACGCGCGCAGCGAGATGCGCGGGGTGCCGCCGACCCGTACCGGCTTCGTGAGCTCCGGCGTCAGGTAGATCAGGCGGTTCGGGTCAGAGGCGGCCGGGTCGGCCGCGAGCTGCTCGGCCGTCCGGGTGCGGCCCGCGTCGACCATCGACTGCGCCGCGCCGCTCTGGGGCCTGGCGGCCAGGTCACCGGAGGCGTTCAGGTGCAGGTCGACGGTGCGCGTGCCGGGCTCTGGCCAGTCCGCGTGCTGTTCCCACTGCCCCGGCGCCCGTTCGATGTCGACGCGCGGCTCCTGCATGATGCCGTTGTCGATCCCGTACAGCCAGTGGTCGAACCAGTGGTGCGTCTGCCGCAGCCACTCCTCGATCCGCCAGCGGAACGGCGTGTTGTGGTTCGCCTGGTGCAGCCACAGCTTCCGGGGGACGCCGGCGCGGGCGAGTGCGTTCCACCACTCCACCGACTGCTTGGTCTTGACGTTCCAGTCGTTCAGGCCGTGCACGACGAACACGGCGGCGCGCACCTTCCGCGCGTCCTGCACGTAGTTCCGCTCGTCCCAGAACCGGCTGTAGTCGCCGGTGTCGCGGTCCTGCCTCGCCTCGATGTCGGCGATGACCTGCTTGCAGATCTCCCGGTCCGCCCGCGTGTAGACGTACTTGGCCAGGACGTCCAGGTCCTCGCCCTGGAAGCCGCCGGGCGCGACGACGCCGCCGTTGGCGCGGTAGTAGTCGTACCAGGAGGAGATCCCGGCGATCGGCACGATCGCCTTCAGGCCCGGTACTCCCGTCGCGGCCGCCATGTTCGGCAGCGTCCCGTCGTAGGACTGACCGATCATGCCGACGTTCCCGGTCGACCAGGTCGCCTTGACGGGCGTGCCGTCGGGGGCCCAGCCGCGGGCGCGGCCGGTCAGCCAGTCGACGGCGGCGCGGGCCCCGGCCTGCTCGTTGCGCGCGCCGGAGGTCGGGCAGCCGGTCGAGCCGCCGGTGCCCAGGCTGTCGAGGTCGGCGACGGCGTAGCCGCGCGGCAGGAAGTAGTTGTCGTAGTAGCCGGGGAAGGCGCCGGCGAGGACGTCGGCCGACCGGTTCTGCCGCAGGCCGCGTGCGCTCAGGCCGTCGATGTCGACGTCGTGGTTCGGCACGTCGTTGCCGCCGGCCCAGTACGGGCTGGGCTCGACGATGGTCGGGACCTTGAGGCCCTGGTCGGTCTCCTTGGGACGCATGATGCGCATCTGCACCCGGTCCCGTACGCCGTCGTGGTCGCTGTCGACGGGGACCTCGATGTTCACCGTCTGGGTGATGGCGTCGGCGCGGGAGAACACCGGCTGGGTCTCGCCGCCGGACACGGTGACGTGGGGGGACGGGGCGGCCTGGGCGGGGTGCGCCGAGACGGCGGGCACGGCGGTGACCGCGGTGATCGCGAGGACCGCGCCGAGCGTGCGTTGTCGCATGGGGGGCTCCGTGGGTTGGTCGGGGCTTGTGACATTCCACGCAAGATCGACATCCGGCACAACCCCTTTGCGGAGAACTAGGTCTCCGGGTCGGGGCGGGCTCGGCCGGACGGCGGATGGCGGAGGCCCGCGCGGATGGCGCAGGCTGGTTGAAGGCGAGCGACGAACCGGGATCTCGGGGGAATCAACCGACCATCCGGTACGTTCTTGCCGACACGCTTACATGATTACGTCCTGAACCGTCGGGAGGACCGCCGTGGGGATGCCGGACAACGGCTGGATGATGATGGCGTCGTTCCGCCGCGACAGGTCGGTGGTCAAGGAGAGGCTCAAGGCCGGCACGGTGCGCCGCATCGCCGGCTACGCCCGCCCGTACACCCGGGAGCTCGTGCTCTTCCTGGCGCTGAACGCCGTGGCCGCCGTCATCGTCGTGGCCAACCCGCTGCTCCTGAAGGCCATCATCGATCGCGGGATCGTGCCGCACCGGACCGGGATCGTGATCACGCTCGCCTCCACCGTCGCGGGCCTCGCCCTGGTGGAGGCGCTGATCGGGCTCGGTCAGCGCTGGTACTCCGCGCGCATCGGTGAGGGGCTGATCTACGACCTGCGCACCCAGGTGTTCGACCACGTGCAGCGCATGCCGGTCGCCTTCTTCATGCGCGCCCAGACCGGTTCGCTCGTCAGCCGCCTCAACAGTGACGTCATCGGCGCGCAGCGCGCCCTCACCACCACGCTGTCCTCGGTCGTGTCCAACGTGATCAGCCTGATCCTCGTGCTGGTCACGATGTTCGTGCTGTCGTGGCAGGTCACGCTGGTCGCGCTGGTGCTGCTGCCGATCTTCATCTTCCCGGCCAAGTGGGTCGGCCGCCGGCTGCAGAAGATCAGCCGGGAGCAGATGCAGCTCGACGCGGAGATGAGCTCGCTGATGACCGAGCGGTTCAACGTCGCCGGCGCGATGCTCGCCAAGCTCTACGGCCGTCCCGAGGAGGAGTCGGCCGGCTTCGCCGACCGGGCGGAGCGGGTGCGCGACATCGGGGTGACCTCCGCGATGTACGGGCGGGTCTTCTTCACCGCCCTCACGCTGGTGGCGTCGCTGGCGACCGCCATGGTGTACGGCGTCGGCGGATCGCTCGTCGTGGACGGCAGCTTCCAGCTCGGCACGCTCGTCGCCCTGGCGACGCTCCTCACCCGCATGTACGGCCCGTTGACCGCGCTGTCCAACGTGCACGTCGACGTGATGACCGCGCTGGTCAGCTTCGACCGGGTCTTCGAGGTCCTCGACCTGCCGCCGATGATCGACGAGAGGCCCGACGCCCGGCCGCTGCCGGAGCGCCCGGCTCCGGAGGAGACGCTGCCCTCCGGGCCGGCCGATCCCGACCTGTCCGGCGCCCCGGCGATCGAGTTCGACGACGTGGTGTTCCGCTACCCGGCGGCCGCCGAGGTCTCGCTGGCCTCCCTGGAGTCGATCGCGCGGACCGACACCGCGCCGAGCCGCGAGGTCCTGCACGGAGTGAGCTTCCGCGCCGATCCGGGGACGATGACCGCGCTGGTCGGGCCCTCCGGTGCCGGCAAGACGACCATCACCCAGCTGGTGTCCCGGCTGTACGACGTCACGGACGGCGTCGTCCGCATCGCCGGGCAGGACGTACGGGACACGACCCTCGCGTCGCTGCGCGACACGGTCGGCGTCGTGACCCAGGACGCGCACCTGTTCCACGACTCGATCCGCGCCAACCTCGCGTACGCCCGGCCCGAGGCCACCGACGAGGAACTGGTCCAGGCGCTTCGGGCCGCGCAGATCTGGGACCTCGTCGACGCCATGCCCGACGGCCTCGACACCGTCGTCGGCGATCGGGGCTACCGGCTGTCCGGCGGCGAGAAGCAGCGGCTGGCCATCGCCCGGCTGCTGCTGAAGGCGCCCTCGGTGGTCGTGCTCGACGAGGCGACGGCGCACCTGGACTCCGAGTCCGAGGCGGCGGTGCAGCGCGCCCTGCGCACCGCCCTGACCGGCCGCACGTCGATCGTGATCGCCCACCGGCTGTCGACGATCCGGGAGGCCGACCAGATCCTCGTGATCGACGACGGCCGCGTCGTCGAGCGGGGCCGGCACGACGAGCTCCTCGCCGAGGGCGGGCTGTACAGCGAGCTCTACCACACGCAGTTCGCCCGGCAGGACGTGCCCGACGCCGTGCGCTGAGACCCTTCCCGGTGGTCGGCGCGGCCCTCGGGGGCGGGCCGCGCCGACCACCGGGAAGCGGACGGCCCCGCGTACATCGGCCGTTCGCGGGTAGACGGACTCATCATCCGTCCGCGACAACGAAGGGAACGGTCGATGGCGATGCCGGGTGACCGAGCCCGTACCCATATTCCCCCGCCGCGCGAGATCTGGCCGAGCAGCGAGCTGTTCCGGGAGGTCGGCCGGCTCGTCGCCGAAGAACTCGAACGCCCCGCCTCCCACGTCCGCAGGCGCGATCCCGAGAACCCCGGCGGTGAGCAGAACCCCGACCGGGCGTGATCTCCGATCTTCCGTGCCGTCATGACGGGTGAATCGGACGCAATGGGCGTTACGCCATATGTGATGACTCGCCATTGCCCGGTCAGCACAGAGGAATGACCTGGTGGAGGCCAGGGTAGATCCCCAGCGTGAGCGCTGCGTATACCAGACGGGCACGCTGGGTGACGTCCGTCGCGCTGATCGCCTGCGCCGGGACGCTGCTGCTGACCGGCGCGCGTACCGATGAGCGGACCGACCCGCCTGGCCCGGGGGTTCCGTCGGCGGGCCCGGACACCAACGCGCCGGGGGCGGCGTACGCCGACCGCTCCCGCGTCTTCGGACTCGTCATGGCCGGCCCGACGGCGGAGACCGTGCTGTTCGCGCCGGCCCGCAAGGTCCAGCCCGGGGGACCGGAGACGGTGCACCCGGCGGACGTGGGGCGCTACGTGTCGCTGCGGCTGGCGTCAGGGGCGGTGATCCGGGCGTCCGCCCCGATCGCCAACGATGGCGTCACCGACTGGGTACGCGGGATCCGGCTCACCCCGGAGGAGTTCCGCACCCTGCTCGTCAAGCTGCAGACGCGACTCCATCCGCTGCTGGACCGGTCGCACATGTTCGAGCTGTGGTTCGACGGCCGGGGCCGGATCACCCGGATGCAGCACTACTTCAGTCCCTGAGCGGGACGTGGATCGGGGGACCAGATGAGATTTTCGATCGTCATGGCGGGCGCGCTCTTAGGAGCCGTGCTGGCGGTGACCGGCTGCCGTCAGAGGATCGAGCCGGTGAACCGGGACGTGGACATCTCCCATCACCACACCGCCCGGGCCGGGCTGGCCCATCACCGGCTGTTCCGTGAGGTCCGGCACCGGCGGCCGTGGCTCTCGGCGTTCCGAGCGGGTGCCACCCCCGTACCGGAGCCGGCGGGAGGGCGACGACGGCCACCGGTGCGACAGCCGAACGGCTGCGCCACCAGCCACTTGCCCGGCCACGGCGTCACGGTGAGCTGCGTGGACGGGTCCGGCGACGACATCGACCGTACGCACGAGTCGGTCTTCAGCGGGTCCGGCCGGGACGACGGGGACGACGGGGACAACGAGGACTGAGATCCGCGTCCGGCGTTCGGGGCCGCCGCCCTGCGGCCCCGGGCCCGCGGGCACCTCGTCCGTCCGGCTGCACGCCGTAGGCCGCCCGCGGGGTTTCACCTGAGCGCATTCTCATCGCAACGCCGCCGTCGCGCGCTCGGGACAGCATGAGGCGAGCGGCGGATCGTCACTGCGGAGTGAGCGCGATGGTGAAGAACAGGCGCGGGTTGCGGCGGATCACGGCACTCCTGGTCGGGTGCGGTGCGGCCGGACTGGCGATCGGCTGGCGCTATGCCGAGCGCGGGAGCCCGCGGGCTATACCCGGTCGCTGAGCCGGTAGCCGAGACGGCCGAGCTCCGCCCCGGCGATCTTTTCCACCTGGGTCACCTGCTTGGGCGTCAGCTCCTCCTGCCACCGCCCGACGCCTCCGTCGTGGATGCCGTACAGCGCGGTGCGGGCGACCCGCTGGCCGAGGTAGTCGGACAGCGCCGAGACGACCTCGCGGGGCCGGGCGACGAGCTCCTCGTACCGGATGGTGAACAGCTGCTCCTCGGGCGTCTGCGCCCGCAGCCGGGCGCTGAGCCGGATCGACCCCCGCCAGCGCAGCGCGCACTTCACCGCGACCCCGGCCTGGGGCCAGCGGGCGCGCTCGGTGACGTCCTCGACCCCGAAGAACGGGTTGGGGAAGACCTCGTCGAGGTTGGCGAACCCGGGCCGGAACCACGCCAGGCAACGCTCGTCCGTGAGCATCCCGGCGACGACGTCCCGGCCGTCCCGGATGATCTGGATGAGCTGCGCGTCGGGGAAGGCGTCGAGGATCACGTCCGTGCTGTAGATCAGGTCCGGGGTGGCGTCGGCGAAGCGCTGGACGCCGCGCGGGTCCGCGCACGTGCCGTCGGCGCCGATCCGGCCCAGCTCACGGCAGTCCGCCGGGCACTCGCCGCAGCCCTCCCGCGTGACCTGCCAGGTGTGCGCGTACGCGTCGCGCAGCACCCGCGCCGCGCCCTGCCCGCGTTCGGTGGCGATCGAGGGCCGCCGGGCGAAGGCGTACACCGTCCGGACGACGCCGGGGCGTCCCAGCGTGACGTGGAATCCGGTGGAGCGTCTGAGAGCACGGGCGAGGAGGTCGGTTCCCGAGTGGGGCGCGCCCAGGACGAAGACCGGGCGACGGACCTTGGTGCCGTTGACCACCAGGATGTGGGGGGACGTCGTGCGCATGGGTCCCATCAGTCTGCCACCCCGGTCAGGTCGCCATCGCCCTGATCGCCACTCATGGGGCCTCTCTCCGGATGCGTCGGCCGTGCCCACGACCGGTTGACGGACACATCGGATGGTAGTGCCAGGAACCCGAATTTTGCCGCAGGAGCCTGTCCGAAACACGGAGATTCAGGCGGAGCCGCGGCGCAGGTCCGCGACCCGTGCCCGCGCGGCGTCGGAGCCGCGCCGGTCCAGTCGCCCGGCCCGCAGAGCGCCGGCGAGACCGGAGACCACCGCCTGCCCGTCGGCGACCCGCTGGGAGCAGACGAGGATGAGGTCCATCCCGGCCCGCGCCGCCGCGACCGCCCGCTCTGCGTACGTGCCGAACCCCTCCAGGCCGCCCGCGTTGATCGCGTCGCTCACGGTGACGCCACGGAAGCCGATCCGGCCGCGGAGCTCCTCGAAGACCACGGGGGACAGGCCCGCGGGCCGCTTCGGATCCAGCGCCGGATAGACGGCCCAGGACGGCATCACGAGCCGGACCCCGGCCGCGATCGCCGGGGCGTACGGTGCTTCGTCGACGCTCCGCAGAGTCGATCGCGGGACGCTCAGCGTGACGGGTCGCAGGTCGGTGTTCTCATCGGCGCCGGCCGCGCCCAGCCCGGGAAAGTGCTTCACGGTCGCCGCGACCCGGGCGCGCTGCTGCGCCGTGACGAAGGCGGCGCCCAGCCGGCCGCACACCGCCGGATCCGTGCTGTACGAGCGCCCCAGCCGGTCGGCGAAGTCGCCTTCCGCCCGATGGACGTCGAGGACCGGTGCGAGGTTGACGTTCATCCCGACGCCCGCGAGCAGCCGCCCGGCCTCGGTACCGGCGCGGGCCGCCGCCGTGACGGGATCGGACGCCTGGCCGATCTCCTTCTGCGACCTGACCGGACCGCCCGGCAGCCGCCGTACGCGGCCGCCCTCCTGGTCGGTCATCAGCAGCAGCGGATCCGTTCCCGCCTTCCGCGCGGCCTGCAGCCGCCGGGCCACCGAGGCGATCTGGTCGAGGCCGGAGACGTTGTCGGCGAAGAAGATGACGCCCGCCGTGGTTCCGGCCTCGATCTGCGCCAGCAGCGCGTCCGGGACGGCCGTTCCGGAGTAGGAGAAGATGACGCGCTGCCCGGCCTGCTGCTCCGGCGACAGGCCGGCGGGCGAGCCCAGGACGGCCGCGGGCACCGGCGCGAGCGCCGCGACGGTCAGGCCGCCCCGGATCGCGTCCCGCCGGGTGAGCGGCCGGGCCGGGTCTTCCGCCGCGTCCCGCCGGGACGGGTCTTTCATCGCTTCCCGCCGGGTCGGGTCGTCCATCGCTTCCCGTCGGGTCGGCGGCCGGATCGGGTCTTCCATGACGTCCCCCCGCTCGGAGGCCCCTCCGTGGCGGGCGGCCGCGCGGCTGCTCGCCGCCCGCGTGCGGGCCCCTTCTCCGATTGTGGAACGCCGCCGCGCACGCCACCCCGCCGGGGCCGGTGAGACGGCCGCTCCTCCCGCCGCGGCCGGGATCGGCCGGGGCGACCCCTCGCCGGTCTGGCCCGTGGGACGGCTCAGTCGCCCATGATGTCGTCGGCCATGCGCTGGTTGCCCGCCAGCAGCCCGCCGTCCACGGGCAGCGTCGCGCCGCTGATCCACGCGGCCTCGTCGGAGGCGAGGAAGAGCACGGCGGCGGCGACGTCGTCCGGAGTGCCGACGCGCCGCAGCGGATACCAGCCGGCGACGCGGTCAAGGACGCCGGGACTCTGTCGCTCGCGCTCGTCCCACGCGGCCGTGCGGACCGTGCCCGGCGCGACCGCGTTGCAGCGAATCCCGCCCGGGCCGTACCGCACCGCGACGCTGCGGGTGAGGCTGAGAACCCCCGCCTTGGCCGCGCTGTACGCCTCGTTCCCGAGATGGGTGAGGCCGTTCACCGAGGCCACGTTGACGATGACGCCGCCGCCCCGCCGCAGCATCGCCGGCAGGACCGCCTGGGTGCACAGGAATGTCCCCTTCAGGCACAGGTCGACGTCGCGGTCCCAGAGGTCCTCGGGGAGCTCTTCGAACGCGGCGTCGGTCGCGCCGCCGGCGTTGTTGACCAGGACGTCGACGGGCAGGTCCGCCAGCGCCGCCCGGACGCTCGCGCGATCGGTCACGTCGACGGCGACCGAACGGGCGCCGGGAATCTCGCCGGCCGTGCGCTCGGCGCCGGCGGCGTCCAGGTCGGCGACGAGGACCCGCGCGCCCTCCGCGCCGAACCTCAGGGCGATCGCCCGCCCGATCCCGGCGCCGCCGCCGGTCACCACCACCGAACGTCCTGAGAATCGCATCCCCCGATGATGCAGCATCGGTCCACGGTTCGATCGGGCAGGTCAGCGGCCCGGGAACGCGCCCCCGTTGCCGTGGATCACCTGGCCGGTGATGCGCCCGGCCGCCCGAATCCGGACGGGACGGGCGAGGAGTGACCGGCGGGCTCCGGATCGTTAAGGGACGGCGAACACCGTATGATCGCCTTGCCGCGTGATGCGCGAGCCGATCGGGGACGTTTCTGACCGGATGGTGTCAGGGGTGCGCTGACACCACAGGCTCGGTCGCGCGACACCTCACCTCTTCCGCTGCGGGGGTTGTTGGTGCCATGCTCTGACGCAGCACATAACAAGGAGGGGCGGATGCGCGACCCCGGGGGCGGTCAGCCATCGTCGCTGCACGCCGGGGATCGAGTCGCCGTCGTCGCCCCCAGCGGCCCGGTCGACTCCGACCGCCTCGAGCGCGGTGCCGCGGTGCTGCGGAGCCTGGGCCTCGACGTGACGTTCGGGCGGCACGTCCTCGACGTCGCCCCCGGCCTG
Organism: Actinoallomurus rhizosphaericola; assembly: GCF_024055675.1. Lineage (NCBI taxonomy): Bacteria > Bacillati > Actinomycetota > Actinomycetes > Streptosporangiales > Thermomonosporaceae > Actinoallomurus > Actinoallomurus rhizosphaericola. Next base: position 32,271 of record NZ_JAMXMW010000025.1, on the reverse strand, counting down.
CCGCACCTCGCCGGCACCGACGCCGACCGCGCGGCCGACCTGCAGGCGGCCTGGTGCGACCCGGAGATCGCGGCCGTCTTCTGCGCCCGCGGCGGATACGGCGCCGCGCGGGTCCTCGACCACCTCGACTGGGCCGCGCTCGGCCGCGCGACACCGAAGCTCCTGCACGGGTCCAGCGACATCACCGCGCTGCACGTCGCGTTCGGGCGGCGCCTCGGGGTGGCGACCTCGTTCGGGCCGATGGTCGCCTCCCTCATCGCCGACGGGGAGCCAGAGGCGCTCGACCACCTGCGGGCCGCGATCTTCGACCGGGGCGCCCCGGTCGCCGGCACGCACGCGCTGCGCGCGGGCCGCGCGACGGGCACCCTGACGGGAGGCAACCTCGCCCTCCTGACCTCCCTGCTCGCCACGCCGTACGCACCGGAGCCCGCCACCGGCCGCATCGCCTTTCTCGAGGACGTCGGTGAGGCGCCCTACCGCGTCGACCGCATGCTCACCCAGCTCCGCCAGGCGGGCTGGTTCGACGGTGTCGCCGGGATCGTGCTCGGCACCTGGACCGGTTGCGGCGACCTCGACGCGGTGTTCGCCGACCGCCTCGGCCCGCTCGGCGTGCCGATCCTCGCGGGCGTGCCCGTCGGGCACGGTCCCCGGCAGCTCACCATCCGGCTGGGTGCCTCCGTCATGCTCGACGCGGACGCGCTCGTACTTCATCCGGGCGTGCCGGACGCCCGGGGCCGGCGGTCCGGGCCTCCGGGCGCCTTCGCGGGGGAGACACCATGACGACGTATGAACGCCGCGATCACCGGCCCGCCCCGGCCGGTGGTGACGACCGGGCCCTCGACTCGCTCGTCGTGCTGGTGGCCGAGAGCCACGGGTACGGCTGCCGGCCCGTCCAGAACGACGCGATGCTCCTCGACGGCCCGCAACGTCTCCACATCGGCATGCGCAACCTGCGCCAGCTGGCCCGGCAGGTGCCGCGCGACGACTGGCCGGCCCTGGTCGCCGACCACGTCGGCACCATCATCACGGCGATCGAGGAGCCGCTCGACCTGCGCGACTTCCCGCTGGTGCGCGGGCTGCTGCGGGCCCGCGTCTATCCGGCCGAGGCCCGCACGGGCCGCCTCATCTGCCGGCCGTTCGCGCCCGGGCTCATCGAGGCGATCGTCGCCGACACCCCCACGACCGTGCGCACCATCGTCACCGACGACGCCGTGACGTGGCCGGTGACGGCGGACGAGCTGTTCGCCGTCGGCCGCGAGGGCGTGCGCGCCGACGGCCCGCTGGAGTGCGACGTCATCGACGACACCGGCATCCGCGTCCTGGAGGGGCAGACGTTCTACGCCGCGACGCACCTGCTGTGGCTGGACGCCTACCTCGACCCGGGGCCGTACGGCGCGCTGGCCGTCGCTCCCACCCGGAGCGCGATCGCCGCCTGCGCCATCCGCAAGAACACCGCGCTGATCACGGCCGAGCGCCTGCTCGCCTTCGCCAGGAACGCCTACGACGAGGGGCCCGGGTCCCTCACCCCGGAGCTGTTCTGGAGCCGGGACGGCAGGCTCACCCTCCTGGAGACCCGCACGATCGGCGGCCGCCTGGTGCTGCCGGCCGACTTCATGCGCTTCCTCGACAGCCTCCCCTGATGAGACCGGGCCGAGGATCCTCGCCGCCATGGCGCCGAAGACCCTCGGCACTGCCGGTCGGGGCCTTCACGCCCTCGCGCGGCGGACGCCGTCGTGACCGTCCAGGTCGTAGGCGGTGAGGACGAGGGGCACGTGGCTGAACGCCTGCGGGAAGTTGCCGACCTGACGGCGCAGCCGCGGGTCGTACTCCTCGGCCAGCAGGCCGACGTCGTTGCGCAGGCCGAGCAGCCGCTCGAACAGCTCGCGGGCCTCGTCGACCCGGCCGATCTGCCGCAGCGCGCCGGCGAGCCAGAAGCTGCAGGCGAGGAACGCCCCCTCACGGCCCGGCAGCCCGTCGACCCCCTGGTCCTGCTCTCCGGTCTCGTACCGCTGGACGAAACCGTCCACGGTGAGCTCCCGCTGGATCGCCTCGACCGTGCCGACGACGCGCGGGTCGTCGGGGGGCAGGAAGCCGACGCGGGGGATGAGCAGCAGGGCGGCGTCGAGCTCCTTGGACCCGTACGACTGGGTGAACGTCCCCCGGTCGGAGTCGAACCCCTTGGCGCAGACCTCGCGGTGGATCTCGTCGCGCAGGGCCCGCCACTTGTCGAGCGGGCCCTGCCGGTCGAACCGCTCGATCATCCGTACGGCGCGGTCGACCGCCACCCACGTCATGACCTTCGAGTGCACGAAGTGCCGCCGGGGGCCGCGGACCTCCCACAGCCCCTCGTCCGGGTCGCTCCAGTGATCCTCGAGGAACTCCGTCAGCGCGCGCTGCAGCGACCAGGCGTGCCGCTCGGGCTGGATCCCGGTGTTCAGCGCAAGGTACAGCGAGTCGGCGACCTCGCCGAAGACGTCCAGCTGCAGCTGCTTGGACGCGGAGTTGCCGACGCGGACCGGCCGGGAGTCCTCGTACCCCGGCAGCCACGGCAGCTCGTACTCCTCCAGCCGGCGTTCGCCCGCGACGCCGTACATGATCTGCAGGTCCTCGGGGGTGCCGGCCACGGCGCGCATCAGCCAGGCCCGCCAGGCCTTGGCCTCGTCGCGGTAGCCGCTGCGCAGCAGGGCCTCCAGGGTCATCGTCGCGTCGCGCAGCCAGCAGAAGCGGTAGTCCCAGTTGCGCACGCCGCCGACGTCCTCGGGCAGCGAGGTGGTCGCGGCGGCGATGATGCCGCCGGTGGGCTCGTACGTCAGTGCCTTCAGCGTGGCCAGCGAGCGGACGACCGCGTCGCGGTACCGGCCGTCGTAGGTGCACTGGCGGGCCCAGCCGGTCCAGAAGCGGTCCGTGCCGTCGAGGGCCTCGTACGGGTCCACGTCACGCGGCGCGGGCAGGTGGGAGGGGTGCCAGGTGCAGACGAACGGCAGCGAGTCGCCCTCGCAGACCACGAACGTCGCGCGGTGCGCGAAGTCGCGGCCCTCCAGCTCGATCGGGCTGCGCAGCCACACCGAGTCGGGCCCGGCGGTGGCGGTGAGGTGGTCGCCGACGCGGCGCATCCAGGGGACGACCCGGCCGTAGTCGAACCGGAGCCGCAGGTCGAGGCGCATGGGCACCCGGCCGGACACGCCCTCGATGATGCGGACGACGTCGGCGGCATCGCCGCGCTCGGGCATGAAGTCGATGACCCGGACGGTGCCGTCAGGGGTGTCCCACTCGGTCTCCAGGATCATCGTGTCGCCGCGGTAGCGGCGCCGGGTCGCCCGTCCGCCGGAGACCGGGGCGATCTGCCAGCGGCCGTTGTCGGGCGTCCCGAGCAGCCCGGCGAAGCAGGCGGGGGAGTCGAAGCGGGGCAGGCACAGCCAGTCGATGGAGCCGTCCAGCCCGACGAGCGCGCAGCTGAACAGATCGCCGATGAGCGCGTAATCCTCGATGCGTCCGGGCAACATCGCCCCCTCAGGTCTCGGATCTCCGTCGTACCGTAGCGTGGCACGGGCCCGGCGCACCCATCAGGCCCGGGACCACATCGTTGTTTACCGCCTGATCGGTCGGTTACGTCTCCCCTGTCCCTCGCGGCGGTGCGAGGACCAAGGAGATGACATGCACGAGACCGGTGGCCCGGCGTCTCCGCCGGATGTCGTCCGCAGCCTGGTACCCGCCCGGATCGACCGGCTGCCCTGGTCGCGGTTCCACACGCGGATGATCGTCGCGCTCGGCGTCGCCTGGGTGCTGGACGGGCTGGAGATCCAGATCGCCAGCATCGTGGGGCCGGTCCTGCAGCACCATGGCACGCTGGGGCTGAGTTCCCGTGCCGTCGGGTTCGCCGCGACGGTCTACCTGCTCGGCGAGGTCGTGGGCGCGCTGGTGTTCGGCCGGCTGTCCGACCGGCTCGGCCGCCGCAAGCTGTTCATCGCCACGCTCGGGCTGTACCTGGCGGCGAACGCCCTCACCGCCCTGTCGTTCAACTACGGGATCTTCCTGCTGTTCCGGTTCATCGCCGGCATGGGCATCGGCGGGGAGTACGCCGCGATCCACTCGGCGATCGACGAGCTGATCCCCGCACGGTACCGGGGCCGGGTGGACCTGGCCGTCAGCGGCACGTACTGGTTCGGCGCGATCCTCGCGTCGCTGGGCGAGTACGTCCTGCTGAACCCGCACCTGCTGCCCCAGAACCTCGGCTGGCGGATCGGCTTCTTCATCGGCCCGGTGATCGGCGTGGGGATCTGGACGCTGCGCAGAACGCTGCCGGAGAGCCCACGCTGGCAGCTCATGCACGGGCGCGCCGAAGAGGCGGAGGAGACGGTCGCGCAAATCGAACGCGAGGTCGAGGCGACCGGCCACCGGCTGCCGCCCGTCGACGAAAGCCGGTACCTCGACGTCCACCCGCACGAGTCCGTGTCGTTCCTGACCGTCGGGCGCACGCTCTTCCGTGAGTATCCGTCGCGGTCGCTGCTCGGCGCCACGCTGATGATCAGCCAGTCGTTCCTCTACAACGCGATCTTCTTCACGTACGGCCTGGTGCTCAGCCACTTCTACGGGGTGGCCGACCACGACGTGCCGAAGTACTTCTTCGCCTTCGCGGCCGGGAACCTGCTCGGGCCGCTGGTGCTGGGGCCGTTGTTCGACACGATCGGCCGCAAGCGCATGATCGCCGGGACGTACCTGTTCTCCGGCACGCTGCTCGCGGTCAGCGGCTACCTGTTCAAGCTGGGCGAGCTGTCCGCCCTGACCCAGACGATCCTGTGGTCGGTGATCTTCTTCATCGCCTCGGCGGCGGCGAGCTCCGGCTACCTGACCGTGAGCGAGATCTTCCCGCTGGAGCTGCGCGCCCAGGCGATCGCGCTCTTCTTCGCGATCGCCCAGGTGTTCGGCGCCCTCGGCCCGACCATCTTCGGCGCGCTGATCGGCGACAAGGACCACCCGAACCCCGGCCGGCTCTTCATCGCCTACCTGATCGCGGCGGGGATCATGCTCGTCGCCGGAGTGGTGGAGGCGGTCTTCGGCGTACGGGCCGAGCGCGCGTCGCTGGAGGACGTCGCGACGCCGCTGTCCGCGGCGCGCCGGACCGCCGAAAAGGTCGGCCGGCGGCTCGGCGACGGCGCCGGGCCGACCGGTACCGGGCCGACGGGCACGGGGCCCGCCGGAGCGGGAACGGCGGGAGCCTAGGCGGCGTCGCCGCACTCGGCGGGCACCGGCGCGGCCGGGGCGGCCTCGTCCTCCGGACGCCCGCGCGTCTTCGTGCGGGTCGTCCCCTTGATCTCCAGCATGGGGATGAAGACGTGGGTGAGCGGGCCGATCGTGACCGCGTAGATGAGCGTGCCGATGCCCACGGTGCCGCCCAGCAGCCAGCCCGCGGCGAGCACCGTCAGCTCGATGCCGGTGCGGACGACGCGGATCGAGTGGCCGCGGGCGGCCAGGCCGGTGGTCAGGCCGTCGCGGGGTCCCGGCCCCAGCCCGGCCCCGATGTAGCATCCGGTCGCGAACCCGGCGACGAGGACCGCCGCGATGAGGTAGCCCCACCGCACGGCGACCGTCCGGGGGTCGGGGAGCACCCAGAGGAAGAGGTCGGCGAACGCGCCGACGAGCAGCGCGTTGCTGATCGTGCCGACGCCGGGCCGCTGGCGGAGCGGGATCCACAGGGCCATCACGGCGACGGCCGCGATGATGATCCAGGTGCCGATCGACAGGCCGGTGTGGCGGGCGAGCCCCTGGTGGAGGGTGTCCCACGGGTCGTTGCCGAGCCGCGAGGCCACTTGCAGGGCGATCCCAAGCCCGTAAAGGGCCAATCCAACGTACAGCTGGGCCAATCGGCGGGCGATCAACGGTTTCCTCCGCTCACATCTGTCCAGGCCGGGCGCTGGAATCGGCGCCCGGCCCCGGTCTGCCGCTGATTCACTCACGGAAGTGGCTTGCAACTTAAGGGCCAATCAGGAAAAGTGGCCACATGACTTCCCGGACCATCAATGCCACGGGTCTCGCCCGGCTGCTCGGCGGCACGCCCGAAGGTCGGCCGCTGTACGCGGTGCTGGCCCGGGACCTGCGAGGCCTCGTCCTCGACGGCCGCCTCCCGCTGCGCACGCGGCTGCCCGCCGAGCGGGACCTCGCGGCCGCGCTGGGCGTGAGCCGGACGACGGTGACCGCCGCCTACGACGCCCTGCGCGCCGAGGGGTACGTCGAGAGCCGCCAGGGCGCGGGCAGCTGGACGGCGCTGCCCGCCGGCAGCCCGACGGCGGCCCGCCACGGCCTCGCCGAGGACCGCTCGCTGATCGACCTGGCCTGCGTCGCGCCGTCCGCTCCTCGTGGCTTCGAGGACGACGTCGCCGCCGCTGTGGCGGAGCTCCCGCCGTACGCCTGCGGGCCCGGCTACGAGCCGCTCGGCCTGCCGGCGCTGCGCGAGGCCGTCGCCGCGCGCTACACCGCGCGCGGCGTTCCGACGCTGCCGGAGCAGATCCTGATCACGACCGGCGCGCAGCACGGACTGTGCCTCGTCCTGCAGGCGTTCGTCCGCCCGGGCGATCCCGTGCTCGTCGAGGCGCCGACGTACCCGCACGCCCTTGACGCGCTGCGCCGGGCCGGGGCGCGGCTCGTGCCCACGGGCGTCAACGCCGGCTGGGACGCCGAGCTCATCACGAGCGGCCTGCGGCAGTCCGCCGCCCGCCTGGCGTACCTCATCCCCGACTTCCAGAACCCCACCGGGCTGCTGATGGGCGACGAGGTCCGCGCCGCGCTGGTCGCCGCCGCGCGCGCCACCGGCACGTACGTCATCGGCGACGAGACCTTCGCCGAACTCGCCCTGGACGACGTCGCGCGGCCGCGTCCGCTGGCCGCCCACGACACCGACGGACGCGTGATCAGCATCGGGTCGGCGTCCAAGGTGCTGTGGGGCGGCCTGCGCATCGGCTGGGTCCGGGCGACGCAGGCCCTCGTCCGCAGGCTGGCCGAGGCCCGCGAGGCGGTCGACCTGGCCAGCCCGGTGTTCGAGCAGCTCATCGCCGCCCGGCTCCTCGGCCGCATGGACGCGGTCGCCGACGAGCGGCGCGCGATGCTGCGGGAGCGTCGCGCGGTCCTCGTCGAGGCCCTGCGCGGCGAGTGTCCCGACTGGACGTTCACCGTCCCGCCGGGCGGGCTCTCACTGTGGGTCCGGCTGCCGGGGACGTCGAGCACCGTGCTCGCGGCCGCCGCGGGCCGGTACGGCCTGCACGTCGTGCCCGGCACGGCCTTCGGCGTGGACGGCGTCCTGGACGACCACCTCCGCCTGCCCTACGTGCTCTCGCCGGAGACGCTGCGGGACGCCGTCTCCCGGCTCGCCGCGGCCTCCCGCGAGGCGGCCGGCGCGCCGCGCCCCCGGCCCGCCTTCGTCTAGGGCCGGTCTCGGAGCCCCGCCGCGCAGGAGGACGGCGGGACTTCGAAACGGGCCCTAACGCGTCGCGCCGGGCGCGGACGCCTGGTCGATGTGCTCCGCGATGAGCCCGGCGAACTCCTCCGGCCGCGTGAGGAGCCCCCAGTGGGACGTGGCGACCGGCCGGACGCGCAGGTGCTCGGTGAACGGCCGGGGCGCCTCGGCCGCCAGCGCCGGGGTCGCGTACACGTCACCGGTCGGCACGATCACCTGCGTCGGGACGGTCACCCGCGGGGACACGCCGGCCCGGCGGGCGGTGCGGCTCCGGCCGAGCATGTTCGCCCGGTAGAGGTTCAGCCCGGCCACGGCGTCCTGGAGGAGGGTGGGGGCGGGGTGCCCGCCGCCGTGCGGCACGCCCTCGGCGCGTTCCAGGAGGCGGCTCCACCGGCCGGCCAGCCCGCGCCTCCAGACCAGTTCCGGCACGACCGGCACCTGGAAGGCCGCGAGGTACCAGGACCGCAGCAGTTGCCGGGCGACGAGAGGGACGCCGGACAGCCGCCGCGGGCGCGTACGGAACCAGTACGCGGCGTGGTCCAGGCAGGGCCCCGAGATGGAGGTGAAGGAGGCGAACCGGCCGGGCGTCTCCCGCACGGCCTCCCAGGACTGGATCGACCCCCAGTCGTGGCCGACCAGGTGCGCGGGCGCGCCGGGGGAGACGGCGTCGAGCACGGCGCGCATGTCGGCCGTCAGGTGCTCGAACCCGTACGCCTCCCGCCGCGCCGGGCGCGAGGACGCGCCCGCGCCCCGCACGTCGTACGCCACCACGTGGAAGCGGTCCGCCAGCCGCGCGGCGACCGCGTCCCACACGGCATGCGTGTCCGGGTAGCCGTGCACCAGCAGCACCGTCGGCCCGGAGCCGCGCTCGTACACCGCCAGGTCGACGCCGTCGCCGTGGACCCGGCGGGTTCGCGTGTCGTCGGACATGGCGCCCACCGTAGGACCGCGGTCAGTCCTTGATCCGGTCGGCCCCCGTGTAGACGTTCATCGAGTGCCCGCGCAGGAAGCCGACGAGGGTCATGCCGGCCTCCTCGGCGAGTTCGGCCGCGAGCGAGGACGGCGCGGACACGGCCGCGAGCGCCGGGATGCCCGCGAGCATGGCCTTCTGCGTGAGCTCGAACGACGCGCGGCCGCTGACCAGGAGCACGTGCCCGGCGAGCGGAAGCCGCCCGTCCTTCAGCGCCCAGCCGATCACCTTGTCGACCGCGTTGTGCCGTCCGACGTCCTCGCGCAGCACCACCAGCGCGCCGCTCGCGTCGAACAGCCCGGCCGCGTGCAGGCCGCCGGTCCGCTCGAAGACCCGCTGCGCCTCCCGCAGCGCGTCCGGCAGGGCGGCCAGGACGTCCGGGTCGAGGACGGTCGTGTCCGACCGGATGTCATAGCGCGCCCGCTGCCGGAGCGCGTCGATGCTCGTCTTGCCGCACACTCCGCACGCGCTGGTCGTGTAGAAGGAACGCTCCACCGAGACCTCCGGCGGGGCCACCTCGGCCGCGAGCGCGACGTCGACGACGTTGAACGTGTCCGTGTCGGCGCAGTAGCGCATCGCGGCGACGTCCTCCGGCGCCCGGATGACGCCTTCGGCGTACAGGAAGCCGGTCACCAGGTCGAAGTCGTTCCCCGGCGTCCGCATGGTGACCGACAGCGGGCGCCCTCCCAGCCGGATCTCGAGGGGTTCCTCGACGACGAGCGTGTCCGGCCTCGCCCGGCGTCCTCCTTCGTCGATGTGCGCGATCCGGCGTCGCACGGTCACTCGGCCCATGATCCGACCGTACCCGTGAAACGCCGACGTAGGCCCGCGGGGGCTTACGGGAAAAGCGCGGTGCACGGTGCTATAAAGAGCCGGGAAAGGGGAAGTGGACGGCGAGGCGCGATCCGGGAGGGGGCGGCAGACGTGGGCATCGAGTCCTGGCCGGTGTTCCGGCAGATGACCGGCACCGACCCGCTGGGGCGCGGCCGGGCCGCCCGGTCCTCGCGTACGGACGCCCTGCGGGCGCGCACCGAGAAGGCCGACCGGGTCGTCGACTCCGTCTGCCCCTACTGCGCGGTCGGCTGCGGGCAGAAGGTCTACGTCAAGGACGAGAAGGTCGTCCAGATCGAGGGCGACCCGGGCTCGCCGATCTCCCGCGGCAGGCTCTGCCCCAAGGGCTCGGCCAGCAAGCAGCTCGTCACCTCGCCGACCCGGCAGACCAAGGTCCTCTACCGCCGGCCGTACGCCACCGAGTGGGAGCCGCTGGACCTCGACGAGGCGATGGACATGATCGCCGACCGGGTCATCGCGGCCCGTCGCGAGGGCTGGCAGGACACCTTCGAGGACAAGCCCGTGCGCCGCACCCTCGGCTTCGCGAGCCTCGGCGGCGCCACCCTCGACAACGAGGAGAACTACCTCATCAAGAAGCTCTGGACCGCCCTCGGCGCGATCCAGATCGAGAACCAGGCGCGTATTTGACACTCCGCCACCGTCCCCGGTCTGGGGACCAGCTTCGGTCGTGGCGGCGCGACGACGTTCCAGCAGGACCTCGCGAACTCCGACTGCATCGTCATCCAGGGCTCGAACATGGCCGAGTGCCATCCGGTCGGGTTCCAGTGGGTGATGGAGGCGAAGGCGCGCGGGGCGCGGATCTTCCACATCGACCCGCGGTTCACCCGCACGAGCGCGGTGGCGCACCGGCACATGCCGATCCGCGCCGGCAGCGACATCGTCCTGCTCGGCGCGCTGATCAACCATGTGCTGAGCGGCGGGCACGACTTCCGTGAGTACGTCCTGCGCTACACCAACGCCTCGGTCATCCTGAGCGAGTCCTTCCAGGACACCGAGGACCTCGGCGGGCTGTTCTCCGGCTACGACGCCGAGACCTCCTCGTACGACCCGGAGACCTGGGCGTACGCCGGGGGAGAGCAGGAGGCGCCGGCCGCCGGAGCGCGCGACGAGCAGGAGAAGGGCGACGACCCGGACGGCGGCACGGATCAGGGCGACGGTCCGAGCGGGCCGTCGGGGCGCATCACGCAGGAGCACGGTCCCGGCGCCACCTACGAGGCCACGCCGTCGCAGACCGGCCACGCGCAGGAGCGCGACGAGACGCTGCGGCACCCGCGCTGCGTCTACCAGGTGCTGAAGCGGCACTTCGCGCGCTACACACCCGAGATGGTCGAGCAGGTCTGCGGCATCGCGCCGGACGACTTCGCCGAGCTCGCCGACGCGATCGTGGCGAACTCCGGGCGCGACCGCACCACCGCCTGGGTCTACAGCGTGGGCTGGACGCAGCACACCGTCGGCGCGCAGTACATCCGCACCGCCTCGATCCTGCAGCTGCTGCTCGGCAACATCGGGCGGCCCGGCGGCGGCATCCTCGCGCTGCGCGGGCACGCGAGCATCCAGGGCTCCACGGACATCCCGACGCTGTTCAACCTGCTGCCCGGCTACCTGCCGATGCCGTACGCCCACCACCACGAGGACCTTGACACCTACCTCGAACGCGCCGCCGGGGACACCGGCTTCTGGGGGCGCAAGCGGTCCTACATGGTGAGCCTCCTCAAGGCGTGGTGGGGCGACGCGGCGACCGCCGAGAACGACTACTGCTTCGACTACCTGCCGCGTCTCACCGGGGACCACGGCACGTACCACACCGTCCTCGACCAGATCGACGGCAAGGTCAAGGGCTACTTCCTGCTGGGGGAGAACCCCGCGGTGGGCTCGGCGGCCGGCCGGCTGCAGCGCCTCGGGCTGGCGGCGCTCGACTGGCTCGTCGTACGGGACCTGCAGCTCATCGAGAGCGCGACGTTCTGGAAGAACTCCCTGGAGATCGAGACCGGTGAGCTGACACCCGAGGGGATCGGCACCGAGGTGTTCTTCCTGCCCGCCGCCTCCCACGTGGAGAAGGACGGGACGTTCACCAACACCCAGCGGCTGCTGCAGTGGCACCACAAGGCGATCGACCCGCCCGACGACGCCCGCAGCGACCTGTGGTTCATCTACCAGCTGGGCCTGCGGATCCGGGAGCGGCTGGCGGGCTCCGCCGACCCCGTCGACCGGCCGGTCCTCGATTTGACGTGGGACTACCCCGAGGAGGGGCCGTACCACGACCCGTCCGCGGAGGCGGTGCTGCGTGAGATCAACGGCTACGACGCCGACGGGAACATCCTGTCCGGGTTCACCGCGCTGAAGGACGACGGGTCGACGTCCTGCGGCTGCTGGATCTACTCCGGCTGCTACACCGACGGCGTCAACCAGACCGCCCGCCGCAAGCCGGGGTCCGAGCAGTCCTGGGTGGCGCCCGAGTGGGGCTGGGCCTGGCCGTCGAACCGCCGCATCCTCTACAACCGCGCCTCCGCCGACCCGCAGGGCCGCCCGTGGAGCGAGCGCAAGGCGTACGTCTGGTGGGACGGCGAGCAGTGGACCGGCCACGACGTCCCCGACTTCGAGAAGACCAAGCCGCCGTCGTACGAGCCGCCGCCGGACGCGAAGGCCGAGGCCGCGCTCGCCGGGACCGACCCGTTCATCATGCAGACCGACGGCAAGGGCTGGCTGTTCGTGCCACGCGGCCTGGTCGACGGGCCGCTGCCCGCCCACTACGAGCCGCACGAGTCCCCGGTGGAGAACCTGCTGTACAAGCAGCAGGGCAACCCCGTCCGGCAGACCTACGACCGGCCCGGCAACCGGTACGAACCCGTCGACAGCGACGTCTACCCGTACGTCTTCACGACCTACCGGCTGACCGAGCACCACACGGCGGGCGGCATGAGCCGCTTCCTGCCGTACCTGTCGGAGCTGCAGCCGGAGATGTTCTGCGAGGTGTCGCCGGAGCTGGCCGCCGAGCGGGGCCTGGTCCACGGCGACTGGGCGACCATCATCTCCGCGCGCACCGCCATCGAGGCGCGCGTCCTCGTCACCGACCGGGTCCGGCCCCTGCGGATCCAGGGCCGGGTCATCCACCAGATCGGGCTGCCGTACCACTGGGGTTCGGCCGGCGCCGTCCGCGGCGACTCCGCCAACGACCTGCTGCCGATCGTGCTGGACGCCAACACCCACATCCAGGAGAGCAAGGCGGCGACCTGCGACATCCGACCCGGACGCCGCCCGCAGGGGCCGGCCCTGCGCGCCCTCGTGCGGCGCTACCGCCGCATGGCCGGGATCCCGGAGGACTGAACGGAATGAGCAACAGCCTGTACGGCCCCCTCCCGGACGTCGCGGAGGACGCCGGCTACACCGGCGCGCCCGAGCGCCGCGGGTTCTTCACCGACACCTCGGTGTGCATCGGCTGCAAGGCCTGCGAGGTCGCCTGCAAGGAGTGGAACGCCGTCCCCGACGACGGGTTCGCGCTGACCGGCATGTCCTACGACAACACCGGCGCGCTCGGCGCCAGCACCTGGCGGCACGTCGCGTTCGTCGAGCAGACCCGGCCGCGCCAGGTCGGCGACGGGGCCGACACCCGCTGGCTCATGGCCTCCGACGTGTGCAAGCACTGCACGCACGCCGCCTGCCTCGACGTCTGCCCCACGGGCGCGCTCATCCGCACCGAGTTCGCCACCGTCGTCGTCCAGTCCGACGTCTGCAACGGCTGCGCCTACTGCGTGTCCGCCTGCCCGTACGGCGTCATCGACCGCCGTGAGGACGACGGGCGGGCGTGGAAGTGCACGCTCTGCTACGACCGGATCGGCGACGGCCTCGAACCCGCCTGCGCCAAGGCGTGCCCGACCGACTCCATCCAGTACGGCCCGCTCGACGAGTTGCGCGAGCGCGCCAGGGCCCGGCTGGACGCGCTGCACGAGGAGGGCGTGACGGAGGCCCGCCTGTACGGCGAGGACGAGAACGACGGCGTCGGCGGCGCCGGTGCCTTCTTCCTGCTCCTCGACGAGCCGGAGGTGTACGGTTTGCCGCCGGACCCGGTCGTCACCACCCGCGACCTGCCGGCCATGTGGAAGTGGGCCGGCGGCGCTGCCCTGGCCCTGGCCGGGGGAGTCGCCCTGTCGTTCCTCGGGAGGCGCTGATGCGGCCGGATCCGGACGAGCGGCGCACCGGGCGACGAGAAGAGCGACGCGGTGGAAGAGGCGGCGGCGGAGGCCGTGAGGAGCGCATGGTCCCGCGCGCGGAGTTCCGCTCCTACTACGGCCGCCCGATCCTGAAGAAGCCGCGCTGGAAGGCCCCGCACATGCCGGGCTACCTCTACCTGGGCGGGCTGTCGGGCGCCTCCTCGACGATGGCGGCACTGGCCGACGCCACCGGACGGCAGCGGCTGGCGCTGACCGGCAGGATCACGGCCGCGGCGGCGGCCACGGCGGGCTCCGGGCTGCTCGTCGCCGAGCTCGGGCGGCCCGAGCGGTTCCTCAACATGCTGCGCATGTTCAAGCCGACCTCGCCGATGAGCGTCGGCTCATGGATCCTCGCCGGTCAGGGCGGCTTCACGATGGCGGCGGCGGTCTCCGCCGTCACCGGGATCGCCCCCGGCCTCGGCCGGGCGGCCGGCGCGGCGGCAGCGGTGACCGGTCCCCTCGTCGCGACTTACACGGGCGTCCTACTGGCCGACACCGCGGTGCCCGCCTGGCATGAGGCCTACCGGCACCTGCCGCTGCTGTTCGCGGGCAGTTCCCTGGCGAGCGGCGGAGCGGTCGCCATGATCGCCACCCCCCGCGGCGACGCGGGCCCCGCGCGCCGGATGGCGCTCCTCGGCGCCGGTCTCGAACTGGCCGCCGCCGGAGCCCTCGAACGCGGCGCCGGCCTGCGCGAACGCCCGGAGCTCATCTCCGAGCCCTACCGGACCGGACGCGCAGGTGTCCTCCTGCGTACCGGCCGGGCGCTGACCGTCGTGGGGGCGGTCGGCGCCGTCGCGGCGAGCCGGAGCCGGGCGGCCGGCGTCATCGCGGGCCTCGCGCTCACCGGGGGTGCGCTGTGCACCCGGTTCGCGGTCCTCTACGCCGGGCACGCCTCGGCGGAGGACCCCAAGTACACGGTGATCCCCCAGCGCGAACGCCACACCGTGTCCTGAGCCGTGTGGCCCGGACCTCACGGTCCGAGCCACACGTTCCGTGCCGGGCGGTTCGAGTCGCGCGGCCTCGGCCGCCGGCTCCCCGCGGAGCCACTTCCCTCTCCGGGCTCAGAGCTTCTTCATGCAGAGCACGAAGCTCAGGATGGCGATGTCGTTCTTCCGGCGGTACTTCGCCGTGGAACCGGCGACGTTCTTGCACTTGTCCCAGTCGGATGTGCCGGTGTACCGCTTCAGCACCTTGTACGTCCCCGAGTGGCACGTCGTCTGCACCAGGTGCGGGGCCGAGTCCGTGCCGGCGTTGCGCACGCAGTCGCCCGGCTGCACCGTCGCCGCCGCGTCCAGGGTCGGCGAGGACGTGGGCACGTCGGGGCTGTCGGTCGGGCTCGGCTCGACCGTCGGATAACCCCCCGTGGGCGCGCCGGTGGGCACGCTGAACGACGGCGTCGGAAGGGAGATGGGCTTCTTCGAGTGGCCGTCGCTGCTGAGGGCCCACGCGATCGCGCTGCCGCCGCCGAGCACGACCAGCGCCGCGACGATCGCCACCACGATGATCGGACCGTTGTTCTTGCGCGGCGGCCCCGGAGGCGGCCCCCACCCGCCCGGACCGGACGGCTCCGACGGACCGAAGCCTCCGCCTCCACCGCCCCACGGGCCGCCGGGCGGAGGCTGCTGACCGCCGCCGCCGTACGGGTCGCTCGGGTAGTAGGGCTGCTGCCCTCCCTGGCCGGGGTAGGGCTGCTGACCAGCGCCTCCCTGGCCCGGGTAGGGCTGCTGCTGCCCCGGATAGCCCTGGCCGGGGTACGGCTGCTGCGGAGGGTAGCCGCCCTGACCCTGCGGTTGGTTCGAGTACGGCCCCTGGCCGTAGCTCTCAGGTGATTCGTGCACGGACGACCGCCCCTCGTTGCAATACCCCACGAAAGCTGTACTAGCCAACTAGTCTGCGGGCCGATGTGCAAACCGGCCTTTACCTAAGACGTTAGGTTTCGGGTTCCGGATCCCGCCGATCCGTGCCTGACCGAAGCCGGACAGTACCGGATCACGCGTGGTCCTCGTGCCCGCGGGCGCGCGGCATCCGCCACCGCAGGCGGAGTGCCAGCAGCCGGACCCCGAACGCCAGCGCGGCGGTGACCAGGGTCACGAGGTAGCCGCGCGCCCCGAGCAGGTACGCGCCCGTGGCGGTCCCGGCGCCGAGGAGGGCGGGGATGATGTACAGCTGCCGGTCGTGCAGGACGTTCGGCACCTCCCGCGCCAGCACGTCCCGCAGAATGCCGCCGCCGATCGCCGTCGTCACGCCCAGCGCCGCCGCGGCCGGCGCCCCCAGCCCGTACGTCAGCGCCTTCATCGCGCCGGCCACACTGAACAGCCCCAGTCCCGCGGCGTCGAGCACCAGCACCGTGCGGCGGATGCGCTCCAGGTGCGGATGCCAGACGGCGGTCAGCGCGGTGGCCACGATCGGCACCGCCGTGTAGCCCACGTCGCGGAACGCCGCCGGCGGCACGGCCCCGATGACGAGGTCGCGCAGCACCCCGCCGCCCAGCGCGGTGATCTCCGCGAGCACGGCCATCCCGACGACGTCGAAGCGCTTACGAACGGCGACGAGCGCGCCGGTGACCGCGAACACGAAGATCCCAGCGAGGTCGATGACGTACTCGACTTCGGTTCCGTGGACGGAGCTCACAGTCGGATCATGCCGTGTCCGCCGTCGTGCCGGGCACAGGGGGTGGCGAAGCCGTGACGTACGGGTGTGTCACCGGACGATCAGGGCGGTGGCCCCGCGCGGGACGAGCTCGCCCACCACCGGCGCGCCCGGCACCTCACCGGCGACGAGGAGCCCCCCGGACGTCTGGGCGTCCGCGAGCAGCAGCCGGTCCTCCTCCGGCGCCTGGCCGAAGTCCGCGTGCGGCGTCACCCAGGCGAGGTTGCGGCGGGTACCCCCCGACACGTACCCCTCGCGCACGGCGTCGCGCGCGCCGTCGAGATAGGGAACGGCCGCGGCGTCGACCACGGCGGTGACACCGCTCGCCCGCGCCAGCTTGTACAGATGCCCCAGGAGCCCGAACCCGGTGACATCGGTCGCACAGCGGTGACCGTGCTCCAGCGCCGCCCGTGACGCCTCGGCGTTGAGCGTCGTCATCGCCGCGACGGCCTGCGGGAACACCTCACCCGTCGCCTTGTGCCGCGTGTTCAGCACTCCGACGCCGAGCGGCTTGGTGAGGGAGAGCGGCACGCCGGGCCGCCCGGCGTCCAGGCGCAGCAGCCGTTCGGGATCCGCCAGCCCGGTGACCGCCATGCCGTACTTCGGCTCTGGATCGTCCACGCTGTGCCCGCCCGCGACATGGCAGCCGGCCGCGCGCGCGACGTCGAGACCGCCGCGCAGCACCTCGCGCGCCAGCTCCATCGGCAACGTTTCACGGGGCCAGCCGAGGAGGTTGACCGCGACGACCGGAGCGCCGCCGACGGCGTAGACGTCCGACAGGGCGTTCGTCGCCGCGATCCGCCCCCAGTCGTACGGGTCGTCGACGACCGGGGTGAAGAAGTCGGCGGTGGCCACCACCGCTCGGTCCCCCTGAATCCGCACCACCGCCGCGTCGTCGCCGTCGTCCAGCCCGATCAGCAGATCGTCCGGGCGCTCCGTGTCGATCAGCCCGGCGACGATCTCCTCCAGCTCACCGGGCGGGATCTTGCAGGCGCATCCGCCGCCGTGCGCGAACTGCGTCAGGCGGTACGCCGTCCCGGGTGCTCCACTGCTGCCCATACGGCGAACCTATCGCGGCGGCGGCCCGCCTCCGGCGACGTCCGGATTCCCCCCGTCGCGGGAACCGGGCGCGCGGCGGGCGCGTCTGGTAGGGCATGGGCCGGATGCTGGCCGCCGTCGTCGCGGCGATGATCGCGTGGTGGGATCTCACCGACGCGCCGGCCTCGTCCGCCGTCCTCGTCGTGGCGGCGACCCTGGCCGTCGCCGGCCTCATCGTCCTGGTCGCCCACCGCGTCCCGGTGATCCTCACGGCGGGCCCGCCCATCCGCGCCGCCGCGCTGCGCGAACGCGCGGGCCGCTCGGCGCTCCTGCGTCTCCGCGACCCTGACGCGCCCGGCCGCCCTCGCGTGCGGGCCCCGTAGGGACACGCGTACGCCGCACCGCCCCCGGTCACCGTCCGCGTCTCCCGGCGCGGCCGATGCGGGACCGGCCCCGTGCGGTCCTCCGCCGTCCCCACCGACCAACCGCCGAAGGGTTGCCTCTCTCATGCTCGCCGTTCTCGACGGTCCCGTACGCGTGGCGTACGACCTCGTCACCGGACTCGCGTCCGCCCTGCACCCGCTCACCGGGGGCCTCAGCGCCGCCCTGGCCATCGTCGTCTTCACCGCCGGAATCCGCCTCGCCCTCCACCCGCTCAGCCGCCGCCAGGCCGCCGCGGACCGTGCCCGCCGCCGGCTCGCCCCGCAGGTCGAGGCGCTGCGCGAACGTCATCGCGACGATCCGCTCCGCGCCCATCAGGAGGTGACCGCGCTGTACCGGACCGAGGGCACGTCGATGTTCGCCGGGTTCGGCCCGGCGCTGCTGCAGATGCCGGTCTTCGCCGTCGTCTACCGGCTGTTCCTGTCCCCGTCCGTCGGTGGCCACGCCAACCTGCTGCTCGCCCAGACCCTCTTCGGCGTCCCGCTGGGGAACCGGTGGCTCCTGTCATCCGGTGCCTTCGGCCCGCACGGCCTGGTCTTCCTGGCCCTGTTCATCGCGCTGGCGGCGGTGGCCTGGTGGACGTCACACCGGATGTACGCCGACCGGGCGGCCCCGGCCGAGCCGGTCGGCCGGATGATGCGCCTGCTGCCCTTCGGCACCGTCGTGGTCGCCGCATACGTCCCACTCGCAGCCGTTCTGTACCTGCTGACGTCGACCGCGTGGAGCACCGCCGAGCGCGCCCTCCTGTGGCGCGGAGGCACCTCGGGCTGAGTAGGCTCTGCGGCGGAGGCGGGAGGGTGCCTGGTGGCCCTCGTGGTCTTCAAAACCATTGGTCGGCGCTCGGCGTCGACGGCGGGTTCGATTCCCGTGCGCCTCCGCCACCACCTCTAATGCGCCGCTGACCTGTGGAAACGCTGCTGCGTTCGTGCTCCGTGCGCACGCCATCGAGTGCCACGGAGTGCCAGGATCGGCCTGCCGGTGCAGCCGGGCGCGAAATATACGCGAAATGATCTTGCTCCTTCCGGGTGCCCGGAGCAGGGGCGGGTCCAGATGACCGCGTCGGCAGAGCGCTCCAGGCCGCCGGTCGCCGATGGCACGAGCGTCCCCAGAGGGACGAGCCCGGTTCCGCGCAGTCTGCTGTACAGCCACTCACACGGCGACTTCGCCGTGTTGCTGTGGTCGGCGTACGAGGCGCTGATGGTCGCACAGCTCGGCGGGGGCAAGGTAGCGACCAAGGCCGGCCGCTGCGTCCTGGCCAAGTGGTTCGGCACGTCGGCCACGGCCGTCGACGACGCGCGCCGCGAGCTGTTCGCCAACGTCGCCGGCGGCCCGTTCCTGTCCCGGTCGTCGAATCCCGGATTCAAGCGGAGCGTCAAGCACGTCGCCCTGCGGCTGCCGCGCGACACGCGCGAGGGCTACGTGGCCGTCCCGAACTGGACCCGCGATCTGGTGTGGGCCGGGCGGCGGCGCCCGGCCGGCCGGATCTCGCCGGGCGCCTGGCGGCACTACGCGGCCGCGCTGGACAAGGCCACGCGGGACAAGCAGGCCCGCGAGGCGGTCCCGTTCGACACGACGATCCAGAGGTTGGGCGAGATGCTGGGCTGCTCGGCGTCGTGAACCTAACCAGGCCTCTGACCTGCTGATAGTTGCCTCAAGTTAGGCGAGTTGGCCAGTTGGGCAGGTCTCCTGCACCCCCCATCCGCGGGTCCGTTTCGGGGGGCAGCCGAACATGCGGCTAACTGCTAACTCGCCCTTGGGCGCGCGCCTCCTCGCAACGGGGAGACTCCGAGGTCTCCGGGGATCTCTCCCTCAGCCGCCTCCCTGGCCACCTCCCTGTGTCGGCCTGGGCGGCCTCCCTGGTTCAGGGAGGCAGGGAGGCCGCCCAGGGTTGGCCTCTCGCGGTCCCTGTGGCGTACCTCCCCTGTGGCGGCCACCTGCCTCCCTGATGGGTGTCGCGTGGTGGCGGAACCGCCGCCGTACCTACGCGCCGAGGCCCCCGAGGTACGCATACCCCGGGGGCCTCGCGGTGGTCTAGCGACCGCCGGACTCTAGCGGGCACCCCCTCTAGGTCTAGCGACCCCTCTAGAGGGGGGAACGCCACGTTCTCCCCTCGCGACCTGCGGATATCTCCAGCTCTAGCGTCTAGCGGACGATCTCAGGTACGGCCCGTTTCTCGGCCAGAGCGGCGAGGTACGCCTGTACTTCATACGCGCGAGCCTGGCTGCCGCCCAGGGCCCGCTGGAGGCGCTTGACGCCCGGCACGCGCCTGGCCCGCCCGTACCTCGTCGGCGAAGATCCGTACCGCCCGTACCTGGTGAGGGTCCGCCGGTGGCGGTACGGCCGATGCCGGCTCGCCCGTGAACCACGCCATGACAGCCGGGGAGACGTCAGCTCGTCCTCGGCTTCGGCGACACCGGCACCCGCACGATCGAGGCGGGCATCGCCGCCGTCGCCGACCTGCTGCGCGGCGCCTGAGGTGCCCTCCACCTACTGGACGGGGGGCCGCGTTCCCGGCTTCACCCGTATACCCGCCGATACCGGGACGATCCGCCTTCGGCCGTCCGCACGACGAGCACTCGACACACTGGCTGTCGGGCGCCGCCGAATGTCGCTGGTCAGGCACTTAGTGACGACGAGTTTCAGTCTTGTGTAAATGACCATATGCGGACATTAAATGGATAGTCCGGCATGCGGCGAGGAAGATCCGTAGCGATGAGTCCCTCCACAGGGACCACGCGACGAACGGGGCACGGAACTGATGAGATCGGCCAAACTATTCGCGCTCTCCTCCATCGTCACGACGACGCTCATTGCCACGGCCGCACCGTCGGCCCTTGGTGCCACCACGGCGAGTGCCCGGTCCGGCGACGTGGCGCCGCGGAACTGCAAGAAGTATTCGGTGCGGGAGACGTACTCCATCGACGCCGCAGGCCGGCGAAGCGCCGCCCAGAGCGACTCCGGGAAGGTCCGCGTCTTCGGCGGTCGCGCCGATGGCATGAAAGTGGTGGTGCCGCCGGCCGGGTTCGACCCGCACGCCGCCACCGACTCACAGCTCCGGCTCTACGGATTCCCGCCGCGACCGGCGAGCGGTCCGGCGCGCGAGCGGTGGAACCGGCTGTACCCCCACCGCCACATCGACTACGTCACGCCCGAGATGTGCAGCAACACCGGAGTGACCGCTGGGCCTCCCTCGACGTCCCGCGCGGGCGGCACCGCTCTGGCGTCGGTGCCGCTGACCAGCCCACGCTGGTCGGGCGGCATGGCGATCCGGGCGACCGGGAGCCCCGCGTTCACCTCGGCCTTCGTCCAGTGGAACGAACCGACCTTCGTCGCGGCATGTCCCACTGCGTCGTCGTACAACATCTGGTCGGGGCTGGGCGGCTGGAATTCGAACCCGTCGAAGTGGGGACTCCTGCAGGTAGGCGTGGACAACATCGGCGGCACCGGGCCGAACGATGACTACGTGTGGTGGGAGGCGCTGAACCAGAGCAAGTCCCAGACCCTCAACGAGCAGGTTGTGACCAACATGAAAGTGTCCGCCGGGAACAAGGTCCAGGCGATGACCTACTACGATCCGATCGGTCACACCATCGCGTTCCAGGTCTACAACCTGAGCACCAACAAGCTGGTCACGCTCGGCCCGTGGAGCATCATCAAGGACGAGAACGGCATCCCTGTCGGCACCGCCGACGACTATTACGACGGAACATATGCCGAGACCATCGCCGAACGATCGCAGGTCAACGGCAAGAACCTGAATTTGCGGCAACCCTCGTCGAAGTACAGCCAATTCCTGGACGCCGAGATCGCCAACGACCCGGACGGGGACGTCGCCCCCGGTTTCCAGTATCCCGACTGGAACCAGGTCAACATGACCGACGACGCCGATAAGAACCTCCTGTCGGTGCCGGCGAACTTCCCGACGAGCGGCTCCAGCTCCACCGCGTGGAAGAACACCTGGAAGGCCTGCTTGTGAGCTGACGCCGCGCCTCAGCCGCCGGTGACGTCGACGTGGAGGACACGGCACAGCCCCCATGGCACCGCCGAATCCCCGGGAGGCGAAGGCGTCGCCGCCCAGTTGGGCGGTGAGCAGAACGAAGTCCGTACGAGCAGGACTGCCGCGCCGGGCGCCATGGCACGAAATCGTTCATGGCGCCCGTCAGGCGTACGGGAGACGACGGCGACGACCGCGGGGGCACTGCTCTGCGGCAACGGCAGCGCACCCAGACCAGGAGCACGAGGGATGTCCGCGGTGATGGTGCCGCCCGGCTTGAGCGTCGTGGACCCCAGATCCTGGTACTGGCCCGCGCAGCTACCGAGCTGGCGGGTCCAGGAGCCGATCTTGAGGGTCAGCACGGGCGGCGCGCATGTCGACGCTCCCCGCCCGGCACCGTCCTCGCACCCAGTCACAGAACTCAGCAGGACAACGGCGGTTAACAGCCGCGCGGCCACGCTCGGTACCCAGGACATGCACTCACCCACCGTTTCGTCGGCTCCCGCGGCCCAGCGTACGCGCCGCCGCGCGGGGCCAGCCACTCGATCTCCTCCATTGGTCACCCCATCCCGTCGCCGGCGTCACAGAGGTGATCCTTCGGACGCGCCGGATGTGACATGGCGGGACGACGTACGTGGTCGGCCGCGCGCCTGACGCGGCTCCGGTACCGGGGTGCCCGCCGATGCGCCGATGCTAGTGATCTTCGTGGCGTCGG
Organism: Actinoallomurus rhizosphaericola; assembly: GCF_024055675.1. Lineage (NCBI taxonomy): Bacteria > Bacillati > Actinomycetota > Actinomycetes > Streptosporangiales > Thermomonosporaceae > Actinoallomurus > Actinoallomurus rhizosphaericola. The sequence continues at coordinate 9,957 of NZ_JAMXMW010000025.1, read as the reverse complement.
CGAGGCGGGGGATCCCGAAGTCGCAGATCTTGACCCGGCCCTCCTCCAGCAGGAACAGGCGATTCGACGGCTGGCCTACTTCTTCGGCTTCGGCTTCTGCTTGAGGAACTTCTCCAGGCAGCCGTTGACGACCTCGTTGAGTGTGACGCCCTCGGCCTCGGCCTTCGCCTTGGCCGCTTCCCATACCGACCCCATCGCGGGCGTCCGCCGACAGGTGGCGGCCCGCCTGGACGAGCTGGAGACGGCCCTGGTCGCGCACGGGTCCCGCGCGACCGAGATCGATCGGAAGTTCTGGCACTTGGACGTCCGGGCGGCTGCGACCAAGCTTCAGCCGGCCGGTATGGATCACATGTTCTCTTCAAAACCATTGGACGGCGCTCGGCGTCGTCGGCGGGTTCGATTCCCGTGCGCCTCCGCCGCCAGCCTCATAGACCCGGCATGGCCGCGTTTCGCCACGAGCCTGGAGTCCGACCGGGGAACTCATGACAGAGCGGCTCTGGACGGGGGACGGGCACGATCGCGCGCTCGTCGAGATGCCGTCCGCGGCGTGCCCGAGTCGGCCGAAGCGGGCGCCGGATTCCAGAGCCCATCGCGATCGCCATGCCGATGTGCCGGTCGTGACCCGTGCCGTCGAGGCCGGCCTGCCGTTGCGCCGAGGGTTGTGGTCGTGCGGACGACGAGAATCCTCGGCGCTGAGCCCCGCCCACACGATCGGCGGCACTCCGCCGCCGCTCTGGTCGCATCGCCGCCGGAACGGACGGCGCTCGCACCTTCTGCCCTCCCGGGCCTGGTGGGCCGGGAGAGGCTCACCCCTGGGGTGTCGCCCGGGTCGCCCTGGGTCATCTGAAGGCGGCGCGTTCTTCGGGCAGGTGGTATCGGCGCGGATGCCAGCCGGGATCGCCTGAATACCCGGCCGACGGAACTGAATACTCAGTCAATCCTTTGCGGGCCGGCGGCGCAATTACACGAAGGTGGAATTAGGGGGTTTACGCTGATGAGGGCGCCGACTTTCCGGCCGTTTGACTTTAAGGCGTGTCGAGGTGAGGCTGGTCAGTCAAAGCAGGTCGACCGACTCAATTCAGTCGCATGTCACTGACTTTTCCGAATCTCTCCGGCGGAGGAAGATAATGAATCGCGCAAGACCCGGGCGTGGCGGGTCCACCGCCCGCGCGCTGCTGGCAGGCGCCGTCGGCGCGGCGCTCGTCCTCCCCGGCGCCGCATGTGCGGGGCCGGGCGGCCGGCAGGGCCTGGCGGCGAACGCCGCGGCCTTGTCGCGAACGGCGACGGCGCCGGATCTGAACTGGCGGTCGCACGTGCTGGCGGTTCCCGGCCGATATGTTCGGCCGCGTTCGGTCACGGTCGAGGGAAGCGCGGGAAAGGTGACGAATCCCGATGGACTGCGCGCCGAAGGCGGCGGAACGACCACGCTGACGACGACCGCAGACGGCGGCGTGCGGCTGATCGTCGATCTCGGCGTCCTCGTGAGCGGACGCATCGAACTCGGCGTCCGGAAGGCGTCCGGTGCGCCGATCCGGATGTCCTACGCCGAGGGCCGTCAGTTCCTCGGCCGCTGGGGCGACGGAGATACCAAGCCGGACGACTTCTTCTACCACGGCAAGACGCTGGGGACGGATGACGACCCCGATGGGCGCGCCGATGTGTTCGAGCCGACGAGTCACCCCACCGTCCTACGGAGCCCCGGACTGCGCGGCTCCCAGCGATACGTGGCGATCACGCTGGACGGGCCGGGCACCGCGACGTTCGACTTCGTCCGGGTGCGGCAGACCAATCGTGCGAGCGCGTACGACGGACACTTCCTGTCCAGCGATCCCGTCCTCGACCGCGCGTGGTACGCCAGCGCGTACGGGATCGACCTGTCGACGGTCCGGGACACCCGTAAGAATCCGGGGGCGCGGTGGGTCATCGTCGACGGTCCTAAGCGGGACCGGGTCGTCTACGCCGAGGATCTCCAACTGGTCGCACAGGCCGCGTACTACCAGAGCGGCGCGTACCGCTGGATCGTCCGTGACAGCCTCAATCTCTTCGCCTGCCAGCAGGAACCCGATGGCGGGCTTCCGGCGGCCTCGCGCATCGACGTCCCGTGCGACCCCGGTCACCCTGGACCGCCGGATGGCTCGCCGAAGGGGTTCGAGCCGCCCGGTGACGCGGGCATGGTCCGGCTCGACAGTTTCACCGCGTGGTGGGTGGTCGCCCTCGACGACTACCTCAGGTACACCGGCGACACCCGGTTCGTCAGGTCGATGCTGCCCGTCGCCCGCCGAGCGGTACGTCTCTTCACCGCCCACCCGGCGGACGGCGTCCTCTTCCGCACCGGGACGTACGCCGAGAAGCCCGGCTACAACTGGCACCCGCCGGACAAGGCCGACGGCGTCGACGCCTACACGAACGAGGCCTATTACGGCGCTCTGCGCGCCCTGGCCTCCCTCGAACGGTCGGTGGCCGGAGACGCCGCGGCGGCGAGGTCACTCGATGCACGCGCGACGAAGGTGCGCGCCGCGCTGCTGCGGACCTTCTGGGACGCCAAGGCGGGCGCCATGCTCCTCAACACGGATGATCCACGGCGCAATCACAGCTCCGACGCCAATTCCGGCGCCCTGTCGTTCGGGCTGCTCAGCCCCGAGCAGGCGAAGAGCGCCATGGCGTTCCTCAAGCGGCGGCTGGGAACTCCCTACGGAACGGCGACCGGTGAGTATCCCGACGATCCGTACATGACGCGGCAGCTGTCCCCGTACATCATGGCGCGGGAGGCACTGGGACGTTTCGAGTACGGCGACGGCACCGGAGCGCTGAGTCTCATCCGTACGGCCTGGAACCACATGATCGAGAACTGGCCCGGTACTCCGTGGGAGCAGTCGGCGGCCGATGGGACACCCGGGGGAGCCGGGACCGGGACCGGCGGTGGGGCCGACCTCGCGCACGCGTGGAGCACCGCTGTGCCCGCGCTGTCCATGGACGTTCTCGGCGTGCGGCCGGTGAGCGACGGGTACGCGCGCTGGACGGTGAGCCCCGACCCTGTCGACCTGTCCTGGGCGCAGGGGACCGTACCCGTGCCCGGCGGGGCCATCTCCACCGCGTGGAAGCGCGGCAAGGACGACGGTTCGTTCACCCTGAGCGTCGCGGCGCCGGAGCGCACCACCGGACAGGTCGCGATTCCGACCTTCCACGGTGACCGCACCATCGCGGTGGACGGCCGGATCGCCTGGCGGGACGGCCACCCGGTCCGCGGCGTGCACGCGCACCAGGAGGGGGATCGAATCATGTTCGACCAGGTGCAGGGCGGTCACACCTTCGCCTGGAGCGCTTAGCGCACGACGGTACGGACGACATCGGACCGGCCGGCGGTCCATTCGGCCGAGACCGACGACGTCGAGCACGTCGGCGAGACGGCGTGCCGCCGGGCCGCCCAGCCGGCGCGGCAACAGCACGTTCTGGGCGACCATCAGCTCGTGTCGACCGACACCCCGTCCAACGCCGTCACCTGCCGCCCGCCGGAGCCGTAGCGACGACTGACCGGTTCCCAGTGCACGACGAGACCCAGAGGACCAAGGATTCGGTCCGACGAGTGCTGAGGAACAGCGTGCAGGCCGTCCGAACGCGAGTACGGCCGACCCCACCATCGGGAGTTCATCGGAGTCGCAAGACCGGTGATTCTCCCGATGCCCGGGCCGGGGCGGACGGCCGACACTGTGCTTCCCTGACCCCTGCTCCTCAGGAGGCACCCGTGCGCCTACCCGTTCGGTTCCCGCGGCGGCGGACGATCGCCGCGGCGCTGGCAGCGGTGCTCTGCGCCGTCTTCCTCGGCGCCCCGGCGGCGACCTCGGCCGCCCGGGCCGCGGTGGCCGGCCCGACCATCACGGTGCCGCCCAGCGGCAGCCATGGCTTTCCGTTCCTCGCCGCGGCGGAGGACCTCGGCTCATTCGGCTACACCGAGAGCGAGTACTTCATCGCGGGCACCGCCACGGCCTACGCGCCGTCCGGAATCTGGACCTCGGACGGCCGATGGGGCGTCCGCGCGTCCCTCCGCGCCCCGTACCGGACCCGCATCCTCGTCCGCCGGCCGACCGACCCGGCGAAGTTCAACGGCACCGTCGTCGTCGAGTGGCTCAACGTCAGCGGGCAGATCGATCTCTCCCCGGACTACTGGTTCGCGCGGGACGAACTGCTCCGCAAGGGCTACGCCTGGGTCGGCGTCTCGGCGCAGGCGATCGGCGTGAACGGCGGCCTCGGCCAGATCCACGGTCTCAAGGGCTGGGACCCGGCGCGGTACGGCACCCTCTTCCATCCCGGCGACGCCTTCTCGTACGACATCTTCTCCCAGGCCGGGCAGGCGCTGCGTACGCCGAACGGGCCCGACCCGCTCGGCGGGCTGCACATCCGGACGCTGCTCGCCGACGGCGAGTCGCAGTCGGCCGGGTTCATGACGACGTACGTCGACGCCGTCCAGCCGGTGGCGCAGGTCTACGACGGCTTCATGATCCACAGCAACAGCGCCGTCGGCGCGCCCATCAGCGGCAACGCCGCCGACACGTTGCTGATGCCGAACCCGTCCCGCATCCGGACCGACCTGTCCGTACCGACGTTCGTGGTGCTCACCGAGACCGACGTCCCGCTCGCCTCCGTCGCCCGGCAGCCCGACACGAACCGGGTGGTGCACTGGGAGCTGGCCGGCACCTCGCACGGCGACCAGTGGGCGTACGACCTCGGTAACCCGACCGTGCAGAGGTCCGCGGGCTCCGCCGCACCGCAGCCCGACTGCGCCGCGGGGACGGCCCCCTACAACGACGGGCCCGGCCACTACTCGATGAACGCCGCGCTGCGCCACCTGGCCGACTGGGCGCAGGGCGGGAACCCGCCGCCGAGCGGGCCGGTGCTGAACGCCGATGTGCGCGACCCGAGCACCGGCCTGGCCACCGGAGGGATCCGGTTGCCCGACGTCGCGGTGCCGACCCGTACGCTCACCGGGCTGCGGGACACCAGCGGCGGCGGCGTCTTCTGCGGGCTGTACGGCGCGAGCGATCCGTGGAACGGCGACGCCGACCCGTGGGACCGGCACAACGCCGGTGACCCGTCCGATCCCGCCCCTCCGCTGAACACCGAGCCGGTGCTCAGCCGGCTGTACCCGACGCACGCGGACTACGTGAGCAAGGTACGGGCGGCCGCGCAGGACTCGGTGAACGCCGGGTACCTCCTGCCGGAGGACGCCACGACGATCGTCGACGACGCGCAGAACTCGAACATCGGCGGCTGAACCCGCGTTGGTGCCGCCCGCCCTGCCCCGAGGACCGACCCGCGTGCCCCGCTCCGGGATCGGCCCGGGGCGGGGCCGCGCGGATGGCGCCGCGCGGGAGAGGGTGAGCCGTGATGCGCCGCGCCACCGAGCGGTGCCACCGGGCCAGGCGGTACTCCGGCCGGGATGGGCCACCGGGGAGGAACGATCTTGGCGAGCACCGACGGCATCGGATCGCCGTCGAGTACCTCCCGTAGTTCCCGGACGCCCTCGGCGCGCCGAGCCGGGCCGAGGGCGAGGTGGTGCTCGATCCGTTCGTTGAAGGTCCTCCGGAAACGCCGGTACAGCCCGTCGTCCTCGCGGATCCGGCCGGCGATCCGTACGAGGGCCGCGGTTCCGGTGAGGTCGTCCTCGGGTACGGGGTGATCCGGCAGGACGTCGGCGAATCGGCCGGCGGAGCGGCCGAAGAGCGTGCCGCCGAGCCGCCGCACGGTGAAGACGTGCGCGTAGTGCTGTTCGGGCAGCCCGAGCGGCAGCCGCCCGAGGGCCATCGCCTCATGCAGTGCCGTCAGGCCCGGCGCGATCAGATAGTCGGGGGCGACCGCCGCGCACCGCAGCAGCTCGCGCTGGGGCAGAAGACGGAAGTCGGCGCGACGACCCGCGACCGAGAAGGACCGCTCCCGCCCGGGACCGTAGGGGCCGCCGCAGACCAGCACCCGCGTGAACCGCGGCCAGTCTCGCAGCAGGTCCGGGATCCACCGGTGCAGCAACCGCAGGTAGTCGTCGTTGACGTCGAAGTCCAGCAGGAAGTTCTTGAACCCGCCGACGTTGATGAGAAGGTCGCATCCGGGGGTGGTGTCCGGCGGCACGTCCCGTACGCCTTCCAGGTCGATGATCGAGCCGGTCAGGTGGATCTCGGGGCCGGGCCCGAGAGAGGCGAACGCGGCCGCGCGTTCGGGGACGCCGGGAAAGGTCTGCACGACACTGTGCGCGGCGAGCAGATGCGCCGCGACGACGCGTTCGTGCGGTGACAGGCCGGCCAGATGCCGGGCCGCCGCGGCGAAGGACGAGCGGGGCAGGCTCGCGCACAGGCGCTGGACGGCGGTCAGAGGGCGGCGCAGTGACCAGAAGCCGAACAGGCTGTCCACCACCACGGCGGGGCGGCCGACGGTGGCCGCCCGCAGGACCAGGTCCGCCTCCATCACCGAGATCACCAGGTCACCGGACCCGACCAGGTCGTCGATCGACGCGGACGCGGCTCCCGGCGGCCGTTCGTGCAGCTCGTCGAAGGCGTCGGCGTTCCGGTGCGCGAAGGCGGCCGCCACGCCATCGCCGACGAACACCCGCTCGTGGCCGGCCAGCAGCCTTGAGACGGCGACGAGCTCGGCCGCCGGTCCGAAGCCGCAACCTTGCGCCCCCATGATGATCCGCATCGTCACCGTTCCCGGGACGGGGCCGTGGCCGCGAGCACCTCGACGAGCCGGCCGGCGAAGCCGACCGGGTCCTTGGCGTACCCCATGTGGCCGCCGGGGAAGAGGACCGGCCGGTGGCCGAGCCGCTCGGCGAGGGCGTCCACCGGACGGTGGACGGCGTACGCCCGGGAGTCTTCGCCGCCTGCCGCCACGACCCGGCCCGCGACCGCCTCGAGAGCGGTCAGATCGGGCACGTGACGGGTGAACGGCCGCATGACGTGGGCGAGGAAGAACGCGCTGTTGTCGTGTGCCCGCGGCAGCGCCGGCGGGGGGCTTCCGCCGAAGATGGCGCTGAGCCTGCCCAGCGCGGCTGCGACGCCATCGCGGCGGAAGACCTCGTGGACGTCCTCGAAGAAGGCCTGGTGCTCTTCGGCGTCCGGCAGCAGCGCCATCGCGGGCGGCTCGTGCACGACGACCCGCTGGATCCGGTCCGGCCGGCCCACCGCGAGTTCGAGCGCGACCAGCCCGCCCGAGCAGCTGCCGAACACGTGCACCGGCTCACCAGCGGCGGCCACATGGTCGATCAGGCGGGCCGCGTCGTCGGCGTGGACCTCGACCCGTTGGTCGACCGGCGGTCCGTGCAGGACACTGCGGGAGTTGCCGCGCGGATCGTAGGAGATCACCCGGTGGCGGACGGCCAGAACCGCCGCCGGCTCTTCGAACACGGTCGCGTCCGAGGACCCCGCGGCGATCAGTAACAGCAGCGGGCCCGTCCCACGGACCTCGTAATGCAGGCTTGCGCCGGGCACGGCGAGCCTGCCGACTTCGACGGCGGCCATGACGCTCCAGGACATTCGAGGAGGACCGCCATCATCGCACAAAGTCACGGGAGTTAACCGGAAAGTACGCGCATGTGGTCAGGGATGTGCTCTCATGGTCCGGCCGGATCGCTCACCGAACGTGAGCGAAGCGTCACGGATGACGGAGGAACCTCATGGCCGACCACGGAACACCGGCGCGTGTCCTCGTCGCGGCGAGTGCCGCGGCGCTCGGGGCGATCGTGCCGATCGCGCGCCCGGCCGCCGCGGAGTCGCCCGCCCTCCTGCAGTGCCAGGGCGCCGAGACCGTCACCTACCGGCCCGGAGTGCTCCTGCGGCCCCGGAACATCGAGATCACGACCGCGGGGCGTTTCGGCTCGTGCGCCGGCGGCGCGGTGACGAGCGGGGCGTACGCGGAGCGCTTCACCATCTTCGCGGGCTGCGGCGATCTGCTCGACGGCTTCCATGCCCGGCGCACGTTCCGGTGGAACACCGGAGACGCGAGCGTCCTCGACGCGACCGGAAGCAGCACCGCCGTGGCCGGTCAGGTCATCACCACGATCACCGGCCGCATCATCCGGGGCCGGTTCACCGGCCGGACGGCGGTTCAGACGGTCACCCTTCCGCAGCCGAGCGCGCTGCGCTGCCTCACCACCGGCCTGACCAACGCGACGGGAGTGACGACGCTCAGTGTCGCGTGAACTCCTCTGAGCGAGGGATCATCGTGGCGGCGGTACGGCCGGCGTTCCGTGTCCGGCCCGGGCGATCGCTTCTCCGCCGGTGCGGGGGACGGTGCTCAGACGGTGGTGTGGCCGGTGCACATGTGCCACGACGGGGCCTCGGCCTGGAGGAGTACCGCGTCGCATCCGGAACATGACCACACGCCGTCGGGCACGACGACGTTCCAGGTCGCCGCGTCGTCGCGTGCGCAGGCGAGGCGGTATGCGCGGAGGGAACGGCGCGTCAGGGCTCTACAGAACTCGGCCACACGAGACATGAGGGGGACTCCCGCTGGACAAACCGTCATAAATCAGACTGTCTGTCGAGCGTAGCGGACGGGAAGACCGCCTCTGGCCAGGGGTTTCCTTCATCCCATGGGTGACCGTAAGAGTCTTCCCGGCCGATGGCGCCCCCGGGCCGGCGTGCGGTCCGCCGCGCCCCGTGTCCCCTTCTCGACTCTCCCGCCCGCGTCCGGCCGTCATCGAGGGCGCCGTCCTCCGGAGCGGGCCGCCCGCTCCGGAGGACGGCGGCGCGACCTCTGAGGGCGGAAGGCTCCAAGGGCGGCTGTGCCGCCCTCGGAGGAGCGTCCGCGGTCGCGGGAGCCGGTCACTGGCCGATCTTGACCCCGGGCTGTCCGTACTTGTACTCCAGGGGCCGGGTGATCCTCCGGCCCGGGATGTTGGCCGCCGCCCTGTACTTGCCCAGCGGCATCATGGTCCGCCCGAAGCTGCCTTCCAGCATCATCGCGCCGGCCACGTACAGTGCGGCCGCGGCGGACGCCACGAAGAGCCAGCCTGCGATGATGATCGGCCATGACGCCCCGGCGAAGAAGCCGGCGGCGGCGAACCCGGTCCCCACGGCCAGCAGGACGAGCACGAGGCTCAGGCCCATGCTCTCAGCCGTCGCGGCCATCGCGCAGAGACCGGTGATCACGCACAGCGCGATCAACCAGAACGCGAACGGTGTGTTGGCGGCCCCGATCCGCGGTGCCAGAACGATGGGGAAGGCCCCCGCCGCGACCATCATGAACATGAGGCCGAACGCGAGCCAGAACGCCCCCCAGATCCCGTGCACCGCGGTGGCCAGGCCATCTCGGGCACGATAGGACCACATGCCCGCCAGGAACTGCGCGAGCCCGCCGGCGGTCAGCACGAAGGGGAACAGGATCACCGGGCTGAGCGCGCCCCCGTACCATCGCGCCATCCACGCGCCGACCATCAAGGTCGCCGTCGCCAGCCCGAAGAGACCGAGGATCGACGGCGCGGCGATCGGCTGCAGGAACACCCGGCTCCTGTCCTGCCAGAACGAGAACTCGCGTTGCTCGGTCTCCATCTCCCCGCCCGTGGGTGTACCGGCGGTCTCGTGCCCCCTGGCTCCGGTTCCCGTGGGTCTGTTATAGGCGCCTTGGCCCCTTGATTCGGTCATGGCATCCTCCCCCCTAGCTCACGGATGCCCGAACTGTCCATACCGCGATTCCATCCGCCAAAAACCTCTTATGGGTAGATATTGGTGTATTAGCGCACCTTTATCCATCGCCGCTTCAGTCACGGCAGTTCCGTCTCGCACCCACCGCCACCTGCGGTGGAGCGGCCCGGCGGCGAGAAGGGAGAAATGCTCGGGACTCACGGTGTGGGTCGAAACAAATGATCTTTGATGGGGATTCGCGCATCGCCGAACCGAGGATTCGCCGAGCATTTCGCTCCCACTTCGGCGTCGAGCCGTACGAGCGCCGGAGCGTGGGACGGTCGACTCCTCCCCC
>NZ_JAMXMW010000024.1:0-169212 GCF_024055675.1 Actinoallomurus rhizosphaericola | reverse complement strand
CCCTGACCACCGGCGAGGGCACGATCTGACCCTAGGACTCAAGGTCCAGGCGAGCGCAGTGCTCACTCACCGGCGGCTACCAGGCACCGAGTCTGCCCGAACAGCCAACCCGGTAGCTCCCATTAGGGCGGGCGACAGGGAGGTCGATGATCGTGTCTCCGACCCCCGCGGCATGTACAGGTCTAGCTCGGAACAGCCGGAGAAGCCCTGCGAGGAATGAACGGATCGCCGTGCGCTTCGAATCCGCTGTGCCTGGGCCGGCGTCCGCGTGACGTCCAGCGCCGCTCCGAGGTGCGCGGGTTCGCCGGCGCCTTCGAACATCATCCATGGGACGGCGGACACTTCCGTGTGTTCGGTGGTACTCCGGCGCTCGGCTGGTCACGCCTTCACCTCGGCCCAGGCCAAGCGGCCTTCGCTGGACACTTCGTCGCCCATGACGTCGGCGAGCTGGGTCACGATGTGCAGGCCACGGCCGAAGTCGGCGGCTTCATCCGCCGCCCAGACGTCCGAGGCTCCCCGTCGAGGGCCTTCATCCCGGACTTCGAGGCGAATCCTCTCGCCATCGGCGGTCAGCCGCAGGCGGATGTGCCCGCCCTCGGCCGCCGTCGAATGGCGGACGCAGTTCGTCGCGTAGTCGCTGGCGATGATCTCCATGCGGTCACGAGCGTCCTCGGGGAAATCGCCGAGGACTTCACGCACCCAGTGCCGGACGCCGGGCACCATCGACGGCGAACCTGCGACCTCCAACGCCCACTCACTCACGGCTCACATCCACTCACCCTCAGTCATCAAACCTGGAATCCAGGTTGTTGCCTGGATTCCAGGATGTCAAGGGCTCCCCTACGATGGACCTTGATCGAAAGATGACTTTCGAGGGGAGACCGCCGGAGTGCCGACTGAAAATCTGCTCTACCCGCGGGTTGCGGACGATTTGCGCCGCCAGATCATCGACGGCGAACTGACCGCCGGATCACGGCTTCCCTCACGCGCCCAACTCGCCGAACAGTTCCACGTCAGTGAGAACGTCGTACGCCGAGCGATCGACGTCCTCATGGCCGAAGGGCTCATCGAGACCCGTACCGGTGCCCGGCCCACCGTCCGGCAACGTCCGCAGCTACGCCGGCTCACTCGCTCCTGGTACCGCGAGCAGCGCGAAGGATCGCCCTTCCGCGCCGACATCCAGGCCCAAGGCCACGAAGCGGACTGGACCTGCGAATCCAAGACCACGACCGCCTCGCCGACCATCGCCGAGCGGCTCCGCATCGCAGCCGACGCGCCGGTGATGCGCTCGGACTACGTGTTCACCTCCGACGGCGAGCCGGTCATGATGAGCACGTCCTACGAGCCGTTGGAATTGACGCGCGGCACACCGGTGATGCTGCCCGAACGCGGCCCGTACGCCGGCCAGGGCGTCCGGGACCGCATGTCGGCTATCGGGCAGCACATCGTGACAGCGACCGAAGTCGTGACGGCCCGCCCCGCCACGCAGAACGAGTCGGCCGCCATGGATGTCAGCGCGGGCACCATCGTGATGGTCATCCAGCGGACGTACTGGACCGATGAGCGACCGGTGGAGACAGCCGACATCGTCGTGCCCGTCGACCGCTACGAACTGCTGTATGTCATCCCCGTCGAGGGTGATTGAGTCCCCTCGGACGTTGGAGGATCCTCACCGGGGGGTGGCCCATCGCGTTGGACGCTGTCCCCTCACAAGGAACAAAGTGGCTCCTGACGGGACACGCGCTGAAGACACACACCCACCCGGGCACCCGGTTCGGCGCGAATGTCCACGTCCCCGGGTCGGCACCCCGTACACGACGAACGCCGGTGCAGGCTGTCCCGGATCGGGGTCCTCGCGTTCGGCCGTGGTTCGGTCAGACGGCCAGGTGCAGGCCGATCAGCACGGTGGCCGCGGCCGCCACGGCCGTCAGGGCGCCGGCGGCCGTCAGCAACGCGTACTCCTGGCAGACGAAACCGACCGCCTGCAGACGGGTCGTTCCGATCCGGCGGAGCAGGGCCACTTCGCGGCGTCGGCCGGAGATCGCCGTGGCCGCCGTGGCCACAGCGCCGATCAGTCCGTAGACGGCGGCAATGCCGATCATCACCAGCAGACCGACGCGGGTCTGGTCCGCCTGGCGGTCGGTGACGGTGGCCGCCCACCGAGAGGCGGCGACGACCGTGACGTCCGGCGTGGTAAAGCCGCGGGTGCCCGGCGGGGTGACCCGATGGGGAGAGCGCACCACGGCCCGCACCGCGGCGGCGGCTGCGCGGCCGGCGCGCAGGTAGATGCGGTCGGGTTGGGCGCGACCGGCGCGATGGGGGCCCAGGACGAGGCGCGGGCCGCCGGGTTCGGCGTCGAACACCGCGATGACCCGCAGGGTCGCCGGAGTGCCGTCGGCCAGCCAGAGGTGGATGGTCTGCCCGACGTGCTCGTGCCAAGAGCGATCGAGCGCCACGGTCGCGTCGTTCAGGCCGCCCAGTGAGCCTTGGCGGACGTGCACCCCGAGCACGGCCGGGGAGTCGATGGCGATGGCGGGGAACGGCACGGGGGCCGGTGCCTCCAGATGGAACGGTGTCAGGGCGGGTTCGCGGGTGAGCACGCTCGTATCGGTGACGGTGGTCGCCGCCACGCCCGGCACGGCGTGGACACGGGCGACCAGCGCGGGGGGCAGTCCGGAGGCGTCCGTGGGCAGAACGACGAGGTCGGCGGGTGCCGATTGGCGGTGCAGGCCGCGGTTCTCGACCGTCTGGGCGGTCCTGGTCGCGCCGAGGACCGCCAGGGCGAGTCCCAGGGTGATCATGAGCGGGACGACGGTGCTCGCAGCCTGGCGGGAGCCGGTGGTCACCCGTTCGCGGGTCAACAGGCCGCCGGGACCGGCGCCGCGGGTGAGCGGCCACGTGAGCATCCTGACCAGTGGCGGGAGCAGGGTGGGGGCCAGCAACGCCGCGCCGCCGACGATCAGCAGCGCCAGTTCGACGTCGGTCTTGGCGTCCAGGGCGGTGCCGGGCATCAGGGCGGCCACCGTGAGCAGCAGCACCGAGCCGCAGCCGAGCGCGGCCAGGCCCAGCAGTCGCCGCGGCAGACCTGATCCGCGGCGCTCGACCTCCGCCTCGCGCAACGCCTCGGCCGGGCGGACGGTCGCGGCCCGCGCGGATGCGGCCACCACGGCCAGCACCGCGACCAGGACACCGGCCGTGAACGCGAGCGTCAGCGGCGCGGTGCACGCGGCGGTGCGCGGGACGGTGAACCAGGCCGGGGCCATGGCGTGCCGGGCCAGCCATCGGGCCAGCAGCGGCCCGCCGAACAGACCGAGCGCGCACCCGGCGGTCGACCCGGCCAGCCCCACCAGCACCGCCTCGATGCCGACCGCCCGGACGACCTGCACCGGTGTGGCGCCGAGTGTCCGTAGCAGCGCCAGTTCACGGCGGCGGCGCGCGACCGCCAGGCCGAACGCGCCGGCGGTGACGTACAGCGAGACGGAGGCCGACAGCAGCGCGGCGACGCCGAGGAAGGAGGTCAGGGACGTCAGGTCGGCGCGGTCGCGCAGTGCCCCGGGATCGGCCAGGGCCCGGTCGCGGCCCGTCAGGACCCGCACGCCGGGAATGTCGGCGGCGCGCCGGGCGGACGCCCGGTCGGTGGGCACCAGCGCGTCGACGGGCGGTGACAGCCGGGCCGCCTCGGCGTCGGTGAAGAAGACGGCGTGCTCGACCTGGGTCGTGCCGGAGGGAGGCCGCGCGGTGCCCACGACGGTGTAGAGGCCGTCCCGGCCGGCGGCGCGGACCATCACCCGCTGCCCCGGCCGGGCACCGCCGGAGGTGACGAGCTCATCGGGACGGGTGGGGGCGCGACCAGAGGTCAACGTGTAGGGGGCGAAGGCCGCCGAGGACCAGCCGTGGCCGACCTGGTCGGCCGGGCCGCCGGGCAGCCGAGCGGGGAAGGTGCGGTCCAGCGCGGCGCCGGGGAAGCGGGCGAGGACCGCGGCGGACAGGGCGGGCTGCTCGGCGAACGGCACGGCGGTCGGCGTCCCGTAGCGGTCCCGTAGCCGCAGGTTCGGGTCGGCCTGGACGACGGCGGGGGCGGCGGCGAAGCGCCGCGGCAGCCGGTGCGGATCGTCGGAGGCCGCTCCCAGCACCAGCGCCATCGTGGCGATCACCGCGACGCCGAGCGCGAGCGCGGCCAGCGGTCCGGCGAAGGAGGCCCAGCGGGTCCGCAGGCCCGCGGCTGCGACGCTCAGCATGCCGTCGCCTCCCCGGCCGCCGCGGCCTCCAGGCCGGCCAGCCGCGCGGCGACGGTCGCCGCGTCGGGGCGCTCCAGGCTCCCGGCGAGGCGACCGTCGGCCAGGAAGACGACGCGGTCGGCATACGCGGCGGCGACCGCGTCGTGGGTGACCATGACGATCGTCTGGCCGCGGTCGGTGACCAACGTCCGCAGGATCCGCAGCACCGCGTGCGAGGCCGTGTTGTCCAGGGCCCCGGTCGGCTCGTCGGCGAACAGCACGCGCGGCTCGGTGACCAGGGCACGGGCGATCGCGACGCGCTGCTGCTGCCCGCCCGAGAGCTCGGCGGGCCGGTGCCGCGCCCGGTCGTCAAGGCCGACGGCGCCCAGCGCGGCGCGTACGGCCCGGGCATCGGGGCGCTTCCCGGCCAGCCGAAGCGGCAGCCCGACGTTCTGCTCGGCCGTCAGCGCGGGCAGCAGATTGTAGGACTGGAAGATGAAGCCGACGGTCTCGCGCCGTAGCCTGGTCAGCGCGGACTCCCGCAGCCGCGACAGGTCTTTGCCGGCCAGCGAGACCGTGCCCGCCGTCGGCCGCTCCAGCCCGGCGGCGCATTGCAGCAGCGTCGACTTGCCCGACCCCGAGGCACCCATCACGGCGGTGAACGAACCTTCCGCCAATCCCAGGGAGATCTCGTCCAGGGCGGTCACGGCGCCGGAGCCCGTCCCATGAATCTTGCTCACGGCGGTCAGCCGCACGATGTCCATGGCTCCAGGCAACCGGTGCGGCCGGGGCCGAGTCGATCACCCGGGCCACCGTGTGCGGGGTATGCCTGGCCTTACCCCCGCCGTCACCCGCGCCTGATGGTCCGCCTCCGAGCACCGTCTCTATCCTGACGCGATGGAAGTGATCACGGCACTGCGGCGGCGCGGTTTCCTGGCGTCGGCGTGGCCGTGGCGGAGCCTGGCGTACCTGGTGACCAGTTCGGTCCCCGGAGCGCTCGCGCTGACCATCGTGGCGGCGGTGCTGATCGTCGGCGGAACCCTGGCCTCGGCGCTCGTCGGGTTGCCGATGCTGGCGGCGCTGGCCTTCGCGGGCGTGCCGGTCGCGGCGTTCGAGCGGTGGCGGCTGCGCCTGGTGGACACCGAGCCGGTGGCCGACCCGCACCGTGTCCCGGACGGGCCGGGCGTCGGCACGTGGCTGGCGACCCGGGTCCGTGAGCCCGCGACCTGGCGGGAGCTGGGCTTCACGGTGCTGCTCGCGACCGTCTTGTGGCCGATGGACCTGGCCGTCGCCGCGGCGGGGGCCGCCCTGCCGGTCGCGCTGCTCACCGCGTGGATGCCCGTCCTGTCGGGCGGACGACGCGGGCTGGCGCCGGGTGTGGCGGTCCACAGCCCCGCGCAGGCGCTGGCGGCGCTGCCCGCCGGGATCATTCTGCTGGCGGCCGGCGCCTACCTGATCACCGCGGCGGCGGCCGGGCGGGCGGCGCTGACCCGGCGGCTGCTGAGCCCGCGTCCCGACGAGGCGGCACGGCTGCTGGCGGAGGTGACCGGGTCCCGCGCCCGGCTGGTCAACGCCTTCGAGGCCGAGCGCCGCCGCATCGAACGCGACCTGCACGACGGTGCCCAACAGCGGCTCGTCGCGATCGCCACCAGCCTCGGCCTGGCCCTGCTCGACCTGCCGCCCGGGCCCGCCGCCGACCACGTCGCGCACGCCCACCGGCAGTCCCGGCTGGCGCTCACCGAACTGCGCGAGCTGATCCACGGCATCCATCCGCAGGTCCTGACTCAGCACGGACTGGCCGCCGCCCTGCAGGACGCCGCGGACCGTTCGCCGTTGCCGGTGGACCTCGCCCTGGACCTCACCGGCCGCCTACCCGCCCCCGTGGAGGCCACGGGGTACTTCATCGTCTGCGAGGCCCTGGCCAACATCGCCCGGCACAGCGACGCCGACCGCGCCTGGATCACCCTCGGGCACCGCGCCGGCACGCTGCTCCTGGAGATCGGCGATGATGGCGTCGGAGGCGCCGACCCGGCCGGCGGCAGCGGCCTGACCGGCCTGTCCGACCGGCTCGCGGTCATCGGCGGCGTCCTCACCCTGTCCAGCCCGCCCGGGGGCCCGACCGTGCTGAAAGTGGAGTTGCCGTGTCCGGAGCCCGTCCCCTCCGCGTCGTCCTCGCCGAAGACGGCGCCCTGATGCGCGATGGCCTGACCGCCGTGCTCACCCGGTTCGGACACCAGGTCGTCCAGGCGGTCGGGGACGCGCCGGCGCTCGCCGCCGCGGTCGAGACGCACAAGCCCGACATCGTCGTCACCGACGTGCGCATGCCTCCCACCCAGACCGACGACGGCCTGCGCGCCGCGATCGCCCTGCGCGAGCGCCACCCCGACCTGCCGGTGCTGGTGCTCAGCCAGTACATCGAGACGGCCTCGGCCGGTGAACTCCTCGGCTCCACCGACGCCCGCGCAGTCGGCTACCTGCTGAAAGACCGCGTCATCGACGTCACCGACTTCGCCGACGCCGTCCACAAGGTCGCGGAGGGCGGCATCATCATCGACCCGGAGGTGATCCGCCACCTTCTGGGCCGCCGCCGCGACCCGCTGGAACGCCTCACCCCCCGTGAACGCGAGGTGCTGGCGTTGATGGCGCAAGGCCACTCCAACACCGCCATCGCCCAGGCGCTCACGGTCTCACCCGCCGCCGTCGGCAAGCACATCAACAACATCCTGGCCAAACTCGACCTTCCTCCGGACGCCGATGTCCACCGCCGGGTGCTGGCCGTCCTCACCTTCCTCCGCTCCTGAACCCGGCGGACACCCACGACGACCCGGACCGAGCAGCACGGCCGGCGCGGCCGGTCGAAGAACGAACGCCGCCGGCCCGCCCCTGGGGGCGTGGCCGGCGGCGTACCGTCGGGTCTCCTTGATCAGCCGGTGTTCTGCAGGCCGGCCGCGACTCCCGCGGCGGCGAGGAGCAGCAGGTCCTCGATCCGCTCGCGCTCGGCGTCGTCGTCGACCCCGGCCCGCAGCTCCTGCAGCGCGCGCAACTGGAGGTGGGACAGCGCGTCGACGTACGGATTGCGCAGCTCGACCGCGCGGGACAGCACCCGGCGGTTCTCCAGGAGCCGGGTGTGCCCGGTGACCTCCAGGACCAGGGAGCTCGTGCGGTCGTACTCGGCCAGGACCGTCTCGGCCAGCTCCGGCCGGTCGCCGAGGGCGAGGTAGCGCTCGGCGATCGCGCGATCGGTCTTGGCCAGGCTCATCTCGGCATTGTCCAGCAGCGCGGCGAACAGCGGCCACGCCTGGTACGCCTCGCGCAGGGCGTCCATGTCCTCGGCGGCGGCCAGGCCGCTGCCCAGGCCGTACCAGCCGGGCAGGTTGACCCGCGTCTGCGTCCAGGAGAACACCCACGGGATCGCCCGCAGGTCGTCCAGCGAGGTCGTCGCCTTGCGGCGGGACGGCCGGGAGCCGAGCCGGAGGTTGCCCAGCTCGTTCAGCGGGCTGACGCGGGCGAACCACTCCGGGAAGCCCGGCGACTCCACCAGCGACCGGAACGTCCGCTCCGCGGCGACGCTGATCTTGTCGGCCAGCGGCCGGAACCGCTCCGCCGCCGCGACCGCGTGCTCCTGCACCGCCGGCGTCGAGGCCAGCAGGACCGCGTTGGCGACCTGCTCGACGTGGCGCTGGGCGATCTCCGCGTGGCCGTACCGCGCGAAGATGACCTCGCCCTGCTCGGTGACCTTGAACCGGCCGGCGACCGAGCCCGGCGCCTGCGCCAGCACGGCGCGGTTGGCCGGGCCGCCGCCGCGCCCGAGCGCGCCGCCGCGGCCGTGGAACATCGTGAGCCGCACGTCGTGCCGGTCCGCCCAGGCGGCGAGCGCGGCCTGCGTGTCGTACAGCTTGAGGGTCGCCGTCGTGGGGCCGAGCTGCTTGGCCGAGTCGGAGTAGCCGAGCATGACCTCCATGCGGCGGCCGGTCTCCAGCAGGCGGCGGCGTACCGGCGCGAGGTGCAGCATGCCGTCCAGCACGGCCGGGGACCGGTCGAGGTCCTCGCCCGTCTCGAACAGCGGCACGACGTCCAGCACCGGCGCCCGGCCGCCGATCGCGGCGGCCTCGGCCAGCTCGTACACGGCGGCGACGTCGTCGGCGGTGCGGGTGAAGGAGATGACGTAGCGGCGGCAGGCGTCCACGCCGAACCGCTCCTGCACCCACGACACGACCCGCAGCGTGTCGAGGACCTCCTCGGTCTGCTCGCTGAGCGGCCCGCCGGCGCGGACCTCGGCGAGGGCCTTCTCGTGCACCGCGGAGTGCTGGCGGACCTCCAGCTCGGCCAGGTGGAACCCGAAGGTCTCCACCTGCCAGATCAGGTGCTGCAGTTCGCCGTACGCCTGGCGCCGCGCGCCCGCCGCGACCAGGGACTCCTGGACGATGCGCAGGTCGGCCAGCAGGTCGTCGGGGCCGCGGTACGCCAGGTCGGCGTGACGCAGCCGGGTCGCGTTGATCCGCTCGGCGGCGTACAGCAGGAACACGCGGTGCGGCTCGCCCGGCGACCGCTTGCCGATCTCGGCGATGAGCTCGGGCTGTGCGGCGCGGGCGGCGGCGAGCGCGCCGCGCAGCGCCTCGGACGGCGGCGTCGTCGTCTCGTGCACGGTCAGCGTGCGGCCGATCCGGGTGCAGGCGTTGCCCAGCGCGCGCAGGATGTGGTCGGCCTGGACGCCGATCGCCTCCCGGGTGATCTGCGCGGTGACGAACGGGTTGCCGTCGCGGTCGCCGCCGATCCAGCTGCCGTAGTGCAGGAACGGCTTGGCCAGCGGCGGCCGCTCGCCCGTGCCGGGCGCCAGCGCGGCGTCGAGCGAACGGTAGATCGCCGGGACCACCCGGAAGATCGTCTCGTCGAACATCGCCATCGCGGTGCGGACCTCGTCAAGCGGGTCCGGCTTCGTGCGGCGCAGCTGCGAGGTGCGCCAGAGCAGGTCGATCTCCTCGACCAGCCGGCGGGTGATCTCCTCGCGCTCCCCGCTGCCCGCGCGCGGGTCGTCCAGGTCGGTGAGCAGCTTGCTGATCCGCAGGATCGCGGTGACGACCGCCCGGCGGCGCGCCTCCGTCGGGTGCGCCGTCAGGACCGGGCGCAGCTCCAGGTCCTCCAGCAGCTCACGGACACGGTCCTCGCCGATCTCGGCGACCGCGGCGGCGATGGACTCGCGCTGCGGCGTCTCGCCGGTGTCCCGCTCCCGGAGCGTGCGGATCCGCTGGTGCTCCTCGGCGAGGTTGGTCAGGTGGAAGTACACGGTGAACGCGCGGGCCACCAGCTCCGCGCGGTCGATCGCCCAGCCGCCGACGATCGCGGCGACGTCGTCGACGGAGGTCTCGCCCCGGCGCGCGGCGAAGACCGCGTGGCGCAGGGCCTCGACGTCGTCGAGCAGGCTCTGTCCTCCGTACTCGACGAGAACGTTGCCCAGGAGTGAACCGAGCAACCGGACGTCACGGCGCAGTGGCTCGGGCATCTCCTGCCGAGCTGAGTTTCGTGTCGACACGCACCTCAGGGTAGTTCGTCCCGCAAGGCGATCCGAGTCCGTCTCGCCTGGTGAGAAGCCGCAGGGAGGGCGGAGATCGTGCCCCTCCTGGCGGGCCGTTCCGTTCGCTGGCTAACCTGATCTCCATGGCCACGCAAGCTCCCGAGCCCCTGCCCGCGGACGAGATCGACATCCACACCACGGCGGGCAAGATCGCAGACCTGGAGCGCCGCCGGTACGAGGCGGTCCACGCCGGCTCCGCGCGTGCGGTCGAGAAGCAGCACGCCAAGGGCAAGATGACCGCCCGCGAGCGCATCGACGCGTTCCTCGACGAGGGATCCTTCGTCGAGTTCGACGAACTGGCGCAGCACCGCGCGCACGGCTTCGGCGTCGAGAAGAACCGCCCGTACGGCGACGGCGTCGTCACCGGCCACGGCACGGTCGACGGCCGGCCGGTGGCGATCTTCTCCCAGGACTTCACGGTCGCGGGCGGCTCGCTCGGCGAGGTGTTCGGCGAGAAGATCGTCAAGGTCATGGACCACGCGCTGAAGACCGGCTGCCCGGTCATCGGCATCAACGACTCCGGCGGCGCCCGCATCCAGGAGGGCGTGGTCGCGCTCGGCCTGTACGCCGAGATCTTCAAGCGCAACACCCACGCCTCCGGCGTGATCCCGCAGATCTCCCTGATCATGGGTCCGTGCGCGGGCGGCGCGGTGTACTCCCCCGCCCTCACCGACTTCATCGTCATGGTCGACCAGACCTCGCACATGTTCATCACCGGGCCGGACGTCATCAAGACGGTCACCGGCGAGGAGGTGACGTTCGAGGACCTCGGCGGCGCGCACACCCACAACACCAAGTCCGGCGTCGCCCACTATCAGGCCTCGGACGAGCAGGACGCGCTCGACTACGTCAAGGCGCTGCTGTCCTACCTGCCGTCGAACAACCTGTCCGACGCGCCCGCGTACGACGCCGCCGCTGAGCTGGAGATCACCGACGAGGACCTCGAGCTCGACACGCTGGTCCCGGACTCGCCGAACCAGCCGTACGACATGCACACCGTCATCGAGCACGTCCTCGACGACGGGGAGTTCCTCGAGGTCCACGCGATGTTCGCGCCGAACATCATCTGCGGCTACGGCCGCGTCGAGGGCCGGTCGGTCGGGATCGTCGCCAACCAGCCGATGCACTTCGCCGGCACGCTCGACATCGAGGCGTCAGAAAAGGCCGCGCGGTTCGTCCGCACCTGTGACGCGTTCAACATCCCGGTGCTGACCTTCGTCGACGTCCCCGGCTTCCTGCCGGGCACCGACCAGGAGTGGAACGGCATCATCCGGCACGGCGCCAAGCTGCTGTACGCCTACGCCGAGGCCACCGTGCCGCTCGTCACCGTGATCACCCGCAAGGCGTACGGCGGCGCGTACGACGTCATGGGCTCCAAGCACCTCGGCGCGGACATCAACCTGGCGTGGCCGACGGCGCAGATCGCCGTGATGGGCGCGCAGGGCGCGGTGAACATCCTGTACCGCCGCGAGCTGGCCGCCGCCGAGGACCCCGACACCCGGCGGGCCGAGCTCATCACCGAGTACGAGGACACGCTCGCCAACCCGTACATCGCCGCGTCCCGTGGGTACGTCGACGCGGTGATCAAGCCGTCCGAGACGCGCGGCCAGGTGGTCAAGGCGCTGCGCGCGCTCCGCGACAAGCGCAAGACCCTCCCGCCCAAGAAGCACGGCAACATCCCGCTGTAGGAGAGGACCTGATGAGCGAGCGCCCCTTCCTGCAGGTCGTGCGCGGAGACGCGACGCCGGAGGAGATCGCCGCCCTGGTGGCGGTGCTGACCGCACGGGCCCGGGCCGCCGCGGCCGCACGGGGGGCGCCCCCGCAGCGCCGCTCGGCCTGGGCCGACCGCTCCCGACAGCTCCGCCGCCCCCTCCCCCACGGCCCCGGCACCTGGCGCACCAGCGCCCTGCCGTAAGGGCGGAGGTAGCGAGCGCCCTCAGGTACGCGGTTGGCGCACACCGCTCCGGCTTTCATATCTTGGGCATGCCGGCCTTGGGCGGCGTCAGGAGATCTTCCGCCGCCTGCGACTGGGGTTGCTTCGGATCCCGAATGCGAGGAGACCGAGCGCCACCAACAGCAGGATCAGGACGCCGACGCGTCCGGTGAGGAAATCCCAGGTCGTGCCCATGGTCCTGGTCCATACGGTGCTGCCTGGTGACTCGGTCGACACTCCGAGCCAGATCGAGCCGTCCGATGCCGTCGTAGGCCGATGCGTCGATGACTTCGCGGTTTGTGGCAGGTGCGGGTACTGCCGGTTCGTCGCCGAGGCGCTGAGCCTCTTTGGGTACAGATTGCTGAAGTCGACGCCACCCGTCATCACCGTGGACGTGACAACGGTTCCACCTTTGCGGACCGTGCGCTTGTAGGCGAAACCGCCATTCTGATACATGCGGAGCATCACGTCGTAGACCTGTTGAGGTCTCCATCCGTTCTGGAGCTTGGACGGGCCGAGCTTTCCCGAATCGATGAGACCGTCGAAAGACGTATGGTGACCCTCTTGGTGTCGCTTACGGATCCACTGTGCCACAATCCGAGCGACGAAGGCGCGGCGTATCGCTGCATATTCCGGCGCCGTATTAATCGCCTGGGTGATCTTCGGCACCAGCATCGTCCGATTGATGTGTTCACTCCGGGCGTCGACCTGCGGATTCGATCGGCACGAGAACCACCTAGATGGCATGGCGACGTGCGTCGCCTGGGTCTTTACCGCGAGCGTGGCCTTGAGGATGTAGAGAGAGGAGCCGTCCTCGCGCACCTCGACATCCCCCGGCACGATCCACAATCTGGAGGTGAAACATGCCTTACCCGAGGAGCCGGCGATAGCATCCCAGTATTGTGCACCGAAATCGGTCTGTGGATTCATCAGCTTGCTCGCGGTGTACTTCATTTGCTGGTCCGCTTCGAGCAACGCCCTACCGGCGTTGGTTTGCCCCAAGTCCGGATCGATGATTCTGTCCGGTTCGTCGGGGTTTAGATTGACCCAGAATTTGTCTGGACTTAAGACCAACCACGTCCGCAAGTCTGCGGTGCTGTTAACGACTGCGTCAATACTGGAGTCCATATCCTGCTGGAGTCCAGGCGGGGCCGCCCGCCCCGAGAGAGAGTAACGCACGCCGGATCCGGGATCATCCGACAGGTAGCGCAGTTGGACCGTGGAGAAGTCCACACCGCCATAGTCGTTCGATGCAAGCGCCTTAGTCAGTCCGTCCGAGGCTTTACCGGGGCATGGAACGGCCATCGGTAGCAGCGCCATCGACACGAGTCCATGGCCCTCCACCGGCCGCCCCATGGCCCTCGGCTTGGAGCAGCCCGGCACACCCAAGTTTTCGTTGCCCTCTTTTGACTCGTCAGCAATCTCCTGCATCTTTTTGCGCGACAGAGCGCGACTGTTGACCTTCAACAACGCCCCATGAACGGTATCGGCGAGTTCTTTCTCGTCTAGCATCCGTAGCTTGATCTCTTGGTTGTAAAGGTCCTGCCGCAACCTTGCCCGCACTGCTCTCATCGGTTTCAGCAGGGCATTTTGCTTCCAACTAGGGGCGTTGCTCACTTTATCGCGGTAGCGGCTCTGCACCGCCGCTGCGATGTCCACGAGACCGGAGGCGTATGTTGTGGCGTCCGCTCGGTTTCCTGCCTGCAACGCATCGGCCAGGTACCGGAGAAGCACTTTTCCGTACACCAGGCCGGTCACGACCGCTGAGATCTCTATTTCCTTGCTGTTGCCGTATGGGACGGCAAAGTCGAGGGCTCTCGCGATGGGGCTGCATCTGCCATTAGAAATGCTGCCGCAGGGCTGCTTCACGGTCAGCCCGGTGGGCGACAGCGTCGTGGAGTTGCCGCTGCGGGTAACCGCCCGCGCGAGCCTGTCACGGTAGTCGTTACCCTCTCCCAGACTCGTCAGTTCTCGTTCGAGCTTCTTCAGTGACTTGTCGATCGATACATCCGACGAACCAGCCTTTATCGAGTCGGCAATGTATTTAGCCTTGACCGTTAGCTTGAGAAGAATTATTTCGGTATGGAGTGCCTTGAACCCCTCCTTTGGGGTCTCTATCTCCTCCCCCTTATCTCCATTCTTCTTTACTTGAGGTGCGTTGTGGCCGACTCCTTGAAGTATTATGTCGCCAGGCTTTATGGCCGTCTTTGAGGTCAATTCTCGATATAGCTTTGGATTGCTGCGTTCAAGTGTCCACGGATTCAGGACCTCGAATTTGATGAAGCCTTCTTCCCGGTCGCCCCAGTTGGCTTCCAGGAGTTCCGCGAACCTCTTCCTGAGCTCCGGTGTTGGCACGTTGATGGGTTCCCAAACGCCCGCGAAGTTGCGGCTTAAGTCCTTGAGTCCGCCGGCGGCGATTACCTCCGACATCACGATCTTTCCGCGCTCAGTCTCGAGCACGGAGCTGTCGCCGAAGGCAGCGTTGTCGGTGGTGGAGTCGGCGGTGGCCGTCTCTCGCACCGTGGCGTTGGAGGCTCTAGCCGCCGTCGCGGGAGGAGTAAGAAATGAGACCAGGAAGACGAGAAGCGCGATGAGGGACCGTGTCCTAGGCTCACGTCGCGCGGCACTCGTTACGTTCCCCAACGCGTACCGCGAAATACGCGTATTCATCAGGCGCTCCTTTCGCAGCGCAGTGTGACATCACCGCAGGCATGCCGGCCTCGGGGGTTCACGTGTTCGGGTCTGTGTCGCTAGCCTCGCTTGAGACGTGGGCGGCCGGCGAGACCAGGCCAGTTGCATGCAGGTAGTCGGTCAAGGCTTGATCGGGTCTTGCGGTGTCGATGCCTCGCCGGAAGGCGATCAGGCCGGCGGTGGCCAGGGAGCCGATCGTCAGGATGGCGACGACGGCCACGCCGGTGAGAGAGGCTCCGGTGGAGCAGGGCTTGCTGCGGCCCATATCGGGTTTGTTGATGTTGAGCGGCGTGCGGTAGCCGATTCCGATGTCGCAAGCTGAGGCGCGTTGGGGGGTGATCGGTAGCACGATGCAGACGAGTAGGGCTGCTCCTGTGAGGAGGCGGGCCGCACGCCTCGGGAGTGCGTGTGTGTGGCCGGTCATGATGTCGCCGCCGTGCGGTTCTCGGGATTGGTCTTCAGCTGGATCACCTTGGCGCGTAGTCGAGTGCCTTCCCCCTCGCCAGCCGACGGCTCGTCCGCCTGCGCGCGCCAGGCGACCAGGTCCAGTTGGGCGGTCTGTAGCCGATGCAACGTCAGCGCTGTGGCTCGTCCGTATCGGCGCCAGGTGCTCGCCAGGGACCAGAGCCGCAGCGCCGGGCTGGTCAGGAACCGGGCCTCCGCTGGGCTGATCGCCGTACCGTCCGCCGCCTCGGCCTCGATCGCGGCTCTCGCCGCCGAGGCCCGCGCGCGCATGCCGACTCGCAGGAGCAGCACGGCGATGAGAATGAACGGTGCCTGCGGGAGCAGCCACAGCAACGGTGAGATGACCAGGGTGTCGAGCGTTCCGCCGGAGCCGACATGCTCATGGAGCAGACTCGAGAACCAGCCCGACAGGACCTCGGCTGCGACGGAACCGCCGATCGCGGCCGTGAGGGCCGCCGCGTTCACCAGTCGGCGTCGCCGGCGCTCGCGCGTCCGCAGGGCGATTCCCATCCCGGCCCCGGCCAGCGCCCCGAACGTCACCTGCCCTCCGAGTAGGCCGATCGACTGCCGGATCCAGTACTCGAAGCCGCCGGTGGCGCCGTTGACGAAGGTCAGCGATCCGAACAGGCGGATGAACACGATGCTGTCCACGAAGCTGTACCCAAGCCCGACAACCGCACCCAGGGCAAGGCCGGTGACGATGTCGGTCACGCGATGCCGCACCAAGAGCAGCAGCACGAGGACGCCGGCCGCCACGGCCAGGGTGTTCACGATGCTCAGATGCAGAGTCAGAAGGTCGAGCCCCCGGTACTCCGCCTTGAGCGCCGCACCGAGGTCAGCGGAGGAGGCCGTGCTCAGGTATGCGTTGATGGTGCCGTACGCCAGACCGCTGTAGGCGCGTCCTGCGCCGTAGACGATCAACGCGCCCCAGCCAAAGGCGGCCAGTAGCGCTCGCCACCGCATCCCGGTTGCCCCCAGCAGCAACAGGACGAAGAGCGCACTGGGGACGCAGGCGAGTGCCGTCAACGGATACATGGTGATCATGGTGAGGGAGAGCAGGGTGAACGGGCTCACCAGGACGATGAGGGTCACCCACGTGAGGAGGAGTGCTCGCCGGCCGTCCGCCCGCGTTATCGCCGCGAGCCCCTGGACCGCCGCGGCTATCAGGACGCCCGCCAGCGCCGCCCAGAAGACGGTCCGGGGCATGGACAACATCCGGCCCAGCGAGCCCGACAGTCTCGGCAGCTTGTAGAAGATCGACAATGCTGGCTCGTTCGGCAGCACGCGCGGCCTGAACAGGTTGAGCAGCACTTCCAGCAGATAGAGCGCGATCGCCAGCCTGGCGACCAGCAAGGCCCGCGCCCTCGCCTGCGCTTGGTCCTGCACGAACGGCTGACCGGCCGACACATCACTCATGGCCGGCCTCCCGGCCAGGAGGGCACGCTCGTGGGCATGCGCGTCGCCAGATCGGACGGGAAGTTCGTGGGAAGCCGGATCGGCGGCCCGGACGGCCCTGAAGGGAAGAGCGGGACCTTGGACGGGAGCGTCGGGATCTCCGTCGGAAGCACCGGCATTTTAGGACTCTCCGGATCGTTGAGCCCGGCCAAACTGACGACGAGGGACACACCCAGCAGCACCGCGCCGAGCACAGCGCTGATCGCCAGGAGCCGCACTTGCGGACGCACCCCGTCACTGATCGCCTCGACCACGGGTTTCACTCGCACGAGCCCCCAACCGCTTCACGCTACGAATAAACCAAGGAGAGACCGCCGATTTGCGTTTAGTGAAGTACTTAATCAACGTCGCGCGGCCTCATGAGTTCACACACGCCCGTAAGTATTGAATCGGTCGATCTGGATCCTTTGACTCCTTAATCATGCGCTTGCCGCAGACGGTCTACCTTGTACAGCGATATGGTGCCCGAATCGGCGCATAGTGCGAGAGTCTTTCGATCAGGGCTGAACGCCACGCCACCGAGTGCCGTCGTATAGTGCCGGTCGGTGATCCGCTTACCGTTGCCGATGTCCCACAACAGTAGTTCCCCCGCAGTGCTATCGCGGGTACTGGCGGCAAGAATCCTCCCGTCCGAGCCAAGTGCTATGTTCTGAACCTCCATTCCGAAATCCGTGCTCAGCGTCCTCAGTTTTTTCCGGGAGTTGACATCCCATACTTGGATGTCACTGACGGTCTCGATCACAAGGATCCGGCTATCCGGGCTGAAGACGATGGCTCGTGCCCAATCGGTCGGAATCCTGAACGTACTGACCTTCGCATGGGTGTTGACATCCCATAGGTGAACGACGTTGTCTGCGAGGGCGACCGCGGCAACGATCTTTCCATCCGGGCTGAAGGTGACCGTGTCGAACTGCGTGGAATCGACCGTGGAGGAAGGAAGCAGACGGGCAACCAACTTCCGTGTGATCACGTCCCACATCAAAATCTCGCCACCTACATCGTCGACTTCACTCGCCGCGACGTACCTTCCATCGGGACTGAGTGCCACGGCATTGAAGCCGAGGCTTGGATACTCATCACGCAGGCGAACGACCTCACCCCCCGTAACGGGGTCTAGCAATTGAACATTGTTTCCGGCGGAAGGGATAGCCGCCTTTGTGAATGATGTGGGCGACG
Organism: Actinoallomurus rhizosphaericola; assembly: GCF_024055675.1. Lineage (NCBI taxonomy): Bacteria > Bacillati > Actinomycetota > Actinomycetes > Streptosporangiales > Thermomonosporaceae > Actinoallomurus > Actinoallomurus rhizosphaericola. The sequence goes on along the minus strand of NZ_JAMXMW010000024.1, from coordinate 151,703 downwards.
CGCTCACGATCGCGAGCGTCCTCCAAGCACGGTCGAAGGCGACAGGGGATGAGCCCAAAGCTCCACTCACGCCGCCGGTGATAGGGCTGGAGATACCAGACCGGCTACCGTTCACGGTGTCGAAGAACTCCACTCGGGAGCCACTGAAGGAATCCCAAACGGCGAGTCTTCTCCCATCCGGACTGAACTCCATGTCGGCGGTGATGGAGCACAGGCCAGCGTGAATGGTCACCACGTCCCGGGAATCGGCCGACCGCGAATGCAGATCAAAGAACGCTGCAGCCTCCATTACTCCGATCACTGCGACGAGCAGCCACCTATATCGCAGGTAAGCCGATCGAAGAGGTCTACGTCGCTTCGCATTTACTGAAGTCATGACCTTGTCAATGCCACATGCTCGCCGAGTTGAAAAGAACCGGCAGAACAACGCCAGATCCCGCGCGTGCGCCTTCGCCCGGCGACATTGACCGGACACCCCACCCGTCCGCCTCCCGAAGGAACCGGTTGCTCCGTGGTCAGTGCCTCGATAACCGGCCCTGCGGCCGCGGCGAAGAAACCCGTTGGATCCGACGCTTCTCCGACGGGGGCCGTCGGCGGCTCGACCGCGCCTGGGGCCGTACGTGGTGCGCCCCCGCTCCACCATGTGGCCCGGGTCGGGTCGGAGCCGTCGACGTGCATCTTCTCCCTCCTCTGTCCCGTGAACGATGCTCACCGGGCCGGCCGCGCCGGCCGGACAGGCGATGTCGTTCCTGGCGGTGGGGCGGCGCGACGCCGAGGTGCCGCCCCGCCGTCGAAGGTAGGGAAGGCGCGACGGGGAGACCAGTTTCACTCTGCACAGTGGAGCCGCCGCCCGGTGAGGGAACGCTGCGTGAGTTCCTGACTCAGGTGTGCAGGACCTTCAGGGCCAACCACAGGTCGTAGCGCGCTGACGGGCCGTTGAGCAGCGAACGTCCCAGGATCGACTCCGTCCGGAGCAACCGTTTGCGCACGCCGGAGAGGGAGATTCCCAGCGTGGAGGCGGTGGTATCCAGGCGAGCGTCGCTGGCGAGCCACACGCGGAGCGTCGTCATGAACGGTTCCGTGCCTGCACGGAGCAGAGGCGCCACTTGCAGGTCCGCCCAACGGCGCACCTCCGGATCGTCGAGCAGCTCCTCCAGGGTGGCCGGGCCGCCGGCACCGGCGGGGCCGCCGAGGATGCGCAGCGCGAGACGGAGCGTCGCCTGGGTGTCCAGGCTGTCCAGTGGCCGACGCAGCAGCCCTTCGATGTACCGCAGCCGCGCGGCCAGCGTGTTGCGGTGGATCTTCAACTGCCGCGCAGCCCCTCCGTAGAAGTCCAGCCAGGCCCCGAGGGTGGTGGTCAGGGCGGCGGCGTCGGGATCCTGGGCACGCTGGGGCCGGTGGCCCGTGAGCGGCTCCAGCGTCGCCGCCGCCCAGGCGTATCCGCGGGGGCGCACGAGCGCCGCCAGCTCACCGCGCCGGCTGAACCGCGCGAACCTTTCGTTGCCGTTCCGGGCCACCGCCAGCGCGTGGAAGGCCTGCTCGTACCCCGTCAGGAAGTCCCGGAGTGCGACGGCGTCACTACCGCCGACTTTGACGCCGCCCGCTCCGTCGACGAACTCGCCCAATGCGTCTCCGAGGTCGTCCGGCTCGGCCGATGCGGGGGCCAGGACGATGACATGCCGGCTGTAGACCCGACACCGTACGATCCAGGCCCGGCCGCCCGATGCCTGCTCGCAGTGGTCGGCGGTGCGGGTTCGGGCGGCGGGTGGACCCTCCACGACGAAGACCCGGAGCCGGTCGGCGAGAGCGGGGCCGAGAGTCGCGGCGATCCGGCGGGCGGCATCGAACTGGCCGGCCATGAGGAGGTCGAGGACCGCCTCCCTGGCCTGCCGCTCCGCCCTGTCCACGCGCCGGTACCGAAGGTCCAGAGCATCCGCGCGCCGGCGTAGACCCACCAGCTGGGCCGCATCGCCGATCAGCACTCGTACGTCCGCGGTGAAGCGCTCCCGCCGGATGACGACCAGCGTCGAGTCGTCACCGTCCACGCCGACTCGCTGGAGGTGGACGACGCCGCCGCCGACATCGGCGACGGCGGCCCGTACCTCGCCGGTGACGACCCTGTCGACCTCTCCCGCCGCGCGCCGCAGGATGTCCCCGGGAACTTCGGGGAAGGCATGCAGCGGCGTGCCGTACCGGTCGAGCAGCACGACCGTCCCCTCAACGCGCCTCGCCAGCCACCGTAAGAGGCGCTCGAGGCCGTCGGCCGAGGCCGCCTCCCGGTGCATCCTCCGGAGGTCCTCGGCGGCGTTCACCAGAACGTACCCATGCTCATCTCGGATGGCTGTCATCGTCCGCGCCCCCAGCCGCAACGGATAGCCCGACGCACGACCAGCAGCATGCGGCATCGTGTGCCGCCGGGACAAGTGGTCCTTAAACGCATAGTGAACACGGAGGCACGGAGACGGTCGGTCTAGACTGTCTGGACAGAGGAGGCATCGCGTGACAGCAAACGATCGCGGACCAGCGCGGCACTGGCAGGTCCAAGAGGCCAAGCAACGCTTCAGTGAGGTCCTGCGTCGGGCCCACGACGACGGCCCCCAGATCATCACGAGGCACGGAGAAGAGGTGGCGGTCATCATCGACATGAGCGAATACCGCCACACGCAGGCGAAGAAGATGAGCTTCCATGACTACCTGCGGTCCGGGCCTCCGTTCCCGGACGACTTCGACGACCTCATCAAGCGCGACGAGGACTACGGACGAGACGTGTCGTTCCTCTTCGAGGAGTGAGAGTGGCCTACCTCCTGGACACGAACGTCGTCTCCGAACTCGGGAAGCAGCGCGGATGTGACCCGAACGTATGTGTCTGGTACGACTCGATCGAAGGCTCCACCGAGTACCTCAGCTCACTCGTCATCGGTGAACTCACGCGCGGCATTCATCAGCTCAGTAAGCGCGATCTTCCGCAAGCGACCAGGCTGGCCGCCTGGCTGACCGGGATCAAGGAGCATTACGCCTCGCGGATCATCCCGGTCGACACCGCCGCAGCGATCATTTGGGGACGGTGGCAGGCGGCGTCCCCGATTCCCGTCGTCGACGGGCTGATGGCGGCGACGGCCTACCTCAACGACTGGACGTTCGTCACCCGGAACGTCAAGGACGTCGAACGGACCGGGGTGCGCACGCTCGACCCGTTCGAGCCGATGGCAACCTCTTCGTAATTATCCGCTCACGATCCGCCCTCGGGGGCTAGGTTCGGCGCCTATGAAGGGGTGCAGAGCGGTGCCGCGCGTCGTGGTCGCGGCGACATGGGCCGTCGGGTGCGCGGTGCTCTGCGGGTGTCAGTCGGTGCCGTTCCGCGGCCGGCCGGGGCCCGACTCGCCGGTCCTGGCGCTCGGCGGGCCGGCGCCGTACGTCCGGCCGACCGTCACGCCGCCGCCCTCGCCGCTCAGCCGCCCCGCCCCCTCGCCCGACCGGCGGCCCGGCGTCTACGCCGCGACGCGGGCCGGGATGCTCGGGCCCGCCGCGCGGCGCCTGCCGCCACGGGTGTACGTCCCGGTCAGCGGCGGGACCGCGGTCGAGGTCGTCGACGCCCGTACGTACCGCCCGATCCGCCGCATCCCGGTCGGCCGCGTGCCACGGCAGGTCATCCCATCGTGGGATCTGCGGACCCTGTGGGTCGCCGAGGCGGCCGGCCTCGTGCCGATCGACGCGCGCACCGGCGCGCTCGGCCGTACGGTGCCGGTCCCCGATCCCGTCGACCTGTACTTCACCCTCGACGGCCGGTCCTCCCTGGTCCTGGGCGCACGGCCGGGCCGCCTGCAGATCCGCGACCCGCGGACCCTGCGGCTCCGGTCCACCGTCCGCCTGCCCTGCCCCGACCCGGCCGCGGCGGACCTGTCGGCCGACGGATCGACGATGGCCGTGGCGTGTGCCGGCGGGCGGCTCGTCCGCGTCGACCTCGAACGGCGGTCCGCCACGGCGACGGGCCGGCTCGCCTCGGACGCGCGGCTCCAGGACGTCCGCCTGTCCCCGGACGGCACGGCCTTCTTCGTCGCCGACGCGGGGCGCGGCGGCGTGTGGGTGGTCGACGCCGCGGGCCTGCGGCCGGCGGAGTTCATCCCCACCGGGCGCGGCGCACACGGGCTGTACCCCAGCCGCGACGCCGCCACCCTCTACGTCACCGACGGCGCCGCGCGTACGGTCTCGCTGATCTCCGTCGCCGACCACCGCCTCGTGAACCGGTGGCGGCTCCCCGTGGCGCCCGACATGGGCGGGGTGTCGGCGGACGGCCGGGTGCTGTGGCTGTCCGCCCGGCAGGCCGACACGGTCGTCGCCGTCTCGACGCGCACCGGGCGGATCATCCGGCGGCTGCCCGCCGGACCCGCCCCGCACGGTCTGTGCGTCTTCCCGCAGCCCGGCCGGTTCTCCCTGGGCCACACCGGCAACTACCGGTAGGGATCCTCAGCCCGCGCCCTCGGCGACGCGGTACTGGGGTACGAGCTCCTCGACCAGCGCCTCCGTCTCCGGCTGCAGCTGCGCGGCGAACGGGTCGGCGCCGACGCGCTCGCTCAGCTCGTCGACGACCTCGTAGACCGCGGACCGGTCGCCCGTCGCGTGGGTGGCGCGCAGCAGGTCCCGCCACAGGCCCTCGTCGTCCGCCGCCAGCCGAAGGCCGGCGCGGGCCGCCGTCACCGCTCCCCGGGAGTCGCCGTCGTCCAGGCGCATCAGCACGAGCCGGTGCGCGACGTCCGCGACACGCGCGGTCGCCTCGTACTCCAGGTCCTCGGCGGCCAGCCAGGAGTACCGGCCGCGCGGACGGCCCTCCAGCAGCGGGCCCCGTACGAGGTCCAGGGCGTAGGTGAGGTACGCCGTCTCGGAGGCCGGCTCGGCGGCGGACCGCCAGACGAGCCAGCGGAACATCTCCCAGTCGACCCGGACCTCCGACCCCAGCCGGATCCGGCCGCGCTCGTCGTAGTACAGGTTGGGGCGGCCACGGGAGTCGCGGCCGAGCCAGTCGGCGACCCGGGCGACGGTCGCGTCGCGCACCGGCGCCGAGACCCCGCGCGGCCACACCGCGCCGCTCAGGACGGTCGGGTGCACGCCCTCGGGGTGGGTGGCCAGGTGGACGAGCACCTCGGTGCACAGCGCCCGGCGGCTCTCCTCGACGACGCCCGGCGCGTCCACCTCGACGGGGCCGAGGATCCGGATGTCGACGGCGGGCCGTACCTCGCCCATCGCGGGCGCCGGCACCGGCTCCTCGTCGAGACCGCCGTACGGGACGCCGTCCGCCCGCCCGGCCGTACGGAACAGCTCGAGGACGGCGCGGTAGTGCCGCTCGGGCACGAGCTGGGCCTCGACGTCGAAGCCGAGGACCCCGGCGCGGAGCCGGCCGTCGGGCGTGACGTCCCAGGTCCAGGTGGCGCCGGGCGTCTCCCCCGCGACGATGTACCCGGCCGCCATCCGCTGACCGGTACGGGCCAGGGCGACGAGGCGTTCGGCCTCGTCGGGCGTCGGCGGGTCGGCCATGATCAGGTAGTGCGGCATCCACGCCTCACCGAACACGCCGCGGCAGCGGCCGGTGAGGACCGAGTCGACGCCCGAGGCGGCGAGGGCCTGCCGCACCTCCTCAGTACGGCTCTCCAGCTCCGGCAGCGCCTCGCCGAGCGTGGCGACGGCCCGGATGCGGTCCGGCGCGATCAGCGAGAGCTCCTCGCCAAAGCCGACGAGCGTGATCCGCATATGGTCGGACCAGCGGTTCGTCGCCAGCTCGACCGCGACGGCCGCAAGGACGGCGCGGCGGGCCTCGTCCGGGCCCTGCAGGGAGATCAGCCCGTGCGCGGTCTCCAGGTCGATGAGGATCCGGCCGGTGTCGTTCGTGCCGATCGAGACGAGCCCCGGGTACGGCGCCAGGACGTCGGCGAGGTCCGCGGTGGCCACCCCGTCGAGGGCGCCGGCGTTCAGCCGCCAGACCTGCCCGTTGTCGTACTCCTCCCAGGGCGCCGGCGGATTGCGGTCGGCGGGCGCGATCCACAGGTCGAGACTGTCGGCCCCGAGGTGCACGCCGTACACGGTGGGCAGCGTGCGCCCCTCGGCGGCGAGGGCCTTGGACATCTGCCGGAGACCGAGGTCGAGCAGGCGGGTCGCGTCGGTGTCCGCGCCGATGCGCAGCGCCTGCTCGGCGAGCGCGGCCTCCCCGTCCGGCCGGGCGATCCTGGTGCCGAACGCCCGCCGCCACAGCTGCTCCCGCCGTCGTCGCCCGAGGACGGCGAGTACTCCGGCGGCGAGCAGTGACGCCACCGCCAGCTCCTCGGGCCAGCCGAAGTCCGGCAGGTGAGCGGGCTGCCGCTCGGCGGGCCGATGCTGTTCGGCGGGCGGCCGATGCCGCTCGGACGGCTGCCCGGAATGCTCCGGCCGGGCCGGCGCGGAATGCTCGGCGCGCGGCGACGCGTGAGCGGGCGGTGCCGCGTGAGCGGGTGGCCGTGCCGACGGGGCCGTACCCGGTGAGGTCGCGTGCGGCGGCTGCGCGGCCGGCGGGCGACTCGCCTCGGCACCGCCCTGATGGGCCGTCCCCTGGTCGTTCCCCCGGCCCGCCTCGTGACCGGTCCGGTGGTCCCGCGCCTCCTGCTCGGCGGCGCGCCGGGCCGCGTCGACGGCCTGCTTCTCGGTGGTGACGCCGCCGCGGTGGTGGACGCCGCCGGGCACCTGGGAGTGCGGCACGCCGTGCTCGTGCTGCCCGTCGTGCGGACCTCGCTGGACCACCTCGACGTGCGTCGCGTCGGCCGGCATGTCGAGCACCCAGCCGGGCCGGATCAGGCTCGCCATCGTCAGCCGGGTGCCGTCCGGCTGCACCTTGCCCTTGTTCAGCGCGTAGATCTCCCGGTAACGGCGGCCGTCGCCGAGACACTTCTCCGCGATCTCCCACAGGCTCTCGTGGTGGCGTCCCTCCGGCGGGCGGACCCGGTAGATCTTGCGTACGGCGTTCTGCTCCATGGGCGTCGGCGCGGTGTCCGGTTCCGGAGCCTGCCGGGCCACGGCCTCGGGGTGTTCGGCCGGCCGCGGCTGCTGCCGCGGCGGGTCCTTGACCTGGACGTGCGTCGCGCGCGGCGCGGTCAGGGCGGGCACCACCACCGTCGTGGCGGTGAACAGCAGCAGGGCCGCGACGACGAGCCGGTGCGCCACGGCCTGGGGACCACCGGCGAACGGCACCCGGGCGGGCACGCCGACCCCGCGGATCCCCGCGTACACCTCCACGAGCACGCAGGCCGCCAGCTGCAGCCAGGCCAGCCACACGACGATGACGAGGATCCGCATCAGCGCGGAGGTGTCCAGCCGCTGCGTCAGCGTCTCCATCGACGGGGGCCTGCTCGGGATCGGCGAGCCGAAGAAGGTGACCAGCGCGAACGGCACGCCGACCAGCAGCGCGGCGATGGCGGCGAGCGCGAGCACCCCGACGGCCACGTCACCGGGCCCGCGCCCGCGGTCGATCCGCACAGGCGGCCGCCGAATCGTGCTCATGCGCCCTCCTTCGTCGGAGAGGTGACCAGCCTCATCAGATCCCCTCCTGAGGGTGGGCGGTGGCCGCCGACGTCATGGTGAAGTCGTTGAAGCCGGGGATGATGCCGAGCAGCTGCAGCCGGACCTTGATCTGTACGACGACGCGCGCGGTACGGCCGCCCTCGATCTGGCATCGGGCCCGCCCCGTCACCTCCGGGTAGGTGGCGACGAGGCGTTCGGCGCGGGCACAGGCCGCGCGCGGATCGGTGATCCGCGCCTGCCCGGTCCGCCGCAGGACGTCCTGGTCGATCTCGTCGGCCGCGGCGCGGGCGCCCTGCTCGGCGATGTCCGCCGCCCGCTGGCGCGCGTGGATCGCCAGGCCCCCGTCGACGACGAGCCCGGCCAGCACGATCACGAACAGGGCGAAGATCGTGGTGAACATCGCGACCGTCCCGCGGTCGCGGTCGTCGGCCACCGCCCGGTGCCACCGCGTCAATCGATCCTCCGCAGCGTGTCGAGGGGAGCGGTCGCCGTGCCGACCATCGTCCTGGACGCGGCCAGCCCGATGAGCGACAGGCCGCCGAGGTCGATGTCGCACCGCACCGTGACGGTGACCTGGCCGCCCGGACGCCAGTCGCGGAAGTCCGGCTCCGTACGCGGTCCGCCCCGGCACCGTTTGGAACCGCTGAGGGTCGCCTGAGCCGCCTGCTCGGCGTCGGAGCGGGCGCTCACCCGATCGCGCGCCACCGAGGCGGCCCGGGCCGCGTCACGCGCGGCGCCGTCCACCTGGCCGTGCGCCTCCACGATCCGGCCGAGCCCGACCATCAGCATCATGAACGCCACGAGCAACGGGGTGAGGATCGCCATCTCCAAGGCCATCGTGCCCCGGTCCGGGACCGCCACCGGCGACCCCGCGTCCTCCGCCGGCGTGTGCTCCGTCGCCGGTCCCGGCGCGTTCCTCGGAGGCTTGGCCGCCGCAGGTCTCATGGCCGGGCCTCGCAGGTCGTGCCAGCGCCGACGTCGGGCCGGTAGCACTCGATCGGCCCGCCGGATCGCTGGCTGACGTGGAAGGTCATGAAGGGCACGACCCGCACCGCGGTGCCGGTCACCGTCACCCACCGCGAGTTCTGGTCGCCGCCGGCCTGCGGTGTCACGCCGGTCAGCAGCGCCGGGCCGATCTGCTGGACGTACTCGCGCGCCTTCGTCTCCGCCTCTCCCTTCCAGTCGGCGGCTCCGCTCTCGCGCGCGACGCGGGCGCCGGATTGCGCGGCCGCGAGCGCGACGTGCCGGGCGTGGTAGACCATCGCGAACTGGACCACCAGCAGAATGACGAGCAGGAGGATCGGCGTCAGCAACGCGAGTTCGAGGGTGTTCGCGCCGTCGTCCGCCGTGGCGCCCTCCCGTACGGTGCGGCAGCGCACCTCAGCCCCCGGGACCGTTGTCGACGTTGATCTTGTTGGCGGCGGACTTGACCCGGCGGAAGATCACCCAGCCGACGGTGATCGCGATGAGCGCGAGGATGCCGGTGATGATCGCCCACTCGATCGCGGACGCACCGCGTGACCGCTCGGAGTCCTCGCGAAGCCGCTCGATGCGCGCCTCGACGTGGGACCGCACATAGACGACGACCGGGTCGTTCATCGGATTCAACCACTGCATGGAACACCTCGGGTGATTCGGAGGACGGTTCTTCGTCGTCATGTGGCGATGACCCGCATCACCGCCGGATAGGCGAGGAAGATCAAGAAACCGGCGCACAGCAGCAGCTGGGCGACGAGCATGGACTGGGACTGCTCACCTGCCTTCCCCTCGATGTCCGCGAGCTCGCGGCTGCGCATGCTGGCCGCGCGGGCGGACAGCGACTGCCGCACCTTCGCCCCGTCGTCGGCGACCAGGGCGAGCGCCGCGGACAGGTCGCGGAGCTCGTCGACGCTGATCTCCTCGCCGAGCCGCCCGAGCGCCTGCCACGGCGTGATGCCGGTGATGCGCGCGTTGGACAGGGCGTCGCGGATGCGGCGCATGGCCCAGCCGTCACCGACGTTCGCGGCGGTCATGAGGGCCTCGGGCACGCCGCGCCCGCCCGCGAGGTTCATCGCGACGAGGTCGAGGAACGCGCTGACGGCGTGCCGGAAGTCGCGCCGCCGCGCCGCCGCCTCCTGGCGCAGCTGCAGGTCCGGCAGCAGGAAGAAGATGAGCGCGAAGAACAGGCCGACCCAGACCGGGACGGAGACCGCGACGCCGAGCCCCAGAATGGCGAAGTAGCCGGCGAGGATGGGGATGAACACGATGGCCGCCGCCGACAGCAGGAACTTCGTCGCGAGGAACCCCTCGAACGACCGGTCCAGCAGGGCCAGGTCCGCGCGGGCCGAGCGCTGCTGCCATCCCCGCGCCTCGTAGAAGGCGGCCAAGGAGCGGCCGACCCGGGCGCGCAGCCCGGGGAACCGGCCCGAGTCGCCGGAGGGCCGGCGGCGTTCCGGCCCGGTCTCGCCGCGCCGGCGGGCCGCGTCGAAGGCCGCGAGGCGCGCCGCCAGTCCCGGCCGGGGCGGGAACAGCGCCCGGAACAGGAGGTACCCGCCCAGACCGAAGAGCGCCCCGGCCAGTAGTGCGGTCGTCATCGCGCTCCTCCCCGCCCGAGGAGGCCCCCGGCCCGCGGTGCGGTCGTCATCGGGTGCCTCCCTTGACCGTGGGGTTGGGGCCGGTGCCCGTACGGCCCTGCCAGCGCGCGACCGTCTCCGGGACCTCGGAGGGCACACCGGGGCGGTCGGTGTCGGCGCCGCCGAGGAAGCGCTGCGGCATCTCGTACTTGGCGAGGCGGCGCAGCCAGATGAACCCGAGGGCGAACAGCCCGACGACCACGCCGAGGACGAGCTGGCCGGTGACCGTGTCGTACATCTTCACGTAGGACCGGTTGAAGACGGCGAGCACCATGGCCGTGCCGACCGAGACGCCGACGACGATCTGGACGCTGCGGCGCGTGGTGCGGCGGTTCGCCTCGACGCGGCGCCGCATGTCGAGCTCGGCGCGGGCGGAGGTGGACAGCGCGCCGAGCATGTCGCGCAGGCCGGGGCCGCGCAGCCGCGCGTTCAGGATGAGCGCCGCGACGACGAGGTCGGCGGACGGGTCGTTCAGGTCGTCGCCGAACCTGCGGAGCGCGTCGGCGAGCGGCACGCGGGTGTGCAGGCGGTCGACCAGGGTCCGTACGTGCGGTTCGAGCACCGGGGCGACGGCGCGCAGCGAGGAGGGGATGGCCTGTTCGAGGCCGACCGCGCCGGCGATCGTGTCGCGCAGCGACTCGGTCCACGCGGCGAGGGCCTCCAGCCGGGCCATCGCGCGGCGCTCCTCGGCCGCGCCGCCGCCGACGGTGTTCCAGGCGAGGACGAGCAGGCCGCTGCCGAGCGCGGCGACCGGCCACCGCGTGACGATCAGCACGGCGACGCCGACGATGACGGCCAGCGCCGTGCGCGTGCTCAGCGTGCGGATGATCTCCTCTCGGCTGCGCCCGGACGGCCTGCCCGGCCGGGGACGTACGCCGCGGATCGCGAGGACGAGCAGGAACACGCCACCGCCGACCATCGCGCCCGCGAGGATGGCGGGCAGCGCGGTGACGTCGGTGAGGCCGGCGCTCACCAGGAGACCCCGTGGGCCGGGTCGTAGCCGAAGGGCACGAGCTCCTGGACGCAGGCGATCGGCGCGGCGGGCACGGCGGAGCCGTCCGGACCGGGCTCGAAGATCTCGCTGGAGAGCACCCGGCCGTCGCAGCCGGTCACCTCGCGGATGCTGGAGACGAAGCGCCGCAGCCGCCCGCCCTGGGCGTAGTCGTTGCGCTTCTCGATGAAGATGACGAAGTCGATCGCACCTGCGATGAGCATGTGCGTCGCCTCGATCGGCAGGCGTTCGTCGGACTGCAGGGCGTACGTCGCGATGCGGTTGAACACCTCCCAGGAGGAGTTCGCGTGGATCGTGGACAGGGAGCCGTCGTTGCCCTGCGTCATCGCGTTGAGCATCGTGACGATCTCGTCGCCGAGGACCTCGCCGACGATGACGCGGGAGGGGTTCATGCGCAGGGACCGGCGGACGAGCTCGGCCATCGTGATCGTGCCCTGGCCCTCGGAGTTCGGCAGCCGCTCCTCCAGCGCGACGACGTTCGGATGCAGCTCGGGGAACTGGTCGAGCCCGAGTTCGAGGGCGCGCTCGACGGTGATGAGGCGCTCGGCGGCGGGGATCTCGTTGGCGATGGCCCGCAGCAGGGTCGTCTTCCCGGCGTTGGTCGCCCCGGCGATCATGATGTTCTTGCGCGCGGCGACGGCGGCCCGCAGGAACAGGCCGACCTCGGTGCTGAGGGTGCCGTTGCCGACGAGGTCGGACAGGAACACCTTGCCCAGCCGGGCCCGCCGGATCGACAGCGCGGGCCGTACGGTGACGTCCATGACGGCGGACAGCCGGGACCCGTCGGGCAGCCGCAGGTCGAGCTGCGGGTTGGCGGAGTCGAACGGCCGGCTCGACAGCCCGCTGTAGGCCGCCAGGATCTGGATGAGCTCGACGAGCTCCTCGTCGGACTCGGCGACCGGCTCGCCCATGACCTCCCGGCCGTCGGCGTACCCGATGAACACCCGGTCGCAGCCGTTGACGTCGATGTTCTCGATCTCGGGGTCCTCGAGCAGGGGCTGGAGCCGTCCGACGCCGAACAGGGCGGCGTGCACGCCGGCCGCGAGCTGCTCTTCCTCTTCGGCGTTCGGCGGGCGCCGGCCCGCCGCGATCTCCGCGCGGGCGTACTCCTCGAGGACCTGTCCGATCAGGGCGCGGGCGAACTGCCGCTCGTCCTCCGAGCTCATCGGCGCGATGCCGTTCGCGGCGTCGAGCCGGCGCTGGTCGGCGAGCCGCCCGCCGACCTCCTGCCGGAGTCGCTTAACGAGACTGTGATCCACTAGCCGCTCCCTGCGCCTCGCGGCCCTCCGGGCCGCCCGCGGCCCGCGCGGCGAGATCGCCCGCGATCTGCCGGGCCGAACGAATCAGCAGTGATCTGTCAAGCCTCCCGCCCCAACGTCCCCTCAGCATTTCAGCACCCTTGGGATCCAGCGCGAAACCCCCCAGAACACTCGCGGGCAATTCGGCATTGGAAATGATGCGGCCGACCTCGGTGATGGAGGTGCGGTATTCGCGAGGATCGGCCACCACGACGACACCGATCGGCGGGGCGGCGTGACCGCCGAGTTCGGTGGCGAGCGAGTTAATGCGTTCGCGCAGGTGAGCGACGTGTTCGAGGGTCGCGCGGGTGAACAGGACGATGGTGGACGCCTCGCGCAGCAGGTCGGTCACGGCCGATCCGGCGCCCAGCCGACCGCAGTCCGCGACCACGTCGACGGGCGTCTGGATCGCGGGAGTGCCCGCTCCGTTGACGGGCGGACCGCCCTGAATCGGGAACCCTCCGCTCGGCGTCGTGCCGTTCCCCGTGTGGCCGGCGCCGGGCACGGGGTACCCGCCGTTCGGCGTCATGCCGTTCGTCACGCCGTTCGCCGCGTGCGCGGCGCCGTCGGCGTACGGGGCCGGGACGCCGAGGCTCGCGAAGGCGCGGCCGAGCGGGCCCCACAGCCAGGTGAGCCCCTGGGCCTGTTCGGCATTGGCGAGGCCGACGAGGACGTCCAGGCCGCCGACGAGCCGCTGGGTGTGCTCCCAGACCTGGTCCGCGCGCAGTCCGCGCCGCGCGGTGGCGGCGAGGCTGAGCATGCCGCGCGCGGGGTTGAGCATGCCGCCGTCCTCGGCGGGCAGCCGGTAGACCAGGTCGCCGCCCGCCTGGTCGCACTCGGCCAGCAGCACCGGGCGCGGCCACACCGCCGCGATGGCGACGGCGGCGGTGGTGACGCCCGGAGCTCCCTTGTCGGCCGCGAGGACGATGAGCCCCATCAGGGCCTGCCCGTCGGGCCGCCGGACGCCCCTGAGGCCGGCCGGCGGGTCGTACGGTCGGGGGCCGGCTGCCGGGCCGTCTCCGACTGCTGCGGCGTCGGGGGGACGGCGCTCGGGACGGTGACGGCGTGCGCCCGTTTGCCGGACGCCTGCTCGCCGGGCGCGAGGACGGCCACCGCGACCGCGCCCGCCGACGCGGCCTGGGTGACGAGCGGGGCCTCGTCCGTGGGCACGGTCACCGACACCTGGACCTGGTCGCTCTGGATGTCGTTCTGACCGGGCCCGGCGACGTCGTACACCATCGCGACCGGAGCGAGTACCGCCCCGGCCTGGATGCCGGTCTGCCCCTCCACCGCCACGGCGTACACCGCGACGCGGTCGCCCGGGCGCAGGCCGCCCGCCGGAAGCTGACCGGGCTTGAGCGCGAGCCCGACGACGACGGTGCCCTTGGCCGCCGAGGCGGCCGTGCTGATCATCCCGTTGGTCAGGAGCGATCCGCTGACGAGGGTGACGGTCGCGTACGTCTGCGTGACCTTCGCGCGGTCCCGCCACGGAATGTAGTCCAGGCCGCCGGCCGCCGAGACCTGGACCTCCTCCAGCGCGGAGGCCGGGATCCGCTGCCCCGCGGCGACCGGCTTGGCCACCCGGATGACCGGGACCCGCTGCCCGCTGACCATCACCAGATAGGCGCTGACCAGCGCACCTCCGACGATGAGCAGAACGGCCAGCGCCGCCATCGCCGGCTTGCGCTCCCGGGGCGGCACGGGAATCCGGTGGCCGGCCGCCACCGCGAGCGACGGCCGCCCTGGGGTGTCGGCGACGCTCTTGCGATCACTGCTCGTCGTCACTGGATACTCCGCCAATTCGGGGGATTGCGGACTGTCGGCGTTGACGGGACGCGGCGAACCATCGTTCCGTCCTTACCGCTCCGCGTCAATGCGGCATCGACAGATTGTTTCGTCCCGGATGTCGCCGGCCAGTTAAGTGATCAAGACTGCACTCGGGCGGAGCCGCTGGAGAGACCCCGGAACCCTCTCTATCCTGGTCCGGCAGACGGCGAATCCGGAGGGGTAATGCGAATCTCGCTCACGGTGATGACCGATCACGGTCCCCGTGACGTCGTGGTCAACGGTGATTCCGATATGACGGTAGAAACCGTTGCGAGATCACTAATTACGGCGCTCAACACCGAGCCGGTCAAAGAGGCCCTCGCGGAAGTCGTACACCTACCAAGCGCACGCTGGGTGGCCGAATCCGCGCCGCCCCTGTGGGCGGGCGGCCGCATGCTCGATCCGGCCGTCCCCGCGGCACGGGTCCTGCGCGACGGCGCCCTCGTGGCCCTCGACCCCGCCGGCGCCGTCGCGACGGTCCTGGCCGAGCCCGCCGGAAGTGCCGAGATCCGTGTCGCCGGCGGCCCCGCCGCGGGCGCGGTGCACCGTGTCGGCATCGGTGAGACGACCGTCGGCAGCGGTCCCGACGTGGACGTGCGCCTCGGCGACCCGTCCGTTCCCGCGCACGCCCTGACCGTCACGGTCGAGTCCCACCGCGTCACCGTCTCCGTCACGGTCGCCGCCGCCGGCGACGCCCTCCTCGACGGGGCCCCGCTCGACGGCACCGCCCAGTGGGCTCCCGGCGGGATGCTGACCGTCGGGTCCTCCGTGCTGACCTACGTCCCGGCCTCCGCCCCGGACGCCCACCTCGCACCCCTGGAGGACGGCGGGCTCGCCTACAACCGGCCGCCCCGCCTGCTGCCGCCCGAGCGGCCCTCCAGGCTGGAGGTCCCACAGGAGCCGCCGAAGACGCAGCGCGAACGGCTCCGGCTGGTCGGCTCGCTGCTGTTCGCCGCGGCCGGCGTCGTCATGGCCGTCGTCACCGGCCAGTGGTACTGGGCGCTGATGGCCCTCGCCTACCCCGTCATCCAGGTCGGCGAGTGGATCGCCGACCGGATGTACGGCCGCACGTCCTACAAGAAGGCGATCAAGGACTACCGGCACGCCAAGGAGGAGTTCGACGCCGCGCTGGAGCACCTGCGCCACGCCGACGAACAGGACCGCCGCGCGCTCGCGCCGGACGCCGCCGAGGTGCTCCTGACCGCCACCGGCCCGCGCCGGCGGCTCTGGGAACGCCGCCGCTCCGACGCCGACACCCTGTACCTGCGCGTCGGCCTCGCCGACCTCCCCGCGGACGTCGAGCTCGTCCCCGGCCGCGGCGGCGACGCCGACCCCGTCATGCCCGAGCCGCCCGTCGCGCACGCCGTCCCCGTCTCGCTGCCCCTCGCCGACCTCGGCGTCATCGGGCTCGCCGGCCCCCGCGACCGCTCCCGCGCGCTCGCCCGCTGGCTCGTCGCCCAGGCCGCCGCTCTGCACAGCCCCCGCGACCTGGCCATCGTCGTGCTCTCCGCCGACCCCGACGGCGGCGAGCACTGGAACTGGGTCCGCTGGCTCCCGCACTCGTCCCCCCGCGAAGGCGAGGAGTGCGTCGCGCTGATCGGCGCGGACCCCGACTCCGTCGCCCACCGCATCACCGAGCTGGCGATCCGCATCACCGAACGCCGCCGCGCCGCCGACCGGTCCGCCGGCGGCCTCTTCGGCGGCGCCGCCCAGGGCTCCGGCCCGTACAACATCCTCCTCGTCATGGACGGCGCGCGGCGCCTGCGCCGGATGCCGGGCATGCCGCAGGTCCTGTCCGCCGGCCCGTCGTACGGGCTGCACGCGATCTGCATCGACGACGACGAACGCCTCCTCCCGGAGGAGTGCACCGCCGTCGCCGTGTGGGACTGGGACCGGCCCGCGCACGTACGGCTGCGCGGCCACGGCCTCGACTCCCTCGGCCCGATCCTCGCCGACCAGGTCTCCACCGGCTGGTGCGACCGCATGGCCCGCGCCCTCGCCCCCGTACGGGACGTCTCCCGCGACGACGCCGAGTCGGCCGTCCCCCGCGAGGCCCGGCTCCTCGACGTCCTCGGCATGCCGAACCCCACCGCCGCCCACGTCCAGGCGATCTGGGCCGCCGGCGGCCGTACGACCGCCGTCCCGGTCGGCCTGTCGGCCGACGGCGTGTTCACCGTCGACCTGCGCGTCGACGGGCCGCACGGCCTCATCGCCGGCACCACGGGCGCCGGCAAGTCCGAGCTCCTGCAGACCGTCATCGCGTCGCTCGCCGTGGCGAACCGGCCCGACGAGCTGACGTTCGTCCTCATCGACTACAAGGGCGGCGCCGCGTTCGCGGACTGCGCGGCGCTGCCGCACGTCGCCGGAGTGGTCACCGACCTCGACGGCCACCTCACCGAACGCGCCCTCGAATCCCTCGGCGCCGAGCTGCGCCGCCGCGAGGAGATCCTCCTGCACGCCGGGGCCAAGGACATCGAGGACTACTGCGAGCTCCACGACGACGGCGACCCGCGCGCCTCCATCCGGATGCCGCGCCTCGTCCTCGTCATCGACGAGTTCGCCACGCTCGCCGCCGAGCTCCCCGGCTTCGTCGACGGCCTCGTCGACGTCGGCCGCCGCGGCCGCTCCCTCGGCGTCCACCTGCTCCTCGCCACCCAGCGCCCCGCCGGCGTCGTCACCGCCGACATCCGCGCCAACACCAACCTGCGGATCGCGCTGCGCGTCACCGCCGCCGAGGAGTCCACCGACGTCATCGACGACCCGTCGGCCGCCCGCATCTCCAAGGCCACGCCCGGCCGCTGCTACGTACGGTCCGGCGCCGCCGCGCCGCACGCCGTCCAGTCGGCCCGCATCGGCGGCCGCCGCCCCGGCGCCCTCACCGCCACGCCCGCCGAGGTCCTCCCCCTCCCCTGGCAGGGTCTCGGCCGCCCCCTCCCCGTCGCCGGCCCCGCCGACGACGAGACGGCCACGCTCACCGACCTGAAGGCCCTCGTCGCCGCGATCCGCGACGCCGCCGACCGCGCCGGTCTCGACGACCAGCCGCCCCCGTGGCTGGAGCCGCTCCCGGCCCGCGTCACCCTCGGCGACCTGCCCGCCGTGTTCACCGACCATGACGACGTGGCCCCGCTCGCGTTCGGCCTGACCGACCTGCCGTCCGCCCAGACCCGCTCCGTCCTCGCCCTCGACCTCGTCCAGGGCGGCCACCTGTACGTCGCAGGCTCGGCGCGCTCCGGCCGTACCACGGTCCTGCGCACCCTCGCCGGCTCCCTGGCCGCCACCTGCGCCCCCGCCGACGCCCACCTCTACGCCATCGACTGCGGCGGGAACGCCCTCCTCCCCCTCGTCTCCCTCCCGCACTGCGGCGCCGTCGTCACGCGCGACCAGACCGAACGCCTCGAACGCCTCCTCACCCGCCTCCACGCCGAGGTCGGCCGCCGCCAGCAGATCCTCGCGGCCACCGGCTTCTCCTCCCTCGCCGAACAGCGGACCGCCGCCGCGCCCGCCGAACGCCTGCCCTGGATGCTCCTCCTGCTCGACCGCTGGGAGGGCTACGTCGCCGCGTTCGAGGACTACGACTACGGCCGCCTCATCGACTCCCTCCTGCGCCTCCTGCGCGAGGGCGCCGCCGTCGGCCTGCGCGCCGTCTTCACCGGCGACCGTTCCGGCCTCACGGGCCAGGTCTCCACGGTCTTCGACGGCCGCCTGATCCTGCGCATGGCCGACCCGAACGACTACGCCTACGCGGGCATCGACGAACGCCACGTCCCGTCCGACATGCCGCCGGGGCGGGTCCTCGAGCCGGTCGGCCCGGACGGCTCGCCGCGCGAGTCCCAGATCGCCCTCCTGACCGACGTCGCCGCCGGCACCGCCCAGGTCGCCGCCTTGCAGCGGCTCGCGAGAGAGGCCGAGCGCGCGTACGACCGGCCGGGTCGCGCCCAGCGGCCGCTGCACGTCGACGAGCTGCCGGTCCACGTGACCTACGCGGAGGCCCTGGCCTTCGACCCCGACTTCGTCGCGCCGTCCCCGTTGTGGGCGCTCGTCGGCGCGGGCGGCGACGAGCTCGGCCCGATCGGCGTCGACCTCCTCGCCGACGGCCCCGGCTTCACCGTCGCGGGCCCGCCCCGCTCCGGCCGCTCGACGGTCCTGATGACGATGGTGAGGTCGCTGCTCGACCCGCGGATCGGCGAGGGCACCGTGCCGGTGGTCCTCGTCTGCCCGCGCCGTTCACCGCTCCGGGACCTGCGCGGCGAGCCGGGCGTGCTCGCCGTCCTGGAGGGCCCGGACGACGCGTACCGGTTCGAGGAGATCGTGGAGGGCCACAGCCGGTACGTGGTGGTGGTCGACGACGCCGAGCTGCTCGACGGCGGTTCGTTCGACGACGTGCTGGTCCGCGCGCTGCGCGCGGCCCGCGACGCGGAGCAGGCCGTCGTCATCGCCGGCACGACCCAGGACCTGGCACGCGGTTACAGCGGTTTCATCTCCGAGACGCGCCGCTCCCGCACCGGCGTCCTCCTCGCCGTCACCTCCCCGGACGACGGCGACGTCTTCAACCTCCGCCTCCCCCGCCAGATCGCCCTGGAGGGCCCCACCGGCCGCGGCCTCTACGTCCACCTCGGACAGATCCTCGCGGTGCAGGCGGCCGTCCATTCCCCCACCGACCGGCGATCGAACCATCGGTAAGGCACCCGAATCACTCATCACCCCCACGATCCGAGCGGAGCAGCATGCCGGCCGATCGTCTGCCCTGAGTCAGTTCGCGGTGGACGAGCGCCGACCGCCGGCGGATTTATAGGACGCCATGGATCTTGGCGCTACTCCCCCGCTGATGCGATGGAGGAGCGGGGCCTCCGCTCCCGTGACGCTTTCCGCCGGGCGCATGCTCGGGGTTGTAGTCACAAGCCACCGCGAGGACTCGACTATCGGACCCCGCTACAGGTCCTGCGGCAACGAGTACGAGAACCGGCAGTTCGCAGCATGAATTAACCGTTGAGCAGCTGTCCGGAAATTTCGGGACGGGCCACCGACGCATTCCGCGTATTTTCCGGGTCTTGGTCTTCGGCCAGTCTGCTGGTGTTGCCGTCGGCGTTGCCGTCACTGTCGTAACTCAACCGCTCCCGGGAAGACTCATCGTCAGGAAGCCCTGACGATCAGGAGTGCTACTACGTCAGGTCGGCCTCACGGTCAGCGGCAGTGACCTGGTCATGGAAGCGTGCGGCTTAGCACCATCCGAGAGTTTGCTGCTCTCCAGCACATAGATGGCGTCCTTGGTAACTGCCACACAGCGGTACTTGATCCAGAACGTCGTCAGGCCCGTAAGATACGTGATGACGAAGAAGCCGAAGTTCGGCGCAACCTGGGCGACGAACGCCTGGCGAATCTCGCTGCCCGCAGGCAGGAAGGGCACCAAACCTTCCACCGAGTCCTGGCGCGGTTTCTAAACGTCGGGCGTGTCAGTCACCCGCAATTTGTACCACGTCGCGGCCTGGGCTTGTGAGCTGCTGCTTCGGCCACATAGCCCGCTGCCTGGTCATCCCGTCTCCTGTCGGCCCACCCTCCGGGGAGCGGGCAATGCGCACCCGGCGGACTCGCCGTCGGAGACTCCCTGACGTGTAGTCGAACGACAGCTCCGGAGCGTCGTCGGCGCCTTCGGTCTCTCAACGTTTCAGCGGCGGGCATTACCTATGAAGGCTAAATAGGCAACGTTACCGATATCTCGACAGCCTGCGGCGATGGGAGAATCGTTAGGTCGGGCCGATCTACATCAAGGTGAGGTGGTCAAGTGCTTTCCGTCAGCCGAAAGCCGATCAAGCGCGCCGGAATCATCGCCGGAGCAGCCGCACTGTTCATGTCCCTTATTTCAGGGCCAGCTTTCGCAATCAACGGGGTTGATTGCGTTAGTTCTGATTTCTTGCAGATCTGGTACCACGACGGCGAGCATACGTACACGTCGTTGTGCTTCGCGAATGCGGGGACCATCTTCCCGTGGGGCCACAACACGATCCGCTGGATCGACAAGGTGTCCACCGGCAATAACGACGTGATAATCCATGACGATAACGGAACCGAAGTTTACATCTCGCGATGGAACATCGTGACCTACCCCAACCGTCCGATGGCGACGAACCACCTGACTATTCTCTGAGGTGATCTCAGCGACTTTCACGTGCTCTTCGTCGTGCTCCAAATGCGTGAGTACGGCAAAGAGTGCGACTCTTACCTCGATCTTTCGTGAGGCCGGTCGGGTCGTGTAGTGGTCGTGTAGCGACCAGCCGTACTTCGTGCCGATCAGGTGGCGGGTAGTATTCTACCTCCCGCGCCAGCAGACGTGTTGGAGTCTTATGCCCGAGAGATCCGTAGCGATCTCCGTTCCGATGCGGGGCGGCTGCACGCGGCCGCGCGGCTGTTGTGTCTTGAAGGGTGCCAGGAGGCGTTGGGCTACTTGGGCCGTGACGAGGCTGAGGATGACGCCCAGCAGCACGCAGCGAGCCGTGGCGTCTGATCAATTGATGTGCCCCGGTTTTCGTAGAGCCGTGTTGGTTGGCTTTTATGCCGGGCGGACGCGGGTCTTCCACCGGCGCCGGTTCAGTAGCTCGGTCTGCATCCGGCCCCAGAACGACTCGATCACGGCGTTGTCGAAGCAGTCTCCGACCGAGCCCATCGATGCCACCAGCCCGGACTCTTGGGCGCGGCGGGTGAAGGCCCAAGAGGTGAACTGCACCCCGTGATCGGAATGGATGACCGCTCCTGCGGCGGGGCGGCGGTTGTGGATCGCCATGCCCAGGGCGTTGGTCACCAAGGTCGCGGTCTGGGACGAGTCGATCGACCAGCCGACCACGCGGCGGGAGTAGGTGTCCAGCACCACGCAGCAGTACACCTTGCCCTCACGGGTGGGGTGTTCGGTGATATCGGTGACCCACAGCTGATCCGGGCGCTCGCGCGCGAACTTGCGGTCAACCAGGTCGGCTGCCGTCGGCGTCTGGTGGACCGGACGGCGGCGCTTGTGCCCGGGCAGGCCTTTGATGCCAGCTCGATGCATCAGCAGCTCGATCTGGCCGTGACCGACGGCGATGCCGCGGCCGAGGGTCAGCTCGGCGTGGACACGCCGGCCGCCGTAGACGCCGCTTGAGGCGGCGTGCACCTTCCGGATCTGCTCGAGCAACCAGGCATGCCGCAGCGTACGTGCCGACGGCGCGCGGGTCCGCCAGGCGAAGAACCCTGATTCAGAGACGTTGAGCACGCGGCAGCAGGTTCGAATCGGCAGGCCTTCAGCGGCCATCACCTCGATGGCGCTTCGAACCGCCTTTGGGGGAACCGCCTCTCTTACCAGCTCGATCGCCCGGCGGGTGACGGCCAGCTCGGTCTCCAGTTCGGCGATCCGGCGACGGGCCGCGACCAGCTCGGCCTGATCTGAGGAGGTCACACCAGGCTCAAGACCGGCATCGATCCGCCCTGGCGGCGCCAGTTGTCAATGGTCTGGTCGCTGATCTGCAGGTCTGCGGCCACCTGCTGGACGGTCCGGCCGGCCTTCAACAGGTCCAAGACCTTACGACGGAACTAGCTAGGGGGATAGCTCCTGGGCAAGGTCCCCGCACCGGCGTCCTCCCCGCCGTGAGCTCCCCGGACGACGGCTGGCGGTACAAATGGAGACCGGCTGCGATATGGCCGGAATGCGGCGAAAGTACGCGCGTTTGTACCGCCGTCATGTGCTTTGCATCAGTTCCGAAGCCGAGTGCGGGACTCCGAGGAAGACGGCTCTCTACTGGACGTCGACTCATCACCTGACTAACGATCACAATAGCTTGTTATTATCTAGCTGCTTTCCTGGCCCTGAGAGAACCCGAACGCGGCGGCCGGATGGCCGCCGCGTTCGGGTTCACATGCACTCCCAGAGCACTCCTCCGACCGGTGCATGTCATGTCCGTAGCAAGGGAGAGGATCCGTGCAAGAAACGATCAAACGCGGCCTGGTGATGGCCGCCGCAGCCGGCGCCGTTGTCCTCGGTGGCGCCGGCGCCGGTGCCGACACCGCGGACGGCGGATGGGCGAAGTTGTCCCCGGACTCCGGCGTCGCGACCCGCGACCTCAAGAATGTCGGCGGTGGCACGTGGAACTACGGCACCCACGCCACCTATGGCTACTCGAACTACCTTCACGAAAAGAAGTGCCACGGCTCATCCATAAACTCGGGCGACAAGTACAAGCGTGACTGGGGCGTCCGGGCAGGGAACTGGGCGATCACGAAGATCCCGCGAGACGGCACCTCCTCGATCTACGCGTACTGGAGGAACACCTGCTGAGCCTCGGTGAGAGGCTTCATGCTCGCTCACCTGTTCACGTGAGCAACGCCGGCAGGGGGTGACGTGGGGAGCACAGACTCTTCACGTCACCCTTGTGCATCGGGGAACGACATCTGGTTCGAGGGGAATACCCTGTTGCGTCACCGCGCCATAAAGATCGTTCATGTTGTCATCTTCGCCGCATCAACGATGCTCGCTTTTCTGGTGCTGGAGGATCTCGACAGCGAGCCGACACTGGGCGAGACGGCTACGATCTGGATAATGAAGACTCATGGCTCCGTGAACGGCGCCGAGACCGCGCGAATGGTCACCTCATTCGCGCGTGCCCACCATATCTCGATCGTGCGGAAGGTCGATGACTTCCGGGATCCCGGCCGGCTCACGCATCTCTACATCGCCGCGGGCGAACCCGGATCCGCTCCCGCGTTCTGGTTAAAACACGGGTATTCCCCGTTCGGGCATGGTCTTCGCGTCCGAACGCACGCGCTCGAACAGATCGGGTATCCCGACCCAAGGGGTCTGTACCACGTGTACGGATCCCACGACGGGGTCGAGGCACTGCGCGCCGAATTCGCCAGGTCGGGTCTCACCGGTGATTTGATCTATCGTCCAGGGCTCGGCGATCAGATCCACCGTCACTCACGACCTCCCCTGACGTCGGCCTTCTATGTGATCGCCATCAGCGTGGTGCTGACCGTGGGTGCGAGCGTACTGATGAGCGCCAAAGGCTACGGCGTGCTCCGCTTGCACGGCATGTCGTTCCTGACGATCATCCGACGAGATCTTCGTCGCCTGGCGTTCTTCTGGTCGATCGCCGCCGTGGGTGTCACGGCCGTCACATTGATCTTCCTCGGCCTGTACAACGGATTCGCCCGCCTGGGACTGTTCGCACTGATCGCAGGCGGTCTGGCGGGGGCGTTGAGCATCCTGGCGGTCATCGCGCACACCGGCGCGCTCGCTCTCGTCACCCGCGCCGGGATTCTGCGCGGTCTGAAGGGCGAGGTGGCGGCCGGACCGGCGATGGCGGGCGCCTACCTGGTCCGGATCGCCGCCGCGCTGCTCATCTTCGTCATCGGCGGCGCCGCCCTGGTGTCGTGGCAGGACGTCACACGGAGGGAGGCGAGCCGGACGAGATTCGCCTCCCTGGGCGGCGCGACCTACATCGCTCTCGCTGGAAGCCGCACGCCGGACGCCGCTGAGATCATGTCGCATCAGGTCGGCCGATGGCTGCGCCGCGCTGACAGCCGCGGACAGATCATCGCCGACTATCGGTGGCCTCTGGAGCAGCTCGCTCCTCCGGCGGCCGGGCTTCCTGAAGGCGATCTTCTCCTCGTCAACGACACCTTCCTTGCCGACCAGCCGATCGTGGGTCCGTCAGGGGGGCGGTACGGCGCCGATCCGCGGGGCCGGGTACGCGTCATCGTCCCCGAGAAGTTCCGCGAACATGCCGGCGACATCACCGAGAACGTTCCCGCGCAGATCAGCCCGGTGGATGGAGGGGAACGGGTGCGCCGGGCCGGTGTCGACCAGGTGTGGGCTCGCGACGGCCAGACAGTCTTCACGTTCAACGCCGGCGACGACGACAATGCCGAGCAGGACAGGTCGCTGGTGCATGACCCGGTGCTCATCGTCGTACCGAACGGATCGCATCTGATCTCTGACGGCGCCTACACGGCGATGGCAACCCATGATGGGATCATCTTTAAGAATCCCCAAGACGTGTTGGCTGCCATCGGACGAGAGGTGCCGAAAGAAGACATCACCGAGCTGACCCCGGTCGCCCAGCACGCCGCAGCGCGATACGCACAAGCGGCACGCAGGCTGCGGATCAACGCGCTGAGCCTGTCAATGGCCGTGACTGTGTTGTTCATTACCGGGATCGGCGTGTGCACGATCTATGCGCAGAAGAATGCCCAGGCCATATTCGCCAAGCACGTCAGCGGCTGGTCGTTTTGGGCGACCCACCGGAGGCTATTTCTGCTGGACGCGCTTGTCGCCGGCGGACTCGTCGCCTGGGCCGGCTGGGAGATCCGCGGCAGGATCGAAACGCTCAGAGAATTCACGGACCGCGGGGTTCCACCGCCGCCGAACCTGCCGCCGGCCGACTGGTGGGAACTCGCTCCCGCCACGGGGGTGGCCTTGCTCGCGACGGCCCTGCTGGTGGCTGCGCTGTCCTTCGCCCACCACCGCGTCGTCAAGGAACACGCCGCCGATGCCTGATCAAGCCGGGAGCCCGACTGTGATCGCTGTCCATCGCCTGTCCAAGTCATTCGGCCGCCGCACGTTGTGGTCGGACCTCAGCCTCACCGTCAAGGGCGGCGAAATGCTCGCCGTGACCGGTCCCAGCGGGTCGGGCAAATCCACCCTTCTCAACTGCATCGGCCTGCTCGAACCGCCGACCAGCGGGCAGATCATGTATGACGGTGCGGACATCACCCGGTTCGGAAGGAGAAGAGGACGCCGCTTCCGCCGCGACGTCCTCGGCTACCTGTTCCAGAGTTACGCGCTCATTGAGAACGCCACGGTCGCCGACAATCTCGAGGTCGCGGTCACAACCCGGCGGGATCGACGTTCCCGTTACCGTGATGCACTCGAACGCGTGGGCCTGGCAGGGCGGGAGAACGAGAAGATCCATCACCTCAGTGGCGGTGAACAGCAACGCGTCGCCCTCGCCCGCCTGCTGGTGAAGCGGCCATCCCTCATCCTGGCCGACGAGCCGACAGGAGCCCTTGACCATGCCAACGCCGCCATGGTCATCAACACATTGCAAGAGATGAGCAACTCAGGCTGCGCCGTGATCATCGCGACGCACAGCGACTACATTCAAGGCGAATGCGACGCGGCCTTCGATGTCAGCACGTTCTGACCCGGCGAGGTACCGTGCGCACAGCCGGGACTCGCAGGTCCCGGCCGTGTGACAGCCAGGGCTATTTGCCGACGTTGCGGAAGCCCTCGGCGCGGCTGTTGATGTCCCGGTGGGCCTCTTGGAAGGCGACGACCATCTTGTCGAACGACGGCTTCGCCTGCGCCCAGGCCTCGCGGAACCGGTTGGCGCCGGGGCCCTGCCAGATGCTCTGGCTGCTCTGGGTGTTCGCGTTGAGGTCCCGGATGATCTGGTCGAGCTCCTGGCCGTGCTTCTGGAAGAGGCTGGCGAGCCTCTTCATGGCGTCGGGATCGCCACCGTAGATGCCGCCCATTGAATTCTCTCCGTTCGCTGTCGACCCGTCTGTGCAATCAAGCATCGGCAGGAGATTGGCGGAACCCCTCCCCTTGTCCGCTTCCGGCCATCCATCCGAACAAGATTCTTAAGTGGCCGTGCGAAATGATCGGCGGTCACGTCGGCGCGGCGGACGAATCAGAAGAAGTCGGCGCTTTCTCGGTGACGGCCGGGAGGTGGCGGATGGCGGGGACGGCCAGGGCGGCGAGGGCGACGAGGAACTGGAGGGCGCCCGCGAGCCAGAGGGCCGGGTGGGTGCCGACACCGGCCGCGAGCGGGCCGGCCGTGGCCTGGCCGATGGGCTGAACGGCGAAGGATCCGAACCAGTCGTACGCGCTGACGCGGGACAGGGCCTTGTCCGGGACGTGATGCTGAATGGCCGTCTCCATGAACGTGTTGAAGAGCGTCATCCCGACGCCGCCGAGGAAGGCCAGGGCGGACACCGTGACGACGGAGAGGCCCGCCGCCAGGCCCATGGTGGGCAGGGCGCAGCACGCGAGGGCGAGGACGCCCGTCCGCAGGGGGCGGCGCGGGTGAACGCGCAGCGCGGCGAGACCGCCGACCAGCGAGCCCACGCCGAGCAGGGCCTGGATCGCCGCCCAGCCGGCGGGGCCGCCGGACGACCGTTCGGCGGTCGCCGGGCCGAGGACGTAGTAGGCCGCGAACAGCAGGTTCGTGAGGGACGCCGTGGCGACGAGGGCACAGACCCAGGTCCTGGAGCTGAACTCCGTCCAGCCCTCGCGCAGGTCACGCAGGAAGGACTGCGCCGGCGCGGGCCGCTGCGCGGGCAGGCGCAGCCGGGAGAGCGTGGCCGCGCTGATCGCGAACGTGGCGGCGTCGGCGGCGATGGCCCATCCAGGGCCCGCCGTCGCGGCCAGGAGACCGGCCAGGACCGGGCCGCCGATCTTGCCGATCGACAGGGACAGGCCCCGCAGCGCGTTGGCCTGTTGGAGGCGGGGACCGGTGACGATGGCGGGGAGGAGGCCCGTCGAGGCGGGGCTGAACAGGGCGGTCGCCGTACCGTGCACCGCTTGGAGCGCGCCGAGCTCCCAGATCGTCGCGTGGCCGCCGATCAGGAGGGCGGCCATCGTGCCCTGGCCGAGGAAGCGCGCCAGGTCGGCGGCGACCATGATCCGGCGCCGGGGCAGGCGGTCTGCGATCACCCCTCCGACGAGCAGGCCCGCGATCATGGGGATCGTCCGGGCCGCCAGGACGTAGCCGAGGTCGGCCGGTGACCCGGTGAGGTCCAGGACGGCGAACGCCAGGGCGACTCCGATCATGCCGTCGCCGAGCAGCGACGCCGATTGGCCGACGAAGTACCGCCGGAACTGCCGTTCTCTGAGGACGGCGAGGGCCGTCCCGGGCGCGGGGCTCATGACCCCGCCCTCTCGCCGCACGCCGTTCGCCCCGGTTCGATCACGATGACCATCTTCGACGGGCCGTGGCCGGGGTGGATGAGCGCGAGGACGAGTGAACCGAGGTCTCGGCCAACGGGCATGCGTCTCGGATCCGAGGCGGATGAAGGCGCACGAATCAGCCGCGAGGTGGCGAATATCCGAGATTCTTGCCCACCTGACGCCGAAGGCCAGGTGACAGGGCCTCCGCAGCACCGTAGCAAGTGATTGGTTACCCTGGAGATCGCCACAACCGGGCGGCCCTTGAGCGCGAGAAGAGCGGGGTTGCCTAGACTCTGGCTGATCGGCAAGAGCGAGGAGTCGTACGTGCGCAAGGTCCTGATCGCCAACCGGGGTGAGATCGCCGTCCGTATCGCGCGGGCGTGCCGGGACGCGGGAATCGGCAGTGTCGCCGTCTACTCGGAACCCGACCTGGACGGGCTGCACGCCCGGGTCGCGGATGAGGCGTACGCGCTGGGCGGGTCGACCGCGGCGGAGAGCTACCTCGACATCGACAAGCTGCTGCGGATCGCCAAGGAGAGCGGCGCCGACGCCGTGCACCCCGGCTACGGCTTCCTCTCCGAGAACGCCGGGTTCGCCGAGGCGGTGATCGACGCCGGGCTGACCTGGATCGGGCCGCCGCCGAGCGCGATCATGGCGCTGGGCGACAAGGTGCAGGCTAGGCACATCGCGCAGAAGGTCGGCGCTCCGCTGGTGGCGGGCACCAAGGACCCGGTCAAGGACGCCGACGAGGTGGTGGAGTTCGCGCGGGAGCACGGGCTGCCGATCGCGATCAAGGCTGCGTTCGGCGGTGGCGGACGCGGGCTGAAGGTCGCGCGCACGATGGAGGAGATCCCGGAGCTGTACGAGTCGGCCGTCCGTGAGGCGGTGGGCGCGTTCGGGCGCGGGGAGTGCTTCGTCGAGCGGTACCTCGACCGGCCGCGTCACGTGGAGACCCAGTGCATCGCCGACCGGCACGGGAACGTCGTGGTCGTCTCCACGCGTGACTGCTCGCTGCAGCGCCGGCACCAGAAGCTCGTGGAGGAGGCCCCGGCGCCGTTCCTGAGCGAGGAGCAGCTGGCGACCCTGTACTCCAGCTCCAAGGCGATCCTGCGTGAGGCCGGGTACGTCGGCGCGGGCACGTGCGAGTTCCTCGTCGGCCAGGACGGCACGATCTCGTTCCTCGAGGTGAACACCCGGCTCCAGGTCGAGCACCCGGTCACCGAGGAGGTCGCGGGCGTCGACCTCGTACGGGAGCAGTTCCGGGTCGCGGAGGGCGAGGAGCTGGGCTATGACGACCCGGTCCTGCGCGGGCACTCGATCGAGTTCCGCATCAACGCGGAGGACGCGGGGCGCAACTTCCTGCCCGCTCCGGGGACGATCACCCGGTGGAGCGCGCCGAGCGGTCCGGGCGTGCGCCTGGACAGCGGGTTCGAGCAGGGCATGGTCGTCCCGCAGATGTACGACTCGATGATCGCGAAGCTGATCGTCACCGGCGCGACCCGTACGGAGGCGCTGCAGCGGTCCCGGCGCGCGCTCGCGGAGTTCGAGATCGAGGGCATGCCGACGGTCATCCCGTTCCACCGCGCGGTGATCGAGGACCCGGCGTTCGTCGATGAGCCGTTCCAGGTGCACACGCGCTGGATCGAGACCGAGTTCGACAACCGGATCGCGCCGTACGACGCGACGGTCGAGGCGGCCGAACCGTCGGAGCGCGAGAGGGTGACCGTCGAGGTCGGCGGCAAGCGCATCGAGGTGGTGCTCCCCGCGGGGCTGGGCGCCTCGGCGGGCGACCCCGGCCCGAGCGCCGGTCGCGCGGCGGCGCCGGCCCGGCGCAAGGGCGGAAAGAAGGCCGGAGGGGCCGCGGCGGGCGGAGACGCGCTGGTCAGCCCGATGCAGGGCACCATCGTCAAGATCCTCGTCGAGGACGGTACGGCGGTGGAGGCCGGAGCCACGATCGTGGTCCTCGAGGCGATGAAGATGGAGCAGCCGCTGACGGCGCACAAGGCGGGCACGGTGACGGGCCTGGCCGCGCAGGTCGGTCAGACGGTCTCCAACGGCGCCGTGATCTGCGAGATCAAGGACGCCTGAGCCGGCGGCCGGGGCCTACCCGAGAGACGGGACCCGAGCGGGGCGTAACCTGATGCTCGCCATCGGTTACGCTCGGCTCTGGGACGTCCTGGTGCCCGGGGTGCCGCGCGCTGTGGCCTGTGCGCGGAACCATCTCGAGCGCTGATTCGTCGAAGGTAGTCCAAGCATTCACACTGATCACATGAAGGCCGCCATGAAGCTTCGCCGTTCGACGATTCTCGCCGCCATGGCCGCCGTCGTCGCACTGCTGTTCGCGTTCGCCGTTCCGGCGAACGCCGACCCGTTCCAGAACGTGGTCCGGGGCTTGAAGAGCCAGGGGTTCTACCTGTCCTCGGACGCGGGCGCGTCGATGTCCGGTTCCGACCAGCAATCAGTGATCAACGCGCTGAAGGACGACGATTCGACCATCCGGATCGCCGTGGTGAAGCAGGACCGCGTCTCCTCCTCGGGCCTGCGCCAGCTCGACAGCGCCCTGGGCCGGAAGGGCACGCTCATCCTGCTCGACGGCACCGGACGGCGGATCCTCGCGGGCACCCACGAGGGCCTGGGCAGTAGCAAGGTCCAGCAGCTGGTGACGCAGGCGCGGGGTGACTCGTCCAACCTCAAGGACCTGATCCTCAACCTGAACCAGCGGTTCGACAAGGCGATCTCCGACAAGAAGTCGGGCTCGGCGACGGCCGGGTTCGTGGTGCTGGGCGTCCTCGTCCTCATCGTCCTCGGCATCGTGGGCCTGATCTTCTTCGCGCGCAAGCGGCGCAAGGAGCGGGACGCCAAGCAGCTGGCCGAGCTCAAGGAGAACGTCTACGAGGACGTCACCCGGCTCGGTGAGGACATCACCGGGCTGAACCTCAACGTGATGGACCCGAACCTCGACCCGGCCGCCCGGGACGACTACCAGCGGGCCATGGACGCCTACGACCGGGCCAAGGCCGCGGTCGACGAGGCGCGTCGCCCGCAGGACATGAGCAGGGTCACCGAGGCTCTGGCGGACGGCCGGTACTCCATGTCCGCGGTGCGGGCCCGCCTGGACGGCCGGCCGGTTCCCGAGCGGCGCGCTCCCTGCTTCTTCAACCCGCAGCACGGCCCGTCGGTGCAGGACGTCATGTGGGCGCCCGCGGGCGGCGCGCCCCGGTCGGTCCCGGCCTGCGCGGCCGACGCGCAGCGGGTGCTGTCGGGCATGGACCCGGACGCCCGCCTGGTCACGATCGGCGGTCAGCGCCGGCCGTACTGGGACGCCGGACCGATGTACGCGCCGTACGCCGGCGGCTACTACTCCGGCTTCGGCGGCGGTGACATGCTCGGCGGCCTGCTGATCGGCACCGCGCTCGGCTCCATGTTCAGCGGGGGCTGGGGCGATCACGGCGGCTACGACGCCGGTTACATGGCCGGGTACGAGGCCGGCAACGACAACGACGGCGACTGGGGCTTCGGCGGTGGAGACGGCGGCGGTGGCGGCTTCGACATCGGCGGCGGCGACTTCGGAGGCTTCGACGGCGGTGGTGACTTCGGCGGTGGCGGCGGCGACTGGTGATGGGGGTTCCCGCTGACCCGGCTACCCGGTGACCCGGGCCCGCTTCGGCGGGTCCGCTACACCATGGGGTTCCGGCTTCCTCCGGAGAACCTCAGCTGGGTCCGGCACGACCTGACCGACGCGGGGTGGCGTGGTCGCATGATGATCCGCCACCTCGCTCTCATGGCCCCGGTCTGCGTGGTGCTCGCGCTGCTGCCCGCCGAGTGGGGCATCCGGGTGGCGGTCGTCGCGCTGGCGTTGCTGAGCAGCACCTTCGTGGTCGCGATCAATTCGGCGGACATCCGGCAGGCCCGGCTGCGGCAGCACGGCCTGCCTGTACCCGACGACCCGCGGCGCGGTCATCCACCGCACTGACCTGGCGTTACGCGTAATCCACAGGGCTCGTCCACAGCACCTGTCCACAACCTGTGGACGACTTTTCCCCAAGGCCCGGCCGATTCCCGGCCGGGTCTTTGTCATGCCCGCGTTCCCGCGGACCGCGCCGCCCGCGTAACGCGCTGGCGCGTCCGGCGCGTCCTGTGCCACACTCGAAGAGTTATAGAACTCATTGCCCGAGTTCTACATCTCAGAGGAGGCGACATGGCGACGGACGTACGGCCGCGGCCGGCGCGGGAGACGGTCCCCCGCGGCACGGCGATGGGCGATCCCGGGGTGCGCGGCAGGTTCGGCGGTCACGGCGGCCGGTACGTGCCGGAGTCGCTGGTGGCGGCGTGCGGCGAGGTGGAGGACGCCTTCCGGGCGGCGTGGGCGGACCCGGCCTTCCGCGCCGCCCTCGCGGCGCTGCTGGCCGAGCACGTCGGACGGCCGACGCCGCTGACGCGGGCGCGGCGCCTGTCCGCCGAGCTGGGCGTCGAGGTCCTGCTCAAGCGCGAGGACCTGGCCCACACGGGCTCCCACAAGATCAACAACGTGATGGGGCAGGCACTGCTGGCCGTCCGGATGGGCCGCACCCGGTTGATCGCCGAGACGGGCGCCGGGCAGCACGGGGTGGCGACCGCGACCGCCGCGGCGCTGCTGGGCCTGCGGGCCACGGTGTTCATGGGCGAGAAGGACATCGAGCGCCAGGCGCTGAACGTCTTCCGGATGCGCCTGCTCGGCGCCGAGGTGGTCCCGGTGACGACGGGCAGCCGCACGCTCAAGGACGCCACGAGCGAGGCGATGCGCCACTGGGTGGGCGCGCTGGAGGACTCCCACTACTGCATGGGCTCGGTCGTCGGGCCGCACCCGTACCCGTGGATGGTCCGGGAGTTCCAGCGGGTGATCGGTGACGAGGCGCGCGGCCAGTGCGCCGCCGAACTGCCCTCCGGCGCGCCGGACCACGTCGTGGCCTGCGTCGGAGGAGGGTCGAACGCCGCGGGCACCTTCGCCGGGTTCGCCGACGGCCCCGCGCGGCTCGTCGGGGTCGAGGCCGAGGGCGGCGCCGGCGCGACGCGTGGCCGGGCCGGCGTGCTGCACGGCTTCCGCTCGCTGTTCCTGCAGGACGACGACGGCCAGATCACCGAGGCCCACTCCATCGCGGCCGGCCTGGACTACCCCGGGGTCGGCCCGGAACACGCCCACCTGCGCGACCTGGGCCGCGCCCGGTACGTCACGGTCACCGACGCGGAGGTGGTCGACGCGGCGGTACGGCTGGCCCGCACCGAGGGGATCGTGCCCGCGCTGGAGTCCGCGCACGCGGTCGCGTGGGTGATCCGGGCGGCGGGCGACGGTGAGCTGCCGCCCGGCGCGACCGTGATGCTCACGCTGTCGGGCCGGGGCGACAAGGACATCTCGACGCTGATGGAGGTCATGGCATGACCGGCACGACGACGCTCGGGTCGCTGGAGCGGCGCCTGCGGGCACGCCGCGACGCGGGCCGTACGCTGCTGATGCCGTACCTCACCGGCGGGATCACCCCGGACTGGACCGCGTACCTGCGGGCGTTCGCTGAGGCGGGGGCCGACGCGATCGAGGTCGGGCTGCCGTTCAGCGATCCGACCCTCGACGGCGCCACCATCCAGGAGGCCTCGAACGCGGCGCTGGCGCGCGGGACCTCGGTGCGCGGGATCCTCGCCGACCTCGCCGCGCTGGGCGAGCCGGCCGTGCCGCTGGTCGCCAGCACCTACTACAACCTGGTCCTGCGGGACGGGCCCGAGGCGTTCTGCGCGGCGCTGCGGGAGGCCGGGGTCACCGGGCTGATCGTCCCGGACCTGCCGGTGGACGAGGCCGGTGAGCTGACGGACGTGGCGGCCGCCGCGGGCGTCGACCTGGCGCTGCTCGCCTCCCCGGCCACCCCGGAACCACGGCTGGCGGAGATCGGCCGGCGCAGCCGCGGGTTCGTCTACGCCGTCTCGCTGATGGGCACGACCGGCGAACGGTCCGCACTCGCCGCGTCGGCGACGACGACGGCCGAGCGGATCCGGCGCGGCACCGACCGTCCCGTGCTCCTCGGGTTCGGCATCTCGACCCCCGAACAGGCGGTGGCGGCCGCCCGCGGCGCGGACGGGGTCGTCATCGGCGCGGCGCTGATGCGGCAGGTGCTGGACGGGTCCGGGCCGGACGACGTCGGGGCCTTCCTGGCTAAGATTCGCCGAGCACTCGACGAGGAGACCTGAGCGCAGGGCGAACCGCACGGAGGAGAGGGAGGGCGATGGTCCGCGACACCGGCCACGAGGCGAGGTACCGCACCATCGCCGCCGACCTCGCCGCGAAGATCCGCGCGGGTCACTACGCCCCGGGCGAGGCCCTCCCGCCGCAGCGCGAGCTGAGCGCCTCGTACGGGGTGACGCTGATGACGCTCCGGCAGGCGCTGCGGCGGCTGAGCGACGAAGGGCTGATCGTGCAGCGGCACGGGCGCGGGACGTACGTCGCGCCGCCGCACCTGGCGTACCAGCTCGGGTCGCTCCGAAGCCTCGCCGACGACCTGCGGGAGCAGGGCCACGAGGTGCGCACGGTGGTGCTCGGGCGGTCGGTGCGGAAGGTTCCGGCGGGCGTCGCCGCGCGGCTCCGCAGCCGTCCCGGCGAGACGGCGCTGCGGCTGGAGCGGCTCCGCGAGTTCGCGGGGCGCCCCGC
The DNA here is from genome assembly GCF_024055675.1 of Actinoallomurus rhizosphaericola. Classification (NCBI taxonomy): domain Bacteria; kingdom Bacillati; phylum Actinomycetota; class Actinomycetes; order Streptosporangiales; family Thermomonosporaceae; genus Actinoallomurus; species Actinoallomurus rhizosphaericola. The sequence continues at coordinate 117,835 of NZ_JAMXMW010000024.1, read as the reverse complement.
GATCCACCAGGTGTCCTGGGTCCGGCAGCCGCACGCCGAGGCGGTGCGCGACCGGGACTTCACCGGCGTCTCGCTGTACGGTGCCCTCGCCGACGCCGGGGTGGCGGTGGCCCGCGCCGCCGAGACGATCCGCCCCGGGCTGCTGGACGCCGCCCTCGCGCGGCACCTGGAGGAGCCCGCGGGCAGCCCGGTGTTCACGAGCGAGCGGATCACGTACACGCTGGACGGCACCGCGATCGTCGACGACCACGCCACCATCCTCGGCAGCATGATGGAGATCAGCACCGACCGCGCCGCGACCGGCCTGTCCCTGACGTGGGGTGCCACGGGCCGCTAGTGCCCTCCGTGTTCACCCGCGGTTCCTCGGCTCGGAGGAGGTGCGCTCACCAGCCGACGGCGCTGCCGTCCTTCCTGTGGTCGGAGGCGACCCGGTAGACACCGTTGACCGGGGACGGCGAGGCCCCTCCGGTCGCCGCCCGCCCGGCGGCCTGCATCTGCGTTTGGCCCTGCGCCTGGGATTGGACCTGCGCCTGGGCTCGGGTCTGATCGCTCCGGTCGCCGGCGATCTCCCGGTCGAACACGATCGCCTGGAATCCGCCCATGGCGCTGCCGGTCGACCTCGTGACGTGATGGCCCATTGCGGAGAGCCGCTTGCCCACCAGGTCGAACAGCTCGGGTTCCAGCTGGAGGACATCGGTCTTCTGGTCATGGCTGAACCTCGCCGCGTCGGCGGCGGCCTGGGGGTTCATTCCCAGATCGACCATGTTGACGATCTCGGTGGCCTGCGCCTGGGCCTGTTCACTGCCGCCCACGTTCCCGAACGCCATGACGGGATGGCCGTCCTGCATCACGAAAGCGGGGATGAGCGTGTGGAAGGGGCGCTTACGGGGGGCGACGACGTTCGGCGACGACGGGTCCAGGGAGAACTGTGACCCGCGGTTCTGAAGAGGGAATCCGTAGCCGGGAACCGTGATGCCCGACCCGAACAGTTCGAAGAGGCTGTAGATGAACGAGACCATGTTGCCCCACCGGTCGGCCACCGTGAGATACACGGTCCCCGAACCATTCGACGCCCTGACGCGCGGCGGCGTGGCCCGGCGTGGGTCGATCCTCTCGCACTGGGCCATCGCGTATTCCTTCGAGAGGAGCCGGTCGAGCGGAACCGACGTGAATCTCGGATCGCCGTTGTAGGTGTTGAGGTCGTCGTAGGCGAGCTTCTTGGCTTCGACCAGCAGGTGCCAGAATTCCGGTGAGCGCGGCCCGAGGTCGGCGAGGTTCAGGCCGAGGACGGGCCCGCACTGCTGCAGGATGTTGAGCATCTCCAGGGTGGCGAAGCCCTGGGTGTTCGGCGGGATCTCGTACACGTCGTAGCCGTGGTAGTCGACGCTGATGGGGTCGACCCATTCGGCGCGGAACTCCGCGAGGTCCGCCGCGGTCATCGCTCCGTTCAGCCGCTTGACCTTGGCCACGATGGCGTCCGCGATCTCGCCGGTGTAGTAGGCGTCACGGCCCTTTCTCTGCAGGACCCGGAGGGCATGTGCGAAATCCGGATTGCGGAAGACGCCGTAGAGCGGCGGGGCCTTGCCGTCGCGGAGGAACACCCGGACCGAGTCGGGGTCGGTCTTCAGCACGTCCACACCGTCCTGCCAGTCGGTGTGGATCTGCTCGGTGACTCCGAAGCCCTGCTCGGCGAGCGTCACGGCGGGTTCCAGGACGACGTCGAAGCCGCGGGTGCCGAACCGCTCGAGCAGCCGATGCCAGCCTTCGACGGCGCCGGGCACGCTGACGCTGTTCACGCCGCGCTCCGGCATCCCGGTCTTCTCGTCGAAACCACGGGCGTGGAAATAGTCGAGGTCCCAGGCTTCGGGCGACCAGCCACTGGAGTTCAGCCCGAACAGCTTCCGGTGTTCCGCCGAATAGTAGATGGCGAACAGGTCGGCGCCCAGTCCCGCGCTCTCGGGCTCGACCAATCCGAGGACGGCCGCGGTCGCCACTGCCGCGTCCACGGCGTTCCCGCCCTGCTGCAGGATTCGCAGGCCCGCCTGCGCGGCGATGGGCTGGCTGGTCGCGACGGCGCCGTGCCGCGCGACGACCTCTGATCGGGTCTGGTTCGGCCAGTTGCTCGCGCGGTCTCCGCGTACGGCCGTGATCCGGGCCCCCGGATTGGGAATCGCATCGGTCGGCCGGCCGAACGGCGTCGGGCTCGGGCCTCCGGCACCGGTGGTGGGCCGCGTCGCGCCTGACGCACTCCCCACGCCTCGATCGACCGCACCGCCCAATGCCGCCAGCCCCATCGCGGCGCCGCCTGCTCTCAGGAATGAACGGCGTGGCGTTCCACCGGCCGAGCTCTCGGGCATCGGGCTTCCTTCCTGGACGACCTTGGCCATGGTCGGAGCACAGGACGTTAGCTCAGGCGCCGTCTTCCCCGATCGACTGAGAGTGACGGCGAAGATTCCTTGACGCGGATCTGGGAGTCTCTATGACCCGACCGCGAAAGAAGCCGCATACCGAGCGTCGGGCAGTTCGCCCGCGGATCGATCAGTAGGCCGACTCCTGCATGAGGCGGCGGGCGGCCTCGGTGATGCTGCCGGACACGGACGGGTACACCGCGAACGTGTGGGCGACCTGGTCGACGGTCAGGTGCTGCTGCACGGCGATCGACAGGCCGAGGATCAGCTCGCTGGCCCGGGGCGCGACGATCACGCCGCCGAGCACGATGCCGGTGGCCGGCCGGCAGAAGATCTTCACGAAGCCGTCCAGGAAGCCCTGCATCTTCGCGCGCGGGTTGGTCGAGAGGGGCAGCTTCACGATCCGGGCCGGGACCTCGCCCGAGTCGATCTGCGCCTGGGACACGCCGACCGTGGCGACCTCCGGGTCGGTGAAGATGTTCGCGGCGACCCAGCCGAGCTTGAGCGGCTGCACGGCCTCGCCGAGGGCGTGCCACATGGCGATCCGGCCCTGCATGGCGGCGACCGAGGCGAGCATCAGCACGCCGGTGCAGTCCCCGGCGGCGTACACGTGGGGCGCGGACGTGCGGGACACCTTGTCCACCTGCACGAACCCACGCTCGTCCAGCCGTACGCCGGCCTCCTCGAGGCCCATCCCACGGGTGTTGGGCTCCATGCCGACCGTCATGAGGCAGTGCGAGCCGGTGACCGTACGGCCGTCGGTGAGCGTCACCTCGACGCCGTCGCCGGTGCGCTTGACCCCGGCGGCGCGGGAGCGGGCGAGGAGGTTCATGCCGCGGCGCTGGAAGACCTCCTCCAGGACCCGCGCGGCGTCCTCGTCCTCGTTCGGCAGGACGTGGTCGCGGGATGAGACGAGCGTGACGCGGGAACCGAGGGCGAGGTACGCGCCGGCGAACTCGGCGCCGGTGACGCCGGAGCCGACGACGATCAGGTCCTCGGGCAGTTCGGGCAGGTCGTAGAGCTGGCGCCAGTTCAGGATGCGCTCGCCGTCGGGCTCGGCGCCGGGCAGGACCCGCGGCGTCGCGCCGGTGGCGATCAGGACGACGTCGGCGTGGATCCGCTCGTCGCCGACGGCCACGATCTGCGGGTCGACGAGGCGGCCCTCCCCGCGGACGATCCGTACGCCCTCGTCCGCGACCCGGCTCTCGATGTCGGCGGACTGGGCCCAGGCCAGCTCCTTCACCCGCTTGTTGACCAGGGGAAGGTCGACCTCGGGCCCGCCGACCTCGCCGTCCGGGCCGCCGGAGAACCGCACGCCGAGGGACGCCGACTCCGACAGCACCGCCATGCGCGTCGAGGTCGCGATGAGCGTCTTGGAAGGGACGCAGTCGGTGAGGACACAGGCCCCTCCGGGCCCGTCGCGCTCCACGAGCGTGACGTCCGCGCCCAGTTGTGCCGCGACCAGGGCGGATTCGTAGCCGCCGGGGCCGCCTCCGAGAATGGCTACGCGTGTCATATCGGTCATTCTCCCGCACTCCCGGGGTTGACACGCCGCCGCGCCCGCCCAGGCCGTACGCTGGGCGACCGTGGCCTTGTACGCGGCGTACGCCTCCAACATGGATCCCGCGCAGATGGCGCAGCGGGCTCCGCACTCGCCCCTGCGCACGACCGGCTGGCTCCAGGGCTGGCGGCTGACCTTCGGCGGTGAGAACGTCGGCTTCGAAGGCGCCCTCGCCACGGTGGTCGAGGACGCCGACGAGCACGTCTTCGTCGTGCTCTACGACGTCCCCGAGCTGGACGAGCAGGCCCTGGACGAGTGGGAGGGGGCGGCCCTCGGCGTCTACCGGAAGATCCGGGTCCGGATCGCCACCCTCGACGGCGACGTCCTCGCCTGGCTCTACGTCCTCGACGCCTACGAGGGCGGCCTGCCGTCGGCGCGGTACCTCGGCATCCTCGCCGACGCCGCCGAGCGGGCGGGCGCGCCGGACGACTACGTCAAGGATCTGCGCACCCGCCCGTGCAAGTCACTCGGCGACTGATCAGCGCGTACGTCGTGGGTAGTCTGTCCGCTTGTGAGCAATGACGCCTACGAACTGGCCCGATCCGCGGCCGACGCGCTGAAGCGACGCCTGACCGCCGACTCCTTCGACGTCGCCCTCGTGATGGGGTCCGGCTGGGTGCCGGCGGCGAACGCGCTCGGCGCGCCCGCCGACGAGATCCCCGTCACCGAGCTGCCCGGGTTCGCCGAGCCGGGAGTGCCGGGCCACGCGGGCACGGTCCGCGTCATCGAGGTCGGAGCCAAGCGGGCGCTCGTCTTCCTCGGCCGCACCCACCTGTACGAGGGACGGGGCGTACGGCCGGTCGTCCACGGCATCCGTACGGCGCTGGCCGCCGGGGTCGGGACGGTCGTGCTCACCAATGCCGCGGGCGGCACCCGCCCGGAGTGGCAGAAGGTCGGCGACCCGGTGCTGATCAGCGACCACCTGAACCTCACCGGCCACAACCCGATCTCCGGCCCGACCTTCGTCGACATGACCGAGGCGTACTCCCCCGCCCTGCGGTCCCTCGTCAAGGACATCGACCCGACCCTCGCCGAGGGCGTCTACGCCGCGCTGCCCGGCCCGTCGTACGAGACGCCGGCCGAGATCCGCATGCTGCGCACGATGGGCGCGGACCTGGTCGGCATGTCCACCGTCCTGGAGACGATCGCCGCCCGCGAGGGCGGCGCCGACGTCCTGGGCATCTCCCTGGTGACGAACATCGCCGCCGGCCTGACCGGCGAGCCGCTGGACCACCAGGAGGTGCTGGCCGCCGGACGGGCCGCCGCCGAACGCATGGGCGCGCTCCTCGGCAAGGCCCTGCGGGCCCTCTGAGGCCGGAATGGACGGACACGTGAGCGACGGATACCGGCGGCGGGCCGAGGAGTGGCTGGCCCAGGACCCCGACCCCGAGACCCGCGAGGAACTGCGGGCCCTGCTCGGCGACGAGACGGCGCTGGCCGCGCGGTTCGGGGCGAAGCTGGAGTTCGGCACGGCGGGCCTGCGCGGCGAGCTCGGAGCCGGCCCGAACCGCATGAACCGCGTGACGGTCATGCGGGCCGCCGCCGGCCTCGCCGCCGTGCTGACCTCCGAGGACGCGACGGAGCGGTTCGACCGGCCCGGCAACGGCGCCTCCGTCGTGATCGGATATGACGCGCGGCACAAGTCCGACGTGTTCGCCGAGGACTCCGCCGCCGTGCTCGCCGGGGCTGGCGTCACGGTGCACCTGATGCCGCGGCCGCTGCCGACGCCGGTCCTCGCGTACGCCGTCCGCTTCCTCGGCGCCGACGCCGGCGTCATGGTCACCGCCAGCCACAACCCGCCGCGGGACAACGGCTACAAGGTTTACTGGGGCGACGGCGCCCAGATCATCCCGCCGCTGGACGCGGAGATCTCCCGGGCGATCGACGCCGTCGGGCGGGTCGACGAACTGCCGCGCGGCGTGGAGTGGAACCTCCTCGACGACGGCATCGTGGACGCCTACCTGCACGCGCTGGCGCGGCTGCCGCTCGGCGCCGCGCGGGACGTCTCGGCCGCCTACACCCCGCTGCACGGCGTGGGCGGGGACGTGCTGGCCCGCGCGTTCGCCTGGAGCGGGTTCCAGGCGCCCAACGTCGTCGCCGAGCAGGCCCGGCCCGACCCGGACTTCCCCACCGTCGCGTTCCCCAACCCGGAGGAGCCCGGCGCGATGGACCTGGCCCTCGACCTGGGCAAGGACCACGACCTGGTGATCGCCAACGACCCGGACGCCGACCGCTGCGCGGTGGCCGTGGGCGGGCGGATGCTGACCGGGGACGAGGTCGGCGGGCTGCTCGCCGAGCACGTCCTGCGGCACACGAGCGGACCCGACCGGCTCGTCGTCACGACGATCGTGTCGTCCTCGCTGCTCGGGAAGATCGCGGCCGCGCACGGCGTCCGGTACGCCGAGTCGCTGACCGGATTCAAGTGGATCATGAAGGCGGGCACCGACCGCGACCGGCTCGTCTACGGGTACGAGGAGGCGCTCGGCTACTGCGTCGGCGGCGACGACGGCGTCCCCGTGCGCGACAAGGACGGCATCGGCGCGGCGCTGACCGTCGCCGCGCTGGCCGCCGAGGCGAAGGCCGAGGGCCGTACGCTCCTCGACCTCCTCGACGACCAGGCGCGCCGGTACGGCCTGCACGCCACCGCGCAACTGTCCGTACGGGTGGCCGACCTGTCCTTGATCACGGACGCGATGGCCCGGCTGCGCACGACGCCGCCGGACCGGCTCGGCGGCCGTACGGTGACGGACGTGGACGACCTGGCGGCCGGGGCGGGCGGCCTCCCGCCGACCGACGGCCTGCGCTTCCGGCTGTCGGAGGGCGGGCGCGTCGTCGTCCGCCCGTCCGGGACCGAGCCCAAGCTCAAGTGCTATCTGGAGGTCGTCCAGCCGGTGACCGGCTCCGTCGCCGAGGCCCGTACGACCGCCGAGGCCGCGCTCTCCGCGCTCCGCCACGACCTGGCCGCGGTCATCGGGCTCTGACCCTCGCGTAGGCCGCCGACGCCCGGCGGGACCACACCGCCGGGCGTGACGCTACCGTCGACGTGACCGTGCCGCCCCCGTGACCGAGCTCAGCGGCACGACCGAGCTCAACGGCATGGCCGAGCCGCCGGGCGTGACGGTCCCGTCGGGCGTGACCATGCCGTCGGGCGTGGCCATACCCGACGGCGTGACGGTCCCGGCGGCGTGACCGTACGGACCGGTCGTTTCGACCCGAGGTCACGGCGGCGTCGACTTTCGGCCGATGCCGGTCCGCCGCGCGGGGATCTACCGTTGACGACCATGAGCGGTATGGCGGTGTCCCGCCCCGACCACCCGTCCCTCCTCCCCGCCCTGCTCGCGGCCCCCGACCCGACGGACCGGGTCCCCCGATCGGCCCGCGACTGGGCGGTCGACATCGCCGGCTTCGTCCTGGCGGTGCTCTTCGGGTGCCTCATGCTGGTCGCGACGTCCCAAGGGACTCACCCGCCCCACCACCCGCCGCGGCTGCTCGACGTGATGATCGGCGCGCTCGGCTGCCTCGCCCTGTGGGCGCGCCGGCGCCGTCCCGTGGAGCTCGCGGTCGTCCTGGGCGTGCTGAGCACGATCTCCGTGACCACCTCCGGCGCGGCCTGCATCGCGCTGTTCACGGTGTCCGTGCACCGACACTTCCGTACGGTCGTCCTGGTCGCAGCGGTCCACCTGGCCACCGGCGCGATCTACGCGGCCCTGTTCCCGGACCCCAGGGAATCGTTCTGGGTCGGGATCATATGGAACGTCATGGTCGTCGCGGCCATCGTCGCATCGGGGATGTTCGTCCGCGCGCGGCGGCAGCTCATCCTGTCCCTGCGCGAGCGGGCGTTGCGGGCGGAGGCCGAGCAGCAGCTCCGTGTCGTGCAGGCCCGGCATCAGGAACGCGCGCGCATCGCCCGGGAGATGCATGACGTCCTCGCCCACCGCATCTCGCTGCTCAGCGTGCACGCGGGAGCGCTGGAGTTCCGTCCCGACGCTCCCCCGGACGAGATCGCCAAGGCCGCGGGCGTGATCCGGGCGAGCGCCCACCAGGCGCTCCAGGACCTGCGCGAGGTGATCGGCGTGCTCCGTGATGACGCGTCCGGGGACACGCCCGAGCGCCCCCAGCCGAACCTCGGCGACCTGCCCACGCTCATCGACGAGTCGCGGCGGGCGGGCATGACCGTGACCTACGAGAACCGGCTGCGCGACGCCGACGCGATCCCGACCGCGCTCGGGCGCAGCGCCTACCGCACCGTGCAGGAGGCCCTGACGAACGCCCGCAAGCACGCTCCGAACGCCACCGTGACCGTCGTCGTCGACGGGTCGGCGGGCGCCGACCTCACCGTCGAGGTGCGCAACCCACTGGTCAACGCCGCGTCAGGGATCCCGGGCTCGGGCACCGGGCTGATCGGGCTCGCCGAGCGCGCCCTGCTGTCCGGCGGGCGGCTCGAACACGGCCCCACCCCAGAGGGGGAGTTCCGCGTCCGCGCGTCGCTGCCCTGGCGCGGCGAGACCACGCCGGCGGGCGCGTCGAACGGTGCCGTCCCGTCCTGACCGGCGATGGCCGGCCCGCCTTGAGCGGCGGTGCCGGTTGACCTTCATCGGTGGCGCCGGACCTGATCAGGCATTGACCGGCGGTACCGGTCCTGATCGGCGGTGCCGGTCGACGTTGAGCGGTGGTGGTCCGCCGGACCGACCTGTTCGGGCGGAACACATCGTTGATCGGCGCGCGCCGTTAGTGTGTTCCACGTGACCATTCGCGTGCTGATCGTCGACGATGACGCATTGGTCCGTGCGGGCCTGTCGATGATGCTGGCCGGAGCCGACGATCTACGGATCGTCGCGGAGGCGGGCGACGGCGCCGAGGTCGCCGCGCTGGTCGCCCAGCACTCGCCGGACGTCGTCCTCATGGACATCCGGATGCCCCGGATGGACGGCCTCGCCGCGACCGAGGCCCTGCGTGCCCGGCGGGGACCCCCGGAGGTCGTCATCCTGACGACGTTCGACGCGGACGAGCACGTGCTGCGCGCCCTGCGGGCCGGGGCCGCCGGGTTCCTCCTCAAGGACACGCCGCCCGGCGAGATCATCGACGCGATCCGGCGCGTCGCCGCGGGCGAGCCGATCCTGTCCCCCAGCGTCACCCGCCGCCTGATCGCGCATGTGGCCCACACGCGGCCCAACCCCGCGCAGGAGCGCCTCGCTCGCCTCAGCGACCGCGAGCGCGAGGTCGTCGTCGCCATCGGGCAGGGCAAGTCGAACGCCGAGATCGGCTCCGAGCTGTACATGAGCGTCGCGACCGTGAAGGCCCACGTCTCCCGGCTGCTCGCCAAGCTGGAGCTCAACAATCGGGTGCAGGTCGCCCTGCTCGCCCACGACGCGGGACTCGTCTAGTCCCGAGATCCGGTATTCTTGGGGAGTCACGCGGACGTGGCTCAGTTGGTAGAGCATCACCTTGCCAAGGTGAGGGTCGCGGGTTCGAATCCCGTCGTCCGCTCTCGTGATGTCCCAGGGCATTGAAACGACCCCGGACCTTCAGGTTCGGGGTCGTTCGCGTTGTGGGGACGGGCCGCCGGCCGGTCGGTGGCCGCGGGTGGGCCGTCGGCTCACTCCTCGTGGCCCATGGAGCTCTCGCTCTTGATGTCGCTCGCCGTCGCGCCGGCGAGTGCGGGGCGCCGCGTCGGGAACTGATCCTGGTGGCGGCCGCTCGGGCTCACCGATGTCGCCGATGGGCGCGGAAGAACTCGGTGATGTCGTGGGCCAGCAGCTCCGGTTCCTCGATGGCGGGGAAATGGCCGCCGCGGGGCATGTGGGTGAATCGGGTGACGTTGTAGGTGCGCTCGGCCCAGCTGCGGGGCGGCCGGCTGAGATCGGCGGGGAACAGCGCGACGGCCGTGGGGACGTCCACCCGCTCCACGCGCCGGGTCAGGCCCCTGGCGTACTCGTAGTAGGGCCGGAACGAGGTCGAGATGGTCTGGGTGAACCAGTAGAGCGATGCCTGGGTCAGGATGAAGTCGTCGCCGAACCCCGACGACAGGTCGCCTCCGCAGTCGCTCCACGCGCGGTACTTCTCGACGATCCAGGCGAGCAGCCCGGCCGGGGAGTCGGTGAGCCCGTAGCTCAGGGTGAGGGGACGGGTGCTCTGCTGGTGCTGATAGGCGCCCTCCTCCGCGCTCCAGGCCGCCACGGACTCCAGGTACGCCTGTTCCTCCACGCTGAGGCTGGAGGCGTCGTAGGCGACCGGAGAGGCGACCGCCAGCAGGTGGATGCCGACCACCGCCTCGGGATGGGCCTCGCCGAGACGTGAGCTGACTCCGGCGCCCAGGTCGCCTCCGTGGGCGGCGTAGCGTTCGAAGCCGAGTTCGTCGTGCATGAGCCGGTGCCAGAGCTCGTGGGTCTGCGGCGGATCCGTGAGCGAGGGCCGCTGCGGCGAGAAGGCGAATCCGGGCAGCGAAGGGATGATCACGGTGAACGCGTCGGCGGCGTCTCCCCCGTGACGCGACGGCGCGGCCAGCCGGTCGGCGAGACCGGCCAGCTCGAGGAAGGAGCTGGGCCACCCGTGGGTCAGGACGATCGGCAGCGCGTCGGGGTGTTCACCGTCGAAGCGCAGATAGTGGACCGGTGCGCCGTCGATGTCCGCGAAGTGGGACGGGAGGGCGTTGATGGCGGCCTCGTGCGCGCGCCAGTCGTAGCCGGAGGCCCAGTACGCGACGAGACGCCGCAACGCGCCGACGTCGGCGCCGACCTCCCACCCGGCCCCGGGCCAGGCGACCGGCCAGCGGGTGCCGAGGAGGCGTGACCGGAGGTCGTTCAGCTCCGCGTCGGTGACGGAGATCAGAGGTGTCCTATGAGACATGGGCTTCTCCCTGGTCGGCCGGGCCGAGAGTCTGGACGATCGCGGCCCGCGCCGCCTCGCGCGGTTCCGGCGCCGCGGCCAGCAGGGCATGCATGATCATGCCCTCCAGCAGGGCGTCCAGGCGTGCCGCGGTCTCCGGGCCGGTGAAGCGGGCGAGCACGGCCCGGCTGTCGCTCGTCCAGTTCTGCGTCAGGACGCGCAGGTCGGGGTTGCGGAGCGCGGCGAGGTGGAGCTCGAAGCCGAGGACGGCGCTGCGGTGGCGGGCGGGGCCGCCGTGGACGAGCTCGACCAGCACCTCGACGAACCGTTCGCGCGTCTCCACGCCCTCGAACAGCTCCGCGAACCGCGCGGACTGCAGCTCGACGTGCCGGGCGAACGCCTGCGCCAGAAGGTCGGCCAGGCTCGCGAAGTGGTAGGTCACCGACCCCAGCGGCACGTCGGCGCGCGCGGCGATGTGCCGGTGCGTCGCCCCGGCCGTCCCGTGCTCGGCGATGACGTCGAGAGCGGCGTCCAGGATCCGCGTCCTGCGGTCCGGGTCGTACCGGCGCGCCCGGCGCGCGCCGCGCGGGCCGGCCGGAGAACGGCCGTCCTCGGTCGCCTCCCCGGTGCCTCCCTCGGGAGAGTCCGACGGCGGCGGTGCGATGGGTGCCATGCGTACAAATGTACACATGATGAGAACCGATGTACGCATCGACCGCCGCCGACGGACGCGGCGCGGGAAGCGGCCCATGGGGAGCGATGGAACGAGAAGGTAGGCCACGCGGTGATCTCGCGGCCTAATCTTGATCAGCCCTTGGACGTCCCATCCCGCGAAAGCACGAGGCCGGGTGCCGGATGCCTCGGCGGTCAGAAGGCGTCGACGAACACGTACAGCCGGTCGAAGCGGAGAGCGGCCAGGTCGGCGCGGCGGATCACCCAGTGGAAGAGGCCCGCCTCCAGTTCCTCGCAGTCGTCCTCACCACGCCAGGTGGCCAGCAGCGTCCACTCGTCGCCGTCCGCGACGGGCACTTCGTCCCGGGCCGCCTCAACCGGGTCCTCGTTGAAGAGGACCGGCTCACCGCCGATCTGGAAGCGCCAGTGAGGGCGCCAGCCGACCACGTGCGACCAGGCGGACTCCAGCTCGGCTGCCCGCTGCGACTCCTCGTCGTCGTCCTCGTCGCGCCACGGCCACGACCACTGGTGGAAGCAGAAGTCCAGCCGCGCCCGGCGGTAGGTGCCCGGCCCGTCCTCCGGGTCGGCCGGTCGCTCCGCCGACGGCGTCCCGGCCGGTATGTACCGTACAGCGTCGGCGACCACCGCCCCGCTGCCCGGATCGGGGTCGGCGAAGAACAGCAGCCGGCCTTCGGTGGGCAGCGGCAGATCCGTCGCCCCGGGCGGCAGGGCCGCGCAGTCGACGGCCGCGACGAACGCGGCCGCCGGCGCGGGGGCGCCCTCCGGCAGGGGCGGGTTCCCACCGGTCAGTGCCACCACCGGCCCGGGGCCGTCCTCGGCGAGGTAGACCGCCGGGCGGGCGGTGCGTATGTACGCCTCCACCTCGGCGGCCGGAATCCCCCGTGCGGCGGCCTCCGCGCGGAAGCGGGCGGCCCTCGCCGCCGGGGTCTCGTCTACGGTCTTCGTGTCGGTCATAGGACGATCCTCCCAGTTGATGTACGCATCGGCCGCCGCCGACGGACGCGGCGCGGGCTCCTGCGAGATCGCACCGCCCCGCAACCGACGGTGTCGCCAGGTACACCCGCTCTGGGTGGTCAAGCCCATCGAGAAGTCCTCCGGCCATCCCTAGGTTCGTCTTCGTACGGCGCGCGACGGCGCTTGAAAGGCGAGGTCATGAACGGACAGGTCACGCTCCCCGCGAGCGGTTCCGAGGCGCTGCGGCTCGTCTCGGTACGGAAGGTCTACGGCACGGACGGCGCGCAGGTCACCGCGCTGGACGGAGTCTCACTGAGCCTGCGGAAGGGAACCTTCACGGCCGTCATGGGCCCGTCCGGCTCCGGCAAGAGCACCCTGCTGCAGTGCGCGGCGGGGCTGGACCGGCCGACGGGCGGGAAGGTCTTCGTCGACGGTGCCGAGATGAGCGGCGGCTCCGAGACCGAGCTGACGAAGTTCCGCAGGCGGCGGATCGGTTTCATCTTTCAGCAGTTCAACCTGCTCCCCACCCTCGACGTACTGCAGAACGCGACACTCCCGCTGCGGCTGACCGGCCGGAAGGCGGACGGCCGGTACGCCCGCGACATCCTGGCGAAGGTGGGGCTCGGTGACCGGCTGCGGCACCTGCCGGCGGAGCTGTCCGGCGGCCAGCAGCAGCGGGTCGCCATCGCACGGGCCCTGGTGACGAACCCATCGGTGATCTTCGCCGACGAGCCGACCGGCGCGCTCGACACGCGCAGCGCGCGCGAGGTGCTGAGCCTCCTGATGCGGGCGGTGCACGAGCACGGCCAGACCGTGGTGATGGTGACCCACGACCCGGTCGCCGCCTCGTACGCGGACTCGGTCCTGTTCCTGGCGGACGGCCGCCTCGCCGGCGAACTCGACCGGCCGACGGCCGAGGCCGTGGCGGAGCGGATGACGCGTCTGGGCGACCGGACCGCACCGCGTGACAGAGCGGAGGCATGAGGATGTTCGCGCTGGCCCTTCGCTCTCTGCGGCGCCGCGCCGGCGGGTTCGCCGCGACCTTCGTCTCCATGGTCTTCGGGGCCGCGATGGTGATGGCCTTCGCCTCGCTGGTGGACACCGCCGTGGGCAACGGAGTGCCCTCCGACAGTAGGAGGTCGCTCATCACCATGGCCGTCGTCGTCGGCGGCTGGGGGCTCATCATGGTGGTCTTCTCGGTCATCTCCACGCTGACCCTGGTGGTGCGGCAGCGCGGACCCGAGATGGCACTGCTGAAGCAGGTCGGCGCCACGCCGATGCAGATCGGCCGGATGATCGTCAGTGAGACCGCCGTCGTCGCGCTGGCCGCCGGGCTGACGGCGATCCTGCCGGCGGCCGCCGCCGGCCGGGCTCTGCTGTCGCTGCTGATCTCGACCGGGCGCGTCGCGGACGGCGTCGACTACGCCTTCGGCGCGTACGCGCTCGGCATCGGGCTGGGCGTGACCTTCACGGCCGCGATCATCGCGGCGGTCATCACCGTACGGGGCGCCGTACGTCCGACGGCGGCCGAGTCGATCCGGAACGCCGCCGCGGGCGACGCCCGGATGGGCCGCAGGCGAAAGGCCGCCGCGGTGGTCTTCCTCGTCCTGGGCGCGAGCCTGGCCGTCACCACCGCGACCGCGATGCGCGGCAAGGGCATCGACGCGATGCAGACGGCGGGGCAGACCTCCATCTGGGTCTCCATCGGCCTGGCGCTGGCGGGCCCGGCCCTGATCGGCCGGGTGACGGCCGCGCTCGCCCGCCCGCTGGAGCGGGTGGCCGGAGTCCCCGCCTACCTGACGGTGCAGTACGTGCGGCGGCGGTCCGGCCGCCTCGCGACGACGCTGATGCCGATCATCCTGTTCACGGGGATCGCCACCGGCACCCTCTACATGCAGTGGATCGAGAACGCGGCCACCGCCGCGTCCGGGGCGGTCGTGACGGCCGACGACAAGACCGTCGAGACGTTGAACTTCACGGTCATCGGGATGCTCGTGGTGTTCTCAGCGATCATGCTGATCAACACCCTGGTCGCGGCGATGACCTACCGGCGCGGCGAGTTCGCGCGGCAACGGCTCGCCGGGATCACGCCGGGTCAGGTCCTGCAGACGGTGGCGGTGGAGGGCGTCATCCTGACGCTGCTCGGTGTCGTGTCCGGGGCGGTCGCCGGGCTGTTCACGATCGTGCCCTACAGCATCGCCCGGACGGGACACGCGCTGCCGGACGTCGGCGCGGGCACCTACCTGGGGGTCGTCGCCGTCGCGGCGGTCCTCACCCTCGGGACGGGTCTCGGCGCCGCCCGGCGCGCGCTCCGGACCCCCGCGGTGGAGGCGGTGACGCGCTGACCCGCCGCACGGGTGACCGGGTCAGAGCAGGGCGGGTGGCGGGAATCGCCGACTCGCGCGGATGGTTGCAGCCCGATGATCAGTCGAACAACCGTTCGGCCCGGAGCGGAGGGGGCACGCGTGAAGATCGGCGACATCGAGGTCCTGGCGGTCATGGACGGGGTGGGGACCGAGATCGCCGCCGACATCCTCACCCGTCCGGGCGTGGACGACCCCTGGGCCTGCCACGACCACCACCGCGCCTCGGACGGGACGCTGGATCTGCCGCTGGGCGGCTTCCTGGTGCGCACCGGGGAGCGCACCGTGCTGGTCGACAGCGGCGTCGGCGCGTTCGACGACGGCCGCTACCGAGGCGGCTCGCTCCTAGAGTCGCTCGCCGCGCACGGCATCGCCCCCGCCGACGTGACCGACGTGGTCTTCACCCACCTGCACTTCGACCACATCGGCTGGGCCACCCACCACGGACGGCCGGTCTTCCCCCGCGCGACCTATCGCGCCCATCGCGCCGACTGGCAGCACTTCGTCACCGGCGAGGCCCCGCAGCAGAGCGCCATCGACAAGCTCACCCCACTCGACGACCGGCTCGAGCTCTTCGACACGGACCACACGATCGCCCCCGGCCTGGACGCCCTGCACACTCCTGGCCACACCCCCGGCACCACCGTCTACGCCCTCTCCTCCCGCGGGGAGCGCGCGCTGCTGCTGGGCGACGTCGTCCACTCCGTCGTCCAGTTCTCCGAACGCGACTGGCAGGTCATCTGGGACGTCGACCCGGCTGCGGCCTCCGCGGCGCGCAACCGCATCGCCGACCAGGCCGCCGAGACCGGCGATCTGCTGGCCGCCGCGCACTTCCCCGGCATGCGCTTCGGCCGCATCATCACCGCCGGCGGGCCCCGGCGCTTCGTCGCGGTATGACACTTCCCGGCGGGCGAGTTCGCGCCCGTCGGCCCGCCGGGATCAAGCCGGGCCGGAGGCTGCGGACGGTGGCGGTTCCCGACGCGCTCGGCGTCGAGCCGCCGCTCGGGTGACGCGGTCAGAGGAGGGCGATGACGAGGGCGACGAGGAAGGCGGCCGCCGGGACGGCCACGGCGACGATGGCGGGCCAGGCCCACGTCACCGTCGGCTCGGCCCCGCCGTCCTTCTTCCACCGGGAGCGCTGCCCGGCCAGCTCGCGAAGCTGCTCGACCGCGAAGTCGGTGTGGGTGCGTCCCTGGACGTAGTCCGCGACGTGGTCGGGCAGCTTCCGCTCCTGGCGGCGGGCCTTCGCCTCGAACCGCGCGCGGTTCCGCGGGGAGATCTGCAGCACGAAGGCGCGGAACCGGCGGCCGTCCGCGTGGACGTACACGGCGTCGCCGCCCTCGACCCGCTCCACCCCGCGCCAGGGCACCTCGACGTCGCGGATGAGGTTGTGCAGGCGGACGCCCTCCTCGTCGGCGACGATCCGGGGCCGCAGCGCGGCGACGTACGCGACGCCGCAGCCGAGCAGCATGACCGTCGCGGCGACCAGGGAGGCGGCGTCGCGGCCTCGCCAGATCAGGTCGACGAGGTTGGCCGCGGCGAAGACCATCCAGGCCCAGCCGAAGAAGCGGGCGGCCGTCGGCCGGAACACCTTGGCGCCGGGCGGGGTCTTGGGGAACACGGCGGCGGTCACGGGCGCGATCGCCACTTCAGCTGCGCGAACCCCGGCTTGATGACGCCGTTGATCAGTTCGAGCCGCTCGTCGAAGCCGAGGAAGGCCGACTTCATGGCGTTGACCGTGAACCACTGCAGGTCGTCCCAGCCGTAGTCGAACGCCTCGACGAGCTTGGCGAACTCCTCCGACAGCGTCGTGCCGCTCATCAGCCGGTTGTCGGTGTTCACGGTGACCCGGAAGTAGAGGCGGCGGAGCAGCCCGATGGGGTGCTCGGCGATGGACTTGGCGGCGCCGGTCTGGACGTTGGAGCTGGGGCACATCTCCAGCGGGATGCGCTTGTCCCGGACGTACGCGGCGAGGCGCCCGAGCCGGGGGCTCCCGGCCTCGCGCTCGCCGATGTCGTCGATGATGCGCACACCGTGGCCGAGCCGGTCGGCGCCGCACCACTGGATGGCCTGCCAGATCGACGGCAGGCCGAACGCCTCGCCGGCGTGGATGGTGAAGTGGGCGTTCTCCCGCTGGAGGTACTCGAAGGCGTCGAGGTGCCGGGTGGGCGGGTAGCCCGCCTCGGCGCCGGCGATGTCGAAGCCGACGACGCCCTCGTCGCGGTAGCGGACGGCCAGCTCGGCGATCTCCATGCTGCGGGCCTGGTGGCGCATCGCGGTGAGCAGCGTGCCGACCCGGATGCCGTGGTCGCGGCCGCCCTCCGCGAACCCCCGCAGCACCGCCTGGACGACCTGGTCGAGCGTCAGGCCCTGGCGGGTGTGCTGCTCGGGCGCGTAGCGGACCTCCGCGTAGACGACGCCGTCCTTGGCCAGGTCCTCAGCGCACTCGTACGCGACCCGGGCGAGCGCGTCGGCGGTCTGCATGACGCCGACCGTGTGGTCGAACGTCTCGAGGTAGCGCTCCAGCGAGCCGGAGTCGGACGCCTCGGCGAACCAGGTGCGCAGCTCCGCCGGGTCGGTGGTGGGCAGCGCGTCGTAGCCGGTGTCGCGGGCGAGGTCGACGATGGTCTCCGGCCGGAGCCCGCCGTCGAGGTGGTCGTGGAGGAGCACCTTGGGAGCCCGCCGGATGTCGTCGAGCACAGGACGGTTCGTCACCCCACGCACATTACCGGCCGTCCGCGACCGACAGCACCGTACGACCCCCGGCGAGGCTCCGGGAGGCCGTACGGCGGCGTTCGCGGGGGGCGGTCAGGCGATCCGCTCGAGGATGAGCGGCCGGCGGGCGTCCTCGATCTCGCCGATCTCGACCGTGCCGTCCAGGGCGTCCAGCGCGCGCTCGAAGCGCGCCGGGTCGTCGGCGTGCAGCGTCATCAGCGGCTGGCCCGCGCGCACGATGTCGCCGGGCTTGGCGTGCAGGACGATGCCCGCGGCGTGCGCCACCGGGTCCTCCTTGCGCGCCCGGCCGGCGCCGAGACGCCACGCCGCGACGCCGACGCCGTAGGCGTCGAGCCGGGAGAGCACGCCGGACTCCGTCGCCAGGACCTCGTGGGTCTCCTTGGCGACCGGGAGCGGGGCGTCCGGGTCGCCGCCCTGCGCGGAGATCATGGTCCGCCAGACGTCCATCGCCGAGCCGTCCCGCAGCGCGTCAGCCGGGTCCTTGGCGCCCTCCAGGCCCGCCGCGGCGAGCATCTCGCGGGCCAAGGCGACCGTCAGCTCGACGACGTCCTCCGGACCGCCGCCGGCCAGGACCTCGACGGACTCGTCGACCTCCAGCGCGTTGCCGACCGTACGGCCGAGCGGGGTGTCCATCGCGGTCAGCAGCGCGACCGTCTTCACGCCGTGGTCGGTGCCGATGTCGACCATCGTGCGGGCCAGCTCGCGGGCGTGCACGACGCTCTTCATGAACGCGCCGGACCCCGCCTTGACGTCCAGCACCAGCGCGCCGGTGCCCTCCGCGATCTTCTTCGACATGATCGAGCTGGCGATCAGCGGGATCGACTCGACCGTGCCGGTGACGTCGCGCAGGGCGTACAGCTTGCGGTCGGCGGGCGCGAGGCCGGAGCCGGCCGCGCACACCACCGCGCCCGCCGAGTCGAGGACGGCCAGCATCTCCTCGTTCGACAGCGACGCGCGCCAGCCCGGAATCGACTCCAGCTTGTCGAGCGTGCCGCCGGTGTGGCCGAGGCCACGGCCGGACAGCTGCGGAACGGCGGCGCCGCAGGCGGCCACGGTCGGCGCCAGCGGCAGCGTGATCTTGTCCCCGACCCCGCCGGTGGAGTGCTTGTCCGTCGTCGGGCGGCTCAGCGCGGACCAGTCCATCCGCTCGCCGGAGCGCAGCATCGCGTCGGTCCACCGGGCGACCTCGCGCCGGGTCATGCCGTTCAGCAGGATCGCCATGGCGAGGGCGGACATCTGCTCGTCGGCGATGACGCCCTCGGTGTACGCGCCGATCGTCCAGTCGATCTGCTCGTCGGACAGCTCTCCACGGTCCCGCTTCGTACGGATGACGTCGACGGCGTCGAAGATCACGCTCGGCTCTCCAGATCGTCGGGGCCGAACGCGTCGGGCAGCACCTCGCGCATCGGCCGGATGCCGCTGACGGTCTCCAGCAGCATGTCGGGACCGCCATGCTCCCACAGCAACTGACGGCAGCGACCGCAGGGCATCAGCGGAGCGCCGTGCCGGTCCACGACGGCCACGGCGACCAGCCGGCCGCCGCCGCCCGTACCGTGCAGCGCCGAGACCAGCCCGCACTCGGCGCACAGGCCGACGCCGTACGAGGCGTTCTCCACGTTGCAGCCGGCGATGATCCGCCCGCCGTCGGTCAGGCCGGCGGCGCCCACCGGGAAGTTGGAGTACGGGACGTACGCCTTCTCCATCACCGCGCGGGCGGCCGCCCGGAGTGCGTCCCAGTCGATGTCGGCCATCAGTGTCCTCCTCCGCGTCGGTAGGTCAGCCCGTCGGCGGCCGGCATGCGCAGTCGCTGCGCCGCGAACGCCAGCACGAGCAGCGTCGTGATGTGCGGGCTGTAGGTGACGATCTCCTTGGGCAGCTCGTCGGTCAGGAAGAACCAGGCGAGCAGCCCGACCGCCACGACCGCCGAGACGACGGCCGTGACCATCCGGCGCCGGTACGCGTGCCAGACCGCGAGGGCCAGCAGGCCGGCGCCGAGCAGGAGCAGCATGGCGTGGACCGCGCCCGCGCCGCCGCGCAGTTGCAGCGCGTCGGTGTAGCCGAACAGGCCCGCGCCCGCCGCGACGCCGCCCGGACGCCAGTTGCCGAAGATCATCGCGGCGAGGCCGATGAAACCGCGCCCGTTGACCTGGCCCTCCTGGTAGTTGGAGGACGCCACCATGGCCAGGAACGTACCCCCGACCCCGGCGAACGCCCCGGAGATGACCACCGCGGCGTACTTCATCGTGTAGACCTTCACGCCCAGCGACTCGGCCGCGAGGGGGTTCTCGCCGCACGACCGCAGCCGCAGGCCGAACGCCGTACGCCACAGCAGGAGGAACGAGATCGGGATGAGCGCGGCGGCGATGAGGGTCACCGGGGACAGGTTCGTCAGCAGGCCGCGGACCAGCCCGGCGAGGTCGGAGATCAGGATCCAGTGGTGCTTCTCAAGGTCGCCGAGCGGGCCGCCGACGCCGGGCACGCTCCACGTCGGGAAGTCCGGCAGCTGCGGCGACTGGGTCGCGCCGCCGCCGGTCTCGTGCGTGAAGAACAGGTCCGACAGGTAGCGCGCGACGCCCGGCGCCAGAATGTTGATCGCGACGCCGGAGACGATGTGGTCCACGCCGAACGACACGGTGGCGACGGCGTGCAGCAGGCCGCCGAGCGCTCCGGCGATCACCCCGGCGAGGAGCCCCAGCCAGGGATTTCCGCCGAAGTAGGCCCCGAAGGCGGCGCCCCAGGTGCCGAACACCATCATGCCCTCGAGGCCGATGTTGACGACGCCGGAGCGTTCGGACCACAGGCCGCCCATCGCGGCCATCCCGATCGGCACGGCGAGGCCGAGCGTCGCGCTCATGGTCCCGCTGGAGGTGATGTCGCTCTCGCCGGTGATGAGCCGCAGCAGGATGAGGGCGGCGAAGGCGCCCAGGCCGATGGTCAGCGCCCGCCGGCCGCGGAACGCGCGCACCCCGCCGGTCCGCGGCGCCGGCGTACGGACCTCCTGGTCGATCATGCGCCCTCCCTGCCTGCCTGCTCCGAGCCGTACGCCGGACTGTCGAAGTTCCTCACGCCGCCGCCTCTCCGAGCTCCGCGGCGACGCGCCGCTGGTCCATGCGCCGGCCCACCCGGTTGACGATCTCGTAGACCACGACCACCGACAGCAGCACCGCCGCCTGGGTGATGGCGACGATCTCCTTCGGGATGTCGTTGAACTCGAGGATCTGCGACGACTGGTCCAGGAACGCCCAGAGCAGCGACGCGAAGGCGATGCCGACCGGGTTGTTCCGGCCGAGCAGCGCGATGCCGATGCCGGTGAAGCCGATGCCGGTCGGGAAGTCCAGCGAGTAGGAGTACGACCCGCCGAGCAGCTGCGGCATGCCGACGAGACCGGCGACCGCGCCGGACAGGACCATCGCGATGACGACCATGCGCTTGGCGTCCACGCCGCTCGCGACCGCCGCGCTCTGCGACAGGCCGGTGGCCCGCAGATCGAAGCCGAACCGCGTGCGGTTGATCACGAACCAGAACGCGGCGCCGGCCAGCACCGCGAGCAGGACCAGGCCGTAGATCTTCAGGTCGCTGCCCGGGTAGGAGATGCCCGGTACCCGGCCGGACGAGCCGATGGGCTTGGTGCCGATGTTGTTGCTGCCGGCGACCTTGGCCGCGAGCCGGTTCGGGCTGAGCAGGAACGCGATCACGCCGGTGCCGATGAAGTTCAGCATGATGGTCGAGATGACCTCGCTGACGCCGCGGGTCACCTTGAGGATCGCCGCGATGCCCGCCCACGCGCCGCCGACGACGACCGCCACCAGGATGATCACGATCTGGCGCAGCCCGGCCGGCAGCGCCCACGCGCCGCCCGCCGCGGCGGCGAGCATGGCCGCGAGGCGGTACTGCCCGTCGACGCCGATGTTGAACAGGTTCATCCGGAACCCGATCGCGACCGCGAGCGCGGACAGGTAGTACGCCGCCGCGCGGTTCACCGTGTTGACGACGCTGTCGGGCTCCTTGCCGAAGTCGAACATCGCCTGGAACGTCGACGGCGGGTTGAACCCGCTCACCGACAGCACGATCGAGGTCACGACGATCGCGAAGACGAGCGCGACGAGGGCCGCGATCACGGTCCGCGCATACGACTTCGCGAGCAGGTTGGAGATCATGCCACGCTCCCCTCTGCGGCGCCGGTCATCAGGGAGCCGAGTTCGTCCGGAGTGATGGTCGCGGGGTCGGCCTCCCCGACCAGCCGGCCGCGCAGGATCACCCGCAGGGTGTCCGACATGCCGATCAGCTCGTCGAGGTCGGCGGAGATGAGCAGCACCGCCAGGCCCTCGGCCCGCGCCCGTCGCAGATGGTCCCAGATCGCCGACTGGGCGCCGACGTCGACCCCGCGGGTGGGGTGCGCGGCGATCAGCAGCTTCGGGTTCCCGGACATCTCCCGGCCGACGATCAGCTTCTGCTGGTTGCCGCCGGACAGCGAGGACGCGCTGACGTCGATGCCGGGGGTCCGCACGTCGTACTCCTCGACGATCCGCTCGGTGTCCCGGCGGGCGCCGGCGCGGTCGATGAGGATGCCCTTGACGTTCGGGGACCGGGTCTGGTGGCCGAGGACGCGGTTCTCCCACAGCGGGGACTCCAGCAGCAGGCCGTGCCGGTGCCGGTCCTCGGGGATGAACCCGACGCCCATCTCCCGGCGGCGCCGGGTCGACCGGCCGGCCAGGTCCTCGCCGCCGAGCCGTACGGAGCCGGACTCGACGGGCAGCATGCCCATGATCGCTTCGACGAGCTCGGCCTGGCCGTTGCCCTCGACCCCGGCGATGCCGAGGATCTCGCCCTCGTGGATGGTCAGGGACACGCCGTCGACGACGGCGCGGCCCGTGGCGTCCCGGACGGTCACGTCCTCGAGGGTCAGCACCGGGACCTCGGTGACCGTCGACTCGCGCAGCTCCGGGACCGGGAGTTCGCTGCCGACCATGAGCTCGGCGAGCTGCCGGGCGGAGACCTCCTTCGGATCGGCGGAGGCCACGGTCGTGCCCCGGCGGATCACGGTGATCGCGTCGGCGACCTTCAGGACCTCGTCGAGCTTGTGCGAGATGAAGATGACGGTGAGGCCCTCGCGCTTGAGCTCCTGGAGGTTGGCGAAGAGCTCGTCGACCTCCTGCGGGACGAGGACCGCGGTGGGCTCGTCGAGGATGAGGATCCGCGCGCCGCGGTAGAGGACCTTCAGGATCTCGACGCGCTGGCGGGCGCCGACACCGAGCTCCTCGACCAGCCGGTCCGGCTCGACGCCGAGCCCGTACTGATCGGAGATCTCCCGGATGCGGCGCCGCGCCCCGCCGCCGATGCCGTGCAGCTTCTCGGCGCCGAGGACGACGTTCTCCAGCACGGTGAGGTTGTCGGCGAGCATGAAGTGCTGGTGCACCATGCCGATGCCGCGCGTGATCGCGTCGGACGGCGAATGAAGGTCGGCGACCTCGCCGTTGACCTTGATCGTCCCCTCGTCCGGCCGTTGCATGCCGTAGAGGATCTTCATCAGGGTGGACTTGCCCGCGCCGTTCTCCCCGACGATCGCGTGGACCGTGCCGGCCGCGACCGTGATGTCGATGTCGTGGTTGGCCACGACGCCGGGGAAGCGCTTGGTGATGCCGTGCAGCTCGACCGCCGGCCTAGTCGTGGACATGACCTGCTCCCGCGCCAGTGGGCCCGGGAGGGAGGCCGAAGCCGTCCACCCGGGCCCGAGCCCTTACCGCCGTCACTTCTCGGGCGGCGTGATCTTTCCGGAGATGATCTGCTGCTTCAGGTCATCGAGGGTCGACGGCAGGTCGCCCAGCGCCGTCGGGTTCGACTTGGAGTAGTCGACGCCGTCGTTCTTGAGGGTGAACCGCTGGTCGCCCTTGGTGAACTGGCCCGCGCCGACGCCCTTGACGAAGTTGAACACCGCGTTGTCCACGCGCTTGAGCATCGAGGTCAGCACGTACGGCTTCTCGTCGGCGGACGCCGTCAGGTACTGGTCGGAGTCGACGCCGATGAACCACTTCTTGGCCGCCGCGGCCGCCTGCAGCGAGCCGGTGCCGGACAGGCCCGCCGCCGTGTAGACGACGTCGGCGCCCTGGTCGTACATGCCCTGGGCGATCGTCTTGCCCTTGGCCGGGTCCTTGAAGCCACCGAAGTCCGGCGGCTGGGAGATGTACTTGCTGTCGACCTTGATGTTCGGGTTGACCTTCTTGGCGCCCGCGACGTACCCGAGCTCGAACTTCTTGATCAGCGGGGTCGCCACGCCGCCGATGAAGCCGATGTGACCGGTCTTGGACTTCTTGGCCGCCGCCGCGCCCACGAGGTAGGAGCCCTCGTTCTCGGCGAACAGCAGATCCGCGACGTTCGGCTGCTGGACCGAGTTGTCGTCGATGATGGCGAACTTGGTGTTCGGGAACTTCGGCGCGACCTTGCCCAGCGCGCCCGCGTACGCGAAGCCGACGGCGATGACCGGGTTGTACCCCGACTGGGCCAGCAGCTGCAGCCGCTGGATCTTGTCGTTGTCGCTCTCGCCTTCCTTGGCCTCGATGTCCTTGACGTCGAGCTTCAGGTCGCTCTGGACCTTCTGCAGGCCGGCGTACGCGGCGTCGTTGAACGACTTGTCGCCACGGCCGCCCACGTCGTACGCGAGACCGACCTTGACGATCTTCTTGCCGTCACCGCCGCCACCGCCACCGGTGCTGGCCTTCTTGCCGCCGCAACCCGCGGCGCTGAGTGCAAGCACCGCGCTCGCCGCGACGGCGGTCATCTTCACTGCACGGCGCAAGGTAGCTCCTCCAATTAGACCCCGCCCGAAATGTGCTCTTGGCACGAATCTCTCGGACGATAGTCGGAGCCGGCGGCGGAACGCGCCAAAGCTACCGTGTCGCAACGCGTCCGTTATCAAGGCGAAAGCGCGTCGTCACAGGTCAGACCACCACACGTGCAGTGGAGCGCCCGGGCGGCGACCGAGAGTCGTCGGGGCCGACCCGGGCGTGTTCGTCAGGCGGCGGGCTCTCCGATGGGTTCGGCGGCGCCCGCGCGCCGGTCCTCCCACAGGGCGGTCAGGGCGGTGGCGACCATGATCCGGACGCCGACGCCGATGCTCCGCTCGTCCACGTCGAAGGTGCCGCGGTGCAGGTCGTACGCTCCGGCCATGCCGGGGGCCGCGACGCCGAGCCGGGCCAGCGCGCCGGGGATCGACTCGAGGTACCAGCCGAAGTCCTCACCGCCGAGGCTCTGCGGAGTGCCCGCCGCGCCGTCCTCGCCGATCACCGCTTCGACGGCGGTGCGGAACATCTCGACGCTCGTCCGCTCGTTGACGGTCGGGGGCACGCCGCGGACGTAGTCCAGCTCGGCCTTCACGTCGTACGCGCTGGCCACCGAGTCGAGCAGGGTCTTCATCAGCTCGGGCGCGGAGTGCCACGCCTCGTCGTCGAGGCAGCGCACGGTGCCCTGGGCGATGCCGTCGTCGGGGATCGCGTTGGCCACCGAACCGGCCGACACCCGGCCCCACACGAGGCTCAGGCTGGAGCGCGGGTCGACGCGCCGGGACAGCGCGGCCGGCAGCTCCGTGACGATCTTGGCCAGGGCGTACACCAGGTCGGCGGTCAGGTGGGGGCGCGCGGTGTGGCCGCCCGGACCGGCGACCCGGACGTTCACCTTGTCGCAGGCCGCGGTGATCGGGCCGACGCGCAGGCCGAGCCGCCCGACCTCCAGGCGGGGGTCGCAGTGCAGGGCGAAGACGCGGTCGACTCCGGCGATGCCACCGGCGGCCAGGACGTCCAGGGCGCCGCCCGGCGTCTCCTCGGCCGGCTGGAAGATCAGCCGCACCTTGCCGGGGATCAGGCCGGCGGCGGCCTGCCGCGCGAAGAACCGGCCGACCCCGAGCAGGATGGTCGTGTGCACGTCGTGGCCGCACGCGTGGCAGACGCCCGGCACCGTGGAGCGGTAGGGGACGTCCTTCTCGTCGGTCAGCGGAAGGGCGTCGATGTCCGCGCGCAGGCCGACGACCGGCCCGTCTCCGTTGCCGACCTCGCACACCACGCCGGTGCCCTTGGGCAGCCGCTTCGGCCGCAGCCCGGCGGCGGTGAGCGCCTCGATCAGGCGAGCCGTCGTGCGGTGTTCGGCGAAGCCGAGCTCCGGATGCATGTGCAGATCCCGGCGGAAGGCAATGAGATCGTTCTCGTTCTCGGCGAGGAACGAGTCGAGTTGCGGTCTCAGCCCTCCTCCCGCTGGCTCATTACCGGGGAGTTCAGGCCCCCGCATGTGTCACCTCCCGTGGATTGACGAACCGGTCCTCCCGGCATTCCGTGAGAGCCGCGGTAACGACGTCCTCAAGGCTGCCGCCATCGGCGACGATGGCGCGTTGCCGCTCATACGAAGCGCCCTGGTCGAGGACGTCGGAGAGCACCTTCAGATCTTCGGCGCAGCCGAGCCGGTCCGCTATCGGCTCCAGCTCCCGGACCAGTTCGTAGAGCTCGTCGCGGAGCGGAGCGGTGGTTCCCTGATCGTCGGTGATCACGATGGCGTCCAGGCCGTAACGGGTCGCGCGCCATTTGTTGTCGCGTACGACCCATGCGGCTGGGCTGGGCAAAGTGTAGCCGCGATCAAGCTGGTGATCGAAGAGTTCGACGAGGGATTGACAGAGTGCCGCGGCCATTCCGACCTCGCGAAGGGTTGGAATGCCATCGAACATCCGAATTTCGATCGTTCCGAAATCCGGGTGCGGCCGGATGTCCCACCAGACCTCTTTGATGCTTCTGATCGCCTGGGCGCGCAGCAGCGTCTCCATGTACGCCTCGAACTCCGCCCAGTTCGCGAGCAGGTGCGGCGGCCCCGCGGTGGGCAGCGAACCGAAGACGATCGCCCGGCTGGAGGCCAGGCCCGTGTCGTGGCCGCACCAGTAGGGGCTCGATGCGGTGAGCGCGAGGAAGTGCGGCAGGTAGGCGGACAGGGCGTTGACGATCGGAATGGCCTTGTCGCCGGAGCGGATGCCGACGTGAACGTGCACGCCGTACGTCTGGATGCGCCGGGCGAGCCACTGGTACTGCTCGACGAGCTCGGCGTAGCGCTGGATCGGCGCGAGCTCCGCGTCCCGCCAGTCGCTGATCGGATGCGTGCCGGTGCAGGCGAGTCCGATGCCCCGCGGCTCGGCGACGGAACGGAGCTCGGCGATCGTGGCGGCCAGGTCGGCGCGCGCCTCGGAGACCGTGTGGCACACGTCTGTGACGATCTCCACGGTCGACTCCATGAGCTCATGGCGGATCTTGGGGTTGCGCTCGGCCTCGCTGAGCCCGGGCAGCGCCCCCAGCACCTGTCCGGCGTCCTGGCGGAGGCGCCGCGTCTGGTCGTCGACGAGCTGAAGCTCCCACTCGATGCCGAGCGTGGCACCCCGTGAGGCGTTGAACGCGATGGCCACGGCCAACCTCCGTCCCTCAATCCTTGCAGGTTAACGCCGCCCGTGTGGCGTAATTCGGCCAGCACGTCAGGTGCCGAGGGTGAGCACCGAAACCGCCCCGATCCGATGCCCATCATGCCGCCGACCGCCTGCCGTCTCGGGAGGTCTTTGCCCCACGATGCACGGTTGACTCTTCTGGGGCACCCCCCGGGCGACCGGCACCATCCGATCCGGCTATGAGCAATCCTCAGTAATGACCAGAAGGATCATGCGTCACCGGTCCGGACGTCCGCTCAGGGCGTTACGGCCATGCCCGCGAGCACCCGCCCGGCCAGGTCACCGTCTCCGGTGATCTGCACCTCGGCGTCCGCCGGGTCCACGCGGCCGCCGCCGAGCCGGAAGAACGTCTCCCAGCCCATGCGCAACCGTACGGTCGGCTCCCGCGGCTCCTCGGCGAGGCGGCCCCGGCGGTCGGCGCCCATCTCGACGCACCAGCAGCGCCCCGGGGTCTCGACCACCACCGACTGGCCCGGCTCGGGCCGCGCCCGCTTGCCGACGATGAGCGGCAGCAGACCCCCGAGGATCCGCGCGCTCACCTCGGCGGCGGGACCGTCGAGGTTGCCCGGACGCCCCGTCGCGCGGCGTACGTCCTGCTCGTGCATCCACACGTCGAACGCCCGATGCGCCATGAAGTCGCCGTACGGCATGTCCCGGCCGAAGGGCGTGGTGACGACCTGGGCCAGGTCCACGGCGCCGGATCGCAGCGACGCGACACGCCGCTCGATCACCCCGCGCAGCTCGCCGACGACCTTGTCCGGCGGCCAGGAGCGGAAGGCCTCCACGTCGAGGGCGGTGTTGGCCACCGTACGCGGCTCACCGTCGGGAGCCTCGCCGAGCAGCCAGCGCTCGATCCCCAGGATATGCGCGTACTGGTCCTGAACCGACCAGCCCGGGCACTCGGTCGGCCGAGCCCAGTCCGCCGCGTCGAGCTCCCCGCCCAGCGCGATCATGGAATGGGCCGTCTGTTCCAGGGCGTCGATGTTCGCCCGCCACTCGTCGCTCATCGCGTGCATCCTCTGCTCCTGGGGGGTGGTGGCGCTGAACGTTCGGTGTGAACGGTCAGTACGCGTCGGCGGGGACGTAGACGCCCCAGACGTCGCGCAGCGCGTCGCAGACCTCGCCGACCGTGGCCCGGGCCCGCAGCGCCTCCTTGAGGGGGTACAGCAGGTTGCCGTCCCCCGCCGAGACGTCGCCGGCGGACGCCTGCTCACCTTCCTTCTCCGCGAGGTGACGCAGATCGTCGAGGCGCCGGCGGACCTCGTCGTTGTCCCGCTCGGCGCGCAGCCGCGCGAGCCGCTCGGCCTGGGCCTCGCCGATGGCCGGGTCGACGCGCAGCGGCTCGTACGGCTCCTCGTCCTCGGTACGGAACTTGTTGACGCCGACCACGACCCGCTCCCCGCCGTCGATCTCCAGCGCCGTGCGGTAGGCCGACCGCTCGATCTCGGCCTTCTGGAAGCCCTTCTCGATGGCGTTCACCGCGCCGCCCAGCTCCTCGACCTGGTCGATGAGGGCGCGGGCGGCCTCCTCGATGTCGTCGGTCATCGACTCGACGGCGTACGACCCGGCGAACGGGTCCACCGTGCGGGTCAGGTCGGACTCGTTCGCGATGACCTGCTGGGTGCGCAGCGCGAGGCGCGCGGCCTTCTCGGTGGGCAGCGCGATCGCCTCGTCGTAGGAGTTGGTGTGCAGCGACTGCGTGCCGCCCATGACCGCGCCGAGCGCCTGGATCGCGACGCGGACGAGGTTGACCTCGGGCTGCTGGGCGGTGAGCTGGACGCCTGCGGTCTGGGTGTGGAACCGCAGCATCTGGGACTTGGGGTTCTTCGCGCCGAACTCGTCGCGCATGATGTGCGCCCAGATCCGGCGGGCCGCGCGGAACTTCGCGACCTCCTCCAGCAGCGTGGTGCGGGCGACGAAGAAGAACGACAGGCGCGGGGCGAACGCGTCGACGTCCAGGCCCGACTCGACGGCCGCCCGGACGTACTCCTTGGCGTTGGCGAGGGTGAACGCGATCTCCTGTACGGGCGTGGCCCCGGCCTCGGCCATGTGGTAGCCGGAGATCGAGATCGTGTTCCACTTGGGGATCTCGGTCCGGCAGTACCGGAACGTGTCGGCGACGAGCCGCAGGCTGGGCTTCGGCGGGAAGATGTAGGTGCCCCGCGCGATGTACTCCTTGAGGATGTCGTTCTGGATCGTCCCGGTGAGGCGGTCGGCGGAGACGCCCTGCTCCTCGGCGACGAGCTGGTAGAGGAGCAGGAGCACGGCCGCCGGCGCGTTGATCGTCATGGACGTCGAGACCTCGCCCAGCGGGATGCCGTCGAACAGCACCCGCATGTCCTCGATCGAGTCGATCGCGACGCCGACCTTGCCGACCTCACCGCGGGCGAGATCCGCGTCGGAGTCGTACCCCATCTGGGTGGGCAGGTCGAACGCCACCGACAGGCCCGCGGTGCCGGCCTCGATCAGCTGGTGGTAGCGCCGGTTCGACTCGGCGGCGGTGCCGAACCCGGCGTACTGCCGCATCGTCCACGGCCGCCGGGTGTACATCGTGGGGTAGACCCCGCGCGTGAACGGGAACGCGCCCGGCTCGCCCAGGCGCTCCGCGGCGTCGAACCCCTCCAGCGCCCCGGGCCCGTAGACGGGTTCGATCGGCAGCCCTGACTCCGAACGCATACCGTCCATCACCTTTCCAATCAAGGCCGCCGACCTGAGGAAACGCTCTCGGCGGCGCGGGCTGCGCGACTCACCGTCGCCCTGGTGCGATCGTACGACCGATCGTCTCCCCGTTACCTGGCGGCCACAAGGTGGCCTACTTCACACCTCGGACGTCCTTCCGTGGATGGCAGGGAATCCGGTAGATCGGGCGGGATCACCGCCCCAATTCTTGGCCAGCATCAGCCACCCGAACTTTTCAAATCCGGCAAGGCGTCTCAAAACAGCGAGCGGACTCCCGCAGGCCGCATTATTGGGGGTACACCCGCTGTGTCGCTCCCGTACCGCCGTCTACCGTTGGGCCGCCATGCGAACTTTGATCGCTTGCATCACTCTTTCTGGTGTTGTCGCGCCGGCGCTGTTCGCCGTGCCGGCCCGAGCCGACACGGTCGTCGGCGGGCCCGAGCTGAGCGGGCACGGTTACATCTGGGACCACTCGGCGGGGGTGTCCGCGCCGCCCCACATTCAGGCGTCCTCGTACGTCATCGCCGACCTGGAGACCGGGCGGATCCTGGCGGCGAAGGACCCGCACGGTGAATACCGGCCGGCCAGCACGCTGAAGACGCTCACGGCGATCACGCTCATTCCGCGCCTGGACCCGGCCAAGAAGATGAAGCCCTCACCGAACGCGGTCAACGCGTCCGGGTCGGCGGTCGGCATGGACAC
This sequence comes from Actinoallomurus rhizosphaericola, assembly GCF_024055675.1. Classification (NCBI taxonomy): domain Bacteria; kingdom Bacillati; phylum Actinomycetota; class Actinomycetes; order Streptosporangiales; family Thermomonosporaceae; genus Actinoallomurus; species Actinoallomurus rhizosphaericola. The sequence continues at coordinate 87,451 of NZ_JAMXMW010000024.1, read as the reverse complement.
CAAGTGGACCTACACCGTGCGCGACCTGTTCCACGGCCTGCTGATGCAGTCGGGCAACGACACCGCCATCGCCCTGTGCGAGGCGAACGGCGGGCTCCAGCCGTCCCTCGACCAGATGAACGCCGAGGCCCACCGCATCCAGGCCCTCGACACGGTCGCCCGTACGCCCAACGGCCTCGACGACGACCCGCCGCTCACGCTCGCCCAGCAGCACAGCTCCGCGTACGACCTCGCACTGATCATGAAGCAGGGCCTGAAGCTGCCCGACTTCCGCAAGTACGTCGGCGCGACGCTGTACCACTGGCCGGCCCCGCCGGACAAGAAGGAGCGTGAGAAGGGCGAGAAGACCGGCGGCTACGAGATCGGCACGCACGACCACCTGCTGATCGGCAGCAGGCCCTACAAGGGGATGATCGGCGGGAAGAACGGCTGGACCAGCCACGCGCTCGGTAGCTTCGTCGGCGCCGCCACCCGCGACGGCCACACCATCATCATCGCGCTGATGCACGCCCAGTCCGACTTCTGGGACGACGCCCGCTCCCTGCTCGACTGGGGCTTCGCCGAGCGCGCGAAGGCGGGCGCGGTCGGGACCCTCGTCGACCCGATCCCGCCGCCGCAGCCGAAGAGGCCTCCGGCGCCGGCGACGACGAAGAAGCCCCTCGCGGTCCGCGTCTCCCCGGCCGACGGCCCCGACTGGGCCAAGCTGGGCGCGGCGGGCGGCGGCGGCCTGGTCCTGCTGGCGATCGTCACCGGGCTCGGGATCGGCCTGCGCCGCCGGCGGCGGGCGGCGCTCGCCGCGGCCGCGCCATCGCCCGCCGGCGGTCACAACGTCCGCGCCTTCGACCCGGAAGGGCCGCCGTCCGGCGCCGCGTCCGGGACGGCGGACGGGCCCGGCGGAGCCTCCGGGCTGCGGCACCCGGGAGATGTCAAGGTCGCGGGCGCCCCGTCGTCCTCCGGCGCGAACGGCCCGTCCGCCCAGGAGACCGCCCCGAACCCGGTGCGGCGCGGCCGGGACGACGAGGACGCCGGGCCCGACGGCGACGGCACCGGGCGTGACGGCGAGGGCGCCGTTGGCACCGACCGTCAGGCCGGCGACGAGGAGGCGTCGTCCTGATCTGAGGTGAGTCGAGTGATTCAGGCCTTCTGCGGCTGGGCCGGTGGTTCCTCGTCCACGTTCAGCACCACCCGGCGGGTGGCGGTCCACGCCGCGGTGAACAGGATGAACCGCGACACCACGTTGATCCAGATGAGCAGCCCGACGATCACCGCGAACGACGCGTACAGCGGATTGCGCATGACGTGCCCGATGAGGAACGTGCCGAGCAGCTTCAGCGCCTCGAAGCCCACGGCGCCGAACAGGCAGCCGCGCAGCAGCCGCCGCCAGGGCGCGCGGGTGCCCGAGAGGCGGGCGAACAGCACCAGGAAGATCAAGATGTTCGCCGCGATGGCGACGCCGATCGCCACCAGCCGCAGCACCGTGCCGGCGCCCGGCACGTCGGTCAGCCCGGTCCGGTGCAGGACGGCGTGGGTGGCGGAGGTGGCCAGGCCCGACAGCGCGACGGACGCGAGCAGCGTCAGGCCCAGGACGACCAGGACGGCCAGGTCCGAGAGCTTCTTGATCACCGGGTTGGCGTCGTAGTCCGGGTCGCCCTTCCACATGGTGCGCAGGGACTCGCGCCAGACGCCGACCCAGCCCAGGCCGCTCCAGGCCAGACCGAGCAGCGCGATCACGCCGGCCCCGGCCTTGGCGTCGGCGATCTGCTGGACCGGGAGCTTGTCGGCGAGGCCGGGCAGGAGCTGGTAGATCGCCTTGGTGACGTAGTCGCGGGCGCCGGGGCTGATCGCCACGGCGTACCCCATCACCGCGAACGCCAGGGCGACCAGCGGGAAGAAGGACAGGAAGCCGTAGAAGGTCAGGGCGGCGGCCATCCGGTCGCCGCGGAACCGCTGGTAGCGGTCGTAGGCGCGGCCCAGGTGGTCGAACCACCTCCAGCGGGCCCGCAGCCCGCGCAGGAAGGCCTTGAAATGCTCCTCGACGGAGGAGACCCCCCGCTGCACCCCACTGATCACCGGCGCCATGGTGGGGGACTACCCCGGCCCGGCGAGAAGATTCACCCGGAGTAAGCAATCATGAACGGTATGCGCGGCCGCCGAACGGGAAGTGCCACCGGGGCCGCCACACGCCGTCCAGCCCGTGCTCGTACAGCGAGAAGCCGTCCACGGGGAACTCCGCCTCGTACGCGGCGAGTTCCTTGAACGCCTGATCGAGCAGGTCGTCCGGGAGGTGGTGGGCGACGGTCACGTGCGGGTGGTACGGGAAGGCGCGCTCGACCGCGAGCGGGCCGCGGCGGACCTCGTACTCGAGGCGCTCGCAGTCGCCGATGCCCTCGGCCAGCGCGACGAACACGACCGGTGAGACCGGGCGGAACGTGCCGGTCCCCCGCAGGTGGATGTGGAACGGGCGTTCGCGCAGCGCCACGCCACGCAGATGCCGGTCGATGTCCTCGATCATCGGGGCCGGCACCCGCGTCGGCGGGACGAGCGTGATGTGCGCCGGGATCGACGAGGCGAGCGGATCGCCGAACGAGGCGCGGCGGCTCTGCAGCTCGGGACCGTACGGATCGGGAACGGCGACGGCCACTCCGATCGTTCGCTCCTCGGCGTCAGGCACGGCCCAGGAACCCCACCCGGTCGCGGACCGTCTCCATCGTCTCGCGGGCCACCTCGCGGGCCCGGTCGGCGCCGACCGCGAGCATCCGGTCCAGCTGGGCCTCGTCGGCCAGCAGCTTGCCGGTCCGCTCCCGGATCGGCTCGAAGGTGTCCAGGACGATCTGGGCGAGCTCCTTCTTGAGCGTGCCGTAGCCCTGGCCCTCGAAGTGGCGCTCGAGGTCCTCGATGGAGGTGCCGGACAGCGCGGAGTGGATCCGCAGGAGGTTGGTGATGCCCGGCTTGTTCTCCTCGTCGGCCTTGATCTCGGTGCCGGTGTCCGTGACCGCCCGCATGATCTTCTTGCGCAGCGGGCCCGGCTCGTCCAGCAGGTCGACGATGCCCTGAGGCGAGGACGAGGACTTGCTCATCTTCGCCGTCGGCTCCTGCAGGTCGGTGATCTTCGCGGCGGCCTTCAGGATGTACGCCTCGGGGACGACGAAGGTCTCGCCGAACCGGTGGTTGAACCGCTGCGCGAGCGTCCGGGTCAGCTCCAGGTGCTGCCGCTGGTCCTCGCCGACCGGCACCTGGTCCGCCTGGTAGAGCAGGATGTCGGCGGCCTGCAGGACCGGGTACGTGAACAGGCCCACCGAGGTGCCCGACGCGCCCTGCTTGGCCGACTTGTCCTTGAACTGCGTCATCCGGCCGGCCTCGCCGAACCCGGTGATGCAGGACATCACCCACTGCAGCTCCGCGTGCTCCGGCACCTGGCTCTGCACGAAGAGCGTGCTCCGCTCCGGGTCCAGCCCGATCGCGAACAGCTGCGCGGCCGCCACCCGCGTGCGCCGCCGCAACGTCTCCGGGTCGGTCTCCACCGTGATCGCGTGCAGATCGGCGATGAAGTAGAACGCGTCGTGGGTGTCCTGCATGGTGACCCACTGACGGAGCGCGCCGAGGTAGTTGCCGAGGTGGAAGGAGTCGGCGGTCGGCTGGATGCCGGACAGGACCCGCGGGCGCGGGGCGGACGGGCTGGGCTCGATGGGCATAGCTGGATTCTCTCAGGCTTCGTCGGCGTCGGCCGGTGGGGTCGGCGGCGGACTGAGGCGGACCCGCGACACGCGCCGGCCGTCCACCTCGCTGACGGTGAGGCGATGGCCGTTCACCTCGGCACTCTCCCCCACCTGGGGCAGGTGCCCGAGAACGGCCATCAGATAACCCGCGACGGTCTCGTACGGCCCTTCGGGCAGCTCCAGGCCGGTCTCGTCGGCGAACGCGTCGAGGTTGAGCAGCCCGTCGACCTCCAGCGCCCCGCCGTGCAGCCGGCGGGCGTGGGCGTCCTCGACGTCGTACTCGTCCCGGATCTCCCCGATGAGCTCCTCGACCAGGTCCTCGAGGGTGACGATCCCCGCCGTCCCGCCGTACTCGTCGACGACGATCGCCAGGTGGTGACCCTCGCGCCGCATCTCCGACAGCGCGGCCAGGACCCGCTTGCTGGCCGGGAGGTACAGGACCGGCCTGACCAGCTCGCCGACCGGCGTGGACCGGCCCGCGAGCTGCGGATCCAGCAGGTCGCGCACGTGCACGAACCCGATGACGTCGTCGTGGGAGTCGCGGTAGACCGGGTAGCGGGAGTGCGGGCTGCCGGTCGTCGTGCGGGCGGCCTTGGCCAGCGGCGTCGAGGCGTCGAGGAACTCCACCTCCGTGCGCGGCACCAGCACCTCGCGCAGCTGCCGCTCCCCGGCGTCGAAGACCTCCTCGATGAGGTTCCGCTCGTCCGGGGCGATCTCCGTCGTGCCGGCCACCAGCGAGCGGATCTCCTCGGCGGTGATGGCCTCGCGGGAGGTCTCCGGATCACCGCCGAGCAGCCGCACGATCAGGTTGGTCGACTTCGACAGCAGCCAGATGACCGGCCGCGACACCTTCGCCATCCGGTCGAGGAACGGCGCCACCATCAGCGCGGTGCCCTCGGCCCGCTGCAGGCCGAGCCGCTTGGGCGCGAGCTCGCCGACCACCAGCGTGACGTAGGAGATGATCAGGGTGACGCCGACGACGCCGATGAACCCGGCCAGCCCCTCCGACATGCCTTCGCGGATCAGGGCCTTCTTGGCGGTCTCGGACAGCGTGATCGCGCCGTACGCGGAGGACAGCAGCGCGGTCAGCGTGACACCGATCTGCACCACCGCGAGGAAGCGGTTGGGGTCGCTGACGAGCCTCGCCACCGCGGTGCCGCGCCGGCCGGTCTCGCCCATGCGGCGGACCTGACTGTCGCGCAGCGACACAAGAGCGATCTCGGAGGCCACGAAGAGGGCCTCGACAAGAATGAGCGCGAGGACGATCGCGGCGCTCACCAGCGTTTCTCTCATGAGAAACGCCTAAGACTATGTGGGTCGTCCATGTCCAGGTGGGTTGTTCGGAAGACTAGAGCTGAAAGCGTACCCGTTCATGCCTGTTGGAGGTCCGATGAAACTTCTCGTCACGGGGGGCGCCGGCTACATCGGCAGCGTCGTCTCGGCCCGGCTGCTGGAGGCGGGGCACGAGGTCGTCGTGCTGGACGACTGCTCGACCGGGCACGCCGACGCGGTGGCGGACGGCGCGCGGCTGGTCCGGGGCACCCTCCGGGAGGCGGCCCACGAGACGCTGGCCGCCGGATTCGACGGCGTGCTCCACTTCGCGGCCAAGTCCCTCGTCGGCGAGTCGGTGGAGAAGCCCGGCCTCTACTGGGACAAGAACCTCGGCGAGTCGCTGGCCCTGCTCGACGCGATGCGGACCCACGGGACGCCGCGCATCGTGTTCTCCTCCACCGCCGCGACGTACGGTGAGCCCGAGCGGACGCCGATCCTGGAGACCGACCCGACCCGTCCCACCAACCCGTACGGCGCCTCGAAGCTGGCGATCGACACGACGCTCGCCGAGTACGCCCGGATGTACGGCCTCGGCGCGGTCAGCCTGCGCTACTTCAACGTCGCGGGCGCGTACGGGCGCTACGGCGAGCGGCACACGGTCGAGACGCACATCATCCCGAACGTGCTCAAGGTGCCGCTCGGCGAGCGCGAGTCCGTCGCGGTCTTCGGCACCGACTATCCGACCCAGGACGGCACCTGCGTCCGCGACTACATCCACGTCGTCGACCTGGCCGAGGCGCACCTGCTCGCCCTCGACGCCTGCGCCCCGGGCGAGCACGAGATCTTCAACCTGGGCAGCGGATCGGGCTACTCGGTCCGCGAGGTGATCGACGTGTGCCGCGAGGTCACCGGGCAGGAGATCCCGGCGGTGGAGAGCCCCCGGCGGCCCGGCGACCCCGCCGTGCTGATCGCCTCGTCCGCCAAGATCTCCGACCGGCTCGGCTGGAAGCCCGAACGCGACCTGCGGGCGATGGTGACGGACGCCTGGGCGTTCGCGCGCCGGTAGACGATCGGGCGTTCCGCGGCGGCGGGTCACGAGGCACGCCGCCGCGGGGCCGCTCGGGACGCCCGCGGCGGTGGGCCGGACGGCACGCCGCCCTGGAGCGCCCTCACCCGGCGGTCAGCGGGCCGAGCTCGGCCTGGAGACGGGCCAGCGCCCCTTCGGGGCTGATCCGCCCCCGGAGGGCCGTATAGGCCGCCTCCTGGATCGCGGTCGTGACGTCGCCGTAGCGGACGGCCTCCGGCCGCGGCACGGCGTTCCGGATGGAGACGGCGAGCGTCGGCAGGTACGGCTGCGCCTTCACCATCGCGGGGTCGGAGTACAGGGCGGCGCGGGACATCGGGTAGGCGCTGCCCAGCCCGAAGGTCCTCTCGGCCTCGACCCCGGTGACGTACCGGATGAACTCCAGCGCCGTCCTCTTGTGCTTCGAGTACGCGGAGATCGCGACGTTGTTCCCGCCGAGGGTGGAGACGCCGGGGCCGGTGCGCCCGGGCAGCGGCGCGACCGCGAACCTGCCCGCGACCCGGCTCGAACCGTCGGTCCTGCCGGCGAGGGCGTAGACGTAGCCCCAGTTGCGGTGGAACAGCAGATCGCCGGCTTCGAAGGCGCGCCGGCCGTTCTCCTCCTGGTACGTCAGGGCGGCCTTGGGGATCAGGCCACGCTGCAGGCCGTCCGTCAGGAAGCGCAGGCCGGCGAGGGCCTCCGGGGTGTTCAGCGCGGGCCGCCCGGAGGCGTCCAGGACGCGCCCGCCCGCGCTGTCGATCGCCTCGGTGACGTTGACGGTGAGGCCCTCGTACTCGTCGTACTGCCCGGCGTAGCACCCGATGTCCACGGACCTGCGCACCTTGGCGCAGTCGTCGGTGAGCTCCTGCCAGGTCCGCGGCGGCCGGGAGACGCCGGCCTTGGCCAGCAGGTCGGTGCGGTAGTACAACAGCCCGGCGCCGGTGAGCCAGGGGGCGGCGTACAGCCTCCCGCGGTACTGCCCGGTCCGGAGCGACGGGGCGAGGAACCCTCCGGTGTCCAGGCCGGTGAGCGGCTCGACCCACCGGTTCGCGGCGAACTCGGCGGTCCAGACGGCGTCCAGCGTGACGACGTCGAACGCCGTGGACCTGATCTGGGCGTTCTGGACGAGCTGCCGGCGCTGGGCGTCCGCCGCCTCCGGCAGGTCGACCAGGGTGACCTTCGCGCCGGGATGCGAGGAGTTCCAGCCGTCGACGATCTTCCGGAGCGTGCCGGTCGGCTCCTTGAAACTCGCCCACGTGATCGGCCCGCCACCGGCCGGATCGCCGGAGCCCCCGGAACAGCCGCAGGCGCACAGTCCAAGGGCCAGGACGGCGCCGAGAAGACTCCGGCGCGACGAACGCTGCTTCATGGGAACTCCACGGATCGGCGACGTCCTCTCGCAAGGATCAACGCGCCGGCCGTACGGGCCGTGCCCGGCGACGACCGGACCACCGCGTCGTGCCCCGCCGCACGAACCGGGCTGGCCTCTTCCCGGTGGGCTGCGACTAGGATCACTGGCCACACGATAGGCATGGTGATCATGGATTTCCGCGACTGCTACGGGCGTGAGCCGGAAGGTGCCTGGCGCGCCCCTGGCCGCGTCAACCTCATCGGCGAGCACACCGACTACAACGACGGCTTCGTCCTGCCGTTCGCCTTGGCCCAGGGCGTCACGGTCACGGCCGCCCGCCGCGACGACGGCGCCCTCGAACTCCGCTCCCTGCAGTCGCCGGACGCCGTACGCGTCACCGACGCCGAGCCCGGCCGGGTCACCGGCTGGGCCGCGTACGCCGCCGGGGTGGCCTGGGCGCTCCGGACGGCCGGGTACGACGTCGGCGGAGCGTCCGTGCTCATCGACTCCGACCTGCCCCAGGGCGCCGGCCTGTCGTCGTCGGCGGCGCTCGAGTGCGCCGTCGCGCTGGCCCTGTGCGACCTGTACGGGATCGAGGTGCCGCGGCCGGAACTGGCCCGCATCGCCCAGCGCGCCGAAAACGACTTCGTCGGAATGCCGTGCGGCATCATGGACCAGTCCGCCTCGCTGCTGTGCACCGAGGATCACGCCCTCCTGCTCGACTGCCGCAGCGGGCTGTCCGCCCAGGTCCCGCTCGACCTCACCGGCCTGTCCCTCCTGGTCATCGACACGCGCGCCGAGCACGAACTCGTCGACGGCGGGTACGCCGCCCGCCGTGCCGCCTGCGAGAAGGCCGCCCAGCTGCTCGGCGTCCCGGCGCTGCGCGACGTCGAGGACCTGGCCGCCGCGCTGCGGGCCCTCGACGACCCGGTCCTGCGCCGCCGCACCCAGCACGTCGTCACCGACGACCACCGGGTCCAGGCGGCCGTGGGCCTGCTGCGCGCCGGTGCCGTCGCCGAGGTCGGCGCGCTGCTGACCGCCTCGCACCTGTCCCTGCGCGACCAGTTCGAGGTCTCCTGGCCGGAGGCGGACGTGGCGGTCGAGGAGGCCGTACGCGCGGGCGCGCGCGGGGCGCGGATGGTCGGCGGGGGCTTCGGCGGCTCGGTGATCGCGCTGGTCCCGTCGAAGCATGAACAGCGGGTGCGCACGGCGGTCACCGAGGCGTACGCCGACCGCGGCTGGGAGGCGCCCCGGTTCATCGACGCCGTTCCCTCCGCCGGGGCGCACCGCGTGTCCTGACGCGCCGGGATCGCTCGCACCGCCATCCTTGGGGGCATGCGGCGGTATGAGGCGATAACGGTGTTCCTACTCCTCGTCGGAGGGGTGCTCCTCCCGGTGGTCGGCTGGCTGATCGGGGCGGTGATGCTCCTCGGCTCGTCCCGCTGGTCGATGCGCGACAAGCTGGCCGGCCTGCTGGTCTGGCCCGGCGGGCTGGCCGTGGCCGTGGCGCTCGTCGCCTTCGCCCCGACCCGCGAGTGCGTGTACGTGGACGACACGGCCGGGCACCGGCACGGCGGCGGCCAGTGCACGGGCACCGCCCTGCCCGGCTGGCTCGGCGCCCCGTTCCTCATCATCGCGATCGCGGGCCCGCTGCTCACCGCCGCCTACCTGACCTGGCGCGCCCGCCGGGTCGCCTGAGGCACTGACGCGGAAGGCCGCCGGATCCCGCCCAGGGACCCGGCGGCCTTCACCGCCGTTCGGTGGGACCGCGTCAGGAGCGGTGGTCCGCCTCGGACCGCGCGAGCAGCTTCGCGACCATCTCCCGCAGCTCGACCTGCCCGGCCATCAGCTCCGGAATGACCTCGACGCGGACCTTGACCTGCGCCATGTCGGTCTGGAGCTTCGACACATCCGTCTTGAGGACGGCGACGTCGGTCTTGAGGACGGCGACGTCGCTCTTGACCTCCGCCATGTCGGCCGTCAGCCGGTCGAGCCGCCGCTCGATCCGGACGTGACCGGCATCGTGATCGTTCATGCGGCTCTCCAGCGCGCGTACCCGTTCCTGCGTGGTCTCGATGATTCCCACGGTGTTACCGCCTCCTCGGTGGGGGGTTGAAATGAACCGAAGGGCGACCGCTGGCTGCGGTGAGTCTCCACCAAGCTCCCTTGTTTCCGTCTGCACGCCCACCCAGACGGACTTGCACGGGGATACGGCCGCTGCCGGCCGGGATGGTGATGGTGCTCGAAGAGGTGACTCTGGACGCAAGGGTCACAGAAGTCACGCTCCGCATCAACTCGATCACGCAGGGAAGCGACGGCGTGGGATCAGATCAGGCCGAGGTTGCGGACGGCGTCGCGCTCCTCCTCCAGCTCGCGCACCGAGGCGTCGATGCGCTCGCGCGAGAAGTCGTTGATCTCCAGGCCCTGGACGATCTCCCACTTGCCGTCCTTGCACACCACCGGGAAGGACGAGATCAGGCCCTCCGGCACGCCGTAGGAGCCGTCGGAGACGACGGCCATGGAGGTCCAGTCGCCCTCGGCGGTGCCGTTGACCCAGGTGTGGACGTGGTCGATGGCCGCACTGGCCGCCGAGGCCGCCGAGGACGCGCCGCGGGCCTCGATGATGGCGGCGCCACGCTTGGCGACCGTCGGGATGAAGGTCTCGCGCAGCCAGGCCTCGTCGTTCACGGCCTCGGCGGCGTTCCGGCCGGCGATCTCGGCGTGGAAGATGTCGGGGTACTGCGTCGCGGAGTGGTTGCCCCAGATGGCGATCTTCTTGATGTCCGAGACCGGCGCCTGGACCTTCTTGGACAGCTGCGCGATGGCGCGGTTGTGGTCGAGGCGGGTCATCGCGGTGAAGCGGTCGGCCGGGACGTCCGGCGCGTGCGACTTGGCGATCAGCGCGTTGGTGTTGGCCGGGTTGCCGACCACGAGGACCCGTACGTCGTCGGCGGCGCCGGAGTTGATCGCCTCGCCCTGCGGCTTGAAGATGCCGCCGTTGGCCTCGAGGAGGTCACCGCGCTCCATGCCCTTCGTACGCGGGCGGGCGCCGACCAGGAGCGCGACGTTGGTCCCGTCGAAGGCCTTCTTCAGGTCGTCGGTGACGTCGATGCCCGCGAGCAGCGGGAAGGCGGCGTCGTCGAGCTCCATCGCGGTGCCCTCGGCGGCCTTGACGGCCTGCGGGATCTCCAGCAGGCGCAGGCGCACGGGTACGTCGGCGCCGAGCAGCTGCCCCGAGGCGATGCGGAAGAGCAGGGCGTAGCCGATCTGGCCGGCCGCTCCGGTGACGGTCACATTGACGGGAGTGCGAGTCATCGTGGTCTCCAGCTGGTACGAGGCCCGTGTCGAGCGCCGAGCGGAGCTCCGATCGGGTCTCTCGTCGTCGAGATATTCCAGCGGCCAGGCTATCGCGCGCCCGGTTCCCCGCCCGCACCGCCTATCGCGGCCCCCGCGCCAACACCTCGGGCACCCGACTGTGCTTCGCCACCATCATCTCCAGGTCGCTCCCGAGATACCCGAGCACCCGCAGCACAGACGCGTAATCCGCCTCGAGGTGGCGATGGTAGATCGGCCTGTGATGGGCGATCCGGTTGCGAAGAGTGCGGAGCCGATCGAGCTCGCGGTACAAAGGATCCCGCCGGTGAGCTCGGTATCCGGGCACGGCCGCCCGCAGCCCGCTGTACCAGAACACGTGCTCGTAGTGCCGGGCGAAGAGACCCACCCAGAAACCGAGTAATCTCCCACGCACCTGGAGTGATGATGTAAGCTCAGTGCCATAAGCCCCGGATCCGCTCCCGCCGAAAGGCGCGCGCCCGGGGCAGACCTTTGTCTGCACTAGGAGTGCAACCTCCAGTCGCCAAATGCAGTGACTTTAGGCAACCATAACCTTACTCTGCGTTTGATGTGCCTGCGCGATAACGGCGAAGGCCGCCCGCCGGGGTGGCGAACGGCCTTCGTGGGGTGAGAGGGATCAGGCCTGGGTGCGGGCGCGCGACGCCGGTGTGGGCGTCACGCGGGTGGCACCGGGGCCTTACGCGGACGGCGTGGCGAGCGTCGCGAGGGCCTCGTTGAAGGTCGCCGACGGGCGCATGACGGCGGCGGCCTTGGCCGGGTCGGGGTTGTAGTAGCCGCCGATGTCGGCCGGGGAGCCCTGAACCGCGAGCAGTTCGTCGACGATCTTGCTCTCCTGCGAGGTCAGCGTCTCGGCGAGCGGGACGAAGGCCTTGGCCAGGTCGGTGTCGTCGGTCTGCTTGGCCAGCTCCTGCGCCCAGTACAGGGCCAGGTAGAAGTGGCTGCCGCGGTTGTCGATGCCGCCCAGGCGGCGGGTCGGGGACTTGTCCTCGTTGAGGAAGGTCTCCGTGGCCCGGTCGAGGGTGTCGGCGAGGACCTGGGCGCGGGCGTTGCCCGTCGTCTGCGCGAGCTGCTCGAAGCTGACCGCGAGCGCGAGGAACTCGCCGAGGCTGTCCCAGCGCAGGTAGTTCTCCTTGACGAGCTGCTGGACGTGCTTGGGCGCCGAGCCGCCGGCGCCCGTCTCGAACAGGCCGCCCCCGTTGATGAGCGGCACGACCGACAGCATCTTGGCGCTGGTGCCCAGCTCCAGGATCGGGAACAGGTCGGTCAGGTAGTCCCGCAGCACGTTGCCGGTGACGGAGATGGTGTTCTCGCCGCGGCGGATCCGCTCCAGGGAGAAGGCGGTCGCCTCGACCGGGGACTTGATCTCGATCTGCAGGCCCGTGGTGTCGTGCTCGGGCAGGTACCGCTCGACCTTGGCGATCAGGGAGGCGTCGTGCGCGCGGTCCCGGTCGAGCCAGAACACGGCCGGGTCGCCGGTCGCGCGGGCGCGGGTGACGGCGAGCTTCACCCAGTCCTTGATCGCGGCGTCCTTGGTCTGGCACATGCGGAAGATGTCGCCCGCGCCCACCGTCTGCTCGAGGACGACGTCGCCGGCCTCGTCGAGGACCCGCACCGTACCGGTGGTCGGGATCTCGAAGGTCTTGTCGTGGCTGCCGTACTCCTCGGCCTGCTGCGCCATCAGGCCGACGTTCGGAACCGAGCCCATCGTCGACGGGTCGAAGGCGCCGTTCGCCCGGCAGTCGTCGATGACGACCTGGTAGACACCGGCGTAACTGCTGTCCGGGATGACGGCGAGCGTGTCGTGTTCCTGGCCGTCCGGGCCCCACATGTGGCCGGAGGTGCGGATCATCGCGGGCATCGAGGCGTCCACGATGACGTCGCTGGGGACGTGCAGGTTGGTGATCCCCCGGTCCGAGTCGACCATCGCGAGGGCCGGGCCCGCGGCGAGCTCGGCGTCGAAGGACGCCTTGATCTCCTCGCCGTCCGGCAGCGACTCCAGGCCGCGGAAGAGTCCGCCGAGGCCGTCGTTCGGCGTGAGGCCGGCCGCCGCGAACGCCTCGCCGTACTTGGCGAACGTCTCCGGGAAGAAGGCGCGGACCACGTGGCCGAAGATGATCGGGTCGGAGACCTTCATCATCGTGGCCTTCAGGTGCACCGAGAACAGGACGCCCTCGGCCTTGGCGCGCGCGACCTGAGCGGTGAGGAACTCCCGCAGCGCCGCGACGCGCATGACGGACGCGTCGACGACCTCGCCCGCCAGGACGGGTACCGACTCGCGCAGGACGGTGGTGGAGCCGTCGTCGCCCGCGAGCTCGATCCGCAGCGAGCCCGCCTCGGCGATCACCGCGGACTTCTCGGTGGAGCGGAAGTCGTCGGCCGTCATGTGCGCGACGTTCGTCCTCGACTCCGGCGTCCAGGCGCCCATGCGGTGCGGGTGGGTCTTGGCGTAGTTCTTGACCGACGCGGGGGCCCGGCGGTCGGAGTTGCCCTGACGCAGCACCGGGTTGACCGCGCTGCCCTTGATCCGGTCGTACCGGGCGCGTACGTCACGCTGCTCTTCGGTCTTCGGGTCGTCCGGGTAGTCCGGCAGCGCGTAGCCCTGCTCCCGCAGCTCGGTGATCGCGGCCTTCAGCTGCGGGATCGAGGCCGAGATGTTCGGCAGCTTGATGACGTTCGCGCCGGGGGTCTCGACCAGCTCGCCGAGTTCGGCGAGCGCGTCCGGGATGCGCTGGTCCTCCGTGAGGTACTCCGGGAAGGCGGCGATGATGCGCCCGGCCAGGGAGATGTCACGGGTCTCCACGGTGACGCCGGCGGTCGAGGCGTATGCCTGGATCACAGGCAGGAACGAATACGTCGCCAGGGCGGGTGCCTCGTCCGTGTGCGTGTAGATGATGGTCGAATCAGTCACCGGGTGCTCCGCTTCACGCTCAACAACATTCGTCAGCAACTCTCAGTTCGAGACAGACGGGCGGGGTCGGCCGCCCTCAGCAGGTCTCAGTCGATCCCTCACGTTTCGTATCGACCAGACGGGTTTCGCGGAGCCCCAGGTGCCCGGCGAGCAGGGATGCGACGGCACCCCGGCCCGGGAAGACACCCCGTGACGTGCAGCGACCGCGATGGGGGACAACATTCCGATCAGCATGAGTGACCTGGGGCACATTTTCCAGTATCGCGACGGGCTCCTTACCTGCAGCCTGCATCATCCCACTGCTCGTCCAGGGGCCGGGCAAAGAGGTCGCGCCTGTGCGGTTCACTGCCCCTTCGCGACGAATGCGACGAGCGTGACGCCGACCGCGGCGGCCGTCATGAGCAGCACGTCCACCCACCGGCGGCGTACCGCGAGCATGCCGGTCTGGCTCTCCGGGAGGACCAGCCGGGCGAGCGCGCCGATGAAAACGGAGGCGGCGATGAGCATGCTGCCCCGCCGGAAGTGGTTGGTCGCGACCACGGCCAGGCCGGCGGCGACACCACAGAGGACGAAGACGTACGGCAACTGACCCAGCCATCGCGGCACCGCCGCGCGGGCCGGTGCGCGCTCCCCGCGCCGCGGGGACGGCGGCGTCTTCGGTCCGGGCGCGGGTTGCGCCGCGGCGGGAACGTCCCCCAGGGACGCGTCGTAGGACTCCGGTGGCCCGTACTGCTCCGACATGACCCCTATCTTGGCAGCCGCCCGCGCGTGGCCCGCCCACCTTCGGGACCCTTCCCGGAGGCTCGAATGTCCCGTAATCTCCGGTGTACTCGGCCCTACCCACCGGTAGGCGGGTGTGACCATGGCCGGTCCGGGTAACCAGGCAGACAGGGGTCGCTAACTACTGGAGGGACCGCTGTGGAGGGCCCGTACATACGGATCGAAGAAACCGGCACGGTACTACCACTGCGCTCCGAGGTCACGACGATCGGACGAGGCCGGGGCGTCGACATACGGCTCGACGATCCCAGCGTGTCCCGCTTGCACGCCGAGCTTGTCCGCCGCGGTCCGTACGTCTACGTCGTGGATCTCGGCCTGTCGCGCAACGGCACGCGGGTGAACGGCCGGCCGATCGCCCGGCGCGTGCTCGAGGACGGCGATGTGGTCAGCTTCGGCGCCGCGCGCTGCCGGATGGGCGGCATCCCGCGCGAGGACGTCGACCCGGACGTCGAGTTGCGCCGTGCCGTCGCCCCGGAGCTCACCCGCCGCGAGATCGACGTGCTGACGTCGCTGTGCCGTCCCGCCCTGTCCGACGAGGCGTTCGTCGCCCCCGCGACGGCCCGGGAGATCGCCACCGACCTGGTGGTGACCGAGGCGGCGGTCAAGCAGCACCTGCTGCGGCTGTACCAGAAGTTCCGCATCCCGGAGGGCGCGAACCGGCGCACCCGGCTGGCCAACGAGGTGATCGCGCTCGGGCTGGTCCGCCCGCTGCCGCCCGTGCACGTCCCGCCCCAGGGCGGCCGTCCTCCCGAGCCCGCACGCCGCCCCGACGGCGCCCGGCCGGGCACGCCGCCGCAGCCGCGCCAGCCGATGACGCCCGGCCAGCCGACCGCACCGGGACGACGCGCCAGCTGACGGCGCGGGTCCGACGGCGCGGATCGGCCGCCTGCGCAGCGACGGGAACGCATGGCCCTCGGCGGCTCGGCGTTGTGCGGCCTTCCGGCCGGGCGGCGCCCGGCCGGTGCACGGCTCAGGCCGAGGCCTTCTCCGCCGCCTCGACGACGTTCGCCAGGAGCATCGCGCGGGTCATCGGGCCGACGCCGCCGGGCATGGGCGCGACCCAGCCGGCGACCTCGCGGACGCCGGGGTGGACGTCGCCGACGAGGCCGTCGTCGGTGCGCGTGATGCCGACGTCGAGCACGGTCGCGCCGGGCTTGACCATGTCCGCGGTGAGCAGACCCGGAACACCGGCGGCGACGACGACGATGTCGGCCTCGCGGGTGTGCGCGGCGAGGTCCTTGGTGCCGGTGTGGCAGGTGGTGACGGTGGCGTTCTCGGAGCGGCGGGTGAGCAGCAGGCCGAGCGCCCGGCCCACCGTGATGCCCCGTCCGACGACGGTGACGTCGGCGCCCCGGATCGGCACGTCGTGGCGGCGCAGCAGCTCGACGATGCCGCGCGGCGTGCACGGCAGCGCGCCGGGCTGCATCAGCACCAGGCGTCCGAGGTTGACCGGGTGGAGGCCGTCGGCGTCCTTGGCCGGGTCGATGCGCTCGAGGACCCGCTGCTCGTCCAGGCCCTTGGGCAGCGGCAGCTGGACGATGTAGCCGGTGCAGGTCGGGTCGGCGTTGAGCTCGTCCACGGCCGCCTCGACCTCCGCCTGGGTGGCGGTCGCGGGCAGGTCGCGCCGGATGCTGGCGATCCCCACCTCGGCGCAGTCGCGGTGCTTGCCGGCGACGTACGCCTGGCTGCCCGGATCGTCGCCGACGAGCACGGTGCCCAGTCCGGGGACGATGCCCTGCTCGCGCAGCGCGTCGACGCGCTGCTTCAGTTCCGCGCGGATCGCCGCCGCGGTGGCCTTGCCGTCGAGAATTCGTGCGGTCACCGTCTCATCCTCTCAGGCGGGGAGAGCGGGAGCCCGATCGACCCGAGGAAGATTACAGCTCGTCCTGGTCGGCGCGCTGACGCCAGGCGACGAGGCGGTCCGTCAGGTGCCAGCTCGCGGATCCCGCGAGGACGGCGGCCAGCACGGCGGCGATGAGGCCGATCAGGGGGCGGACCTGGTCGGTGAGCGTCGCGCTGCGAATGATCGTTTGCACGCCGAACTCGAGGAATCCGTTCGCCACGGGATCTCCCTGGGGGGATTCGGTCGCCGGGGCACGGGGCCCCGGCGACCCGATGGGGTCAGTGGAAGAAGTGCCGGACCCCCGTGAAGTAGAGGGTGACGCCGGCCTTGGCGGCCGCTTCGATCACCTCGTCGTCATGAATCGAACCGCCGGGTTCGACAATAACCCGCACTCCGGAGTCCGCGAGCACCTGAAGGCCGTCGGGGAAGGGAAAGAAGGCGTCCGAGGCACCCACGGATCCGGCGGCGCGGTCCCCCGCCCGGGACACCGCGAGGCGGGCCGAGTCGACCCGGTTGACCTGTCCCATGCCGACCCCGACGGTGGCGCCGTCGGCGGCGAGCAGGATGGCGTTCGACTTGACCGAGCGGCAGGCGCGCCACGCGAACGCCAGGTCGCGCAGGGTGGCCGCGTCGACCGGGTCACCGGTCTTGAGCTGCCAGTTCGCCGGGTCGTCACCGGCGGCGTCGATCCGGTCCCGCGTCTGGCTGAGCAGCCCGCCGTCGATCTGGCGGGTGTCCACCTGGGCGGCCGGGCCCTCCGGGCAGACGAGCAGCCGGAGGTTCTTCTTCTTGGCCGTGAGGAGCTCCAGGGCCTCGTCCTCGAAGCCCGGAGCGACGATCACCTCGGTGAAGATGTCGGCGAGCTGGCGCGCCATCTCGGCCGAAACCGGCCGGTTGGTCGCGATCACGCCGCCGTACGCCGACACCGGGTCGCAGGCGTACGCCTTGCGGTGCGCCTCGGCGATGTCCGCGCCGATCGCGATGCCGCACGGGTTGGCGTGCTTGATGATCGCGACGCACGGCTCGGTGAAGTCGTACGCGGCGCGGCGGGCCGCGTCGGCGTCGACGTAGTTGTTGTAGGACATCTCCTTGCCGTGCAGCTGCTCGGCTCCGGCCAGGCCGCCCTCGCCGTCGGTGTAGAGCGCCGCCTCCTGGTGGGGGTTCTCCCCGTAGCGCAGGACGCTCTTGCGGGTGCGGACCGCGCCGATGACGTCCGGCCAGCGGGTGTCGGTGTCCGGGGCGTACGCGCTCGCGAACCACGACGCCACCGCGACGTCGTACGCGGCGGTGTGGGCGTAGGCCTGGGCCGCGAGCCGCTTGCGCTCCGCGAGTTCGAAGCCGCCGCGGCGTACGGCCTCCAGGACCTGGTCGTACGCCGCCGGGTCGACGACGACGGCCACGGTCTGGTGGTTCTTGGCGGCGGCGCGCACCATCGCCGGGCCGCCGATGTCGATCTGCTCGACGATCTCGTCCGGGGCGGCGCCGGAGGCGACGGTCTCCCGGAACGGGTACAGGTTGGAGATCAGCAGGTCGAACGGCTCGACGTGCAGGTCCTCCAGCTGCTGGACGTGGTCCGGGTTCCGGCGGTCGGCCAGGAGCCCCGCGTGCACCTTCGGGTGCAGGGTCTTGACCCGGCCGTCGAGGCACTCGGGGAAGCCGGTGAGCTTCTCGACCTTCATGACCGGGACGCCCGCCTCGGCGATGCGCGCGGCCGTCGACCCGGTGGAGACGATCTCTACACCGGCCTCGTGCAGGCCCCTGGCGAGCCCTTCGAGTCCGGTCTTGTCGTAGACGCTGATCAGCGCCCGCTTGATCGCGATACGGGTCACCCGATCCTCACTCTCCTGTTCTCGATGGTCCATCCCTCGCGGACCAGACGGCCCACGGTGCCCACGAGCAGCGGGCGTTCGACCGCCTTGATCCGCTCGTGCAGCGAGTCCTCGTCATCGTCGTCCAGGACCGGCACGGTCTCCTGGGCGACGATGGGTCCGGTGTCGACGCCGGCGTCCACGAAGTGGGCCGTGCAGCCGGTCACCTTGACGCCGTATTCCAGTGCCTCGCGCGGCCCGTGGGTGCCGGGGAAGGCCGGCAGCAGCGCGGGATGCGTGTTGATCACCCGGCCGCCGAAGCGGTCGAGGAACCGCTTGCCGAGGATCTTCATGAAGCCCGCGGAGACGACCAGGTCAGGGGCGTACGCGGCGACGGCGTCGGTCAGGGCCGCGTCCCACGCGTCCCGGTTCGGGTGGTCCTTCACGCGGACGACGAAGGTCGGCACGCCGGCGCGTTCGGCGCGGCGCAGCCCCTCGATGTCGTCACGGTCGGCGCCCACGGCAGTGACCCGCGCGCCATAAGCTGGATCGACACACGCGTCGAGCAGCGCTTGTAGATTGGTCCCCGCACCGGAGACGAGGACGACGAGCCGGGCGGACACCATTTCTCCCCAGGAATGACTGGTGGGCGGGCCGTATCAGCCTATCGGCCGCCGCTCGGCTCGGTTCAGCCGACACCAGGAGGATCAGTGAGTGACGCGCCAGGCCCCGGCCAGGCCGGGCCGCAGACGCAGCTCCCCGAAGCACCCCGTCCGCCCCTGCCGCCCACCGCGCCCGAGCGCGGCGGTCCTCGCGCACGCCTTCTCGGCATCGCCGGGCTCGTCCTGACGGTCCTGTTCCTCCCCGCCGGGCTCGTGCTGTCCATCGCGGCGGTCGTGACGGGCGTGCGCTCCCGTAAGCGGGCCCGGCGGGTCCTCGCCCCCGCGCCCGGCGCGGTCGCGGGAGTGGTGATGGGCACGATCGGGCTGGTCGTGTGCCTCTCCCAGATCGGGCTGTACGCGGTGATGTGGGACGACTTCAACGGCTACGTCAAGTGCCGTGAGTCGGCCCTCACGTTCGATGACAAGAAGACCTGCCAGGACCAGTGGCTGCCGCGCATCGAGCGCCGGCTGCACCTGCCGAAGGACTCGCTGCGGCAGCACCCCTCCTGGTACTGACCGGCGGCGGGTCAGCCCCGGTCGCGCGGGGGACGCCTCCTGATCGGTGCGGCCCCGCCGGGCCCGTCCTGCCCGCGCGGCCGCAGCCCGGTCCGCGAGCCGGTCCACTCCCCGATCGGGATGACGCCCTCGGGCAGCGGCTCGTCGACGGTGGCCAGCACCGGGTCCGGATCCTCGAACTCGAGCTCCTCCGTGTCCGGCTCCTCGTCGTCCAGGGGCTCCGGACGGGAGCGCAGGCGACGTGACAGCCGCCAGTTGGCGATCCAGGCGGCGATCGCCGCCGACACGCCGACCTCCAGCGCGGCCAGCAGCCCGGTCTGCCACGCGGAGGGCCCCATCACGGCCATCCGCCCACCGCCGAGCGGGCCGCCGGACAGCGCGGCGAGGAAGGCGATCACACCGCCCGTCGCCACGCCGGACACGAACCCCCACAGCGGCGCCGCCTCGGTCGCCTCCGTCGGCTGGTACCGGATCGTGAAGACGCCGCCGACGGCTCCGGCGACGAACGGCACGGCCAGCGCGAGCAGCGACACGGCCGGCGCCGGGCCCGGCTCCGGCAGCGCGGCGAACGGCGGGAACGCCGGGATCATGCCGACGAACACCCCGGACGGCGACACGCTCGTTCCCGCGCCGACCGCGAACCCCGGCCCCACGGCGTACGCGACGGCCCACAGCGCGGCGTTCGGCAGGTACACCAGCCCGATCAGCACCACCAGGATCCCGCCGACGACGCCCGGCTTGAGCACGTCGTAGAGGTTCTCGGCCTCGGACAGGTGGAACAGCAGGGACGCCAGGAAGATCAGCACGCCGAAGCCGAGCAGGACGACCGTCGCGCCGGTGACCCCGGCGGCCACCGAACGGGCCCGCCGGGGCAGCAGCCCCAGCATCGCGACCCAGGGCGCGCGGTTGGTCGTGGACACCAGCGTCCGCGCCGCCCCGAGACCTCCGGCGAACATGGCCAGCAGGAAGCACAGCAGCAGCGCCTGCCACGCCGACGGCCGGATGGCCGACGAGCTCGCCACGAGCGCGAGCAGTCCGGACAGCACCGCGTACGGGATCGCCAGCGCGAACGCGGCGTGCGTGACGCCGATCCGGTACCGGCCCCGCACCCGGCCGGTCCGCGCGATCCAGCCGCCGGCGCGGAACAGCAGCGCGCCCGGCAGGATCATCAGCCCGAGCGGCAGCAGCCCGACCCGGCCGCGCGGCACCGTGAACCCCGCGTGGTGCGCCATCAGCCAGAACCCGACCGCCGTGCGGAAGACGCCCGGCAGGCCGGTGCCGAGCGCGCCGCGCGGCGCGGCGATCCAGCCGAGCAGCGTGATCGTCGTCAGCACGGTCAGGCCGATGCCCGCCGCCCAGACCGCCGCCACGATGCCGGTGACGGCGAGGGGGCGCGTCACGGTCTCGGCCACGGGCGACGGGCCGGTCTCCTCGAGGTCCGCGTCGTCGTGGTCCGTCGTGGTCATCGGTCGCTCACCACTCCTCATTCGCGCCGGGCCTCCCCATGCTGGCAGCGCGGAACCGGCGAATCCGCGCACCCGCCCGGCGTGTCGCCCCATACCGGGCGACACGCCGTGCCGGGCGAACATGCGAGAAGCCCCGCCGGGAGCCGGCGGGGCTTCGACAGGTCGCGATCTATGAGGTGGTCTCATCTCCTCGGTCGCGGACGACAGCGACTTCTACGCAGTCGCCCCCGTTCGAGGAGTAGCTGCTTTTCGTCCAGGTGGCCACTGGTCCTCCGGAAGGTGCTGGGAGGCAATAAAGGATCCCGCCGGCTCCCCGCCGAAGACGGGTCGACGGGCGCAGAAGTGGCCAGGCCCGGCCAGCAGGAGTGATCGCAGAGTACCCGCTGACGTCGCGGTTGTCACAAGGCAGTCAAAGCCTCTATCCGCTGCGTGATGAGGTTCGGCGACTCTTCACGCGGCGGCCCGGGCGTCGCAGGACGCGCGAAACGTTCCCCGGCGCCATCGAACGCGAAGACGCCCGGTCCGGGAGGCCCCGGCCGGGCGTCTTCGAAGGCTGCCCCGCGGAATCAGGCGGACATGATCTCGCGCATGAGGCGGGCGGTCTCGCTGGGGGTCTTGCCGACCCGGACGCCGACCTTCTCCAGGGCCTCCTTCTTGGCCTGGGCGGTGCCGGAGGAGCCGGAGACGATCGCGCCGGCGTGGCCCATCGTCTTGCCCTCGGGGGCGGTGAAGCCCGCGACGTACCCGACGACCGGCTTGGTGACGTGCTGCTCGATGTACGCCGCGGCGCGCTCCTCGGCGTCACCGCCGATCTCACCGATCATCACGATCGCGTCGGTCTCGGGGTCGGCCTGGAACGCCTCCAGGGCGTCGATGTGCGTGGTGCCGATGACCGGGTCGCCACCGATGCCGACGCAGGTGGAGAAGCCGATGTCGCGCAGCTCGTACATCATCTGGTAGGTCAGCGTGCCCGACTTGCTGACCAGGCCGATGCGGCCGGGGCTGGTGATGTCGGCCGGGATGATGCCGGCGTTGGACTTGCCCGGCGAGGCGATGCCGGGGCAGTTCGGCCCGATGATGCGGGTCTTGCCGCCCTTCTCGACCGCGTGCTTCCAGAACCAGGTGCTGTCGTGCACCGGGATGCCCTCGGTGATCACGACGCACAGCGGGATCTCCGCGTCGATGGCCTCGACGACGGCGTCCTTGGTGAACTTCGGCGGCACGAAGACCACCGACACGTCGGCGCCGGTCTGCTCCATCGCCTCGGCGACGGTGCCGAACACCGGGAGGTCCCGGCCCTCGTGCGTGACGGTCTGCCCGGCCTTGCGGGCGTTGACGCCGCCGACGACGTTCGTGCCGGCGCGCAGCATGCGGGCGGTGTGCTTGGAGCCCTCACCGCCGGTCATCCCCTGGACGATGACCTTGCTGTTCTCGGTCAGCCAGATCGCCATCTCATGCCCCCTGCGCGGCCAGCTCGGCGGCACGGCGCGCCGCTTCGTCCATCGTCTCTACCTGCTGAATGACCGGGATCGCGGCCTCGTTGAGGATGCGCCGGCCCTCCTCGGCGTTGTTGCCGTCGAGCCGGACCACGATCGGCCGGTCGACGGTCTCGCCGCGGTCGCCCAGCAGCTTGACGGCCTGGACGATGCCGTTCGCGACGGCGTCACCGGAGGTGATGCCGCCGAACACGTTGATGAAGACGCTCTTGACGTCGGGGTCGCCCAGCACGATCTCCATGCCGTTGGCCATGACCTCGGCCGAGGCGCCACCGCCGATGTCGAGGAAGTTGGCCGGCCGCTGGCCGCCGTACTGCTCGCCGGCGTACGCGACGACGTCGAGCGTGGACATGACCAGGCCCGCGCCGTTGCCGATGATGCCGACCGAACCGTCGAGCTTGACGTAGTTGAGGTCCTTCTCCTTGGCCTTGGCCTCGAGCGGGTCGGCGGCGGCCTTGTCCACCAGGGCCTCGTGCTCGGCCTGGCGGAAGGAGGCGTTGTCGTCGAGGGTGACCTTGCCGTCGAGGGCGACGACCCGGCCGTCCTGCGTGAGGATCAGCGGGTTGACCTCGACGAGAAGGGCGTCCTCGTCGACGAAGACGGCCCAGAGGCGCTCGATCAGCTCGGCGGCGCCGTCCAGGGCCTCGGCGGGCAGCCGGCCGGCGGTCGCGATCTCGCGGGCCTTGGCCCGGTCGACGCCGGCCAGGGCGGAGATCGGAATCTGGGCCACCGCGTCCGGGTTGTTCGCCGCGACCTCCTCGATCTCCATGCCGCCCTCGACCGAGCAGATGGACAGGAACGTCCGGTTCGCGCGGTCGAGCAGGAACGAGAAGTAGTACTCCTGGGCGATGGCGCTGGCCTCTTCGACGAGGACCTTGTGGACCGTGTGGCCCTTGATGTCCATGCCGAGGATCTGCCGCGCCTTCTCCTCGGCGTCGGCGGGTGAGTCGGCGACCTTCACGCCACCGGCCTTGCCACGGCCGCCGGTCTTCACCTGCGCCTTGACGACGACGCGCGAGGTGCCGGCCGCGGCGAACTCCTCGGCGATCGCGCGGGCCTCCTCCGGCGTCGTGGCGATCTTGCCGGTGGGGACCGGGACGCCGTACTCCGCGAAGAGCTCCTTCGCCTGATGTTCGAACAGGTCCACGGGGGTCCGTCCTTAACGGGATCGACAGATAACGACCGCGTCCAAGCGGTCCGCTCCGACCAGGCAGCCTAGTCCTTCCACGACGCGGCGCGGGCCGGTGGGTCCGCATGCGACGCGTCGCGCGAATGACGGCCGGGTAAGCAGCCGATGTCGTCGAAGTGCCCTGCGCCGTTTGATGTACTGGAACGTCATCGACGGCGGGAGCCCGAGGTCGGGCGCGAGACGGTACGGGAGGTGCGGCGGTGACGCGGAAGACGGCACGGAGCGTTCGCCGCGTCGCCCTGCTGCTCCTCGTGGCCTCGCTCAGCGCCACCTGCGCCGCCGCGCTGCCGCGGCCCGGTGACGCCCCGTGGCGCAGCCCCGGCCTGCTCGGCAACGGGGGCTGGCCGTTCGCGCGGGTGCCGATCACGCCGGAGGACGCGGCCGGCGCGTCGTTCGCCCCGGGCAGCTCCGTCCTGATGCTGCCCGACGGCCGGGCGCAGCTCATCCCGTTCGGCGCGGACGAGCCGGTGGCCGTGCACCGCGACGATCCCCGGGTGGCCGACGCGATCCGCTCCGACCAGGCGTGGCTGGCCGCCGGCGCGGTTCCCGGCGCCACCCGCGAGGATCGCGACGCGGCCGCCCGCGCCCTGCTCGACCTGCGCATGCTGACCCTGCCGAACGGCGCCTCGACCGCCTCCTGGTACGGCGCGTGGAACTACGTGTGGCCGCGCGACGCCGCGTTCACCGTGGCGGCGTTCGCCGCGACCGGCCACGGCGGCGACGCGCAGCGGGTGCTGTACTTCCTCGCCCGCGCCCAGGCGCCGACGGGCCTGTGGGCCGCGCGCTACCTGCCCGACGGCGCCGCTGTCGCCGACGGCCGCGAGGTGCAGCTCGACAGCCTCGGCTGGGTGCTGTGGGCGACCTGGTTCCTGCGCGCGAAGGACCCCCACGCGGTCGACCTGGACACGCTGTGGCCGATGATCCGCCGGGCCGCCGACCGGTCCGCGACCGTCCTGCGCGGCGACGGCCTGCCGCCGCCGTCGCCGGACTACTGGGAGCGCAGCCCGGCGCGGGAGCAGGCGCCGCACGCGCCGACGCTCGGCGTCTGCGCGCCCATGCTGGCCGGCCTGCGGGCCGCCGCGGCCCTGGCGGCGGACCGCGGCGACGCCGGGGCGGCGCAGCGCTGGAAACGGGCCGCCGACCGGCTGGCCGCGGCCGTCGAGCGGCACTTCGGCCCGTACGGCTATCCGCGTTCGCCGATCCCGGGCGGCGCCGTGGACGCCTCGGTCGCCTTCCTGGCACCGCCGTTCGCGAACCCCGAGCCCGGCGTGCTGTCCGCCGTCGCGCGGATCCGGGACCGGCTGCGGCTGCCGGGCGGCGGCGCGGTGCCCGGCGAGAAGTACGGCGCCGGCGCCGCGTGGACCCCGGAGACCGGTCTGTTCGCGCTGGAGGCGGCGGCGATCGGCGACAGGTTCGGCGAGCACGACTGGCTCGACTGGCTCATCGCGCACCGCTCGACGCTCGGGTCGTTCCCGGAGAAGGTCGACGACCAAGGCCGTCAGGCCGGGGTCGCCCCGCTCGGCTGGACGTCGGCCCTGGTGGTGCTGGCCCTCAGCGCCGAGCGCACGCCGCTGCCCGTCCCTCCGGGCTGAGGGTCAGTCCTCGCCGCCGACGTTGGCCCGGACCCACTCGACGATCTCCTGGGTCGTCGCGCCGGGTGTGAAGATCCTCGCGACGCCGAGCTTCTCCAGCTCGGGGATGTCGGCGTCCGGGATGATGCCGCCGACGAAGACCGTGATGTCGAGGGCGTCGCGGTCCTTCAGCAGCTCGACGACCTTGGCGCAGAGCGTCATGTGCGCGCCGGACAGGATGGACAGCCCGATGCCGTCGGCGTCCTCCTGCAGCGCCGCCTCGACGATCTGCTCGGGGGTCTGGTGCAGCCCCGTGTAGATGACCTCCATGCCGGCGTCGCGCAGCGCGCGGGCGACGACCTTCGCGCCGCGATCATGGCCGTCGAGACCGGGCTTGGCGATGACGACGCGGATCGGACCCGCCATTACTGCCTCCTACCGGGATGCGTGAGCTGCCTCGCACACTAGTCGTAGCACGCCGGGCCGCCGCCGAGCGGCCCTGACCGTTCCGGGGCGGTCAGGACGCGGGCTTGGACGGGGCGGTGAGCCAGCCGCAGCGGGCGGGCTGCGGGCGGCCGGGGGCGTAGGCGGCGCAGGCGGTCACGACCGCCGTCTTGGCGGGGTTGCCCTGCTGGGCGTACGGCCCTCCGGAGGACGGGTGGTCGCAGTCGGGCAGGGCCGCCGGGTCGCTGCGCGGCCGGCCCCAGGACGAGGCGTTGTTCTGCCAGCAGTTGCGGTCGCCCTGCTCGTCCCACCAGAAGTCGACGCCGTTCGGCGCCGACGCCCCGAACGGCGTGACGCCCATCAGGTTGCCGACGTAGCGGTTGCCGTGCGAGGTGTCCCGTTGCTTGGCGGGGTCGGTCTCGCCGCGACGGCTCGCCGGAATCCAGTACTGGGCGATGCCGTAGCGCCAGTTGTCGTAGACGAAGTTGCTCGCGTAGGTGTTCTCGTCGCCGCCCGCCAGGAGCATGCCGGTGCCGACCGGCACGGCGCGCGCCGGGCAGTGCGACCCGCAGTCGCGGTACGGATCGGCGTTGTTGCCGAACACGCGGTTCGCCACGAACATCGCGTGGTTCTGCGGCATGCCGACCGCCTGCACGCTGCTGTCGAGCACCGCGCCCGTGGCGTTGCCGGAGAACTCGTTGTCGTGGACGTACACCGAGTCACCGGCCGTCCCGGAGTAGCCGATCAGGTTGCCGTGGGAACGGCAGTCGCGGATCTCCACGGACAGCCGGTTGCCGCGCTGGTCGGAGGCGGAGGCCGTGGCGATGCCCGCGTCGCCGTTGCCGGTCGCCTCGCAGTCGGCGATCACACCGTGGTCGGTGCCGTACGCCGCGAGGCCGTCCCGGCCGTCGTCCCGGGCGGTGACCCGGTCGAGGACGAACCCGTCGGTCTCGACGACGGCCACGCCGTCCTCCTTGAAACCGCGGACCGTGACGCCCCGGAGGTAGAAGCCGTCGGCGCGGTCGGCGCGGACGCCGATCGGCTTGTCCCCCTCGACGACGACCCCGTCGCCGACGCCCTCGATCTGCAGGTCGCCCAGGCCGAAGACGCTGATCAGGCTGCGCAGGTGGGGGCAGGCGCGCTCCTGCTCGTACGTCAGGGTGCTCGCGCCGGCGAGCGCGCGACAGGCCCCGGACGGAGCGGCCAGACTCGGCTGCTCGCGGTACGTCCCGGGGAGGACGTAGATCGTGGTGCCGCGCTGCCGCACGGCGTCGACGGCCGCCTGGACGTCGTGATAGGCGCACTCGGGCGCGAGCTGCTGCGCCAGGCCGGTGTAGTGACCGCCGGGCTTGCAGACCACCAGCCGCTGCGTCGCCGGCGCCGGGCGATAGGCGGGGATGTGGTAGACGCCGGCCGGCGGGGTGACCGCGCGGCCCGGAGAGGCCGCGGCGGACGACGCGAGAACCGACGACGTGATTACGGTCGTGCTCAGTGCGGACACGACCGCGACGAGGAGACGCCGCGCGAACCGCCCCATTTTCCTCCCAACGGGCCGCAGGTGCTCCCACGTGCATCATGACGGTCCGCGCGCCTCATGTCGACGCCCGCATCCGGCCATATCGGCCGTGCAACCATTTTCGGCTCCGCTACGTACGCGACCGGAGGCTAGAGCTTCTCGATCGGCGCGTAGCGGAGGACGAAGCGCTTGACGCCGTAGTCGCCGCCGAAGTCGACCGTCGCGGCGGCCTTCTCCCCGGCCCCGTCGACCGAGACGACCGTGCCGAGGCCGAACGAGTCATGGACGACCCGCTCACCGGGGGACAGCGCGGGCACCGGGCGGTTGCCCGGCGAGCGCACGCCGGGCCGCTGCGACAGCGACGCCATCGCCGGAGTCGCCTGCGCGCCCTGGCCGCCGCCCTTCCACTCGACGAGCCTGTCGGGGATCTCGCCGAGGAACCGCGACGGCGGGTTGTACGAGGGGGCGCCCCAGGAGCTGCGCATCGTCGCGCGCGAGACGTAGAGCCGCTGCCGGGCGCGGGTGATGCCGACGTAGGCGAGCCGCCGCTCCTCCTCCAGCTGCTTGGCGTCGCCGAGCGAACGCAGGTGCGGGAAGACCCCGTCCTCCATGCCGGTGAGGAACACGACGGGGAACTCCAGGCCCTTGGCCGTGTGCAGGGTCATCAGCGTGACGACGCCCTCGTGGCCGCGGTCGCTGGGCGGCACGACACCCGCCTCGCCGCCGGGGATCTGGTCGGCGTCGGCCACCAGGGCGACCTGCTCCAGGAACTCCACGAGCCGCCCCTCAGCGCCGGCGGGCGCCGGAGCCTCCGCCTCCTCCCCGTCGGCCGCGGGCGGGACGACACCGGCGGCGAGGCGCTCCTCGAACTCGGTCGCCACGGACTCCAGCTCGCGGAGGTTCTCGATGCGGGTCTCGTCCTGCGGGTCGCGGGAGGCCTCCAGCTCCGCGAGGTAGCCGCTCCGGGTCAGGATCGCCTCGATCAGCTCGGCCGGCGTCGCGGTCTCGACCATCTCCTGCAGCTCTTCGAGCAGCGCGACGAAGTCCTTGATCTGGTTCAGCGAGCGGGTGGCGATGCCCGGCGCCTCATCGGCGCGGCGCAGCGCCTGCCAGAACGAGACGCGCTCGCGGCCGGCGAGGGCCTCCACGCAGGCCTCGGCGCGGTCGCCGATCCCCCGCTTGGGAACGTTGAGGATGCGGCGCAGGCTGACGGTGTCCTCGGGGTTGGCGAGCACCCGGAGGTAGGCGAGCAGGTCGCGGATCTCCTTGCGCTCGTAGAACCGGACGCCGCCGACGACCTTGTACGGCAGGCCGACCCGGATGAAGACCTCTTCGAACACACGCGACTGGGCGTTGGTGCGGTAGAAGACCGCCACGTCGCCGGGCGCGACGTCCTCCTCGTCGCTGAGCCGGTCGATCTCCTGGGCGACGAACGCCGCCTCGTCGTGCTCGTTGTCGGCGACGTACCCGCTGACCTTCGGCCCCTCGCCCTGGTCGGACCACAGGCGCTTGGGCTTGCGGTCGGCGTTGCGCTCGATGACCGCGTTGGCCGCCGACAGGATCGTCTGCGTGGAGCGGTAGTTCTGCTCCAGGAGGATGACGGCCGCGTCAGGATAGTCGCGCTCGAACTCCAGGATGTTGCGGATCGTCGCGCCGCGGAAGGCGTAGATCGACTGGTCGGCGTCGCCGACCACGCACAGCTCGGCGGGCGGGACGTCGTCGTCGCCGCCGGCCTGCCCGACCAGCTCGCGGACCAGGACGTACTGGGCGTGGTTGGTGTCCTGGTACTCGTCGACGAGGACGTGCCGGAACCGCCGCCGGTAGTGCTCGGCGACGTCGGGGAACGCCTGCAGCAGGTTGACCGTCGTCATGATCAGGTCGTCGAAGTCCATCGCGCCGGCCTGCCGCAGCCGCGCCTGGTAGGTCGCGTACGCCTCGGCGAGGGTCTTCTCCATGTGCGTCGACGCCTGGTCGCGGAAGGTCTCGTAGTCGATGAGCTCGTTCTTGAGGTTGGAGACCTGGGCGGAGAAGCTGCGCGGCGGGTAGCGCTTGGCGTCCAGGTCCAGCTCACGGCAGACCAGCGCCATCAGCCGCTGCGAGTCGGCCTGGTCGTAGATCGAGAAGCCCGACGGGAAGCCGAGCCGCTTCGCCTCACGGCGCAGGATGCGCACGCACGCGGAGTGGAACGTCATCACCCACATCGCCCGCGAGCGCGACCCCACGAGCGCCTCGACTCGCTCCTTCATCTCCCCGGCGGCCTTGTTCGTGAACGTGATCGCGAGGATCTCGCCGGGCTGCGCGCCCCGCTCCGCGAGCAGGTAGGCGATCCGGTGGGTGAGGACCCGGGTCTTGCCCGAGCCCGCCCCCGCGACGATCAGCAGCGGACCGCCCTGGTGGGCGACCGCCGCGCGCTGGGCGTCGTTGAGGCCGTCGAGAAGAGGGTGGCTTACGAGCGTCGACACTCAATGAAGGGTATTGGGTGTCGCCGACAGCCGCGCCCCGCTCTCAGGTCTTGCGGAAGCCGTACGCCTCGTTGGCGGCCCGTACGACGGCGGCCACGTCCCCGCCGCAGGCCGAGGCCGAGGCGGCCGCGACGGCGCCCTCGACGAACGGCGCGTCGGCGAGCACGACGTTCGTCTCGGGCTCGCCGGGGCGGCCGGCGCGGGAGTCCTCCAGCTCCTCCAGGTACGTACGGGCGGTCAGGACGGAGGAGCCGAGGTCGGCGATCAGTACGACGCCGGCGCCGCCGTCGGCCTCCCGTACGGCCTGCTCCACGAGGTCGATGCTCGTGCCCAGGCCGCCCTCGCCGTCACCCCCGGCGGGCCGTACGGCGACCTCCCCGACACCCAGCTGCGCGGCGAGTTCGGCGGCTCCCTCGGCGAGGGCCCTGCTGTGCGAGACCAGCACGATTCCCACGGTGCTCATGCACCAGATGGTGCCGCATTCCGGGGCATCTGATGCATGTGACCTGACCCTGCCCGCGACCGGCCGGGCCCGCGGCGGGCCGGGTCGGCACGAGATCGACGAGTTCGTCGACCGACGGCCCGGCGCCCTCGCCGCCGTCGGCCGAGGCGTCGATGACCGCCAGCAGCGCGCCGCGCAGCCGCTGCGCCGCCGCGATCCGCTGCTCCGTCTGCTCCAGTTGCCGGCGCAGCAGCTCCCGCAGGTCGGTCCCGCGGCCGTCCAGCACGTCCCCGATCTCGGCCAGGGACAGCCCGAACCCACGCAGCGCGAGGATCCGGTGCAGACGGCGCACCTCCGCCGGGCCGTAGCACCGCCGCCCGGCCCCGTCCCGGGCGGGTGACAGCAGGCCGAGCCGGTCGTAGTGGTGCAGCGCCCGTACCGTCAGCCCGGTCGCCCGGGCCAGCTCCCCCACCGACAGCGTCCGGCTCGCATCCGCGTCTGGCGTCATGTGCGGGACGGTAGATCCTGACGTCGCGTCAGGCGCAACCCCCGCGTCACGCCTCATCGGCGGTGTCGACGCCGTCGGGGAGGAGGCGCTGCCGCCGCCGGCGCATCTCCTCCAGCTCTTCGGGGCTGAGGCGGGACGCCATCTCGGCGCGCCTGCGCTGCAGCTCCTCGACCTCCTCCGGGCTCAGCCGGGCCATCGCCTCCTGCCGCCGCCGGTTCATCTGCTCGAACTCCTCGCGGGTGAACTTACGGTCCATCGTCACCATCACCTCGATGAGTTCGACGAGTTCATCGGCCGACGGGCCGACCCCCTCGCCGTTCCGGGCCGACGCGTCGATGACCGCCAGCAGCGTGCGGCGGAGCCGCTGCGCCGCCGCGATCCGCTCCTCGGTCTGCTCCAGCTGGCGGCGCAGCAGGTCCCGCAGGTCGGCTCCCGCGCCGTCCAGGACGTCCCCGATCTCGGCCAGGGACAGCCCGAACCCGCGCAGGGCGAGGATGCGGTGCAGGCGGCGGACCTCGGCGGGGCCGTAGCACCGCCGCCCGGCCCGGTCCCGGGCGGGCGACAGCAGGCCGAGCCGGTCGTAGTGGTGGAGGGTCCGTACGGTCAGCCCGGTGGTCCGGGCGAGCTCCCCCACCGACAGCGCTCGGCCGGCGGTGACATCTGGCGTCATGACCGGGACGGTAGGTCCTGACGCCACGTCAGGCGCAAGCCGCCGGCGCTCCGAAGGCGAGGCGCGGGCCGCCGTCCCCCCGGCGAGGGCGCGGAACAGCAGGACGGTCGAGGCGGCCCCGGGGTCCAGGTGGCCGACGCTGCGCGGGCCGAGGTAGCTGGCACGGCCCTTGCGCGCCTGCAGCGGCACGGTCGCCTCCGCGCCCTTCTCCGCGGCGTCCAGGGCGGCCCGCGCGGCGGCGGCCGGTCCGTCGCCGGCCGCGGCCTCGTACGCCGCGACCGCGGGCGTGAGGGCGTCGACCATCGTCTTGTCCCCTTCGACGGCCTTGCCCAGCTCCTGGACGGCGTCGAGCGCCGCGCGCAGGGCGGTGGCCAGCACGGTGGCGTCCGCGTCGGCGGCGTCGCCGAGGGCCTTGCCCGCCCGGCGCAGCGCGCCGCCGTACAGCGGGCCGGACGCGCCGCCGGTCTTGGACACGAGGGCCCGGCCGGCGGTCATGAGGACCTTGCCGGGCGGCAGGTCCGGCCCGAGGGCCTCGACGGCCGCCCGCAGGCCGCGGTTCAGGTTGGCGCCGTGGTCACCGTCCCCGATCGCGGCGTCGAGGCGGGTCAGGCGGTCGGCGTCGGCCGCGACGAGTTCGGCGAAGCGTTCGATCCAGCGGCGGGTGTCCATCAGCGGCCCCACCGCAGGCCGGGCGTCTCCACCGGGGCGTCCCACAGCTCGGTGAGCTGCGGCGTGAGGCGCAGGACCGAGATCATCACGCCCGCCATCTCCAGGCTGGTCACGTAGTTGCCGACGAGCGAGCGCGCCACCGTGACACCGTGTCCGCCGAGCCATTCGGCGACGGCGGCGTACGCGACGTACAGCTCCATCAGCGGGGTGCCGCCCATGCCGTTCACCAGGACGAGGACCTCGGACCCGGACAGGGACATGTCCTCGTCGATCGCCGACAGCGCCACGTCGACGATCTCCGGGGCGGGGCGCAGTTTCGTACGCTCGCGGCCGGGCTCGCCGTGGATGCCGATGCCGAGCTCCATCTCGTCCGCGCCGAGCTCGAACGTCGGCCGTCCGGCGGCCGGGACGGTGCAGGCGGTGAGCGCGACGCCGAAGGAGCGGGTCCGCTCGTTGACCTCGCGGGCGACGGCGGCGACGTCCTGCAGCGACCCGCCCGCCTCGGCCAGCGCGCCGGCGGTCTTCTCGGCGAAGAGGGTGGCGCCGGTCCCGCGCCGCCCGGCGGTGAACGTGCTGTCCTGGACGGCCACGTCGTCGTCGATCACGACGGGTACGACCTCGATGTCCTCGTCCTCGGCCAGCTCGGCGGCCAGCTGGAAGTTCAGGACGTCACCGGTGTAGTTCTTCACGATGTGCACGACCCCGGCGCCGCCGGACGCCGCGGTCGTCGCGGCGAGGATCTGGTCGGGCACCGGTGAGGTGAACACCTCGCCGGGGCAGGCGGCGTCGAGCATGCCGTACCCGACGAAGCCCCCGT
Organism: Actinoallomurus rhizosphaericola; assembly: GCF_024055675.1. NCBI lineage: Bacteria > Bacillati > Actinomycetota > Actinomycetes > Streptosporangiales > Thermomonosporaceae > Actinoallomurus > Actinoallomurus rhizosphaericola. Next base: position 54,928 of record NZ_JAMXMW010000024.1, on the reverse strand, counting down.
GCAGCGGCTCGTGCCCGGAGCCGCCGCCGGAGATCAGCCCGACCTTGCCCGTACGAGGGGCGTCGGCCCGGACGATGATGCGCTGGTCCAGGTCGACCCGCAGCGACGGATGCGCGGCCGCCATGCCGCGCAGGGTGTCGAGGACGACGTCGTCGACGTCACCGATCAGTTTCTTCATGGGTCCGGGATACCCGCATCGCCCCCTCCGGCGCCAGAGTTGTGGCTGATTGAGGGGTTAAAGGAGCACATTTCCTATGATGACGACCGTGATCGACGACGTTCAGCGCGCTCTCGTGGTGATGGCCCACCCCGACGACATCGACTTCTCCTGTGCCGGCACGGTCGCGACCTGGGTCGAGGCCGGCATCGAGGTCTCCTACCTCCTCGTCACCGACGGCGACGCGGGCGGTTTCGACGACGACGTCCCGCGCGAGGAGATGGGCCCGCTGCGCCGGGCGGAGCAGACGGCGGCCGCCAAGTGCGTCGGCGTCACCGACCTGCGCTTCCTCGGCTACCCGGACGGGCGCGTCGAGCCGACCCTCGACCTGCGCCGCGACATCGCCCGGGTGATCCGGCAGGTCCGTCCCGACCGGGTCGTCATCCCCAGCCCCGAGCGCAACTACGACCGCATCTACGCCGGGCACCCGGACCACCGGGCGGTCGGCTCGGCGGCGTTCGACGCCGTCTACCCCGACGCCCGCAACCCGTACGCGTTCCCGGAGCTGCGCGCCGAGGGACTGGAGGCATGGACCGCCCGGGAGATCTGGATGACCGGCGGCCCGTCCCTGAACCAGTACGTCGACGTGACCGACGTCTTCGACCGCAAGCTCGCGGCGCTGCGCGCGCACGTCAGCCAGGTCTCCCACCGCGACGACCTGGAGCAGATGCTGCGCGGCTGGATGGGCGCGAACGCCCGCGGCGGCGGCCTGCCCGAGGGCCGCCTGGCCGAGGTGTTCCAGGTCGTCCCGGCCGAATAGCCCCACCCTGAACGAAGAGAGACGGACGACGTTGGCACCGAAGATCCTGCTCGACTGCGACACCGGCATCGACGACGCGATCACCCTGCTGTACCTGGCGAAGCTCGTGAAGGCCGGGGAGGCGGAGCTCGTCGCCGTCGGCACCGTGCACGGCAACGTCGCCCCCGAGGTCGGCGCGCTCAACACCCTCCGCGTCCTCGAACACGCCGGCCTGCCGGACGTGCCCGTCGCCGTGGGCGCCGTCCGCCCCATGGCCCAGGACGTGGACTACGCACCCGACTGGCACGGCGCCGACGGGCTGGGCGACACGTACCTGCCCGAGCCGGCCGGCCGCCCGGTCGAGACGACCGCGCCGGAGCAGATCATCCGGCTGGGCCGGGAACGACCCGGCGAGCTGACGCTGGTGGCCGTCGGCCCCCTCACGAACCTCGCCATCGCGCTGCTGCTGGAGCCGTCGCTGCCGACGATGTTCCGCGAGGTGGTGATCATGGGCGGGGCGTTCGACCACCAGGGGAACGTCACCAGCCACGCCGAGGCCAACATCTGGCACGACCCGGAGGCCGCCGAGCTCGTGCTGAGCGCGGGCTGGCCGGTCACGCTCGTGCCGCTCGACGCCACCCACCCGACCGCGGTGGACGGGGCATGGCTGGACCGCCTGGCCGGGGCGGACTCCGACCTCGCCCGGTTCGCCGCCCGGATCCTGGAGTTCTACGCCACCGCCTACTCGCCCTCCCTCGGCATGCGCGGCGCGGTCATCCACGACGCGCTGGCCGCGATGCTGGCCGTCGACCCGTCGCTCGGTGAGTACGCCGAGCGGCCCGTACGCGTGGAGCTGCGCGGCGAGCGGACCCGCGGCGCGACGCTGTGGGACCGCCGCTCCTACGCCGACGAGGGCGACCGCCCGGTCGTGAAGGTCGCCGTCGCGAGCGACGTGGCGGCCTTCCAGGACCGCCTCCTCGCCGCCCTGCTGTGAACGCTCCTAGGTCCTAGGATCCTGGGTCATGGGTGACAGGAAACCGCAGGTCGCGGCCTTCGCGGAGCTGGACGCCGGCACGCTCTACGCGTTGCTGAGGCTCCGCGTGGACGTCTTCGTCGTCGAGCAGGAGTGCCCGTACCCGGAGCTGGACGGGCGGGACACCGAGCCCGGCACCCGGCACGTGTGGCTGTCCGGCGACTCGGGGGCCCCGGAGGCGTACCTGCGCGTGCTGGAGGACCCCGACGGGGCGCGGATCGGGCGGGTCGTGACGGCGCCGCACGCGCGCGGGGCCGGACTGGCGGGGCGGCTCATGGAGGCCGCGCTGGAGGTCGTCGGCGACCGTACGGTGCGGCTCGACGCGCAGACGCGGGTCGCGGGCTTCTACGCGAAGTACGGCTTCGCCGTCGACGGGCCCGAGTACGTCGAGGACGGCATCCCCCACGTCCCCATGATCCGCCGCTGACCTCCCCCGGCGGCATCGAGGGGCGGAGGATTCCGGAAACCGGCTTCGTGATGGAATGGAGTGATCCATTTTCGAGAGGGGAGCCGTCACGCATGTCCGTCACCGATGAACTGCTGGAGAACGCCCGGCGCTACCGCGAGGGCTTCGACGCCGAAGGCATGTCGGCGGCGCCGACGCGGCACGTGACGATCGTGGCGTGCATGGACGCCCGCCTCGACATGTTCGGCCTGCTCGGCCTGGAGATCGGCGACGCGCACATCATCCGCAACGCCGGCGGCGTGGTCACCCCGGACGTGATCCGCTCGGTGTCGATCAGCCAGCGGATGCTCGGCACCCGCGAGATCGTGCTGATCCACCACACCTCCTGCGGGATGCAGGGCATCACCGACGACGGATTCCGCGAGCAGCTGTTCGCCGACACCGGTCTCAGGCCGGACTGGGCGGTCGAGTCGTTCACCGACGTGGACGAGGACGTGCGCCAGTCGATCGCGCGGATCACGGCCAACCCGTTCGTCCCGCACAAGGACTCCGTGCGCGGGTTCGTCTTCGACGTGGAGTCCGGTGAGCTGCGCGAGGTCACCGTCTAGGACCACGTGACCGGATCCGACCCCGAGGGCCGTGTTCTGCCCGGCCGAGGAGCCCGGCGGGCAGAACGCCACCATCATCGTCGGTCCTCGCGGTGCCGTCGCGTGCGCGCAGGGTCTACTTCGACTCGACGCGTCCGATCGGTGCCGTACTCCCGGCGAGCACCGCGGTGGCCCGCGCCCAGGCCGGATCCTCGGGGTAGAGCTCGCTCCGCAGATAAGCCCAGATGAGCGCTCGTACGGCAGCGACACGGTCGGGGTTCTCGTCGGTGGTCTCGGCCGCGTCGAAGGTCGAGATACCGCCCAGCCCATGCTCCGCGTCGAAGATCTCCAGCCGGGTCTTCGGCGCGGGAGCCGCGGTGTAGGGATCGCTTCGCCAGTCCTTCCGGTCGGAGAAGAAGGGGTTCCAGTCCCTCTCTCCGACGACGATGAGGACCTTCGGCGTCATGCCGTCGAATTCGGTGCTGGTGAGCGCCGCGTAGGGCTGCGCCGCCGGGCCGTTCAAGTCCTCACCGCGACCGGGCGCGGCGATCATGACACGGGCGCCGAACCGTTCGTCGACGGCTCCCACCGTCGACCCGTCGGCGGCGTCGGTGATGGTCTGGCCCGAGATCAGGCCGACCGTGTGACCGCCGGCCGAGTGACCGACGGCGGCGATCCGGCCGGCGTCCAGGCGCCCCGCGAGTCCCGGAACGGTGCGCTCGATGTCGCCGAGGTGGTCCACGATCTGGCGAAGATCTTCGCCCCGTGACTTCAGGTACATGCATACGTCGACGGGTCCTTCGCGGGATCGTTGTTGTACTCCATGGGGTGCTCCTTCTCGGGTGCCGGCTATGGCTCCAGTCTGCGTTCGTCCGGCTGAACGGAGAATGCTTGACAGGACGAAATTTCTTCGCGAGAGTTCAGCCATGGTCATCGACCATCTGTCCGAGGTGTTCGACCTCATCGAGGTTCGCGGCCAGATCTCCGGCGCGTTCGCGGTGCGCGGCCCCTGGGTGACGCGGTCCGCCATCACGAGCCCGCTGAAGCTGTCGGTGCTGGTTCGCGGCCGGTGCCGGCTGTCGACCGACGGGCTCGATGCCCCGATCGAGATGGAGGCCGGCGACGTCGCGGTCCTGACCGGCCGCTCGTGGCTGCGTGTCGAGGGCGGCGCCGGTGACGGTCCGCCCGTGGAGTTCACGCCCGAGCCGGGGGATTACGCCCTGCGCGTCGGCGACGCGGACTTCGCCGTCGACGACGTCATCCTCGGTGGCCACGTCGAGCTCAACCCGGCCGGTGCGGCGCTGTTGACGCAGGCGCTGCCGCCCGTGGCGGTCATCCGGGCGTCCGATTCCGCCGCGCCCGCCCTGCGCGCGTGCGTCGACCGGCTGGTCGAGGAGGTGACGGGCGAGCGGATGGGCGCCGCCTTCGCGATACGCCAGCACGCCCAGCTGTTCCTCCTGGAGGTGCTCCGGGCGTACCTCGGCCAGGCCGAGCCGCCGCCGGGATGGCTGCGGGCGCTGACCGATGACCGGCTGCGTCCCGCACTGACCCTCATGCACGGCGAACCCGGGCGGTCCTGGAGTCTGGAGGAGCTGGCCCGTGCGGCGGCGATGTCACGGACGTCGTTCGCCGTGCGCTTCCGCTCCGTGGCGGGCGTCCCCCCGCTGACCTACCTCAACTCCTGGCGGATGCTGCTGGCCCAGCGGGCGCTGCGCGACGACGACGTCCGGATCGGGGCACTCGCCGCACAGCTGGGCTACACCTCGGAGAGCGCCTTCAGCACCGCCTTCAAACGCGAGGTGGGCGAGGCGCCCCTGCGCTACCGGCATCGGCTCCGGCAAGCGTCGTGACCATCGGCGCGCCGGCGGCGACACCACCCGGCGGTCCCGGCCCGGCGCAAGGCCCGCCGCCGATCCAGGCGGGGTCACCGCCGATCCAGGCGGGGTCACCGCCGATCCAGGCGGGGTCACCGCCGATCCAGGCGGGGTCGCCGCCGATCCAGGCCGGGTCGCCGTCAGACGAGGCGGCGGGCGGCGGCCCAGCGGGACAGCTCATGACGGTTGGAGAGCTGGAGCTTGCGGAGCACCGACGACACGTGCGTCTCGACGGTCTTCACCGAGATGAACAGCTCCTTGGCGATCTCCTTGTAGGCGTAGCCGCGGGCGATCAGCCGGAGCACCTCGCGCTCGCGCTGGGTGAGCTGGTCCAGCTCCGGGTCGATGGACGGCGCGTCGGTCGCGGCGAACGCGTCCAGCACGAATCCCGCCAGGCGGGGTGAGAAGACGGCGTCGCCCTCGGCCACCCGGCCGATCGCGCTCGTCAGCTCCGGGCCGGAGATCGTCTTGGTGACGTAGCCGCGGGCGCCACCGCGGATCACGCCGATGACGTCCTCGGCCGCGTCGGACACCGACAGGGCCAGGAAGCGCGTCGGCGCCGCCTGGTCCGCGGTCGCGCCCTCGGCGGGGCCGGTACGCGCGGCGCCGAGCACCCGGCGCAGCACCTCGACGCCTCCACCGCCCGGCAGGTGGACGTCGAGCAGCACCACGTCGGGCCGCGTGGCCGCGATGACCTCGACGGCCTCGTCCACGTCGCCCGCCTCCCCGACGATCTCCACCGAGTCGCCCAGCTCGGCCTTCACGCCGCTGCGGAACATCTGATGATCGTCGACCAGCACCACACGCGTCATGAGCGCTTCAACTCCAGTCTCACTTCGGTTCCCTCGCCCGGAGCCGTACGGATCTCCGCCTTGCCGCCGTTGCGCTCCATCCGTCCGATGATGGACTCCCGGACGCCCATGCGGTCCACCGGTACGGCGTCGAGGTCGAAGCCCCGGCCCCGGTCCCGTACGAAGATCATGACCTCGTCGCCGTCCACCTCGGCGTAGACCGAGACGGAGGGCGTCTCACCGTTCGCCCCGCCGCCGTACTTCGCGGCGTTGACCATGGCCTCGCGGGCGGCCTGCAGCATCGCGCCGAGCCGCTCGTCGAGCGGGCAGTCGCCGACGCACACGACCTCGATCGGGACGCCGTGGTGATCCTCCACCTCGGCGGAGATCTTCCGTACGGCGGGGGCGAGCGCCTGCTCGGCGTCGGCCTTCGGCTGGTACAGCCAGGCGCGCAGATCCCGCTCCTGGGCACGCGCCAGCCGCTGGACCTCCTTCGGGTCGTGCGCGTTGCGCTGGATCAGCGTGAGCGTGTGCAGCACCGAGTCGTGTACGTGTGCGGCCACTTCGGCCCTCTCTTGTGATCGGATCCGCTCCCGGCGCTCGTCGTCCAGGTCGTGCCACATGCGCAGCAGGTAGGGCGTGACGATGACGCCGACCCCGGCGAGGACGATCGTGGAACCCAGCAGAACCTGCCCGACGTGCTGGATGTTCTGCAGCAGGAACGCGGCGAGCCCCGCGATGACGAGGGCCGCGCCGACGACGCTGCGCATCCACAGGGAGCGGGTGTTGCGGACCCAGCGCCGCCGGTGCTCGGGGTCGGCCTGCTGCCAGATGATGCCGACGCCGACACCGCCCGCCACCAGGGGCCACAGCGCCCGGCGCTCGGTGACCGAGGTGAGCGTGAACGCCGACAGCACGCCGATGAGCACGCCGTACGCGAACAGCTGCGTCCAGTCGCGCCGCGGCCGGACGTCGGACCGCTGCGGGACGAGCAGCCACAGCGCCACGTAGGCGATGACGCCCACGCCGGCGCCGATGAGCACGGCGAACGCCACGCGGACGATGACGAGGTCGATCCCGAGGTGGTCGGCCAGGCCACGGCAGACGCCGGCGGCGATCCGGCCGTCGGCGCGTCGTTCGAGGCGCGGAGGAGCGTCGGCGGCCTCACCAGGGTTCTCGGGCACACGCCGATGGTCACATGTTCCCGCCTCTGATCGCATCGGGGCTGTCCCTGGGCCGACCCCGAGATGCTCAGGGGAGGGTCAGGGGTGTCCCGGATGGTAATCGGGAGCGGCGTTCGCGACGATAGGCCCATGACCGAGGACAGCGCGGCGCCGTCGCGGCGGCTCACCCGGGCTCAGGAGGGCCGGCTCATCACGGGAGTGTGCGCCGGTCTGGCGCGGTACACCCGGATCGACCCGGTGGTGTTCCGCGTGGGCTTCGCGCTGCTCGTCCTCACGACCGGGGTCGGCGTCCTCCTGTACGTCTTCGCGTTCCTGCTGATGGGCGCGCCCGACGGCGGTCCCTCGAAGATCGAGCGGTGGGCCCGGCGGCTGTTCGACGGCGACGGCGCGCTGACGCTGCTCGGCGCGGCCCTGGGCGCCTCGGCGGTGTTCGCGGCCGCGGGCGACTGGGGCTCCCCGGACGCGCTCGCGGCGTTCGTCGTCTTCGCGCTGGCCCTGGTGGTCGCGCGCTCCCGCGGCGTCGATCTCGTGGGACTGGCGCGTGGCCTGCCGGAGGCCGCGCGGGGCCGTCCGCTGTCGTCGTGGACTCCCCCGGTCGCCCCGGGCCCGCCCTATCAGGCGCCTGACGGTATGATCGATCTTGCTCGTCTGGCGCGCGCGGAACCGCTCGGAACAGAACCGCTCGAGACGGATCCGCCTCCCCCCTCGCCGCCATGGCCCTCGTCCGTCGTTCCGCGTCGGCGTCGGTCGTACCTGACGGCGTGCACTCTGGTGACCGCGGTCCTGGTGGCGGGCGTGCTGTACGCCGCCGGAGATCGGCGACCGGACCTCGGCCGCCTCCAGATCATCATCGCCGGCGCACTCGTCGTGGTGTCGGCCGGTCTTCTCATCGGCTCCTGGTTCGGCCGGGACCGCAAGCTGATCTTCGTTGGAGCGATCATGTCTCTGGCACTCGCATCGAGCTCGATCGCCGGCGATCCGGCCGTCGCGCGAAGAACGCACGCCACGACCTGGCGACCCGCCGACGTGTCGAACGCCGAGCAGTCCCACAAGGTCCTCGTCGGGGAGGGAACGGTCGACCTGACCACGGTGCCGCTGGCCCCCGGGCAGCGGGTCCGCGTCACCGCGACCGTGACGCTCGGCGTGCTCATGGTCAGGCTGCCCGCCACGGCACGGGTCGAGCTGGACGCGCAGTCGTTCCTCGGCGACATCACCGTGGACCGGCAGATCACCAGCGGCCCGCGGGCGAAGGTGCGGCGCGTGCTCGACCCGGAGGTGCGCCCGGCGGGCGCGGCGCCGGTCATCGCGCTGCGCCTGCGGGGCACGGTCGGGGACCTGGAGGTCACGCGTGTTCCGGCATAGGTTCGACCCGTCCTCACTGATCGCGGCGGTGGTGTTCCTGGGGGTCGCCGTGTGCTATCTCGGGGGCCGTCCCCCCGTCTGGGTGGTCCCCGGCGTCGCCGTCGCGCTGGGGGTCATGCTCGTGTTCCGCGGGATCTTCCGCGCCCGGCGCCGCGATCCGCGCGTCCGCTGACCGCCGTGCGCGGCGGTCGGCGCGGATCGGCCGCCCGCACACTGACCGGGGGTTCGGGTCCGTCCGCGGGCGGCCGGGGTCACGGCGTGAGGAGGACGGCGCCGATGGTGCGGCGTTGTTCCAGGTCGGTGTGGGCGTCGCACGCCTGCTCCAGCGGATGGATCGCGTGGACGCGCGGAACCAGGTCGCCGGCCGCGGCCGCGTCGAGCGCCTGCAGGGCGTCGGCGCGCTGGTCGGCCGTCGGCCTGGCGAAGGCAATGCCCAGCGGTCCGGTCACCGACAGGCCGCGTCGCACGATCTGGTGGACGTCCAGCGGGAGCCAGGTGCCGGAGGCGAAGCCGTACACACCGATGCGGCCCCCGCCGTCCGCGGCGGCCTGGAGCGCCTGTTCGCCGATGGCGCCGCCGATCGCGTCGAGGACGACCTCGGCGCCGCGTCCGCCGGTCGCCTCACGGACCTGGTCCACCCAGTCGGGCGTGCTGTAGTCGACGGTGACGTCGGCACCGAGGTCGGCCACCACGGCGAGTTTGCCCGGGCTGCTCGCGGCCCCGATGACGTGGGCGCCGGCGGCCTTGGCCAACTGCACCAGCAGCGACCCCACGCGTCCGGCCGCCGCCGTGATCAGGACGGTCTCACCGGCCTGTACCCGCATGGCCGACAGGATGCCGATGCCGACGGCGCCGGCCTGGAACACCGGGATCGCGCGCTCCAGCGGTAGCCCGTCCGGCACCGGGTAAACGCCGTCGACCTCGGCCAGAGCCAGCTCGGCGTAGCCGCCGGTGTTGCCGACGGTGGTGGCCACCACCCGCCGCCCCAGCAGCGACGGATCGACGTCCGGTCCGACCTCGACGACCCGCCCGCCGACCTCGATGCCCGGCTCGTACGGCAGCGGCATGGGGTAGCGCCCTGAGCGGACGATGGTCTCGGCGTAGATCGCCCCGGCCATCTCCACGGCCACCACCGCCTGCCCGGCGGCGGGGCGCGGCGGCTCGGCCTCCTCGATCCGCATGACCTGCGGTGGTCCGAATTCACGCACGCGAACTACGCGCATCCGATGGCTTCCTTCCGGCGTTGACGGTGCCTACCGACTGAGACACCATGTCTCGATCCGGGCATCCTGCCCGTGATCAAGTGTTGTGGCGCACCGAGGGCGACGGCAAGGATCATTCCCGCCGTGATGTCCCGGTCGAGACAAGGAGCACAGATTGCCGCAGCAAGCCGAGAACCTGCGCGTGCGGCGCACCCGCACGCTGCTGCGCACGGCGCTCATCGAGCTCATCGAGGACCGCGGCTTCGACCGGCTCACGGTCGGTGAGCTCACCGAACGGGCCATGGTCAGCCGGGCCGCGTTCTACCGGAACTACCGCGACAAGTACGACCTGGTTGAGCAGATCTTCGATGAGGCCATCGCCGCGCTCATCGGGACGATGTCCGACGAGCAGCGGCCCGTGGAGGAGCGCTGGGCCTCCTTCTTCGAGCACATCTCCGAATACCACCGGCTCTACGGCGCCCTGCTCGGCAAGAAGGGCAGCCCGTGGTTCGCCGACCGGATGCGCGCCACGCTGGCCGACATGGCCGGCCGGCACGTGCCCGAGGCGCCCGCCTCCTCGACCCGCCCGCCCGCGGTCGGCCTGGTGCCGACGTTGATGGCGGCGATGTTCGTCCAGGCCATCACCTGGTGGCTGGAGAACGACCGGCCCCTGCCCCCGCGCACGATCGCCGACCAGACCGCCCGGCTCGCCTCCGCCCTGCTCACCGAGGCCGGCAGTTGGCCCGCCTCCGCACCGATGAGCTATACACGTCACGTATAGCTGATGTGTATAGTCGGGGTCATGTCAGTCGCACAGACTCTGCTCGGCCTCCTGGAGTCGGGCCCGCGGTACGGCTACGACCTCAAGCGCGCGTACGACGAACGGTTCGGACGGGACCGGCCCCTGCACTACGGGCAGGTCTACGCCACCCTCGCCCGGCTGCTGAAGAACGGGCTCGTGGAGGTGGAGAGCGTCGAGCCGGGCGGCGGACCCGAGCGCAAGTGCTACACCATCACCGACGCCGGCGTCACCGACGTCGAACACTGGCTCGCGCAGCCGGAGAAGCCCGAGCCGTACCTGCAGAGCACCCTGTACACCAAGGTGGTGCTGGCCCTGCTGACCGGCCGCGCCGCCGCCGAGGTCCTCGACGCCCAGCGGACGGAGCACCTGCGCCTCATGCGCGAGCTCACCCGCCGCAAGCAGGAGGGGGACCTCGCCGACAAGCTCATCTGTGATCACGCCCTCTTCCACCTCGAGGCGGACCTGCGCTGGCTGGAGCTCACCGCCGCGCGGCTCGGCGAGCTCGCGAAGGAGGTGCGCCGGTGAGCCACGCGCTCTTCTCGGAGGCGCCGATGACCGGCGGCCCGGCCGACGCCCCGCCGCTGCTGTACGGCGTCGACCTGCACAAGGCGTTCGGTCCGAGCAGGGCGCTGGACGGCGCCTCGCTGCAGATCCGGGCCGGCGAGGTGGTGGCCCTCATGGGCCCGTCCGGATCCGGGAAGTCCACGCTGATGCACTGCATGGCCGGCATCGTGCGACCGGACTCGGGGCGCATCGTCTACCGGAACGACGACCTGACGACCATGTCCGACGCGGACCGCAGCGCGCTCCGCCGCACGGAGTTCGGGTTCATCTTCCAGTTCGGGCAGCTCGTACCGGAGTTGTCATGCCTGGAGAACGTCGCGCTGGCGCTGCGCCTCGGCGGCGCCCGGCAGCGCGCCGCCGAGGCGAAGGCCGCGGAATGGCTGGAGGCGCTGGAGGTGGCCGACGTCGCCGCCAAACGGCCCGGCGAGATCTCCGGCGGCCAGGGCCAGCGGGTCGCGGTGGCCCGAGCGCTGGCGGCCGACCCCAGCGTGATCTTCGCGGACGAGCCGACGGGCGCGCTCGACTCGCTGAACGGCGAGAAGGTGATGGACCTGCTCACCACGTCCGCCCGGCGGATGGGCACCGCCGTCCTGCTGGTGACCCACGACGCGAGGGTCGCCGCGTACTCGGACCGCGAGGTCGTCGTCCGCGACGGCCGGACGCGGGAGGGCGAGCCCTCGTGAGCCGTCCGCACCGCGGCGCGCCGTCCGCGGGTCCGCACCGCGGCGCGCCCTCCGCGCGTTCGCGGCCGGCGGCGCGCCCCTGGTACGCGCGGTGGTCCGGCGACCTCGCGCTCGGTGCCCGGCTGGCGTTCGCGGGCGGACGCCCCGGGTGGAGCAGGATCGCGATGACCGCGGTCGGCGTCGGGCTCGGCGTGATGATGCTCCTGGTCGCCGCTTCGATGCCGACGATGCTCCACGCACGTGGCGAGCGGACCGCGGCGCGCGACTACGGGACGGCGGGGACGTCGACGCCTTCGGACCGCTCGCTCCTCATCGGTGTGCAGGACACCGACTTCTACGGCCAGTCGATCAGAGGCCGGGTCCTCAGGCCGGAGGGGCCGCGGGCACCGCTCCCGCCCGGGGTGGCGGCGTTCCCGAATCCGGGCGAGATGGTGGTGTCACCGGCGCTGGCGGACCTGCTGTCCTCGCGCGAGGGCGCGTTGCTGCGGCCGCGTCTCGGCTACCGCGTCGTCGGCAGGATCGGCCACGCCGGCCTCGGAGGCGCGCAGGAGTACGCCTACTACGCCGGCAGCGACCGGCTCACGTTGCGATCGGGCCTCGTCGTGCGCGTCACGTCGTTCGGCAGCCGCTCCCCCGGCGAGGGTCTCGGCCCGGTGCTGGTGCTGCTCGTGGTGATCGCCTTCGTCGTCCTGCTGCTGCCGGTCGCGGTGTTCATCGGCACGGCCATGCGCTTCGGCGGCGAATCCAGCGACCGCAGGCTCGCCGCGCTGCGCCTGATGGGCGCCGACCAGCGCATGGCGCGGCGCTTCGCCGCGGCGGAGGCGCTGCTGGCCTCGGTGTTCGGGCTGCTGGTCGGCGCGCTGATGTTCCTGGTCGTACGGGTGTTCGTCGAGCAGGTCACGGTGTTCGGCGTCGGCTTCTTCACCGCCGACGTCCGGCCCGCGCTCCAGCCCGCGGTGCTGATCGCAGTGGCCGTTCCCGTCTCGTCGGTGCTCGTCACCCTCTTCTCCCTGCGAAAGGTGATGATCGAGCCGCTCGGTGTCGTCCGCAGCGCGACTCGTACCCGGCGCCGGCTCTGGTGGCGCCCGATCGTCCCCGTCATCGGCCTGGCCCTGCTGTATCCGCTGCTCCGCGGGGTTCAGCGGCTGGGAAGCTTCAACGAGTACCAGGTCGCGGCGGGGGTGGCGCTGCTGCTCATCGGCATCGCGACCCTGCTGCCGTGGATCGTCGAGGCGGTCGTCGGCCGGCTCGGGAGCGGCGGTGGGCTGTCCTGGCAGCTCGCCGTACGCCGGCTGCAACTGGACGGCGGAACCTCCGTGCGCGCCGTCAGCGGCATCGTCGTCGCGGTCGCGGGAGCGATCGCGCTGCAGACGATGTTCACCGGCGTGCGCGGCGACTACGTGCAGGAGACCGGCCAGGACACCTCGCGCGCGCAGGCTCAGGTGACCTTCCGCGGGGCCGTCGACGGCACGCGCGCCGCCGGGGCCGCCGCGCGGCTGGGCTCCGCGCCCGGCGTACGCGGGGCCCTGGCCAAGGCCACCACGAGCCTGCTCCTCCCGGGCACGAAGAAGGACGACTCCTCGGTGACGCTGACCGTCGCCGACTGTGCCGCTCTCCGGGAGGCGATCCGGATCGGCCGCTGCGCCGACGGTGACGTCTTCATCGCCGGTCTCGGGAAACCCGCCCCACGGCCGGGCGAGACCGTCCGGGTCGACCCCGACGAGGACACCGGTGGAGGCCACGGCCCGTCGTGGCGGATCCCCAAGTCCGCGCGCCCGGCGGAGCAGCGGACCGACCCCCTCGGCGAGACCGAGGAGGGTGTCTTCGCGACTCCCTCCGCCGTCGACCCCCGCATCCTCCGGACGGCGCACGTCACCATGCTCGTACGGGTGAACACCGCCGACGGGGACGCCGTGGAGCGGATGCGCAACGCCGTGGCGGCCCTCGATCCGATGGCCGATGTGACGATGCTGACCGGGACCCAGGAGGACAACGGGTTCGGCGCGGTCCGCCGTGGCCTGTTCATCGGCGCGATCGCCGCCCTGCTGGTGATCGGTGCCGTCCTGCTGGTGACGGTGCTGGAACAGATGAAGCAACGGCGCCGCCTGCTGGCGATGCTCGTCGCCTTCGGCACCCGGCGCTCCGTCCTCAACTGGTCGGTCCTGTGGCAGACCACCGTGCCGATGGTGCTGGGCGTGCTGCTGGCGGTCCCGGCCGGGACCGGCATCGGCGCGCTCCTGCTGAAGATCTCCGAGAAGCCGGTCTCCATCAACTGGGCGGCCGTCACCGGCATCTGCGGTGCCGCCGCCGGCGTGGTGCTCCTGGTGACGGCGCTCAGCCTCCCGACCGTACGGCGCCTGATGGACCCGGAGGGCCTGCGGACCGAGTGAGCCGCCCGTACCGGCCGCCGGGACGCGGTCAGGCCGGGGCCGGCGAGGACGACGGTGGCGAGACCGAGGACGGTGAGGTCAGGGCCGGGGACTCGGCGGACGGTTCGGCGCCCGTACGCCGGGTCCCCCACCACACGACGACGATGAAGACGATCAGCCAGACCAGGTTGGCCCAGCGCACGTAGAAGTGCTGGTAGCCGTTCACGCGCACGCCGGGCAGCGTGAACACCCCGAGCATGACGCCCCGGAGGATCAGCATCCAGTCCAGGCGGCGGTAGGACAGCAGCGCCAGGATCGGCAGCAGCATGGCGTCGTACCAGGGGTACTGCAGCGGCGAGACCAGGGTGGTGCCGAACGCCAGCACCGCCACGGGCAGCACGTCGAGCGGAAGCCGCCGCGTCTCGTCGGACGGCCGCCGCCACAGCGCGAACGGCAGGCCGGACCGCCACCACAGGAAGGCCGTCAGCGCGACCGCGAGCGCCCCCATCCACAGCGTGTACAGGCCGTGGTGGGTCAGGATGTACTCCGGGACCGGCAGGTACCGGTCCTTCTTGCGGCCGAGCCGGGCGTTCAGCGAGTTCAGCGCGGCCGGCCCGGCGAGCAGGTAGCCGCCGCCGGCGACCAGCAGGAGACCCACGGCACTGGCCGCCGCGCGCCGGAACCGCGCCGGCGACAGCCACGCGGCGACGACCAGCCCGACCGCGGGGAACAGGAACGACGCCTTGACGGCGACCGCCGCCCCGCCCAGCACCCCGCCCGCGAACGCCGAGCGCCGCGCCGCGTACAGGGCGGCGACCAGGAAGAACACCGCGAAGGCGTCCGCGTGCCCGCTGCCCACCATCCAAAACAGGATCAGCGGGTTCGCCGTCCACAGGAGGCAGGCCCGGAGCCGGCGTACCGGGTCGGGGCCGGTCATCCGGTGCAGGATCACCCCGGTGCCGACGAACGCGGCCGCGTTGGCCCACTTGAGCAGGAAGATGATCCGCGCCATCGAGTTCCCGCCGAAGTGCGCGGCGAGCCACTGGATGAACGTCATGATCGGCCCGTACACCGTGGGAACCCGCTGCCAGCCGCTGGGCATCAGCAGGCCGACCGGGTCACCGGTGTGCGCCAGCCGCAGCGGGGTCGTGACGTACGGGTCCCGGCCCAGGTCGGCGATCCGCCCGTAGATCGCGTAGTTCATCATGTCGACGGAGCCGGCGGGCGGCAGCATCGCGTACACGCAGGCGACGACGGCACCGGCGATCAGCAGCCGCCGGGGGCTCACCCACGCGCCCCCGCGCAGCGCGTACAGCCCGGCCAGCACTCCGGCGCCCGCGGTCACCGCCGCGATCCACGTCAGGGTCGTGACCGTCCCCGAGGACGGGGTTCCGCCGAAGGTCAGGAACGGCCAGGTCGGTCCGAAGTACGGCACGGCCGCCGAGGTGCCGAGCACCATCGCCGCGCCCATCGCGACGATGCTCACCCCCAGCATCACCCAGGAAAAGACGCGGGACATGTGACATGACCGTAAGGGCGGAATATCGGAGTTGCAGCGGGTCGGAGACGGTGTTCACCGAACGCTCATCTGAGGGTCGCGTGCGCGCCGACCGCGTGAACCGGACGGCCGTGCGAAGGCCGCTCGCGAGCGCCGGACCGCCGCCGCGTACGCCCGTCGACGGGCGCGTACCCGACCGATCACGAGCGCCGGGCCGGACCGCCGCGTACGCCGGTCTAGACGGTCGCGTGGAGGCTGACGGCGTACGCCGGGCCGGGGTTCACGAGCTCACGCGGATGCCCCGCGCCGTACACGCGGATCCGGTTCGCCCGTACGGCGCGCTCTGCGACCCCGTGATCGGTGATCGTGCGTTCCGACAGTTCCCCTGCGAGCACCGCCAGCACGTCGGCGACGGGGGCGGCGCGGTGGCCGGGCGGCCACGCGGACAGCCAGACCTCCGCCTCGCCGAGCAGCCGCACGGGCACGCCGTCGAAGCGGGCGAGGTGCCACCAGTCGCCGGGACTGGCGGCGAGCTCACGGACGAGCCCGGCCAGGCGGCCGACCGTGACGGTCGGGCGGGTGGAGAACGGGCTGTCGGCGCCCTGCATGGTCAGATCCGGGATGACGGAAAGGTTCACCGGGAAGTCCTTCGGTGGCGCGGCGGCGTGCCGCAGGCTGACGGTCGGCTGGAACGGGGTCAGCGACAACAACACGAAGGACACAGCGCGGCGACCGCGTGGCGAGAGGCCACGTGGGCGGTCGTCATCCGGCGCGCTGGCATGGCATCAAGTGTGCAGGTCACCGGCGTTCCGCGTCAAACGCCGCGCGGCCCGTACGGCTGCGTCCCAGGTGAGACCGGCGTTTCGTCGCCGAGCGCCCACACCGATGAGCCATCATCCTCTGAGCCGCCGCGGAACCCTCGATGAAGGCGGCCCGGTCTCAGCCGAGCGCGTGTTCGAGCCGGTGCGGCATCTTCCAGCCTTCGGCGAGCCGTGAGGGGTGGATGTTCTCCCCGCCGCCGAAGAACTCGCAGAACTTCATGATCAGCGGGTCCCACCGCAGCGGATCGACGTAGTGCGTCCCCGGAATGATCAGCTCGTCCTCGACGTGGGCGCGGAGGACCCGCACCTGGAAGGCCGTCGCCCGCAGGTCGGGCCCCTCCAACGGGTGGATCGCCTCGACCTCGCACTCCAGCTGGATCGGGCACTCCTGGACGCGCGGCGCGCGCACCAGATCGGCGGGCTGCTCGGTGAGCCCGGCCGCTCCGAACTTGTCCCGCTCGGACCGGTAGCCGCGTTCCCGCTTGAACTCCGTGATCTCGGGCGCGCCCGTGAGCAGCGCGATCCGGTCGACGGCGTCGACCATCGAGGAAGGGACCAGGTTCAGCACGCACTCGCGTTCCCGGCGCAGGTTCGCCGTGGTCTGGCCGCTGTTGCCGAGGCCCAACATGCAGCGGTCGCCCAGCCACCAGGCGGACGACATCGGCGCGAGGTTCGGCGACCCGTCCTCGTTCCGCGAGCCGATCAGGACCACCGGCGTCCCGAAGTACAGCACTTTCAACTCGGCCACCTGGTGCATGCTCCCCGTCCTCACGTCATCGCGATGATCGACCGTGGACGAGCCTGCCCTCTCTCGTCCGCGACCGCTGGCGGGAATCCGACCTGGAGTTCTGGCTCGATCCTGGTGATGAACGGCTCCGGGCCGGGCGGTCCTGTCCCCTCGCCGGCCCGCGCGGCCCTCCCCCCACCCCACCCCTTCGGGAAATCTTTGCTCTGCTCACCCCGGGTATGCACCTGGTACGGTCCAGTGCTCACCCGGGGTGAGCAGAGCAAAGGTTCTGCGGAGTCAGGGGGGCTGGGGCGACCGCCTCAGGGGAACAGAACGGCGACTCCGGCTCGGCCCGATGGTGCGCCGTGTCACTGGAGTGTGGCGGCCGGGTCGTCTCGATCGCGGTGACCGTTCACGCCCGCGGCGGTGCACGCGGGCCGGCAGTGGCTCGTCGTCGTCGCTGCACGCTCACCTCCCTCCGGGGGTGGCCCGTCGTGTTGGAGGCCGTCCCCGCAGGAGGGACGAAGTGGCCGCCGGCGGGACACGCCGAGAAGACGACCACCTACCCCTGTGCCCGATTTGACGCAGGATGTGCCGGCACAGCGCGGGGCGCGTGCCGAACGCTCGGTGATCACGGAGCCGAACGGCCCCGAAGCGGCTCAGAGCACCGGGCGGGCCCGCCTTTCACCGAGCGTTTCGTACGGCTCCGCCGGCCGAACCGTGCCCGGGCGCGTGCGCCGAGGGTTCTTTGTCCGAATATTGGTCCATGAGCGATCAGCCCGATGCCTTCTACCTGCCTGCCGGCGACGACGTCTACGAGCCGACAGGCGCCACCGAGAGCCCCTGGGACAGCGCCGCGCAGCACGGCGGGCCCCCGACCGCGCTGCTGGCCCACGTCATCGACGCCGCCGTCGGACCCGGCATGCGCCTGGCACGGATCTCGGTGGACTTCCTCGGCCCCATCCCCCGCCGCCCGGCCCGCGTCGAGGTCACCACGCTGCGGCCCGGCCGGCAGATCCGTCTCACCGAGGCGCACCTCATCGTCGACGGCAAAGTGGCGGTGACCGCCCGCACCTGGCACATCGCGACGGGCCCGACTCCCCCGGTGAAGACCGAACGGGTCGCGCCGCCTCCGATCCCCCAGGACCCGGACGACTGGCACTCGCTGCTCAATCTGCCCGACTGGGGCTATGGCCAGGCCATCGAGTGGCGGTTCATTCGCGGCGGCCGCGAGCCGCTCGGTCTCGCCGAGGTCTGGACCCGCGTGCGCATCCCGTTGATCGCAGGCCAGAAGCTCACCGGCCTGGCCCGCGCGCTGATCGTCGCCGACGCCGCCAACGGGCTGTCGGCGACGCTGCCCATCCAGGAGTGGCTGTCCATCCCGCCCACCATGACCACCACGCTGCTGCGCCACCCCGACGGCGATTGGGTGCACATGGACTGCCGGACCCACCTGGCCGACGACGGCCTTGGCCTCACCCACGCCACCCTGTCCGACCTTGACGGCCACCTCGGTGACGTGAATCAGCCCCTCCTGGTCCGCAAGCGTTGATTCCGCCGGACATGGGAAATCCCCCGCCCTTGGCTCCGGTAAGCAAGGGCGGGGGACGCCGGGGGAAACGACGCCTATCCGGCGCCGCTCACGTCACTTCCCGCTCTCCTCGACAACGGCGACCTCGACGCAGTCGCCGCCGTTGTTCGTGCTGCGCGCCGACTTACGCCAGCTCAGGTTTCCCATGCTTTCGCTGCCTTCGTGATGAGCTCGATCGATGCCTGTTCGTGCAGCGCCTTGGCGCTCAGCATCTGCCAGAGCCGCCGGATCGCCGCCACGTCTTCCGTTTTTTCTACCACGTCCCCGCGAAGGGCATTATCGACGTACGCGACGTCCGTACCGTCGATGCTCGCCAGCACGATCGGGCCACCGGCGAATCCGGCGTGTTCCCCCACGCCGAACGGGATCACCTGAACGATGACGTGATCGCACTGCGAGAGCTCCACCAGGCGCATTAATTGATCACTCATGACCTTCGGGCCGCCGACCGGGCGGCAGATCACCGCTTCGTCGAGCACGGCGTGGTAGAGCGGAGGGTCCTCGCGGGTCAGCACCTTCTGTCTCGCCAGTCGCGCGCTCACCTGCCCCTCGAGATCAAGGGGAGCCGGCTTCCCGAGGCGAAGGACCGCGCGGGCGTAGTCCTCCGTCTGCAGGAGACCGGGCACCACGAGCGGCGCGAACGCGAGCAGGGCCGACGAATCAGCCTCCGCTTCCGTCCATTTGCCAAGCCACTCGGGCGCGACCTCCCTGCTGACCAGGTCGTCGAGTATACGCAGGATTACATCCGGGAGACCGAGAATGTCCGTTAGGTGAGGCAGGTATTCCGGTTTCGGGATGAGTCGTCCAATTTCCCACGAGGCAACGAGGGATTCGGACACCGGGAAGGTCTTGGCCAGCTCGGCGCGGGTAAGCTGCTTGGATTCGCGGGCGCGGCGAATCTCCTTGCCGACGAACTTCCGCGCGGTCATACGGTTCTCCGACATCTTCGTGACACCTTCCGCACGAACGGGGGGCGTGCCTCTTGTGCGTTCACGCTCCGGCCATTGGGGGCTCCCAGCGTACGGCGTTTGAGTCAATCTTTGTAGTCAGGAGACGACAGGGAGTGACCATGACCATCAATCCGACCGACGACGTTCACGAGCTCGCCGGAAAACTGACCATCGCCTGCCAGAAGGCCGGCCTCGACGCCCAGCAGCAGGGCCCCACCCGGATCTACGTCCACGCCCCGGGGACCAGCAACCACCTCGCCGAGATCATCACGGCCAAGCCGGACGAGAACGAGCGCCTCTGCTGGTGGTGGAGCTGGGACAAGCCCATCTGCGGCGCGGAGGAGATCGACAAGGCCGTCGAGCTGATCAAGAAGGTCGTCTCCGTGCCCCTTCCCCCACGGCCATGACCTCGCCGGACGAGCTCATGCGCTCGATCGACGCCCTCCACGCGGCCCTCGACGCGATTACCCGGAGCGGGTGATCACTCCGCGGTGAGCGCGGGGTCGCGGCGGAAGGCGAGGGCGGCGGCGACGCAGGCGACGGGGAGCGCGGGGATGACGTAGCGGTAGTCGAACTCGGCGGTGGTCGGCGGCACCACGATGGCGGCCACCGCCACCGCCCACGGCAGCAGCGCCGCCCAGCGGCGGCGCAGCAGCGCGACCAGCCCCGCCAGCAGGATCACGCCGAACATCGCGCCGCGCACGAAGAAGTAACGCTGGTAGACCTGCATGATCGAGGCGTACGGCCGGACGACGTGCGTGTTCAGGTGCCCCGGGGCGTACGCGCGCATCCGCGCCGCCGCCGTGGCCGACGGCTGCGGCGGGTGGGCTTGGAAGAGGTAGTAGTCGTACGTGTCGGGGTCCGGGAACGGCGGGTGGTGCCACCGGAACGTCCGCAGCAGGTCCGAGGTCACGGTCTCGGCGTAGTCGCCGGGCTGGGCCAGGATCGCCCGCTGGGCGAAGTCGCCCGCCCGGCCCTCGACGTCGGGGGTGAACTTGCGCTCCCCGAGCCGGTGGAACGGCGAGATGCGTCCCCAGATGTAGAACTGCGACCGTTCCCGCTTGGCGGGCGGCGTGCTGATGCACAGCGGCAGTTCGTCGACCGGCGGCTTGATCTTGCGGCAGTCGGCGAACGACATCGTCCTGCTGTAGAGGAAGATCCCCGTGCTGTACGTCAGCGCGAACCGGTGCGTGCGGGAGGAGAACCACCCTGCGTACAGCACGACCGGCAGCAGCCCGGCGACGAGGCCGGCGGCGATGGCGCGGCGCCCCGCCCGGCGTACGGCCAGCCAGGCGAGGGTGAGGACGAGGATCGGGAGGCCCACCGAGCGGGTGACCGTCGCGAGGCCGACGAGCAGGCAGACCACGGCCAGCCGCCGGGTGCTCGGCGCCTTGTCCCACAGCGCGAGGGTCACCGCCAGCGTCAGCAGGAAGGTGAACAGCGTGTCGGACATGATCAGGTGTTCGAGCTGGACGCCGAAGGCGTCGAACAGCGCGGGCACCGCCGCCACGGACGCCGCCCAGCCGGGCAGTCCGAACCGGTGCCGCAGCAGCGCGTACACCAGCACCCCCACGGTGACGCCCATGGCGTGCTGGACGAGGACGACGAGGGTCAGGCTGTGGAACGGGGACAGCAGCCAGAGGAACAGGGAGTACCCGCTGGGCCGGATGAGGTTCGGCGTGAGGGTCAGCGCCCCGCTGACGTAGTCGTACGAGTCGGGGAACCACATCGCGCCCCGGTAGCCGAGCATCGTGATCAGGCGGAGCGCGATGGCCGGCGCGAGGACGGCGAGGATGACGCGGTGCCGACGGGCGAACGCCAGGCCACGGCTCAGGCGGCCGGGAGCCTCCCCGTCCGCCACCACCGGGCCAGGATCATCGGCGACGCGTTCCTCGAGACTCGTCACGGCCCCCTCCGTTCAAACGTGACGGAACACCACGATCCCACCGCTTTGATCAATTTGTCGGAAAATTCGTGGCGAAAGCCTGGTCAGCGCCTCTCACGTCTCACGCGGCGGGCCGGTGAGGACCCGGTCGACGGGCAGGATGCGATCAGTAGCTTTCGCGGTCCTCCGGACCGACCGCCCGCCAGAGCTCGTCGATCCCATTTCGCATCTTCGCATCCTCCTCGCCGATCCACCCGAATTCCGCGCGGGCGTCGACCCGGTCAGGCCCCGGGCGGCGAGAGCAGCGCGTCGAAGGCGCGTTCGAGGCGAGCCGTGAGGTCCGCGGGATCGGTCTCGGTGAGCGCGGTGCTCTGAATGACGGCGCGCATCAGCCAGAATCCGGCGATCAGCGAGTTCGCGAGTGCCGCGCGTCGCTCGGGGTCCGGCCCGTCGAGGAGCTCGGCGAGGCGGTGCCCGGCGTGTCGTTCCGTGCCGGCTCTCATGATCTCCGCAGCCCGCGGATTGGGCGCCGAGCGCAGCAGGAGCAGGAACGGATCGAGGGTCTCGGCGTCCGGATCCGTTCGTTCCACCAGCCGCCGGGCGAGGGTCGCCGCAAGGGATGCGGAGTCCTCCGAGATCACGGTCGCCGGGGCGAATGAGGCGTCGACGGCCTCGGCGAAGAGTTTCTCCTTCGAGCCGAAGTAGCGATTGACCAGCATCGCCGTCACTCCCGCGTCGCGGGCGATCTCGCGGACCCCGACGCCGTCGTAGCCGTGTCGGGTGAACGCCCTGATCGCCGAGTCGAGGATCGCGTTCCGCGTGGCGGCGGCGTTGCGCTGTCGCTTGGGGCCGGTGGGATCCGGCTGCCTCTGCTCGTTCACAGGGCGATTGTATACGCCTGTAGACATGTACTCCGTAGGAGGTCTACAGTCGTAGACATCGGTCGCGGGACCGATGTCCACGACTCTGCGAAAAGCGGGTGAACCCATGGATTTGAAACTGTCCGGCAAGCGTGCGCTGATCACCGGATCCAGCTCCGGTCTCGGCGAGGCGATGGCCCTGCTGCTCGGCGCGGAGGGCGCCGAGGTGGTCGTGCATGGACGGGACGGGACGCGCGCGAAGTCCGTCGCCGCGGCGATCGTCGAAGCGGGTGGCAAGGCCGGGTACGCCATCGGCGACCTCACCACGGACGCGGGCGCCGACGCGGTGGCCGGTGCGGCCCTGGAGGGCGGCCCGATCGACGTCCTGGTCAACAACGCCGGGTCCTATGCGCATCTGTCGTGGACGGACGCGACTCCCGAGGACTGGCGCGAGACCTACGAGGCGAACGTCATCTCCGGGGTCCGGATGATCCAGCGCCTGGTGCCCCGGATGCGGGAGCGCGGCTGGGGACGAGTGATCACGATCGGCGGCGGCCTGGCGACCCAGCCGATGAACACCCACCCGCAGTACAACGCCACCCTGGCCGCACGCCACAACCTCGCGGTATCGCTCGCCCGTGAGCTGAAGGGCACCGGCGTGACCTCCAACGTGGTCAGCCCGGGAGCGATCCTGGTCGAGGCCGTGAAGAACCTGCTCATCCGGACCGCGCCGGAACGCGGCTGGGGCGAGGACTGGGAGGACATCGAACGAGCGGCGAGCGAGCAACTCGTGCCCAACGACACCGGGCGCATGGGCCGGCCGGACGAAATCGCCGCGGCCGTCGCCTTCCTCGCGAGCCCCTTGGCCGATTACATCAGCGGAGCGACCCTCCGGGTCGACGGCGGAACCGTTCGCAGCGTGCAGTAGTCCGGCAGGACGCCGCACGGCGACGAGCCGCGCGTCCCCGGCCGTGCGGTGAGCGGGTCCCCGGCCGTGCGGTGAGCGGCTCCCCGGCTGCGGTGGGCGGGTTCCCGGCGTTCACCGTACGGCCGAGGCCGGGTCAACCAATGGCCAGGTTTCGTTTCGCCTCTGGCCTTCCTGGCATTCCGGGCTTACGTTGACAACACGCAACGCCTCCTGCCACTGGAGCAAGCGATGTCGCGAAGCCGTACGCAGCGCACCAGACGATCTGCCGCCAAGATCCGCCGCAAGCACCGCGAAGGCGCCCGGCGCGGCCACAAGGTGAACACGCACCACCAGTTCAACCAGGGCTGACGCCCGAGCACCACTCCGTGCACCGGGAGCCGGCGCGCGGCCGGTGTCCGCGGTTCCATCGCGCGTACGCGGCCGGGTGCCGTCTCGGTACGCCCGCAGGGCCGTCGCTCCGGCTCCTGCGGGGCACCGCTCCGGCACGCCCGTACGGCCTCCCGGGCACGGCCTGCCCGATATCCGAGTACGCACCCCCGGGAGGAACGTATGCCGCGCGTGTCGGTGGAGGTCGACGACGTGAGATACGACGACGACGTCGAGCCACGCCTCTTGCTCGCCCACTATCTTCGCGACCGGCTGGGCAAGGTGGGCACCCCGATCGGCTGCGACACGTCGAACTGCGGCGCCTGCACCGTCCTGATGGACGGCCTCAGCGTCAAGAGCTGCTCCGTCCTCGCCGTCCAGGCGGACGGACACGAGATCACCACCATCGAGGGCCTGGGCGACGGGCGGAACCTGCACCCGATGCAGCGCGCGTTCCACGAGGAGCACGCC
Source organism: Actinoallomurus rhizosphaericola (assembly GCF_024055675.1). Lineage (NCBI taxonomy): Bacteria > Bacillati > Actinomycetota > Actinomycetes > Streptosporangiales > Thermomonosporaceae > Actinoallomurus > Actinoallomurus rhizosphaericola. The sequence goes on along the minus strand of NZ_JAMXMW010000024.1, from coordinate 31,018 downwards.
CTGCAGTGCGGCTACTGCACCCCCGGGATGATCATGGCCTCGCTCGACCTGCTGCGCGAGAACGCCGACCCCTCCGACGAGGAGATCCGGGCCGGGCTCGAGGGCAACCTGTGCCGCTGCACCGGCTACCAGAACATCGTCCGCGCCGTCCGCCGGGCCGCGGACGACATGCGCCAGAGCGACCAGACCGAGGAGGCACGCTCATGAGCGAGCGGAGGGAGCGAATCGGAGGCACAGCGCGCATGGTCACTCCTCCGACGAAGGAGGCCTCGTGAGCGAGATCGCCCCGGAGGCCGTCGCCGAGCAGGTCACCCCGGGCACGCCCGAGGCGAAGTCGGAGGTGGGCCGCGCCCGCCGGCGTACGGAGGACGCCCGGCTGATCACCGGGCGCACCACCTGGACCGACAACATCCAGCTGCCCGGTCTGCTGCACGTCGCGTTCCTGCGCAGCCCGATCAGCCACGCCCGGATCGGCCGGATCGACGCGGAGGCCGCCCGCGCCCGGCCCGGTGTGATCGCCGTCTTCACCGGGGCCGACCTCGCCGACGAGCAGGGCAGCCTGCCGTGCGCGTGGCCGGTCACCGAGGACATGATCCTGCCCGACCACCCGCCGATCGCGGTCGACGAGGTGCGCTACGTCGGCGAGCCGGTGGCCGTCGTCGTGGCCCGGGACCGGTACGCCGCGGTGGACGCGCTGGAGGCCGTCGACGTCGACTACGAGCCGCTGCCCGCCGTCGTCGACATGGAGCGGGCGGTCGAGGAGGGCGCCGACCTCGTCCACGCCGATAAGGGCACCAACAAGAGCTACACCTGGGTCTTCGAGGCGGGCGAACTGGACGCGGCGTTCCGGGACGCGCCCGTGGTGATCGAGCGCCGGTACGTCCAGCAGCGGCTGATCCCGACCGCGATGGAGCCCCGCGCGGTGGTCTGCTCGGCGGTCGGCGACGAGTACACCCTGTGGTCGGCGACGCAGATCCCGCACATCCTGCGGCTGATGCTCGCCACGGTCACCGGCATCCCCGAGCACAGGCTGCGGGTCGTCGCGCCCGACGTCGGCGGCGGGTTCGGCTCGAAGCTGCAGGTGTACGGCGAGGAGGTCGTCTGCCTGCTGCTGGCCCGGCGTCTCGGCCGCCCGGTGAAGTGGACCGAGTCCCGCAGCGAGGGGAACATGGCCGTGCACCACGGCCGCGACCAGATCCAGCGGCTCTCGCTCGCCGCCGACCGCGACGGCCGGATCCGCGGGCTGAAGGTCGACCTGCTCGCCGACATGGGCGCCTACCTCATGCTGGTCACGCCCGGCGTCCCGCTGCTCGGCGCGTTCATGTTCAACGGCATCTACAAGATGGACGCCTACTCCTTCACCTGCACCGGCGTGTTCACGAACAAGACGCCGACCGACGCGTACCGGGGCGCGGGCCGGCCGGAGGCGACGTTCGCCATCGAGCGGCTGATGGACGAGCTCGCGAACGAGCTGGGCCTGGACCCCCTCGACGTGCGCCGGCGCAACTGGATCCGGCACGAGGAGTTCCCGTACGACACGATCGCCGGGCTGACGTACGACTCCGGCAACTACGAGGCCGCCACCGAGAAGGCCCTGCGGTTGTTCGAGTACGACAAGCTGCGCGCCGAACAGGCCGACCGGCGGGACCGCGGCGACCCCGTCCAGCTGGGCATCGGCGTGTCGACGTTCACCGAGATGTGCGGGCTGGCGCCGTCGCGGGTCCTGGGCTCCCTGTCGTACGGCGCGGGCGGCTGGGAGCACGCCTCCGTACGGGTGCTGCCGTCCGGCAAGGTCGAGGTCGTCACCGGGTCCTCCGCGCACGGGCAGGGGCACGAGACCGCGTGGGCGCAGATCGCCGCCGACCGGCTCGGCGTGCCGTTCGAGGACGTCCGGGTGCTGCACGGCGACACCGGCGTCTCGCCGAAGGGCATGGACACGTACGGCTCGCGGTCCCTCGCCGTCGGCGGGGTCGCGCTGTTCAACGCCTGCGACAAGGTGATCGACAAGGCGCGTCGGATGGCCGCGCACCTGCTGGAGGCCGACGAGGGCGACATCGAGTTCTCCGGCGGGTCGTTCGCGGTGAAGGGCGTGCCGGGCCAGGCCCGTACGCTCCAGGAGGTGGCGCTGGCCGCGTTCGCGGCGCACGACCTGCCCGAGGGGTTCGAGCCGTCCCTGGACTCCGAGGCCACCCACGACCCGGAGAACTTCTCGTTCCCGCACGGCACGCACCTGTGCGCCGCCGAGGTCGACACCGAGACCGGGTTCGTGAGGCTCCGCTCGTACGTCGCCGTCGACGACGTCGGGAAGGTCGTCAACCCGCTGATCGTCGAGGGCCAGGTGCACGGCGGGCTGGCACAGGGCATCGCGCAGGCGCTGTACGAGGAGGCGGTGTACGACGACGACGGGAACCTGACGACGACCACGATGGCCGACTACCTGGTGCCCTCGGCCGCGGACCTGCCGACGTTCACGACCGACCGAACGGAGACCCCGGCGACCACGAACCCACTGGGCGTCAAGGGCGTCGGCGAGGCGGGCACGATCGCCTCGACGCCGGCGGTCGTGAACGCGATCGTCGACGCCCTGCGCCCGTACGGGGTCGACGACGTGCCCATGCCGTGCACGCCCGAACGGGTCTGGCGGGCGCTGACCGAGGCCCGGCACGGCTCGGCGCCGCCCGGAGGCTCCCCCGAACCCGGCGCGGGCGGCGGCCTCGGCTCCGCGGGAGGTGCGGCATGATTCCGGCGACCTTCGACTACGTACGGCCGTCCTCGCTGAGCGACGCGGTCGCCGCCCTGCGCGAGGCGGACGAGGAGGGCAAGGTCATCGCGGGCGGGCAGAGCCTGATGCCGCTGCTCCGGCTCCGGCTGGCCTACCCCGAGGTCCTCGTCGACGTCTCCGGCCTGCCGGAGCTGCGCGGCGTGCGCGACGAGGGGGACTCCCTGCTCATCGGGGCGATGACCACCCACTACGAGGTGATCCGCGACCCGCTGGTCCAGGCGCACGCGCCGCTGCTCGCCGCGGCCACCGCCACGGTCGCCGACCCGGCGGTCCGCCATCGGGGCACGCTCGGCGGCTCGCTCGCGCACGCCGACCCGGCCGGTGACCTGCCCGCCGTGGTGCTGGCGATGGACGGCGTGGCCGTGACGTCGGCGCGGGAGATCCCGGTCCGCGACTTCTTCACCGACTACCTGACGTCGGCGCTGGAGCCGGACGAGATCCTCCTGGGCGTACGCCTGCCGAAGGCGTACACCGGCTGGGGTCACCACTACGAGAAGTTCCACCGTACGGCGCAGGCGTGGGCGATCGTCGGCGTCGCGTGCCTCGTCCGGCGTGTGAACGGTGAGATCGCCGAGGCACGCATCGGCCTGACCAACATGGGCCCGACGCCCGTCCGGGCCTACGCCGTCGAGACGGCCGTCGCCGACGGGCCGGCGTCCCGCGAGGCGTTCCAGGCGGCGGCGCACGACGCCCCGGACGGCACCAGCCCGCCGAGCGACCTGCACGGATCGGCGGAGTACCGGCGGCACCTCGCCCAGGTGCTGACGGCCCGTGCCCTCGCGGCCGCCGCGGGCGCCTGACACGACCGTGTCGCCCCGCCCGCCTCGGGTATGCACCGCACTGCGCCTGAGGCGGGCGAGGCGACGGACCGCACCATCACGCCGTTTTTAGTGGCGTACGCGGTGAACTCGGTCGTAATGTCACCGCAGACCGCCGAACACGAGGAGGCAGCGCATGGAACTCGACCACGAGTTCACCGTTCCGGTGCCGGTGGACCAGGCGTGGCGGGTCCTGCTCGACGTCGAGCGGATCGCGCCCTGCATGCCGGGGGCGACGCTGGACGCGGCCGAGACCGACGAGTTCACCGGGCGGCTGAAAGTGCGTCTCGGCGCGATGACCGTGACCTACCGGGGCACGGCCCGCATCGCCTCCCGCGACGAGGAGGCCCGCACCGTGGTGATCGAGGCGTCCGGCAAGGAGGCCCGGGGACCGGGCACCGCCTCCGCCACGGTCCAGGCACAGCTGCACGAGGACGACGGCCGGACGCGCGTCACCGTGCACACCAAGCTGAACGTCACCGGCCGGCCCGCGCAGTTCGGCCGGGGCATCCTGGCCGAGGTCGGCGGGCGGCTGATCGGCCGGTTCGCCGACAACCTCGCCGCCGAACTGGCCGCCGGGCCCGAGGAGACGGAGCAGGCGGAGGGCCCCGGAGCCGGCGCACCCGCCGAAACAGGCATCGGCGCGCCCACGGAAGCCCGGGTCGAGGAGGAGGTCGCCAGGCCGGCCACCTCCGAAGAGGCCGTCAGCGACCGGACCGCCCCCGCGGCTGCGGAGGAGCACGACACCGCGTCCTCGGCCGAGGCGGCCGAAGTGGCCGAAGTGGCGAAGACCACCCCAGAGCCGGCGACGGCCGCCCAACCCGCCGAGCCACCGACCCGCCAAGAGGCAGTACCCGCCGGACGCGACGCAGCACCCGCCGGGCGGCAGGCGGCACCGGCTCGACGAGAGGCGGAGCCCATCGACCTGCTGCAGGTGGCCGGCCCGGCCGTCCTCAAGCGGGCCGCCCCGGTGGCCGCCGGTGTCGCACTGGTGTGGGCGTTCTGGCGCCTCAAGCGGCGCCGCCGCTGACCCCGCCTCGAGCTTCCGCCGAGGATTTCGGCGGCTCTGACCCACAGGATCCTCGGCACTCGTTCACGCCTGCCGTTCGCGGCGAAGCCGCCCGGCACCGCCGCCGTGGCGGCGCCGGGATGGATGGGCTAGCGGTCGCCTGTGGCGGTCACGGTGGGCAACCGGACTCGCCAGCGGCGGGCGTGGACGGACGCGCGGATCGCCTCGGCGAGCAACGCGAAGTCGTCGGCGCGCGGGCTCGTACGCCGATAGATGATCCCTATCCGGCGGTACGGCGCGGGATCGTCGAACCGGGTGACGGAGAGGCGCTCCCCGCGGCGCGTCTCGACCGGCAGCGCCGACTCGGGCACCAGCGTCACGCCGAGCCCGCCGGACACCAGCTGCACCAGCGTGGCGAGGCTCGTGGCGTACGTCGCGTCGCCGGGCTTCGCGCCGGCCTCCCGGCAGATCTCCAGGGCCTGGTCCCGCAGGCAGTGGCCCTCGTTCAGCAGCAGCACGTCGAGGTCGCGGACGACGTCCCGGCTCACCGGACCGGCGCCGAGCCCGTACGACTCGGGCGCGAGCAGGACGAAGTCCTCCTCGTACAGCAGGAGTTCGGCGAACCCCTCGTCGGCCGGGAGCGCCAGGATCGCGACCTCGAGCCGGCCGGCCCGCAACTCCTCCACCAGGTCGCGTGTCTGCTGTTCACGTACGGCGAGCCGCAGGGCGGGATAGTCGCGCGCGAGGCCGGGCAGCACGACCGGCAGGAGGTACGGCGCGACGGTGGGGATGACCCCGAGGTTCAGCGGGCCGCTCAACGGGCGGCGCGGCGCGGACACCTCCTCGACCAGGCCGTCGAGCTCGGCCAGGACCCGCTCGGCGCGGCGGGCGACGCGCTCGCCCTCGGGGGTGAGCAGCACGCGCCGGGTCGTCCGCTCGACCAGGCGGGCGTTCAGCGTCTCCTCGAGGGCGGCGACCGCGCCGGACAGCGCGGGCTGGCTCAACCGGAGCGCCGCCGCGGCCTCCCGGAAGTGCAGGTGCTCCGCGAGGGCGAGAAACGCGCGAAGCTGGGCGACGGTCGGACGGCTGATAGTAATCTCCTATCGAAATCCTTCGGGGGAGCCGATTTCGCAGATCAACGATACCTAAGGCACCCTGGGAGTCATCCAACACCCGTCTGGCAAGGAGGCCTACGAGTGCTCACGGTCGGTGACCAGTTCCCGGAGTACGACCTCACCGCATGCGTCTCGCTCGACCCGGAGAACGCGTTCGAGCGGATCAACCACAAGTCCTACGACGGCAAGTGGCGCGTCGTGTTCTTCTGGCCCAAGGACTTCACCTTCGTCTGCCCGACGGAGATCGCGGAGTTCGGCCGGCTGAACGAGGACTTCGCGGACCGGGACGCGCAGGTGCTCGGCGTGTCCATCGACTCGGAGTACGTCCACCACGCCTGGCGCAAGGACCACCCGGACCTGCGCGAGCTGCCGTTCCCGATGCTGTCGGACGTCAAGCGCGAGCTGACCTCGGAGCTCGGCATCCTCACCGACGAGGGCGTGGCCCAGCGCGCGACCTTCATCGTCGACCCGAACAACGAGATCCAGTTCACGATGGTGACCGCGGGCTCGGTCGGCCGCAACGTCAAGGAGGTCCTGCGGGTCCTCGACGCGCTGCAGTCCGACGAGCTCTGTCCCTGCAACTGGAACAAGGGCGAGTCCACGCTCGACGCCAAGAAGCTGATGGCGGGCGTCTGATCCACCGGCCGGCCGGCCGCGACGTCAGCGGCCGGCCGTCGTCTTGACGGGGCTTGCGGGGGCGAGCCCCGTCAGCCCGTCTTCGGAGCATTTGGAGGATGACATGAGTGGTGTCGACACCCTGAAGAGCGCCCTTCCGGCGTACGCCAAGGACCTCAAGCTGAACCTCGGGTCGGTGACGTCCACGTCGCAGCTGTCGGAGCAGCAGCTGTGGGGCGCGGTCCTGGCCAGCGCGATGGCGACCCGCAGCCCGCAGGTGATCGCGGCGTTGGCGGAGGACGCCGCCGAGCACCTGTCCGCGGAGGCGTTCCAGGCGGCCAAGGCCGCCGCGGCCATCATGGCGATGAACAACGTCTACTACCGCTCGACCCACCTGATCGAGGACGAGACGTACGCCACGCTGCCGGCGAAGCTGCGGATGAGCGTGATCGGGAACCCTGGCGTCGAGAAGGCCGACTTCGAGCTGTGGTGCCTCGCGGTCTCGGCGATCAACGGCTGCGGCCGCTGCCTGGACTCCCACGAGAAGACGCTGCGCGAGCAGGGCTTCTCGCGGGAGCTGGTGCAGGAGGGCCTGCGCATCGCCGCCGTCGTGAACGGGGTCGCCGCCACCCTCGACGCCGAGGGCGTGCTCACCCCGGCGTGACCCACGGCCGGCCGCGGCCCGGCGGCCGGCCGGCAGGCGCCGGGCGCGGCTCTCCCGGGCCGGGGATCCGACCGGGGCGTCACTCCCACTCGATGGTGCCCGGCGGCTTGCTGGTGATGTCGACGACCACGCGGTTGACCTCCGCGACCTCGTTCGTGATCCGCGTGGAGATCCGCTGCAGCAGGTCGTACGGCAGCCGCGCCCAGTCGGCGGTCATGGCGTCCTCGCTGGTCACGGGGCGCAGCACGACGGGGTGGCCGTACGTGCGGCCGTCGCCCTGCACCCCGACCGAGCGGACGTCGGCGAGCAGCACGACCGGGAACTGCCAGATGTCGCGGTCGAGGCCGGCGCGGGTGAGCTCCTCGCGGGCGATCGCGTCGGCCTCGCGGAGCACCTCGAGGCGGTCGCGGGTCACGGCGCCGATGATCCGGATGCCCAGGCCGGGGCCGGGGAACGGCTGCCGCCACACGATCTCGGCCGGCAGGCCGAGCTCCTCGCCGAGCCGGCGCACCTCGTCCTTGAACAGCGTGCGCAGCGGCTCGACCAGCGAGAACTGGAGATCCTCGGGCAGCCCGCCGACGTTGTGGTGGGACTTGATGTTGGCCGCGCCGGTGCCGCCGCCGGACTCGACGACGTCCGGGTAGAGCGTGCCCTGCACGAGGAACTCGACGGCCTCGCCGTGCTCCCCGACGATCTCGCGGGCCGCCTGCTCGAAGACCCGGATGAACTCCCGGCCGATGATCTTGCGCTTGGTCTCCGGGTCCGTGACGCCCTCAAGAGCCCCGAGGAACCGGTCGGCCGCGTCGACGACCTTCAGGTCGACCCCGGTGGCGGCCACGAAGTCCTTCTCGACCTGCTCGGCCTCGCCCTTGCGCAGCAACCCGTGGTCGACGAACACGCAGGTGAGGCGCGAGCCGATGGCCCGCTGCACGAGCGCGGCGGCCACGGCGGAGTCGACGCCGCCGGACAGCCCGCAGATCGCCCGCTTGTCGCCGACCTGGGCGCGTACGGCCTCGATCGACTCCTCGACGATGTTGACCATCGTCCAGGACGGCCGGCAGCCCGCCGCCTCCAGGAAGTGCTTCAGGACCTCCAGGCCGTGCTCGGTGTGCATCACCTCGGGGTGGAACTGCACGCCGTAGAGCCCGCGGGCGGCGTCCTCCATCGCGGCGACCGGCGCGCTGGCGGTGCTGGCGGTCACGATGAAGCCGGCCGGGGCGGCGCTGCACGTGACGCGGTGCGACATCCACACCGACTGCTCCGCGGGCAGCCCCGCCAGGAGCCGGCCCTGGTCGAGCACCGTGAGCGGCGTCGCGCCGTACTCGGCGATGTCGGAGTTGGCGACCGTGCCGCCGAGCTCCTTGGCCATCGCCTGGAACCCGTAGCAGATGCCCAGGGTGGGCACGCCGGCCTCGAACAGGCCGGTGGGCACGGCGGGCGCGCCCGGCTCGTACACCGACGCGGGGCCACCGGACAAGATGATCGCCTTTGGCCGCTTGGCCAGCATCTCCTCGACCGGCATGGTCGAGGGCACGATCTCGCTGAACACGTGGCACTCGCGCACGCGACGGGCGATGAGCTGCGCGTACTGCGCGCCGAAGTCGACAACGAGGACCGTGTCGAAGGACTGCTCGACTGACTCGACGGACACCGAGAACGCCTTTCGGGAGGTCGGGATCGTTCCCAGTCTAGGGGCCCGCTGCCTGCGCGAACGCCGCCACCGTCGTACGAGCGGCTCATACTGACCGCGTGGACCCTCTCGACACCGTCGTCACCGAGCTGCGCGCCCTCGGGGACCCCGCCCGCGCCGAGCGCGAGAAGCGCTACCTGAAGAGCGACCTGCTGCACCTCGGGGTGCCCGTGCCCGCCATCCGCAAGATCGCCGTCCGCGCCGCCGCCGGAAGATCTCGCGAACAGACCCTGGCCCTCGCCCGCGACCTCTGGCAGGAGCCCGTCCACGAGGCCCGGATGACCGCCGTCGAGGTCCTGGTCCGCAACTGGGCGCTGCTGAAGGCGAGGGATCTGCCGATCATCGAGCGGATGATCCGTGAGTCGCACACCTGGGCGTACGTCGACGTCCTCGCCATCAAGGTCGTCGGCGCCCTCCTCTGGCGGTACCCGCGGCTGGCCATGACGCTCGATCTGTGGTCGGGCGATGAGAACCTCTGGATCCGGCGCACCGCGCTCCTCGCCCTGATCCGGGGCATCCGCCTCGGTGAGGGCGATCTCACCCGCCTGTCGGAGTACGGGGACGCGCTCATCGAGGAGCAGGAGTTCTTCATCCGCAAGGCGCTCGGCTGGGTCCTGCGCGAGCTGTCCAAGCGGGACCCCGACTGGGTCACCGCCTGGCTCCGTCCCCGCCGAGACCGGATCTCCGGCGTCACCCTGCGGGAGGCCGTACGCCACCTTCCCGCCGAGCACCGCGAGTTGCTCGGATAGATCTTCGCCGCCGCCGTTGACGGCATTCAGGGCGATCAGGAGTCCACGGCGACGGCGAAGCGGCAGGGCTGACGGCTACTTGCAGGCCTCCGAGAGGCGGACGATCGCATAGGCGGCCTGCATGTACTTGTTGCGGCCCATGTCACCGATCGTCTTGATGCCGAACGCCTTCTTCAGCATCTCCGCGTCGTTCTCGCTGACACCGGCCAGGGCCTCCACCGGGGCGTCGACCAGCCTCTTCATGTCCATGTCCTCGTAGCCCCGGTCCAGCACCTTGTTCATGTCGGCCGAAATCGCCATCGTTACATGCACCTCCATCGAGAGTCGGCTACTCTGCGTGCTCATCACATCGCAGTACGCAACCTTCCCCAGAGGTGTCATTCGGGCACGCCCCACCGAGAAGATCCTTATTGGGCATCCCCCGCACATATGGTCGGCGCCCAGACCCCGAACGTTTGCATGCTTCGTGCATGCAGAACGGCTACGCTAAGAACATGGGAACCGTAGTGCAGGTGCGTGACGTCCCTGACGACGTCATCGCCAAGCTGAAGCAGCGAGCGGAGTCACGGGGCCAGTCTCTCGCCGCCTACCTGCGTGACCTCATGACCGAAGCAGCCGCCAACCCGTCGGTCGAAGAGGTCATGGACCGGATCGCGACCCGCGCGCCGATCACGTACAGCCTGGACGACGTACGCGAGTTCATGAACGACGGTCGCCGATGACCTTCGTCGTCGGTTGTTCGATCATCATCCGGCTACTGGCCAATCTGGAGGGCGACGAGCTCTTGCGTCGACGGCTCGCCCGGCGAGTACACGCGCCCACCCTCATCGACGCCGAAGTCTCCAGCGTCGTGCGCGGCTTCACGATCACGTCCAAGCCCGCGGTCCGTATCAGTGTGGAGCGTGCCGAGCAGATGCTCATGGACTACTCCGACCTGAGCATCACCCGCTATCCGATGCAACCGCTCCAGCCGCGTGTCCTGGAACTCCGGCACAACCTGACGGCTTACGACGCGATGTACGTCGCGCTGGCCGAAGCACTGGGCCTGCCGCTGCTCACCGATGACGCGAAGTTCGCCGCCGCGGCGGGTCACCTGGCCGAGATCCACCACTATCCGAACTGACGGCTCGGCCCCGGTCGTCGCCGTCGTCAGGCGGGGGTGGTGGGGAGGTGGAGGGCGGCGGGGGCGTCGGCGGGGACGGCCGGGTTCTTCGGGGCCACGGGGGTGAGGCGCGTGTAGGGCGTGCCGAGGTCCGGGCGGGAGTCCGGTTCGCCGCGGTTGGGCCAGAAGGCCATGGCGCGTTCGGCCTGGGCGGTGATGGTCAGGGAGGGGTTCACGCCGAGGTTGGCCGAGACGGTGGAGCCGTCCACGACGTGCAGGCCCGGGTGGCCGTACACGCGGTGGTACGGGTCGATGACGCCCTCCTCGGGCGAGTTCCCGATCGTGCAGCCGCCGATGAAGTGCGCGGTCGTCGGGATGTTGAACAGGTCGAGCCACGTGCCGCCCGGGAAGCCGCCGATCTCCTCGGCCAGCATGCGGACCGCGCGGTGCGCCTGGGGGATCCAGGTCGGGTTCGGCTCGCCGTGGCCGCGGCGGGCGCGCAGCCCGCGGCCGGACGGCGAGGGCTCGACGGTGATCGAGTTGTCGTTGGTCTGCATGACCAGCGCGATGATCGTGCGCCGGGACCAGTTGCGCAGGTTGGGCAGGCGCACGAGGTCCCACGGGTGCGTGACCAGCTGCCCGAGGAACCTGGCCCAGCGGGGCACGCGCCCGCCGCCGTCGATGAGCAGGGAGCGGAGGCCGCCCATGGCGTTCGAGCCGGGGCCGTACCGGGTGGGCTCGATGTGGGTGTGCTCGTCCGGGTGGAACGACGAGGTGATGGCCAGCCCGCGCGAGTGGTCCTCTCCCCTGGCGCGGAACCGCTCGACGCCGAGGATCGCCTCGGAGTTGGTCCGGGTCCGTACGCCGAGGCGGTCGGACAGGTGGGGCAGCGCGCCGGTGGCCTTCATCCGGTGCAGCAGGCGCTGGGTGCCGTACGTGCCGGCGGAGAGGACGACCTGTTCGGCGGTGAGCGTGCGCCGCCAGCGGGCGCCGCGCCGTCCGGTCCGCGTGATCTCGACCTCGTACCCGCCGCCGGGGCGCGGCCGCACGGCGGTGACGGTCGCCATCGAGATGACCTTCGCGCCGGCGTGCTCGGCGAGGTAGAGGTAGTTCTCGGTGAGCATGTTCTTGGCGCCGACGCGGCAGCCGGTCATGCAGGAGCCGCACTCGGTGCAGGTCACGCGGCGGGGTCCGGCGCCGCCGAAGTACGGGTCGTCGACCGGCGCGCCCGGCTTGTCGCCGAACAGCACGCCCACCGGGGTGAGGTGGAACGTGTCGCCGCGCCCCATGCGGTCGGCGACCCGTTTGATCGCCCGGTCGGCCGGGGTCATGGTCGGGTTGGTGCGGACGCCCAGCATCCGCCGGGCCTGGTCGTAGTACGGCCGGAGCTCGGCCTTCCAGTCGGTGATGTGCCGCCACTGCGGGTCGTCGAAGAACGGCTGCGGCGGCTCGTACAGGGTGTTCGCGTAGACGAGCGAGCCGCCGCCGACCCCCGCTCCGGCGAGCACGAGGACGCGGGAGCCCCGCTCGCCGCGCAGCAGGTGGATGCGCTGGATGCCGGTCATGCCGAGGCCGGGCGCCCAGAGGTAGCGACGCGTGCGCCAGGAGGTCTTCGGCAGGTCCTGGTGGCGACGGCCGGGCGCGCCGTCGGGGTCGTCGAAGCGGCGCCCGGCCTCCAGCACGCCGACGCGGTACCCCTTCTCGGTGAGCCGGAGCGCGGTGACGCTGCCGCCGAAGCCCGACCCGATGACCAGGACGTCGTAGTCCATCCGTGCGCTCCTACCTGAGGCGAAGGCGTTTCAGCAGTTTCTGACCGTTCGTGATCAGGGCGGCGTACGTCTCGTAGGACATGCCGAGGATCGGTTCGAAGCCGAACCCGTGCTGGCTGGCGACCGTCTGGGCCTCGGTGTAGCGGAGGAGTCCCTCGGCGCCGTGCCGGCGGCCCACCCCGGACTCCTTCATCCCGCCCATGGGCGCGTCGTAGGAGCCGTACGCGGAGGCGTACCCCTCGTTGATGTTGACGGTGCCGGCCTTGATCCGGGCGGCGAGCCTGCGGCCCCGCGCGACGTCGCCGGTCCACACGCTGGCGTTGAGCCCGTACGGCGTGCCGTTGGCCAGGCGTACGGCCTCGGCGTCGGAGGAGAACGGGTACAGCGCGACGACCGGGCCGAACGTCTCGCCCGCGCACAGCTCCATCTCCGGCGTGACGTCCTCCAGGACGGTCGGCTCGAAGAAGTACGGCCCGACGCCGGGACGCGGCCGCCCGCCGGCGAGGAGCCGGGCGCCCTTGGCCACGGCGTCCTCCACGTGCCGGGTGACGGTGTCGAGCTGGCGCTGGGAGGTGAGCGAGCCCATGTCGGCGTCGTACCCGGCGCCCAGCCGCATGTTCTTGACCCGGTGGACGAAGCGCTCGGCGAACCGGTCGTAGATCTTCTCGTCGACGTAGAGGCGTTCGATCGAGATGCACAGCTGGCCGGCGTTGGTGAAGCAGGCGCGGATGGCGCCCTGCGCGGCCCGCTCGACGTCGGCGTCGTCCAGCACGATCATGGGGTTCTTGCCGCCGAGTTCGAGCGAGTAGCCGATCAGCCGGCCCGCGGCCTTGTCGGCGATGACCCGGCCGCCACGGGTCGAGCCGGTGAAGGCGACGTAGTCGGCGCCCTCGATCAGCGGGTCGCCGATCCGCGCGGGATCGCCGATCACGACCTGCCACAGGTCCTCGGGCAGTCCGCACTCGACGAGCAGGTCGAGCGCCCACAGGGTGGACAGCGCGGTCTGGGTGTCCGGCTTGTGCACGACCGCGTTGCCGGCGAGCAGGGCGGGCACGGCGTCGGTCAGGCCGAGCGCGAGGGGGTAGTTCCACGGCGAGATGACCCCGACGACGCCCTTGGGGTGGCGCAGCTCGATGACGCGGGTCGCGGCGGGCATGATGCCCTGGCGGCGGCGCGGCCGCAGCAGGCCCGGCGCGCGGCGCGCGTGGTACAGCGTGCAGCCCGCGGCGTCGAGGACCTCCTCGAAGGCGTGCCGGCGGGCCTTGCCGGTCTCCAGCTGGACGAGGTCGAGGACCTCCGCGCGCCGGTCGAGGATCGCGTCGTGGAACCGCAGGAACGGCTCGGCGCGCCGGGCCGGGGACAGCCGCGCCCACGACTCCTGCGCGGCGCGGGCCCGCTCGTACGCGGCGGTGACGTCCGCCCCGGTCGAGACGGGAAGCGTGGCGACCGGCTCGCCGGTGAACGGCGCGGCGATCCGGACGGTCTCGCCGCTGGAGGCGACGCGTGCGGTGAGCCGCTCGACCACCTCCGCGGGGAGGTCGGGAGCGGTGACGGGTACCCCGGTCGAGGCCGCTGCGGGTGCCTTCATGCAGGGAACTCTAAGACGTGAGTCCTCCTCATGGCTACTGCCCGGTAATCATTCGCTTGCGTGGTCAGCGCCACATCGCCCGTCCTCAATGCCATTTCGGTCCGCTCCGGAGCCACCTTGTTCTGCATTTGCTGGCTCGGATTGCGCCGCACGGTGTATTCCGGAGAAGGAGGCGAGGAACCGTCGAGACGAGGGGGCAGAATGATCTCCGGCCCGGACCGGTCCGCCGGCAACGAAGAAGGCCGCACACCCCGGCAGGAGCGGCGGGCCCAAACACGGGCCGCGCTCCTGGACGCGGCCGAGAAGCTCTGGGCGGAACGCGGGATCCGCGGCGCCTCACTCGACGAGATCGCCTCCCGGGCGGGGCTCACGAAGGGCGCGGTCTACTCCAACTTCGCTAGCAAGTCGGACCTGGTCCTCGCCCTGCTGGAGCGCTACACGCAGGCCGAGCCCGGCCTCGGCGCCTGCCCCGCCCTGCGGGACTCCGAGCGCCCGCAGGAGGAGCGCTGCGCCGACGTCGGACGGCACTACGCCGAGCGGCTGTCGGACGAGGAGACCCGGATGCGGGCGCTCCTGCTGGTCGAGCTGTGGCTGTTCGGGATGCGCGACTTCTCGGCGGGCTGGCGGATCGCCGACTGGTACCACGCCCGCCGCGAGGAGCTCGCCGCCGGCCTGTCCGGCGGCCGGTCGGAGATGTCCCCGGAGGACCGGGCCTCGCTCGCCATGGCGATCGAGTTCGGGCTGGCGCTGCAGCACCTGCTCGACCCGGAGCGGGTGCCGGCCGAGCTGTACGGCTCCGGCGTCGGCCTGCTCCTGGGCCCGTCTTCAGACTGACGTGCGCTCCGAGCCGTAGGCGCTCGACGGTGTGACCGCCTACGGCCCGGGAAGTCGTCGTCAGTCGTCGGCCGCGGCGGATTCGTCGGCGTTGTCGGACCGCACGACGCCGGTCGCCGCGAGCTTGGCGCCGGCGTCGGCGTACGTGAGGGCCTTGCCGCGCCCGAAGACCGTGGCGAAGTTCGTCACGTAGCTCTTCTCCAGACCCGCGTCGGCGATGGTGATCATCGCTTCGTCGTGGGCGTGGAAGGCGACGTTGGTGTAATTGACACTGCCGGTGATGACGACCTTCTGGTTCTTTCCCTGGTAACGGCCGTCGAGCAGCAGATACTTCGAGTGCTCGTACGCTTGGCCGCCCTCCGGCAGGTACCTCACCTCGGGACCGCCGTGCCGGCCGCCGGGCCTCGTCAGCTCCCGCAGGGCCGACTTGCCGACGCTCCCGACGACGACCTGGACCCGGCACCCCTCGTCATCGAGCTTCCAGAGGCGCTGCGCGATCGGCTTCCAGAAGAAGAAGCCCATGACGATCCGGATATGAGTGCCGCCGGTGCATGACACCTTGTCCAGATCCTGGCTGATCGGGTCGTCCGCCGCCCAGGGGAAGAAGTCCACGCGGTACTTCCCGGCATGCACGATCCGGTGGTAGTTGCCGGTGTGATGCTGCTTCGCCAGGTCGTAGAAGTAATGCCGGTACGCCGCGTACACGCTCGCGCTCTTCAGCGTCAGCGCGTCGTTCCACTGCTGCTCGCGCGCCACATCCGTGGCGTTGGCGGAGGTCTGCAGCACGACGTTCTTCGACCCGAGCGTGGTGGAGAAGAGGAAGAACTTGTTGTGGTTGAACTGCGAGGCGATGCAGCCCCGGTCCTTGGCGCACAGGGTCACCCATGAGGACTTCTTGCGGTTGGAACCCAGCGACTTCTTCAGCGTCTTGTACGCCGCAGAGCCCGCCGAGTCGTGATCCAGGACCACTCGCACGTTGACCTTGCGCTTCTTCGCGTTGATGAGCTGCGTGGCCAGGCTCTTGGTATAGAAGTGGTACATCGCGACGTAGATGGCCGCGCCCTTGGGCGCACCGGCGATCAGGTGGGTGATCTGGCTGTCGATCGCGCCCTGCTTGGATTTGGAACCCGTCGGGGTGTTGAAGATCGGACCGAGCCGTACGCTCGGCTTCTTCTTTTTCTTCTTGGCGGCCTGAACATCGAGCAGTCCGGTCTTGATGAGCGCCTGGGCGTCGATGTGGTACCCGGCCGCCCGTTCGGAGGCGGCGGCGCCCGCGTGTGCGGGGGACGCGGCGGACGCGACGCCACCCTGGGCCGCGACTCCGGTGGCCAGCAGGCCGGTCCCCACTACTGCAAGCGCACGCGTCAGCGACCTCGCCACACGAACCCCCGTTTGAGCCGGATTTTTCGGGCATTAGCCCCATTGGCCCGAGAACCCTACAGGAGTTCACAGTGACAAAAGCCGACATATGCCGGTATTAGGGAAACACTTCGCGGCCGGTTCCGGCCGTCGAAGGATCAGCGCCTACGGAGTGGCGATCGGGACGATGTCGGGCGCTCCCCGGCGGGTCGCGTCCGCGTCCTGGTCGTCCACCTGCGCCTGGGAGTCGCGCTCCGCCTCGACGCGCTTGTGGTAGTACTCGATCTCCCGCTCGGTCTGCTCCGTCGACCAGCCGAGCTCGGGCGCGAGCAGCTCGGCCGCCTCACGCGCCGCGCCGATCCCCCGGTCCCACGTCTCGATCGCGATGCGCGTCCGACGGGTCAGCACGTCGTTGAGATGCCGGGCGCCCTCGTGGGTCGCGGCGTACACGACCTCGGCGCGCAGGTAGTCGTCGGCGCCGTCGAGCGGCTTGCCGAGGTCCGGGCGCTCCTCGATGAGGGCGAGCAGGTCCGCGGTCAGCGTGCCGTAGCGCCGCAGCAGGTGCTCGACGCGCGCGACGTGCAGCCCCGAGGACTCGGCCAGGCGGTGGCGGGAGTTCCACACCGCCTGGAACCCGTTGCCGCCCACCAACGCGATCTGGTCGGTGCAGGACTCCGGGACCTTGCCGTCCAGCCCGTGCGCGACCGCGTCCACGGCGTCCTTGGCCATCACCCGGTACGTGGTGTACTTGCCGCCCGCGATCACGACCAGACCCGGCACGGGGTGGGCGACCACGTGCTCGCGGGACAGCTTCGAGGTCTCCTCCGACTCACCCGACAGCAGCGGGCGCAGCCCGGCGTACACCCCCTCGACGTCATCGTGGGTGAGGGGCGTGTTCAGGACGGCGTTGACGTGTTCGAGGACGTAGTCGATGTCGGCCTTGGACGCGGCCGGGTGGTCCTTGTTCAGGTCCCAGGCCGTGTCGGTGGTGCCGATGATCCAGTGCCGGCCCCACGGGATGACGAACAGCACCGACTTCTCGGTGCGCAGGATGACCCCGCTGGAGGAGTGGATGCGGTCCCGTGGCACCACCAGGTGCACGCCCTTGGACGCGCGGACGTGGATCTGACCCCGCCCGCCGACGAGCTCCTGAATGTCGTCGGTCCACACCCCGGTCGCGTTGACGACCTGCTTGGCGCGCACCTCCAGCTGCCGGTCCGACTCCAGGTCCCGCACGCGTACGCCGGTCACGCGCTCGCCCTCGCGCAGGAAGCCGACGGCCTGCGTACGGGACGCGACCTGCGCGCCGTACGCCGCCGCCGTGCGCAGCGCCATCATCACGTAGCGGGCGTCGTCCACCTGGGCGTCCCAGTACTGGATCGCGCCGACGAACGCGTCACGGCGCAGCGACGGGGCGATGCGCAGCGCCTGCGTACGCGTCAGGTGCCGGTGGTGCGGCACCCCGCGGTCCTGCCCCATCGAGATGGACAGCGCGTCGTACAGGGCCACACCGGCCCCGATGTAGGCGCGCTCCCACACGTGGTGGGTCATCGGGAACAGGAACGGAACGGGGCGTACGAGGTGCGGCGCGATCCGGCCGAGCAGCAGCCCGCGCTCGGTGAGCGCCTCGCGGACCAGCTCGAAGTCGCGCTGCTCGAGATAGCGCAGCCCACCGTGGATCAGCTTGGACGACCGGGAGGAGGTGCCGGCGGCGAAGTCACGCGCCTCGACGAGGGCGACGGTCAGGCCGCGGGTCGCGGCGTCCAGGGCCACGCCCGCGCCGACGATCCCGCCGCCCACCACGACGACGTCGAACTCCTCGCCCCCGCCCATCCGGTCCAGTGCCGCTGCGCGCTCGGCCGGGCCGAGCCGCGACCGGTTCCCGTCGTTCTCGGACTCCTCAACCGCCATGCCGTACTCCCTCGACGTCCGCGTGCCCACGCTACGTCCGTACCCCGGGTCGTCACAAAACACTTACCGGCCGACGCACTGCGTCAAAGGGACGGATGTGAGCTTGGGCACGCCTCAGTGCGAAAGGATCAGTGCGGCGCCACCACGACCTGGACCCGCTGGAACTCCTTCAGGTCCGAGTAGCCCGCGGTCGCCATGGCACGCCGCAGCGCGCCGATGAGGTTCATCGAGCCGTCGGCGACGTTCGACGGGCCGTACAGGATCTGCTCCAGCGTGCCGATCGACCCCAGCTCCACGCGCTTGCCGCGCGGCAGCTCCTCGTGGTGCGCCTCGCTGCCCCAGTGGTAGCCGCGGCCCGGCGCCTCCGTCGACCGCGCGAACGGCGAGCCGACCATCACCGCGTCCGCGCCCACCGCGAGGGCCTTGGCGATGTCGCCGGACTGACGCATGCCGCCGTCGGCGATCACGTGGACGTACCGGCCGCCGGACTCGTCGAGGTAGTCGCGCCGGGCCGCCGCGACGTCGGAGACGGCCGTCGCCATCGGCACCGCGACGCCGAGGACCGTACGAGTCGTGTGACCCGAGCCGCCGCCGAACCCGACGAGGACCCCGGCCGCGCCCGTGCGCATGAGGTGCAGCGCCGCGGTGTACGTCGCGCAGCCGCCGACGATCACCGGAACGTCGAGGTCGTAGATGAACTGCTTGAGGTTCAGCGGCTCGGCCCGCCCGGAGACGTGCTCGGCGCTGACCGTCGTGCCGCGGATGACGAACAGGTCGACCCCGGCGTCGATGACCGCCTTGTGGTACTGCGCCGTGCGCTGCGGCGACAGCCGCGCCGCCACCGTCACGCCCGCGTCCCGGATCTCCTTGATGCGCCGCCCGATCAGCTCCTCCTTGATCGGCTCGGCGTACAGCTCCTGCAGACGCCGCGTCGCCGTGGCGTCGTCGAGCGAGGCGATCTCCGCCAGCAGCGAGTCGGGGTTCTCGTACCGCGTCCACAGGCCTTCGAGGTCGAGCACGCCCAGGCCGCCGAGGCGCCCGATGGCGATCGCCGTGGCCGGGCTGACCACGCTGTCCATCGGCGCGACGACCAGCGGCATCTCGAAGCGGTACGCGTCGATCTGCCAGGCGACGCTCACCTCCTCCGGGTCGCGGGTGCGCCGCGACGGGACGATGCCGATCTCGTCGAGCGCGTACGCCCGGCGGCCGCTCTTGCCCCGCCCGATCTCGACCTCAGCCATGTACGTCCTCTCCATGCAGCCGGCCGTGACCGCAGCGGGCCACGGCCGGAGGAAACTCTCAGCGAACCTGGTAGTTGGGCGCTTCGACGGTCATCTGGATGTCGTGCGGGTGGCTCTCCCGCAGGCCCGCCCCGGTGATCGGCATCAGCATGCCGTTCTCCTGCAGGTCGCCGATGGTGCGCGAGCCGGTGTACCACATCGCCTGCCGCAGGCCGCCGACCAGCTGGTGGGCGACGGCGGCGACCGGGCCGCGGTAGGGCACCTGGCCCTCGATGCCCTCGGGGATCAGCTTGTCCTCGCCGGCCACGTCCTCCTGGGAGTACCGGTCCTTGCTGAACGACCCGCCGCGCTCGCGGTTCTTCATCGCGCCGAGCGAGCCCATGCCCCGATAGGTCTTGTACTGCTTGCCGTTGATGAAGATCAGCTCGCCGGGGCTCTCCTCGCAGCCCGCGAGCAGCGACCCGAGCATCACCGTGTCCGCGCCCGCGGCGATCGCCTTGGCGATGTCGCCGGAGTACTGCAGGCCGCCGTCGCCGATGACCGGGACGCCCGCCGCCCGGCACGCCAGCGCGGCCTCGTAGATCGCGGTGACCTGCGGCGCGCCGACACCGGCGACCACGCGGGTCGTGCAGATCGAGCCCGGACCGACCCCGACCTTCACCGCGTCCGCTCCGGCGTCGACCAGCGCCTGCGCGCCGGCCCGCGTCGCGATGTTGCCCGCGATGACGTCGGCGGTGCTGTTGGCCTTGAGCTTGGCGACCATCTCGAGCATGCCGCGGGAGTGACCGTGCGCGACGTCCACGAACAGCGCGTCGACGCCGGCCTCGATCAGCGCCTTCGCGCGCAGCTCGGCCTCCGCGCCGACGCCGACGCCCGCGCCGACCACGAGCCGCCCGTCGGAGTCCTTGGTGGCGAAGGGATACTGCTCGCTCTTGGTGAAGTCCTTGACCGTGATCAGGCCGCGCAGGCGGCCGGTGCCGTCGACGAGCGGGAGCTTCTCCACCTTGTTCGCGCGCAGCAGCGCGAACGCCTCGTCCCGGGAGACCCCGACCGGCGCCGTCACCAGCGGCATCCGGGTCATGACCTCGCGCACCGGGCGCGTGGCGTCGGTCTCGAACCGCATGTCGCGGTTGGTCACGATGCCGACGAGCACGCCGTCGGCGTCGGTGACCGGGACGCCGGAGATCCGGTAGTGGGCGCACAGCGCCTCGACGTCGGCGAGGGTGTCGTCCGGCGAGCAGGTCACCGGGTTGTTGACCATGCCGGCCTCGGAGCGCTTGACGAGGTCGACCTGCTGGGCCTGCTCGTCGATCGGCAGGTTGCGGTGCAGCACGCCGAGCCCGCCCTGCCGGGCCATCGCGACGGCCATCCGCGCCTCGGTGACGGTGTCCATGGCGGCGGACACGAGCGGGATCCGCAGCGTGATAGACCGCGACAGGCGGGTCGTCGTGTCGGCTTCGCCCGGCACGAGTTCGGAGTACGAGGGCACGAGCAGCACGTCGTCGTACGTGAGCCCCTGCGGGGCGAACTTGGCGGGCTCGGGCGCGAAAGTCATGGGCATCATCCGGAAGGGGTCGCGGCGTCGGGCCTGATCAGCGGAGCGTTCCTCTCATCCTAGTCGGGGTTGTCGAACGCCCGGCCAAGCACGGCGACAAGGCACGAATCGGCGGCCCATACTCGGGTAGCGTGGGTTTGTGCACGATGACGCTCCGCTCGATCCGTTCGCGAACGATCCCGAGGACCCGGCGGCCGCGCTCGGGGACCCGAGTGACGAGTCCGCTCCACTGAGCACGACGGAGCGGGAGGACGTGCTGGCCGACCTCGCCGACCTGGAGGTGTTCCGCGCCCTGCTGGAACCCCTCGGCATCAAGGGCCTGACCGTCGACTGCGGCGACTGCGGCCGGGCCCACCACATCGACTGGGACCTCCTGCACGGCAACCTCCGTCACCTGCTCGACGAGGGGCTGCCCCGGGTCCACGAGCCGGCCATCGCCGCCGCCCCGGAGGACTACGTCAGCTGGGAGTACGCCCGCGGCTACGTCGACGGCGTCATCGACAGCGAAGAAGGCCAGTCCAGCTGACCTCCGCGGGCCACTGACCTCTGCGGACGGACGGCCGACCTGGGCGAACCCGCTGATCGATGCGGGGTCTCAGCGGCGCGTGTCGCGGGCGGGTCGCCGCGACGCATTCGTGTCCGACGAGGTGCTCTGACGCCGCAGCCGGTTCGGACGGGCGGTGCTCCCCTCGGGTTGCGGGGTGGCCGACGAGGAGGTCGAGACCGGCGAGGGCGAGTCGGTCGGCGTGCCCGGTGACGGGCTCGGGGTCGGGGTCGGCGAGGGGCTGCCGGAGGGGCCGCCCGGTCCGGACGGCCGGGACGACGGATGAGATCCCACGAAGGCGGGGACGTGATCCTTCTTGGCCGGAGCGTGCGGCCCATGCCCCTTCGACGGGGACGCGCTCGGCGTGGGGTCGGCCTTGCCGCCGGTGGGGGTCGACGTGGGGCGGGGCCCGCCGGGGAGGTTCCGGCCGATCGACTGAACACGGGCCCTGGAGCGTTCCGTGATCTGGGAGCGTGCCGACGGGGTGCGGGGCTTCGGCCCGCCGCCCCCGCCGCCCGCGACGGCGGCGCCGGCCGTCGTCAGCATGACCGTGATCGCGCCGAAGGTGACGAACGCCCGGATGACGGGGCGTCCCGAGGACTTGGGCGCCGGGCACGGGACACGGGCGGGCGCGGGCGCCGACAACGGCGGCGCGTCCACATCGACGTCGGCGACCAGCGCGGCCAGCAGGCGTGCGGCGGGATCGTCGTGAACGGCGGATCCTGAACCCGGATCGGTGGAGACGCGGCGCGCGGCCAAGGCGTCGAACAGATCGCCGCTGCGGGTGATCTCACTGAGGTCGAGCGGCTCGGGAGTGGCGGTACCCCCACCGGTCAAGCGATCGACTCCTCACTCGCCATCGCTCGAAGACGGGCGAGAGCCCGGTGCTGGGCGACGCGTACGGCCCCGGCTGACATGCCCAGTACATTACCGGTCTCCTCGGCGGACAGACCCGCCACCACCCGCAGGAGGACCAATTCCTTCTGATGATCCGGCAAGCGGTCGAGAAGATCCCGCGCACGCTCGGCCTCGATGTAGCGGACGACCGTCTCCTCGGGGCCCGGGCCCTCGTCGGGGCCGTCGGGCAGGTCCTCGGTCGGCACGGCGGCCCGGATCGCGCTGCGCAGCGCGTCGGCGATCTTGTGCGACGCGATGCCGAAGACGAAGGACGCGAAGGGCCGCCCCATGTCCCGGTAGCGCGGTAGCGCGCCCAGGACCGCGATGCACACCTCCTGGGCGACGTCGTCCGCGATGTGGTACTGCCCCGAAACCCGGCCCAGCCGCGCCCGGCAGTAGCGCACCACCATCGGGCGGACCCGCCCGATGAGGGACTCGACTGCTTCCGGGTCTCCTTGAACGGCAAGGCTCGTGAGTTCCCTGAGGTCGTTGTCGTCCGCCTTAGCCGGTCTTCTCCCCCGTAGTTCGGCGGTAGCACCCCGAACCGCGGCCCCGGCGATCGCTCCCTCGGTCACGAAAGCATGATGCCCATCGAGATCGCGCCTGTCTGCATCGTTGACGACAACGGAATGGTCACAGTGCTGATCCCAACGGGATTGCAATCGCTGAGCGTGACCATCGCCATGATCGTTGTCACCGAACGTCCCCGAGAACGACGGATGCCCTCGCCAGGCGCGTGACGAGGGCATCCGTTGTGATCCGTCGGCCGCGTGCGGCGGCCGGTCGCTGATCAGTGACCGTGGCCGTGGCCGTGGCCGCCCGCGGCGGCGTCCGGCTCCTCCTCGGGCTTGTCGGCGACGAGGGCCTCGGTGGTGAGCAGCATGCCGGCGATCGACGCGGCGTTGCTGACCGCGGAGCGGGTCACCTTGACCGGGTCGATGACGCCCTGGGCGATCAGGTCGCCGTACTCGCCGGTGGCGGCGTTGAAGCCGGAGCCGACCGGCAGCGTCTCGACCTTGGCGACGACGACGTAGCCTTCCCAGCCGCCGTTCTCGGCGATCCAGCGCTGCGGCTCGACCAGGGCGCGGCGGACCGCCTCGGCGCCGGTGGCCTCGTCACCGGACAGACCGAGGGCGTCGAAGCCCTCCTTGGCGACGTGCACCAGCGCGCTGCCGCCGCCGGAGACGATGCCCTCCTCGATCGCCGCGCGGGTGGCGGAGATGGCGTCCTCGAGGCGGTGCTTCTTCTCCTTCAGCTCCACCTCGGTGGCGGCGCCGACGCGCAGGACGCAGACGCCCCCGGCCAGCTTGGCGAGGCGCTCCTGGAGCTTCTCGCGGTCCCAGTCGGAGTCGCTGCCCTCGATCTCGCGGCGGATCTGGCGGATCCGGTCCTCGATCGCGGCCGACTCGCCCGCGCCGTCGACGACGGTGGTGGCGTCCTTGGTGACGGTCACCCGCCGGGCGCGGCCCAGCACGTCGAGGTCGACGGTGTCGAGCTTGAGGCCGACGGCCTCGGTGACGACCTGGCCGCCGGTCTGGATGGCCATGTCCTCCAGCATCGCCTTGCGGCGGTCGCCGAAGCCCGGCGCCTTCACCGCGACGCTGACGAACGTGCCGCGGATCTTGTTCTGCACGAGCAGCGCCAGGGCCTCGCCCTCGACGTCCTCGGCGACGACCAGCAGCGGCTTACGGGTCTGCGCGACCTTCTCGGCCAGCGGCAGGAACTCGGTGACGTTGGAGATCTTGCCGTCGTAGATGAGGACGTAGGCGTCCTCGAGGACCGCCTCCATCCGCTCCGGGTCGGTCACCATGTACGGCGACAGGTAGCCCTTGTCGAACTGGAGGCCCTCGGTGAACTCCAGCTCCAGGCCCATCGTGTGGGCCTCCTCGACGGTGATGACACCGTCCTTGCCCACCTTGTCGAAAGCCTCGGCGATGAGCTCACCGATCTTGGCGTCCTGGGCGGAGATGGTCGCGACGTGCGCGATCGACTCCTTGTCGGTGACCTCGCGGGCCGACTTGAGCAGCTGCTCGGAGATGTGGCCGGCGGCGGCGTCGATGCCCCGCTTGAGGCTGATCGGCGACGCGCCGGCGGCGACGTTGCGCAGCCCCTCGCGGACGAGCGCCTGGGCCAGGACCGTCGCGGTGGTGGTGCCGTCACCCGCGATGTCGTTGGTCTTGGTGGCGACCTCCTTGGCGAGCTGAGCGCCGAGGTTCTCGTACGGGTCGTCGAGCTCCACCTCACGCGCGATGGTGACACCGTCGTTCGTGATGGTGGGGGCGCCCCACTTCTTGTCGATGACGACGTTGCGGCCACGGGGGCCGATCGTCACCTTGACGGCGTCCGCGAGGGCGTTGACGCCACGCTCAAGGGCGCGGCGCGCTCCCTCGTCGAACTCCAGGATCTTCGGCATTGGGAAGCTCCAAGTAGGAATGTCCGTGGACGTGCACAGCCCCGGCCGCCCTCATTGGGCAGAACCGGGGCGGCGCATCTGTTCGGGTCTTACTTCTCGACGACGGCGAGCACGTCGCGGGCCGACAGAACGAGGTACTCCTCGTTGTTGTACTTGACCTCGGTGCCGCCGTACTTGCTGTAGAGGACGACGTCCCCGACCTTGACGTCGAGCGGGACGCGCTTCTCGCCCTTGTCGTCGAAGCGACCCGGCCCGACGGCGAGGACGGTGCCCTCCTGGGGCTTCTCCTTGGCCGTGTCGGGGATGACAAGACCCGACGCGGTGGTCTGCTCGGCCTCGAGAGGCTGGACGACGATGCGGTCCTCGAGCGGCTTGAGAACAACCTTGGTGGCGGTCGACACGATCTGACCTTCCCCTTCGATTGCGTATCCTCGGCCGACCAGATCGGCCAGCCGCATGTTGGAGACGCGACCACGGTGGCCTGCCGTCGCGGGTGCCAGACCGACCTGTCGCTTGATTGGCACTCTCATGGGGAGAGTGCCAGTTGGAGATTATGCCGGGGTCCGGGAACCCGTCAACACGGGCCCCCGCGCGCCGCCCACCTGTCGTTATATGCGGCGTTTGCGGGGTTTCGCTGGTGGTCAGGTGCGTTCCGAGTGCCGCCGGGGACTACCGTCATCGGGTGGACACCGCCGCGTTCCGAGAGCTTCTCACCCCCGAAGGCCAGGAGCTGCTCGGCGAGATCGGCGTCGCCGGCGCCGACGAGCGGACCCTGCCGGCCATGGTCTCCCGCCTGCGCGCCCGTCATCCAGCCGACCTCGTCGGCGCGGCCCTGACACAGGCCCGCCTCCGCGAGCGCGGCCGGGCCAAGTTCGGCGCCGACGCGGACCGCATGTACTTCACCCCCCAGGGCCTCGAACAGGCCACCCGGGCCAGCGTCGCCCGGCACCGGGCGCGGCGGTTCGCCGACCGGCTCCCGGCCGGGGGCCGGGTGCTCGACCTCGGCTGCGGCATCGGCGGCGACCTGCTCGCCCGCGCCCGTACGGGCGTCGGCGGCCTCGGCGTCGAGCTCGACCCCCTCACCGCCGAGGTCGCGCGGGCCAATCTTCACGCCTTCGGCGTCGCGGAACTGGCGGACGTCCACTGCGGCGACGCCACCGCGCAGGACACCGGCGGGTACGCCGCCGTCTTCGCCGACCCCGGCCGCCGTACGTCCCGTGGCCGGGTGTTCGACCCGGACGCGTACCTGCCGCCGCTCGGCACGGTCCTGGACCTCGCCGGCCGGGTGCCCGGCGCCTGCGTCAAGGTCGCGCCGGGGATCCCGCACGAGGCGGTCCCGCCGGGCGCGGAGGCGGAGTGGATCTCCGACGGCGGGGAGGTGAAGGAGGCGGCGCTGTGGCTCGGTGAGCTGGCGGGCGGCACGCCGCGCCGGGCGACGCTCCTGCGGCAGGACCGGGAGCCGGCGACCCTGGCGGCCGACCCCGCTCTCGGGCCGCCGCCCGTGGCCGGGTGGCGCCGCTATCTGTACGAACCGGACGGCGCCGTGGTCCGGGCCCATCTCGTCGCCGAGGCCGCGGCCCTGATCGACGGGGCGCTGGCCGACCCGCGGATCGCCTACATCACCTCGGACGTGCTGCGCGCGACGCCGTTCGCGCGGCCGTACGAGATCCTGGAGGTGCTGCCGTTCGGCGTGAAGCGGGTACGCGCGGCGCTGCGCGCCCAGAAGGCGGGCACCCTGACGATCATGAAGCGCGGCTTCGCGGGGGACGTGGACCGGCTGCGCCGCGACCTGCGCACCGACGGCCCCGAGGCGCGCGTCCTCGTCCTCACCCGCGTCGGCGACGCCCCGACCGCGCTGATCTGCCGCACCCCTTGAGCCCGCCCGGGCGCGGGCGACCGCCCGGGGCTCCGGCCGACCGGACCATGGTCACCTGAGCCGGCGCGGGGTCGGGTGACCGCACGGCCCGCACGACCCGCGGTGTGGGCGACACGCCAGAGTCCGGCAAAGACCACGGTGGTGACCGTGTCCGGCTGACTACTCTTGGCGACCGGCAGGCCCCGCCGGGGCGTGATCAGGGGCGCCCGCGATCCGGGGCGCGGCGAGGACGGGGGGCGACGATGGCCGACGCCGTACTGCGGTGCCCGAAGTGCGGTGCCGGAATGGTGACCTTCCAGCGGGGCGGCATCGTGTTCGAGGAGTGCTCCCGCTGCCGCGGGGTCTTCCTCGGACGCGGCGAACTCGACCGCCTGATCTGGCGCGGCACGCCCCACACCGCCACCGCCGTCTGCGGCCCCTCGACGGGGATCTCGTACGAGGGCCGGCACCGCCGCGTCTGAAAAGGGCGCTTTGCCGTGCTGGGCATAATCTCTTTTCCCTAAATTTCTATTCTCCGGCTCGATGACCTTGGTCCGCTCAATAGAGTGTCTCCTCGCGATCCACGCCGCCGACCATTTCCGGTACCGGCAAACGAAGGAGCACCCGGGTGGACACCAATCACAACTTCCTGCAGACAGGGGGTCAGCCGGTCTCGGACCGAATGCGAGAATTGCTAGCCCGCGCAGCGCAAGATCATGTTTATGAGCAGCGCTCGACGGGCCAGCTCCTGGACGAGATTCATCAGCGACTGGAGGGAATAGAGTGGCTGCTCCGCGAGGTACGGGAGCGTGAGCTCACCGGGCTGACGACCCAGCTCGACACCGTCCGCGGGCAGGTCGACGAGCTGTGCGGCAAGCCCCCGGAGTGGGCGGAAGGGCTGGCCGAGCACATCGAGTCGGTGGGTGAGAAGGTCAAGCCGGTCGCCGAGCTGCCCTCCCTGTGGGCCGACGTGGGCGTCATCGCCGAGAACGTCGACGAGGGCCTCTCCCGCATCCAGGCCGTGCTGGACTCCAGCCGCAGCATCACCGAGGCGACCCTGCAGGCCGCCCAGCAGATGGACGACCTGACCAAGCGGCTCGACCGGCTCGCCGGCACGATGGAGGCCGCGTCGGTCCGGTTCAACCGGCTGGACAAGACGCTCGCCGACCTCGGGCACCGGTCCGAGAAGCTCGAGCACGAGATCAACGGGGTGGCCGGCAAGGTCGACCAGTCACTGCACGACATGGCCGAGCGGGTCGAGCAGGGCCTGGAGGCCGTCAACGGCCGGGTCGAGGGGGTCGGCGGGCGCCTCGACGGCATCGACGGCCGCCTGGAGGGCCTGTCCGGGAAGATCCGTGGGGTCGAAGGGCATTTTCCGGCGCTGGAGGCCAAGGTGGACGGGGCGTGCGACCGTGTCGAGGGCGTCGACCAGCAGATCGCCCGGCTGCCCGTGACACTGGAGATCAACGAGCTGCACCGCAAGGTCGCCGCGATCGGCGATCGGCCGTTCATCGACCCCACCGACCGGTTCGACGCGTTGGAGAAGCGACTGTCCGAGGCGGTCGACCCGCTCCTCGACGAGCTGCGGGCGCGCCCCGACCGGGACGAGACCGAGGAGACGCTGTCGAAGATCATTGAGGCGTCCCGCGTCGACCTGACCAAGCACATGGAGATCCTCCGCGAAGACCTCCTGCGCCAGGTGGTCGGGGTGCACGACGACGTCTCCCAGCGGGTCGTCGGCGCGCAGCACGACATGACCAAGCAGGTGACGACCGTCCATGAGGACCTGATGAAACGGCTCGTCACGCTGGAGGAGACGATGCTGGCGCTGGCGGAGGCGCTGCTGCGGCCGCGCCGCGACGGCAAGGATTAAGGGGGTGGCCGCTCGCAAATCACCCCAGAGCGGCCACTTCCATTTTATCGCTCTATTTACGGCGATTTACCTGCCGCGCCCGCAATGACATGCCGTTCGGTCTGCCTTCTACCGACAAAAACACTACCGATCCTCGGCCGAATCCGTTTTCATGGAGGCCGTGACCTTCCCCACGCTCTCCGATCCGCCGAGCGCTGCCACGCTGCGCTGGATCGAAAAATGCCTGGGGCCCGGCAGTGAGGTGAAGATGGTCCGGCCCATGATCGGCGGGCTGGCCCATGTCAACCATGCGATCCTCGCCGAGAGCCGCTCGGGCACCGTGCATCGCCTGGTCCTGCGCCGCTGGGCGTCGTCCGGCTGGCCCGTCCTCGACATCGACTTCTCCCCCGAGCTGGAGATCGCGGCGCTGACCCTGCTCACCGCGTGCGCCATCCCCACCCCCGCGCTGGTCGCCGCCGACCCCTCCGGCGCGCACTGCGACGTCCCCGCGCTGCTGATCAGCCGGTTGCCGGGCCACCCGCCCCGCCCCGCCTGCGCGGAGCTGCCCGAGTACCTCATCCAGCTGGCCGCCGCGCTGCTGCCCGTCCACGCGGTCGCCGGGGCGTCGACCATGCCGCCCTACCGCCCGTACAACCGCCTGGAGATCCGGCTCGCGCCACGGCACGCCCGGCGGCCGGCGCTGTGGGAGCACGCGCTGGACGTCGCCGCCGGCCCCACTCCCGGCGCCGCGGCGCACTTCATCCACCGCGACTACCACCCGGACAACACGCTGTGGGCCGGCGGCCGCCTGACCGGCATCGTCGACTGGTCCAACGCGTCGTACGGCCCGGTGGCCATCGACATCGCCCACATGCGCCGCGCGCTCGCCCTCCGCTATGACATCACGGTCGCCGACCGCTTCTCGGCCTCCTTCGACCAGGTGTCCGGCGGCTACCGGCACGATCCGTACTGGGACCTGCGCACGGTCCTCGACCTGCTGCCCGAGCAGCCCGACCGGACGATCGCCGCCCGCGACATCCCGGCCCTGGAGGACCTGCTCGACCACGCGCTCGCCGAGCTCGGCGCCCCGGCCCGCTTCTGAGCCCCGCTCGGCGTGCCCGCCACCAGGCGCGTACGGCGGGCAGGGGCGTACGGCGGGCGGGGGCGTCAATTCGTCGCGTTCGACGTCGGGTTCACAGCGGTGGGGTGGGCGCCGGAAGGGATCCGGCGCGAATCGCCTCGGCCTGGTCCCGGCTGAACGGGGGTTGGAACAGGTCCTCGGTCTGCTGCCAGACGCGGAACAGGTCGGCCACGAAGTTCATCCGGTTGCCCAGTTCGGCCCAGTCATCGGCGGCGCTGCCCAGCACGGCGTTGGGCGTGCGGTCGATGTCGTACAGCAATGCCTTGAGCTCGATGTTGGACAGGTGGGCCAGGTCGGGCGGGAAGATCCCTGCGGGGGCGGCGCGGCCGACGTCGGCCCCCAGGCGCTGAACGATGAGGCGGCGGGTCTGCTGGAAGTCGGGGGCGGGCATCCGGACGTCCATCAGGTGGGCGGTGGCCATGGCCCGCCACAGCCGTACCAGGCGCCTGCGCAGCGGCGGCGGAGTGAACGGGGAGACCTGCACCGGAACCAGCGCCTGGGCGATGGGCTCCTGCAGGCGGATCTGCTCGTGCAGGCCGATCCGCAGATTGGCCAGCAGGATGTGCTCGGCGCGCTCGGCGGCGTCGCGGGCGCGCATGGCGGCGTGATAGCCGTGCACAGCGGCGATGAGCAGGTCCTGGCCGCCGTGTTCGGCCGCCCCGGGGCGTAGCGCGGCCACGCAGCGTTCGAGCGCGCGGTCTCGGGCGGCGGCGTCGGTGGCGCCGGTGTACTCCTGGATCATCCGGGCGTACAGCAGCCCCAGGTCCTCGAACACCATGCGGTTGCCGATCGCGACATTGTCGCCGACCTGCCGTACGGCGCGAAAGACCAGGTCGGGAGCGACCACCTGGATACGCGCGGGGACACGCTGGGCGAAGGCCTTCATGAGGCGGACCATCCGCGGGATGCCCTCCCCGCGGATGAACCGGCCGGCCGTGCGCGAGGCCCAGGTGCCGAAGCAGCACCAGCTGACGTTCTCCGGTCCCAGCAGCGCCGCCATCCCGATCGACAGATCGTGGTACGCCTGGGTGATGCGCAGGTTGCGGAGCACGGGGTCGGCGATGGCCGCGATCTCGGCCACGTCCTCCGAAGTGACCCGGTGGGCCATGTCGCATGCGGACGGCCCGGGAGCGGGCCAGGTGCCGGCGGTCTCTAAGGACATGCGCGGACGGTATCCAGCGTTCCCCTCGCCGCGATAGCCACGAAAGGTGATGATTCAGCTACCTACCGGAGGCGGCGTCTCGGTGGTCCATGCCGCGCGCCCGCCGTCCGCCCCGGCCGGGGCGGACGGCTCGCCCATGGCGGCGGGCGCGCTCGTGGCCGCGAAGGTCGCGGCGACCGAAAGTGCACATCCGAGCAGAGCGAAGCGCCGCACACCCACCTTTTTGTGGCGTGCACCGATGAATTGCGGCGAAAGAATGAGGACAGAGGCAAGAAATCGCGTTCGACGCCATCAGTCGATGCCGGAAGGGAGTTCCGTGGGCGCCGGGCCCCCCCCCCCCCCCCCCCCCCCCC